>NZ_AP023180.1:676829-1353658 GCF_013426915.1 Paraburkholderia sp. PGU19
CCACGCAGTCGATCACGATCAACGAGTCGACCTTTCACGCGATGGCGGGCTTCAGCGTGCCCATCGGCGGTGGCTCGCTGACGTCGGGCGCGCTGATCGCGCTGCTGACGCTGGCCGTGGCGATCTTCGTCGCGCACTTCACGCGCTTTGGACGCAACGTGTACGCGCTCGGCGGCAACGAACGCTCGACGCTGCTGATGGGCCTGCCCGTCGCGCGCACGCGCATCGGCGTGTATGCGTTGAGCGGCTTTTGCTCGGCGCTCGGCGGCTTCGTGTTCACGCTGTACGTGCTGTCGGGTTACGGCTTGCAGGCGCAGGGCATGGAACTCGACGCGATTGCCGCGACCGTGATCGGCGGAACGCTGTTGACGGGCGGCGTCGGTTACGTGATCGGCTCGGTGTTCGGCGTCGGCATTCTGGGCACGATCCAGACGCTGATTACCTTCGACGGCACGCTCAGTTCATGGTGGACGCGCATCGTGATCGGCGCGCTGCTGTGCGCGTTCTGCCTGCTTCAACGCATCATCGAGCGGCATGCGGCGCGGCGCAAATCGGACGGCACGGGGCTCGGCGCCAACGTAACGAAGTCCACCGACAAGACCGCGCCGACACACGGCACGAACACGATCGATCTGGCGAAGATGACTCCGACGACGTTGAAACAATCGTGAGCGTGTCAGGTGGCTGACGGCAAGGTCGCCCCGTCGTTCTGCACGCGCGCATGGCGTCGCGCCGCGCCGGGCGTCACGCCGACGATGCGCTTGAACGCGCGGCTGAACGCGGCATCGGAGTCGTAGCCGAGGCGCAGCGCAAGCTCCAGCAGCGACGCGTCCGTTTCCTGCAACTGTGTGAGCGCTGCCTGCATTTTCCAGCGCACGGCATAGCGCATCGCGGGTTCGCCGACCAGTTGCGTGAAGCGCGCGGAAAACGCCGAGCGCGACATGCCGACGCTGTCGGCCAGTGCCGCCACCGTCCAGTTGCTCGACGGATCGCCATGAATCATCGCGATCGCGCGGCCGATCTGCCGGTCGCGCAACGCGCCGAGCCAGCCCGTCTGCGCGGCGGGCGCATGCGCGATCCACGCGCGCACGGCCTGAATCACGAGGATATCGGCGAGCCGCGTGATGACCGTTTCGCCGCCCGCGTTCAATTGTTGCGCTTCGGCTGCGATGAAACGCAACGTGCTCTGTATCCATTCCATCTCAGGCGACTGCCATGTGTCGACGCGAATCAGCGCCGGCAGCAGGCCGATCAGCCGTTGCGCGGCCGGGTGATCGAAGCGCACGAGCGCGCAGATCATCGTGGTCGGCGCGCCGCCTTCACCATGACGAAGAATTTCGTAGCGGTTGCTGACGGCTTCGCGTGGCAGATCGAACAGCTTGCCGGCGGGGACGCCCGCTGCACTCATCAGCCGATGCCCCGCGCCATGCGGCACGAGCGCGAGATCGCCGGGGCGCAGCACGCAACGCTCGGCGCCGTCCACCTCAAGCAGACATTCGCCCGACGTCACCACATGGAACATCATCGAGCGCTCGAACGGCGGCAGTTCGAGCGCCCAGGGCGCGGTGAACTCCGAGCGGCAATAGAAGGTGCCGCTCATGCGCAGAAAGTGCAGCGCTTCGCCGAGCGGATCACCGGATTCGGGCAGTTCGTTCATGCAGGCAGTGTAGGCGGCAGGCGATGTTCGTCCAAGTATCTGGACGAATGATCAAGAAATGCAGACATTGAGACATTGTCCGTCCAAAGTGACGTCGCTATTCTGGATTCACGGTCGCCGCACGCTGCGGCCTTCAGACGGAGGTGATCCATGAAAGCAGACGCGATTCTCGTGCTAGGCAGCACGGGCAAGACAGGCCGCCGCGTGGCGGAAAGGCTCACGGCGCTCGGCGCCGACGTACGGTACGGCTCGCGCTCGGGCACGCCGCCTTTCGACTGGGCGGATCGCGCGACCTGGGGGCCGTCGCTGAAAGGCGTGAAGGCCGTCTATATCAGCTACTTCCCGGACCTGGCAGTCGACGGCGCCGCCGACGATATCCAGGCGTTCACCCGTCTCGCCGTGCAAAGCGGCGTGGGCCGCCTCGTGCTGCTGTCGGGGCGCGGCGAGACGGAAGCGCAACGCTGCGAAGCGATCGTGCGTGAGTCCGGCGTCGAGTGGACGTTGCTGCGCGCAAGCTGGTTCGCGCAGAACTTCAGCGAGGCGCATTTTCTGGAGCCGATTCTCGCGGGTGAACTCGCGTTGCCGGTTGGCGATATCGGCGAACCGTTCGTGGATGCCGACGATATCGCCGACGTAGCCGTCGCCGCGCTCACCGACGACGGCCACGCGGGCCAGCTCTACGAGTTGACGGGCTCGCGCCTGTGGACTTTCGCCGATGCCGTCGCACAGATCGCCAGCGCCACCGGACGGCCGGTCCGCTTCACGCGTGTGACGATGTCCGAGTACGTCGCCGCGCTCGAAGCTGCGCAACTGCCGCCCGACGTGATCGGCCTGATCCGCTACCTGTTCACGGAAGTGCTCGACGGGCGGAATGCTTCCGTGCAGGACGGCGTGCTTCGCGCGCTAGGGCGGCGTCCGCGCGAGTTCGGCGATTACGTGCGTGCGACCGCGGCGACGGGCGTGTGGACGCCGGGAGTCGACGACAGCGCGGCTAGCTTTTGATTGAGCCAGTAGGCGTACGACACCTCGATGTTTTCCTGAAGCGCGATCAGGTTGAACTTGCTCGACCAGTTTGGTCGTTGTGTCGGCGCCGCGGATGCGGGGTGGGTGGTTTGGTTTGCCCCTTCGCGGCGCGGGCGGTGCTGTTATGTGCTTGCCTCGGTGCTGGCATCCGCGCTTTGCTTTCGTGCTTCACGCGTCGCCGTTCGGTGTGTTTGGGTTTGCGCTGGCATCCGCGATTTGTTAGCGTGCTTCACCCGTTGCCCCTGTGCGGGGCGGCACCTACTTTTCTTTGCCCCCGCAAAGAAAAGTAGGCAAAAGAAAGCGGCTCACACCGCCAGGTCTAGTTTCTGCCTGAGGGCCCCCAACCGGTCTTACGCTTCACACGGCAATCACGTGACCCATGTTCGTTGCCAACGCTCTTGCGGTGCGCATCACCCGCTTCACGCACCCGCGTTGCGGCACACCGTGCCAGATAGTCCACTGCCGCCCAGGTGGCAAACTGTGTGTAGGCTTTCGCGCCCTACGCGCATCACTCCGGACTGTGAAGCAAGGCTGGTGTTTTTGGTAAGAGCACTAACCTGTGCGGTAGGACAACCTACACACAGTTTGCCACCTGGGCGGCACAAACCATTCGCTGCCGCCAGCCCTTGTGCGGGTATGTGAAGCGGGTGAGGCATCGGTTCGAAGCGTTGGCAACGCACGCGAACAGAAGTGTCGCCGTGTGAAGCGTAAGACCGGTTGGGGGCCCTCAGGCAAGAACTAGCGCTGGCGGTGTGAGCCGCTTTCTTTTGCCTACTTTTCTTTGCGGCGGCAAAGAAAAGTAGGTGCTGCCCCGCACAGGGGCGACGCGTGAAGCATGAAGGCAAATCGCGGATGCCAGCGCAAACCCAAACCCACCAGCCGCGCGTTGTCGAATGTGAAGAATTGATGTCGGCGAGTGGCATTGCCGTGCATCTGATTGCAGGTCGGCGGTGTGCGTGATGCAAATTGAATCCGCCTATCGCAAACCCGTATGCAGGTTCGATCTGCGGCAGTTGACAATGGTCAGAGGAGAGCAGGGTCGCGGTGGAGGAACGGGTGCCGTGCGTTCACGCGCCTCGATGTTTTCAGGCAGATTGCGGACAGCGGTCGCGTTACGGCGCGGCTCCCCGCGTCCGTTCGCCGCGTCAGGCTCAAGGCGTTCACGCAGCGGATTTTTCATGCGGTATGCTTCTTTGCGATCAACGATGCGTTGACCTGTGCGTCATTTCCCGGAGATTGCGGCAATGGGCTTACTGAGCCGGCTGTTTCATCGTGATCGCTCATCCGTGCCGCCGATGGCAGCCGCGCGCATCGACGAGGCGATCGGGCGCATTCTCGCGATTCATCCGCGCATCGCCGTCGCGAGCCGCTATCGGCATCGGCTCAAAGAACCGATTGCCGTCACGCTCGACTATGCGGACGAACTGATGGCGTCGCTGCCCGCCACGCTCGATGCGAGCGCCGACGCGTGGGCCGGCAATCCGAGCCTGCGCGCATTCTTCGCGACCCCCGACGATATCGCCGATACCTTCGGCCGCTCGCAAGAGGTGCGTGCTTTCTTCGAGTCGAATCCCGGCGCCGTCGATGTGCATGGCACGCTCGGCATGGCGTTGACCGAGCGGCACGTGCTGGGCGTCGCGATGGACGGCGACACGCTGCATCACGACGTCGCGCAAACCACACTGAGTTTCAGCGACCACCGCGTAAGGGTCTGCGGGAGCACGGAAACATCGCTTCGCGAAGAAATCGGGCGCAGACTGATCGATCAGCTGGCGCTCGAAGGACTGTCGATGCTCGCGGCCACGCGCGCCGCGCGGCTCTCGCGCGGGCGCGAGCTGATGCAGGAGCGCGTTGCGCTGCTGCATCGCGGCGGCACGGGGCTGGCTTCCGTCGCGGGCGGCGGCGACGCTGTCGAGGCGAGCGAACTCGCGCATGTGCAGACGCAGATCGCGCAGAACGCCGAGAGCCTTGCCGCGCTCAGAGTGCCGACCGATGTCATCGAACACGAACTCGAAGGCATTTGCGAGGTGTTCGGCAAGCCGGCGGATTACGTCTACATCAAAAACCGGCATATCCGCATCGATATGATGAACGTGGTTCAGGAAGGCGCGACGAAAGGGGGCAACGATATCGAGTTTCACTTCGTCCGTGTTCCCGGCGTCACGCCGCAGATGCGCGCCTTCGCGCTGGTTCGCTTTCGCCGCTTCGAGCTGCCGCCGGGTGGATTGCAGATCGACGCCGCCATGCGCGCGCTTTAAGATCGAAAGGGTGTCGAGATCTTTAGCGGTCTTTAGCGTAGCGGAGGAATCAAATGATGAAGGGCTATCTGGTTTCATTGGCCGCAGCCGCATGCGTTTCTGTTTCTCTGGCGCCGTTGCAACAGGCCGTCGCGCAACCGTCCGCCTTGAAGCCGATGCAGGACGCGCAACGCAAGGCGGAGCAAAAGGCGCGCGAGGCGAAGAAGGAGGACGAACGGGCGGAAGCGCCTGACAAACCGCAAACGCCGGAAAGCGCGAAGCCGGCATCATCGCCTTGAGAGGCGCCGTTTCGGTTTTTGCGGTAGTCACGTTCAGCGTTGTGCAATTCGTATCGTTGAGCGGCTTGCGGAAACCCGACAACGCGCGTGGAAAGTCATAGACTGTTTGCATACACCCAACTGCTTGTGAAGGACCCGCAGAAGCTGTCGCCGGCTTTTTCAACCTTGTGTGCTTTGTTCGATGGGCTGACTTTCAATGAGGAGAACGTCGTTATGGCTGAGCTTTGGGTTGCCAATATCGAAGACAACACGACCGACGAGGAAATCAAGACCTTCCTGTGTCACTACGGGTTTCCGCCGTTCGATTCGATCCGGCGCGTAGAGGGAACGGGCGAACGTCCCGCAGTCGTGCTTGAGTTCAATGACGTCGGCGCGCATGTGTTGCAGAGTCTGCAGCCTCGCGTTCATAACATGTTCTGGAAAAGCCGCACGCTGACGGTCCAGGTCGTGCCCACGCGGGACGAGTCCTGAAGCCGGTACGGTCCATGCGCGGCATGGGCCGCTAGCCGAACCGACACGACGGTCACAGGAGACAAGCGATGCCTGAATTGAAGAACGAAAAGAACAGCGTACGCAGCGGACAGTCGAATGACGCGCGTGAGCGTACTAAAGCGCCGGGACAATTGAAGAACAAGGAGTATGAAAAAGAGCTCAAGTCGCTTCATATCGAACTGGTGAAACTGCAGGAATGGGTCGTGCAAACGGGCGCGAAGGTCTGCGTGATCTTCGAAGGACGCGATGGCGCAGGCAAGGGCGGCACGATCAAGGCAATCACGGAACGCGTCAGTCCACGCGTTTTTCGCGTCGTCGCGCTGCCCGCGCCGACGGAACGCGAGAAATCGCAGATGTACATCCAGCGCTATCTTCCGCATCTGCCTGCCGCAGGCGAGATCATTCTGTTCGACAGAAGCTGGTATAACCGCGCGGGCGTCGAACGGGTGATGGGATTCTGTACGGAAGAGCAGGTGGAGAATTTTTTCAAGGCCGTGCCGCTGATCGAGCACGCCATCATTCAGTCGGGCATCATTCTGCTGAAGTACTGGCTCGAAGTCAGCGAGGAAGAGCAGACTCGCCGTCTCGAAGCGCGCATTACCGACGAGCGGAAGATCTGGAAACTGTCGCCGATGGATCTGCTGTCGTATAGCCGCTGGTACGACTACTCACGCGCGCGGGACGACATGTTCGCGGCGACCGATTCCGACCAGACGCCTTGGCACGTGGTGCGCTCCGACGACAAGAAACGCGCGCGTCTGAACCTGATCACGCATCTGCTCGACAGCATTCCGTACGAGACGATGCCGCGCCCGAAGATCAAGCTGCCGAAGCGGAAAAAGGCGGAGGGATATCACCCGAGCGACCGGCCAATCCGTTATGTGCGGGAGAAGTTCTAAAGGCTATCGACGCATCGTGTAGCGCACGCATTCGTCGCGCGAGAGCAACCGGCTCTCGCGCGACTTTATTTCGCGTCCTGGGCTTTGCCGCGCAGCAGCGCTTCAGGGTGTCGCTGCAAATAGTCCGACAGCGCGCGGAAGGACGCCGCCGTGCGCGCAAGCTCGCGAACCGCGTCGCTCGTGTCCTGCTGCAAGGCCGAATCGGGCTGCAGCGCGGTGTTCGCGGAATCGAGCGTCGCCTGCGCTGCCGTCAGCGCGCTCTTTGCCTGCGGCACCACTTGCGTGTTGAGATTGCGCATCAGCTGCGCGGTGCTGGCGAGCGTCTGTTGCGCGTTCTTGCCGATCTGTTCGAGCGGCAGGCTGTCGAGACGCGCGACGATCCGGTTGAGCGACTCCTGCAGCGATTGCAGGCCGCTCGGCGTGGTCGGCAGTTCGGGTGGCGTGCGGCTCCAGTCGATAGAGGCTTTGGGCGCGCTCGGGAAGAAGTCGAGCGCGATATACAGCTGGCCCGTGATCAGGCTGCCCGTCTTGAGTTGCCCGCGCAGACCGCGTTCGACGAGGAAATTGGCCAGCGCTCTCGGGTCGTCCCCGAGGCGGCCGCCTTTCGGGTCCGACGCATAACGCGACGTGAAGCGCTCCGGATAGATCTTGACCTCGACGGGAATGCTGATCTGCCTCGTGGCGGGATCGAAGCGCGTATAGATCGCCGACACCTCGCCGACCGTGATGCCGCGAAAATCGACGGGCGCGCCGACCACGAGGCCGCGCACCGAGCCCTGGAAATTGAACACGTAGGTTTCGACGATCCGGTCGTGCTGCTTCATCGCATCGGCGCGCGTGGCGAAGAGCGGGAACAGCGCTTTCGCGTCCGCTTCGGGGCGGTCAAGCGATGCGGTCGGCGTCTCGAACGCGAGGCCGCCGACGAGGATCGACACCACCGACTGCGTATTGATCTGCACGCCTTCCGTGCCGAGCGTCACGTCGATGCCGCCCGCCTGCCAGAAGCGTGAATCGCTGTTCACGTAGCGGTCGTACGGTGCGTTGATGAACACGTGCAGCGTGACGCCGCCGCCGTCCTTGTCGAGATCGAACGACGTCACCTGTCCGACCTGCAGGCGCCTGAAATAGACTGGCGTGCCGACATCGACCGAGCCCAGATCAACTGCTTTCAGCACGAACTCGCGGCCCGGCACGTCGTTCGCGAACACGGGCGGAACCTCCAGCCCCGAGTAGTCGCGCCGCGTCTGTTTCGCGTGGCCGATATCCATGCCGATGAACGCGCCCGACAGCAGCGTACTGATGCCCGACACGGTGCCGCCCGCGATGCGCGGCCTCACGACCCAGAAGCGTGTGTCGTCGACGAGCATGTCGGTGGCGTCGCGCGTGAGTTCGGCCGTCGCGATGACGTTTTTATAGTCTTTCGACAGCGCGACTTTCTTCACGACGCCGATGTCGACGTCCTTGAACTTGATCTTGGTCTTGCCCGCTTCCAGACCTTCGCCCGTCCTGAAGCTGATCGTGATCGTCGGACCTTGCGACAGCACCGCCTGCACCGCGAGCCAGATGCCGACCAGCACGGCGACGGCGGGCACCAGCCAGATCCACTGGATGCGCCAGCGCTTGCGCGGCACGGCGACGGCTTCAGGTAGCTCGGGCGGGCGGCTCATGACGGTCGCCTCATGTTGCGGGCGAGGCGTTCAAAGGGGAGGGCGAAGTCGCTCATTTCGCGCTCTGCGCGGCTGGATCGCCGCTGTGCTGCGCGGCCTGGGTGGTCATGCTTTCGGCCGTGATGACCCAGCCTCCGCCCATCGCCTTGTACAGGTTCACATACGACACCAGCACGCCCGCCTGGGTCTGCGTCTGGTTCAGCTGCGCGTTGAAGAGACTGCGCTCGGCATCGAGCACCTCGATATAGCTCGTGTAGCCGCCTTCGTACCGCAGCCGGGCCAGATGTGCATAGGTCGCCAGCGCGTCCACCTGGCGTGCCTGCACGTCGAACTGTTCACGCACCTTCTGCGACGAGATCAGCGCATCGTCGACTTCCTGGAACGCGACCTGGATCGCCTTGCGGTACGAGTACAGCGCCTGTTGCTGCACCGCCTCGGCCTGCTTCACCTGGCCGACGATCGCGCCGCCTTCGAAGATCGGCTGCGCGATCGAACCCGCAAACGACCACACGCGCGCCGGCCCCGTAAAGAGCTTCGAGAACTGCCCGCTTTGCGTGCCGAGCAGCCCCGTCAGCGAAATCTGCGGGAAATACAGCGCCTTGGCCGCGCCGATCTGCGCATTCGCCGCGACCAGATCCTGCTCGGCCTGACGCAGATCGGGACGGCGCTCCAGCAGGTCCGACGGCAGCCCCGACGGTACGGCAGGCGCCGCGAGTTCGGCCAGCGCGCGCCCGCGCAGGATATCGCCCGGATTGCGCCCGAGCAGCACCGAGAGCGCATCTTCCTGCTGCGCGATCTGCGCCTCGATCTGCGGAATCACCGCGCGCGATGCCTCGTATTCCGACTGGCTCTGCGCGAGTTCCATCTGCGAGACCTCGCCGCCCTTGAAGCGCAGTTCGAACACGTGCACGGATTCGGCGCGGCTCTCCGTGGTGGCCTTCGCGATCTCCAGCTGCCGGTCGAGACTGCGCAGGTTGATATACGACGACGCCACCGACGACACCAGCGTCAGCACCGTGCCGCGCTTCGCTTCTTCCGTCGACAGCAGGCTTGCGCGTGCCGATTCCGTCAGGCGGCGATTGCGGCCGAAGAGATCGATCTCCCACGATGCCGAGAGCGACGCCGTGTACGTGTTGAACACGGGGTTCTGCACGTTCGCGAGCAGCGGCGACGAAGACGTCGAGATGCGCTGGCGTTCGGCATCGAAGCCAGCGCCGACCTGCGGAAACAGCGCCGCGCGCGTCGTCACGAACTGGCCGAGAAACTGGTCGACGCGCGCCGCGGCGATCTTCACGTCGTTGTTGTTCGCCAGCGCGGTCGTGATCAGTTCATCGAGCACCGGGTCGTCGAACTGCTTCCACCATTCAGTGTTCGCGATGTCGGCCGCGTAGTTGTCGGGGAAGCGGTACGTCGCGGGCACGTCGAGCGGCGGGCGCGAGTAGTTCGGCCCGAGCAGGCAGCCGCTCAGGGCGAGGACGCATGGCACGCAGAGAACGAGGGCGCGGCGCATGTCAGTCACCCTCGCGCGGTGCGGACGGGTTCGTCGTCGGGCCGCCGCCGACCTTGGGGCCGCCCACCGAAGGCGGCACCTTTGGCGGCTCGCCCGCCTTCTTGGCCTTCTTCTTCTCCGAGCGCTCCGACATCGTTTCGAGCACATAGAAGAACATCGGAATGAAGAACACCGCGATCGCCGTGGCCCCGAGCATCCCGCCGATCACCCCCGTGCCGATCGAATGCCGGCTGTTGGCCGACGCGCCCGTCGCGATCGCGAGCGGCACGCAACCCAGGATGAACGCGAGCGAGGTCATCACGATCGGCCGCAGCCGCTCCTCGGCCGCCGTCATCGTCGCGTCGAACACCGACTTGCCCGACTCGCGGTTGAGCACCGCGAACTCGAAGATCAGGATCGCGTTCTTCGCCGCGAGCGCCACCAGCATCGTCAGACCGATCTGGAAGTACACGTCGTTGTTCAGCCCGCGCAGCAGGATCGCCAGCAGCGCGCCAAACAACGCAAACGGCACCGCCATCAGCACGCCGAACGGCAGGCTCCACTTCTCGTACTGCGCCGCGAGAATCAGGAACACCATGATCAGACCGAACACGAACACCAGGCCCGAGGTGCCGCCCGACTGCTTCGCCTCGAACGCCTCGCCGCTCCACGCGATCCCGTACTCCGACGGCATCTGCGCGCCCACTTCCTCGAGCGCGGTGATCACCTGGCCCGACGCGTAGCCGGGCGCCGCGTTCGCCGTGATCTTCACGGCCGGGAAGTTGTTGAAGCGCGTGATCAGGTCCGGCCCGGTCACGTAGCGCGAGGTCACCACGGATTTGAGCGGCACCATGCTGCCGTTCGTGCTGCGCACGAAGATCTGCGTCAGGTCGTCGGGCCGCAGCCGGTACGACGGCTCGGCCTGCAAAATCACCTGCCACAGCCGGCTCGAGCGGTTGAACTGCGACACGTACAGCGAGCCGAACATCGTCTGCATCGCGCTGTAGACGTCCTGGACGGGCACGCCGAGCGTCTCGGCCTTGTCGCGGTCCACGTCGACCAGCAGCTGCTGCGAGTTCGCGTTGAAGGTCGAGGTGACGCCCGTCAGTTCGGGGCGCTGCTTGGCCTTCGCGACGAAGTCGTCCACCACGGCGGCGAACTGCGCGATCGTCGCGTCACCCTTGCTCTGGATCCACATCTCCGTGCCGCCTGTGGTGCCCAGCCCCGGAATCGACGGCGGATTGAGGGGCACGACGATGCCCTCGCGGATCTGCGAGAGCGTCTTGTAGGCATCGATGAGCACGGCGCGCGCATTCTGCGTGCGGATATTGGCCGACGAATACCGGTCCTCGAAGCTCTTGAAGCCGACAAAGAACGTCGACGAGTTGTTCTTGTTCTGGCTGTCGAGAATGCTGAAGCCGTCGACCGTCGTGATGCTGCCCACGGCCGGCTGCTTCATGAAGTACTCGGACACGCGGTCCGACACCTGCCCCGTGCGGTCCAGCGACGCCGCATCGGGCATGATCACGGCGCCCAGCAGATAGCCCTGGTCCTCGGGCGGCAGGAACGCGGTGGGGATGTCGCGCATCATCACGACGGCCAGCACGATCATGCCGACAAACAGCAGCAGCGCGATCACGAAGCGCTTGATGATGAGGCGCACGGCACGCGTATAGCCCGCCGTCATGCGCGCGAACTGGTTGTCGAACCAGCGGAAGAAGCCCTTCTTCTCGTGATGTCCGGGCTTGAGCAGCAGCGCCGCGAGCGCGGGCGAGAGCGTCAGCGCGACGATGCCCGAGATCACCACGGAAATCGCAATCGTGATGGCGAACTGCTTGTACATCTGCCCGGTGATGCCGCCGAGAAACGCCACCGGCACGAACACCGCACACAGCACCAGCACGATGGCGACGACGGGCCCGGCCACTTCATCCATCGCCTGCTTGGCGGCCGCCTTCGGATCGAGCTTGTGCACGGTCATGTTGCGCTCGACGTTCTCGATCACGACGATCGCATCATCGACCACGATACCGATGGCCAGCACCATGCCGAACAGCGTGAGCATGTTGATCGAGAAACCAAGCGCCTCCATCCCCATGAACGTGCCGACGATCGACACGGGCACCGCGAGCACGGGAATCAGCGTCGCGCGCAGGCTCTGCAGGAACACGAACACGACGATCACCACCAGCACGACGGCCTCGAAGAACGTGTGCACGACGTCCGAGATCGAGGCGCGCGTGAACTCGGTGGTGTCCATCGCGATCTCGTAGTCGATGCCCTCGGGGAACGTCTTCTTCATCTCGGCGAGCGTGGCGCGCACCTGCTTGGAGACATCGAGCGCGTTGGCGCCCGGCTGCTGGTAGACGGCGATCACGGTGGCGGGCTTGCCCTGGAAGCGGCTGCGGATCGAGTAGTCCTTCTGGCCCAGTTCGGCACGGCCGATGTCCTTCAGGCGCACGATCGCCGCCCCGCCGCTCTGCGCGCGGATGATGATGTTCTCGAACTCGCTGGGCTCCGTCAGGCGCCCGGTGGTCGTGACCGCGAACGACTGTTCGACGGGAGCGCCCGTAGGCGATTGCCCCAGACGGCCGACGGCGAACTGCTGGTTCTGGTTGGCGACGGCGCGCTGCACGTCGGCGGCCGTGATGCCCAGCTGCGCCATGCGGTCAGGGCGCAGCCAGATGCGCATCGCGTAGTCGGGCGTGCCGAAGATGCTCGACTGGTTGGCGCCCGGGATGCGCTTCAGGGCGTCGAGCACGTAGACGTTCGCGTAGTTGGCGATATAGGTGGCGTCGTAGCGCTCGCTGGGCGAGTAGATCGCGATCACCATCATGAACGCCTGCGACTTCTTCTGGACCTGCACGCCCTGGTTGGTGACCGACTGCGGCAGTTGCGGCAGCGCGAGGTTCACGCGGTTCTGCACGTCGACCTGGGCGAGTTCGGGGTTGGTGCCGATCTGGAAGTACGCGTTGATCGTCAGGTTGCCCGTCGAGGAGCTCGACGAGCTCATGTAGATCATGTTGTCGGCGCCGTTGACCTGCTGCTCGATCGGCGCGGCGACGTTGTTGGCGACCACGTCGGCGCTCGCGCCCGGGTAGGTCGCGGAGATCGTGATCTGCGGCGGCGTGATGTCGGGGTACTGCGCGGTGGGCAGCGCGAGCATGCACAGCGCGCCGCCCAGCGTGATGACGATCGAGATGACCGAGGCGAAGATCGGCCGGTCGATGCAGAAGTGGGAGATGTTCATCGGGTCGGGGTGCGCCGGATGGCGTCGGTCGTCATCGGGTCATCGGGTCAGGGCTCACGCTGGCCGGGCGCGTCTGCGCCAGCGTGGCGGCGGGTGCGGACGCCGCGGCGGCGCTCGCCGCAGGCGGCGCGGAAGCCGGCGTGGCAGGCGCACTGCCAGGCGCCGCGCTCACCACCTTGATCTGCGCATCCGACGACACACGGATCGCGCCATCGACCACCACCCGCTCGCCCGCCTTCAGCCCTTCGTTGACGAACCAGTCGTCGCCGTGCCAGTCGCCGACGTCGACCACGCGCTGATGCGGCTTCGAGTCCTGGTCGAGCACCCACACGAAGTGGCTCTTCGCGCCCTGCAGCACCGCGCGCTGCGGCACCAGCACGGCATTGGGCCGTACCGCACCCGAGACCATCGCGCGCACGAACTGGCCCGGCTTGAGCGTGCCCTTCGGATTGGCGAAGGTGGCGCGCACGAGGAAGGTGCCCGTCTCCTGGCTGAACGCGGGGTTCGCGAAGTCGATGCGGCCCTTCTGCGGATAGACCGAGCCATCGGCCTGGATGATCGTTACGTCGAACTGGTTGTCGGCCGGAAAGCGCAGCAGGCCCTTGGTGATCTGATCGCGATAGCGCAGCAGTTCGTTCTCGGAGATGCTGAAGTTCACCCACATCGGATCGAGCTGGTAGACGTAGGTGAGCAGCCCCGACTGGTTCGGCGTCACATAGCTGCCGTCCTGCACACGCGCGAAGCTCGACAGCCCCTGCAGCGGCGAGCGGATCGTGCAGTAGCTCAGGTTCAGCTCGGCCGTGCGCACTTCGCCCTGCGCGGCGATTACGGCGGCTTCGGCCTGTTTCTCGTTGCCGGTGGCATCGTCGAGATCCTTCTTGCTCAACGCGTTCTGCGCGGCCAGCGGAATCACACGGGTGAGGTTCTGTTTCGTGACGAGTAACCGCGCCTGCTGCTGCGCGAGTGCGCCCTTGGCGGACTGCAGTGCCGCCTCGAAGGGCTGCTTGTCCATCACGAACAGCACCTGGCCGTCCTTGACAAGCGCGCCTTCCGTGTACATGCGCCGCTCCAGAAAGCCATCCACACGCGCACGGATTTCTACCTCGCGTGAACTCTGCGTCTGCGCGGTGAACTCGAAATCGACGGGCGTTTCCTGCTGCCGCACCGTGACGACGGTGACTTCGACGCTCGGGCGTGGGGGTTCGGTGGGGGCTTTCTTGCAGGCGGCGAGAGATGCCAGTGCGAGCAGAACGAGAGGCACAAGCACCCGTTTGCGCGCCGGATGCTTATTCACAGCAAGACAGAGGCAGTTCGATAGCCGATACGACAAAGACGCCATGAGCGCCTCCCCATTCAAGCTACAACGTGCCGAGCATCACGCGACAACACGAGCGCGCGCTCGCGCGCCGCGCGGACTGGCAGCCAGGTTCGAATTGTGTTGACGGGCCAAAACGCTGCCAGTCGCTTTGCTGCTTCGAAGGTCTCCTTCACGCCGTTCCCGTGTTCGCCGCCGAGCGGACGACAAGGGGCAAGCGGGCCGCCAACGACCAGACGAATACGCGGCTCCGCAATATCGAGTGGCATGTCTGCGCACGCGCTGCAGCCGAAAGCGCGGGCTTCACGCAGCGAGTATCTGGCAACGGCACGGCCCGCACCATTGGACTTTGGTCCAATACCGATCCCCGGAATCGTGCATTACGCTGATCAGAACGCTGGACGCCTAATGCGACACATACGCGCACATGCGCTCCGAATGTCCTTTCACGCAGGTGAACGGACCCTGGCAAACGAGAGGGCCAGGCGATGCCCAGGGACAACCCAGCGCTTCACCGCAGCCAGAAGCCACCCGTCGCGCCACGGCGCAGGTGGCTTTTTGTCGTTGGTGCCGTCATCGCGCTGGCGGCGCTGGGCTGGGGGCTGTATACGGTCATCGAGCCGGCTTTCCAGACACGCATCGTCATCACGACGGGTGCGGACAAGGGCATCTATCGCGGCTTTGCGGAGCGCTATGCGCCCATCCTCAAACGCGACGGCGTGACGCTCGATATCCGCAGTTCGTCCGGTTCGGTCGAGAACTACGAGCGGCTCAAAGACCCCACGAGCGAATACCAGGTGGGCTTCGTGCAATCGGGCACCACCACGCCTCAGGAAACCGATCATCTGGAAACGGTTGCCGCCGTTTCGTATGAGCCGATCTGGGTCTTCTACCGTGACACGCAGACCATCAACCGGCTCGCGCAACTGCGCGGCAAACGGATCGGCGTCGGCGTGCCGGGCAGCGGGCTACTGGAGGTGTCGCGGGTCTTGCTGGGCTACAGCGACATCACGCGCGACAACACCCAGCTGTTCGAAATGGATGCGACGAAAGCCTGGCGCTGCCTCCAGGACGGCTGTCTCGACGCAGCGTTCTTCATCGGCAGGCCGGACGCGCCGATGCAGCAGATGCTGCTGAACAGCGACCTGAAGCTGATGAGCTTCGCTCAGGCCGACGCGCTCGTGCAGAAATTCCCGTCGCTGAAAAAGGTGACGTTCCCGCGCGCGTCGACCAGCATCGTCGACGATCGCCCGCAAACGGACGTCACGTTGCTGGCCGCGACGGCGCTGCTGGTCGCCAAGGACACGCTGCATCCTGCGCTCGTCTATCTGTTGCTCGACGCAGCCAGAACCGCGCATGCGGGCGAGGACTATTTCACGCCGCTTGGCACCTTCCCCAATCTGAATACCGATGAATTCCCCGTCTCCAGCGAAAGCGAGCGCTACTTCAAGTCGGGACGTCCGTTCCTTCAGCGCTACCTGCCTTTCTGGCTTGCAAGCTTCATCGAGCGGCGCCTGCTGATTCTGGTGCCATTCATGGCCGTGCTGATCGGGCTGGTGCAGGCGCTGCCGCGCATCCTCGAATCTCGCGTCAAGAAGCGCTTCGTAGTCTGGTATCGCGAACTGAAGGCGCTGGAAGACGAAATCTGGCAGACGGCGCAGCCATCTGCGCGCCAGCTCTCGCAATGGCACAACGAACTCGAGAGCATCGACGCGCAGGCGAGCCAGATCCGCGTGCCGACGCGCTATCTGCAGGACGTTTATGCGCTGAAGCAGGCGATCAGCGTGGTGCGGCACCGCATCTCGCGGGCAGCGGGATCGACCGGTTAGCGCGGGGCATCGCGCAGTGACTCAGCGGAGAGAATCGATGTTGCCCATTCAGAGTTCTGAGAAGTCGCTTGCGCGCGGCATGCTCGACGTGCTGATCCGCGCGGGACTGATCGCGATTCTCGCGATCTTCTGCTTCCGTATCGTCGTGCCGTTCCTCAATCTGCTGGTGTGGTCGCTGATTCTGGCCATCACGCTCCATCCGCTGCTGGTTCGCCTGCGAGGGCAGTCGACACGCTACAACGGTCTGCTCGCGACGCTGATCATTCTCGCCGCGTTCGCCATCATCCTCGTGCCGACCTACCTGCTGGGCATGGCGGCCGCGGATTCCATCGAGCATGTGACGGCCATCATCAAGAGCGGCGGCTTCCGCATTCCGCCGCCGTCCGACGCGGTCGCCGGCTGGCCGCTGGTCGGGCAGCGTCTGTACGACTTCTGGTTGCAAGCCTCGACGGATCTGACGGGACTCGCGCAGCGCTTCGCGCCGCAACTGAAGGAAGCCGGCCTTGTCGTGCTCGGCACGCTGGCGGGGCTCGGCGTCGGACTGGTGACGTTCGTCGTCGCGCTGATTCTCGCCGGCGTTTTCATGGCGCATGGCGAGCAAGGCCGTCGCAGCGCGGTGCTGATCGCGTCGCGCGTCTCCGGCCCGGACAACGGCCCGAAGATCACCGAGTTGTGCATTGCGA
Organism: Paraburkholderia sp. PGU19; assembly: GCF_013426915.1. GTDB lineage: Bacteria > Pseudomonadota > Gammaproteobacteria > Burkholderiales > Burkholderiaceae > Paraburkholderia. Next base: position 693,670 of record NZ_AP023180.1, read on the forward strand.
CGATCCGCGCCGTCGCGCAAGGCGTGGTCGGCATCGCGTTCATCCAGATGCTGCTGATCGGCATTGGCTTCGTCGCGATGGGCGTGCCCGGCGCGGGGCTGCTCGGGCTCGCGGTGCTGTTGATCGGCATCATGCAGTTGCCCGCCACCCTCATCACGATTCCCGTGATCGTGTTCGTATTCGCCACGGAAGGCGCGAGCGCCGCGACCATCATCTTCGCGATCTACACGTTCATCGCGGGGCTGGCCGACAATGTGCTCAAGCCGCTGCTGCTCGGCCGAGGCGTCGACGTGCCGATGCCCGTCGTGCTGATCGGCGCGTTGGGCGGCATGATCACGAGCGGCGTGCTGGGTCTGTTCATCGGCCCGGTGATGCTCGCGGTCGGCTACCGGTTGTTCTGGCGATGGGTCGAGGATCAGCCCGCCACCGAATCACGCAGCAGGAAGGGCGCTTGATCGGGCGTGTTAAAGCTTCTTCGGCGCGCTGTTTTCCCCGCTGTTTTCCTTTTCCGGCGCATGAAGCGCCTGCCACGCCGCAAGCGCTTGCTCCATGTTGAAGAACATCCGCCCTTTACCCAATGTCGCGCCAAGCGACGAGAGTTGCACCGCCGCGAGCACGCCGGGATTGAGATGCACGAGCCAGGTCGCGATGTCACGCTCGCGCTGCTTTTTCTCGGCATCGATCAGCATCTTGAGCGCGGTGTATTCGAGATCGAACACGGCGCTCATCTCCAGGATCAGGACCTTCGGCTGCGCCGCGTCGATCAGCGGCCGCAGCTTCTGCCCGATGTGCGCCGCGTTCGCAAAGAACACGCGCCCCTCGATCCGCAGCACCAGCAGCCCTGGGAACGCCTCGTCGTCGGGATGCTCGTCGGAGACGGGGCGGAACACGTTGGTGCCTGGCTTGCGGCGCAGCACGTAGACGGGCGGATCGGCCACCTGATGCGCGAGCGCAACCAGCGACACGACAATCGCAACGAGTATGCCCTGCAAGGTGCCGAGCAGCACGACGCCCGCCAGCGCGACGAGCGCCCACAGGAATTCGGTGCGCCGTATCCGCAAGATTGCGCGGAAATCGGCCGGGCTGAACAGGCCGATCGAATAGACGATCACGACGGCAGCCAACGTCGCGTGAGGCATCAGGCCGATCAATGGCGCGAGCAGCAGCATCGTGCCGAGCGTGACGGCCGCCGTGACGAGTTGGGCGAGTTGCGAGCGCGCGCCCGCCAGCCGGTTGACGGCCGTCTGGCTCGTGCCGCCGCCCGCGGGCATCGCGCCGATCCACGCGCCCGCCGCGTTGCCGAGGCCCGTCGCGAACAGTTCGAGGTTCGGCTTCGGCATGGGTTCGCCATGGCTCGCAAACGCACGCCCGGCTGCGATCGTTTCGGTGAAGCTCATCAGCGCGATGCCGGCGGCGTCCTTCCAGAGTGCGCCGATCAGCGAGAAATCGGGCATCACGACAGAGGGCAGGCCCGTCGGAATATGGCCGACCACGCCGACACCATGTGCGGGCAAGCCCAGCAGCACGACGGCACCGATCCCGCCGCCGACGGCGATCAAGGGGGCGGGCGCGCGTGGATAGAAGTGCTCGAAAGCCACGAGGATGGCGATCGTCGCCGCGCCGACGGCGACCGTCCACCACGACGCGTGGGGAATGCCCATCGCCAGGGCCGCGACGTTGTGGAAAAACGAACCCTTTTCCGGGTGGATGCCGAACAGCTTCGGCAGTTGATCCAGCACGATGACGACGGCGATCCCCGCCTTGAAGCCCGTCAGGACGGGATCGGAAATGAAGTTCGCGACGAACCCGAGGCGCAGCAACGCGGCCAGCACGAGCATTGCGCCGACGAGCAGCGTGAGGGTCGCCGTGGCGCGCATCAACGCGGCCGTTTCGCCGCCGGGAACGGCCTGCGCGAGCGCGGCGGCCGTCAGGATGGCGAGCGTCGCGCTGGTGCTGACGCTGAGCGGCCGCGAGGTGCCGAAAAGCGCGTAGATGACCATCGGCACGAAGGCGGTGTACAGCCCGATTTCGACGGGCAGCCCGGCCACCGACGCATAGGCGAGGGCCTTGGGCAGCACGACGGCTGCCGCCGTGACGCCCGCGACGACGTCCGGCTTGATCCATTCCTTGCGATAGCCGTGCATCCAGTCGAGCACGGGAATCCGTAAACGGCTGGCAACGTGTCCCATGATCGCGAGGCCTCCGCATTTTAGTCGGCGACGGTGCGGCTATCGACTACGCAACAGCTCAGGTTGACGCGGGGCGGCCGGTGTTCCGCTGAGATACGTCGATGGCGGTTTCCGATGCTGGCGCGATTGTGCTTAGTGTAAGCCAACGGCCCCGGCGCGCATCGACTTTGCGGCGTGCAGTAAGATGTTGGGTTCCCCAGACACCGAGCCGCCCACGATGGACAGCGTTTCCCCGTTCGACCAGGTCCAGTTGCTTGCCGAATACGCCGATCTGCGGCAGCGCGCGGCGGCGCTCGACGAGCAGGTGCCGGCTTGCCTGCAGCGCATTTCCCACAAACTGCCCCGGATCAGCGGCGAATCCGAGCTCGCGGATCATTACCGAAGCCTGCTGGTCGGCGCGCGCAGCAAGGCGCTGGTGTCGATCGAGAACTACCACGAGGCGATTCCGTACCTGCAGACGGCGGAATCGCTGATCGCGCAGTTGAACGGTCATCCGGACGGGCAAGCCGAAGCGCGCGGCGAATTGCTGGACCGGCTCGACGAGTTGATCGATGCCGCCGTGGGCATGATCGATCTGGCGGAGCAGTGTTTCGACGACGCCCAGGCCACCGATCCCGACGCCGTGCCGCCGTCGATTCTGGACGACTCGCTGCACCCGGACGTCTGAGGCGCTGCAGCGTCGTGGAACGCCCGTTTTCCGCCGAATCCGGCTCGTAGACGGGCATGTCTGATAAAGTTTCGCCTATTCCCTTCAAAAGTCGATTCAACGGTTTTGATTATGAGCACAATCCTCGAAAATCTTCCGACCGGCCAGAAGGTCGGTATTGCGTTCTCAGGCGGCCTCGACACGAGCGCTGCGCTGCACTGGATGCGCTTGAAGGGCGCCGTGCCGTACGCGTACACAGCCAACCTCGGTCAGCCGGACGAGGAAGATTACGACTCGATTCCGCGCCGCGCCACGGAATACGGCGCCGAAGGCGCGCGCCTGATCGACTGCCGCGCGCAACTGGTCGCCGAAGGCATTGCGGCGCTGCAATGCGGCGCGTTCCATATTTCGACGGCGGGCGTGACGTACTTCAACACGACGCCCATCGGCCGCGCCGTGACGGGCACGATGCTCGTCGCCGCGATGAAGGAAGACGGCGTCAACATCTGGGGCGACGGCAGCACGTACAAGGGCAACGACATCGAGCGTTTTTACCGTTACGGCCTGCTCGTCAATCCGGATCTGAAGATCTACAAGCCGTGGCTCGACCAGCAGTTCATCGACGAACTCGGCGGCCGCGCGGAAATGTCGGAATTCATGCGCCAGGCGGGCTTCGCGTACAAGATGTCGGCCGAGAAAGCTTATTCGACCGATTCGAACCTGCTCGGCGCAACGCATGAAGCGAAAGATCTCGAAAGCCTGGAGTCGGGCATCAAGATCGTCAATCCGATCATGGGCGTCGCATTCTGGCGCGACGACGTGCCCGTCGCGAAGGAAGAAGTGACGATCCGCTTCGAAGAAGGTCAACCCGTCGCGCTGAACGGCAAGACCTTCCCGAATGCCGTCGAACTGCTGCTGGAAGCGAACCGTATCGGTGGCCGTCACGGCCTCGGCATGAGCGACCAGATCGAGAACCGCATCATCGAAGCGAAGAGCCGCGGCATCTACGAAGCCCCCGGTCTCGCGCTGCTGTTCATCGCGTATGAGCGTCTCGTCACGGGCATTCACAACGAAGACACAATCGAGCAGTACCGTGAAAACGGTCGCCGCCTCGGCCGCCTGCTGTATCAGGGCCGCTGGTTCGATCCGCAGGCCATCATGCTGCGCGAAACGGCGCAGCGCTGGGTCGCGCGCGCGATCACGGGCGAAGTGACTGTCGAACTGCGTCGCGGCAACGACTATTCGATCCTCAGCACGAAGTCGCCGAACCTGACGTATCAGCCGGAGCGTCTGTCGATGGAGAAGGTCGCTTCGACGTTCTCGCCGCGTGACCGCATCGGCCAGCTGACGATGCGCAACCTCGACATCACCGACACGCGCGACAAGCTGCGCGTCTACGCGCAGGTCGGTTTGCTCGCACCGGGCGAATCGTCGGCGCTGCCGCAACTGAAGAACGATACCGAGTAAATCGGGCTTCTGACGGGGCGGGTCTCGTGCGGTGCTTCATTCGTGAAGCTCGCGCGGCCCGCCCCGTTTTGTTGATACGTGACGCTGCGTCGCGCTTGCGTGCCTACGCGTCCGTTTTCCCGTCGCCACCCTTCGAGCCTTTACGAATCAGGCTCATCTGTCCGTTGCGATCGAGAATCGCCGCGTGCACGTCGTGCAGATCGAGCGCGTGAAGTTCATGTCGAACGGCCTCGAAAATATCCGTGCGCGTAATCAACGCGGCTGACATCTGACGGCTATTGAACTGTCCGTCGCGATACACCTTCCGTTCCATACCCACCACCAGCGATTCGAGCCGCGGCGAGCGCACGCAGCACCACGCCAGCGCGCGATGAATCAGCGCGATCACCAGCGACGCCGCGAGCGTCGGCACCACAGGCGATGCGCCGATGATGACGCGGCTCAGCGTGGAGCCGAGCAGGATCGCGACCACGTAGTCGAACGGCGAGCGTTGTCCGAACGAGCGCCTGCCTGAGATACGGATCAACACGAGCGTCGCGAAGAACACGACGATCGCGCGCATGGCCGTCTGCAAGGCGGTGAGATCCTTGCCTTCGCCGAATAGCGTCATGAGCATGTCCATGGTGTGTCTCCTTCCTTTGATCCATGCGTGACGGTTGCAGCGCATGCAGCCCGTCGAATTGCAGGCAATGCAACGGGTTTTGCAATCGCGGGTTTTGCAATCGTTGTGCCGCCTGCGTCAAAGATGCGTGCATTCGCAATAGACATACGCAAAGCACCTTCTATGATTAGGGAGGCACTGCGTACCGCGAAACCTCTGCAAGGAGACGCTCAATGGACGACACCCGCCTGCAAGCCACACCGTTGCAAGCCGATGAACTGCGCAACATGGACCGCTTCTGGCGGGCATGCAATTACCTGTCCGCCGGCATGATTTACCTGCGCGCAAATCCGCTCTTGCGCGAACCGCTGAAGCCCGAGCACATCAAGCGGCGTCTGCTCGGTCACTGGGGTTCCGATCCCGGACAGAGCTTCGTGCTCGTGCATCTGAACCGGGTCATCAAGCAGCGCGACCTGAACGTGATCTTCCTCTCGGGGCCGGGCCACGGCGCACCCGCGACGCTCGCGCACAGTTATCTGGAAGGGCGCTATTCGGAGATCTATCCGGACCGTGGCGAAACGGAAGAGGGCATGGGGCGTCTTTTCAAGCTCTTCTCGTTTCCGGGCGGCATCGGCTCGCATTGCACACCCGAAACACCCGGCTCGATTCATGAGGGCGGCGAACTTGGGTACAGTCTGTCGCACGGATATGGTGCCGCGTTCGACAACCCCGATCTGATCGTCACGGTGATGATCGGCGATGGCGAGGCGGAAACCGGGCCGCTCGCCACCTCGTGGCATTCGAATAAATTCCTGAATCCGGCGCGCGACGGCGCGGTGCTGCCCGTGCTGCATCTGAACGGCTACAAGATCGCGAACCCGACCATCCTTGCGCGCATCCCGCATGAAGAACTCGAAGCGCTGTTGACGGGTTATGGTTACAAGCCATGGTTCGTCGAAGGCGACGAGCCGGAGAAGATGCATCAGCAGATGGCGGCGACGCTCGACGAATGCATCGACGAGATTCATGCGATCCAGCAGCGTGCGCGACAAGAAGGCAATAACGGCAATATGCATCGGCCACGCTGGCCGATGATCGTGCTCCGATCGCCGAAGGGCTGGACGGGTCCGCGCGAATTCGGCGGGCACAAGATAGAAGGCACATGGCGAGCGCATCAGGTGCCCGTCGCCGATCCGGCGAGCAACGGCAGGAGTCTGAAGCTCGTCGAGGATTGGCTGCGCAGTTACGAGCCGGAAAAACTCTTCGACGAATCGGGACGGCTGGTCGCCGAGTTGCGAGCGCTTGCGCCCAAAGGGGCGCGGCGCATCAGCGCCAATCCGCATGCGAATGGTGGAGCGTTGTGCAAGGCGCTGGACCTGCCGGACTTCACCGGATACGCCGTCGATGTGGGCAAGCCCGCAACAAGCTACGTGTCGCCCACGGATGTGCTCGGCCAGTTTCTGCGCGATGTCATGCGCCGTAATATGACGAGCTTTCGGGTATTCGGCCCCGACGAAACCGCCAGCAACAAGCTCACTGCGATCTACGAAGCCTCGCAGAAGACGTGGCTCGCGCAGATCGTCGAATCGGATAGCGATGGCGGCGACCTGTCCGCCGATGGCCGCGTGATGGAAATGCTGAGCGAGCATACGCTGGAAGGATGGCTCGAAGGCTATACCCTGACTGGGCGGCACGGTCTCTTTGCAACGTACGAAGCGTTCGTGCATGTGATCGATTCGATGTTCAACCAGCACGCGAAATGGCTGGAAAAAGCCAAGCGCGAGTTGCGCTGGCGGCAGCCCGTGCCTTCGCTGAACCTGCTGATCACGTCGCTCGTGTGGCGTCAGGACCATAACGGCTTTACGCATCAAGACCCCGGTTTTCTGGACGTCGTGACGAACAAGAGCCCCGATGTCGTGCGCATCTATTTGCCGCCCGACGCGAATTGCCTGTTGAGCGTCGCCGATCATTGCTTGCGTTCGCGCGACTATGTGAACGTGATCGTCGCCGACAAGCAGCCTCATTTGCAGTATCTGGATATGAAGTCGGCTATCACGCATTGCACGAAAGGCATCGGCATCTGGGACTGGGCATCGACGGATCTGGATCACGAGCCGGATGTCGTGATGGCTAGCGCCGGCGACATTCCGACCATGGAGGCGCTCGCTGCTGTGGAAATACTCAAAGGGCTGTTCGCCGATCTGAAGATACGTTTTGTGAACGTCGTGGATCTGTTCAGGCTGATGCCCGATTCCGATCATCCTCATGGCCTGTCGGGGCGCGATTTCGATTCGCTGTTCACGACGGACAAGCCGGTGATCTTCAACTTCCATTCGTATGCGTCGCTGGTTCACAAGCTGACCTATCGCCGCACGAATCACGCGAACATTCACGTGCATGGGTATGCGGAGAAGGGCAATATCAATACGCCGCTGGAGCTCGCGATCATCAATGGGATCGACCGGTTTTCGCTGGCGATTGATGTGATCGATCGGGTGCCTCGTTTGCGTGGCGTCGGTGATCACGCGAAGGAACGCTTGCGCGATCAGAAGATCCAGCACCTCGATTACGCGCATACCGAGGGTATCGATAGTGAGGAGATTCGCGAGTGGAAGTGGGGTGGGTGATGGCTGGCGGTCTTGTTCTTGTGTGCAGCGACGTGAGCCTGCCGTGGGGCCGCTGCGAGCGTTCAGTGCCGGCTAACCTTGTCTTTCTGCAAGCGCCATAACCAAGAGGCTTGTCTTTGCGCTGGCATCCGCGCTACGGCGTTTGCCATTCACGCGTCGCCCCTGTGCGGGGCGGCACCTACTTTTCTTTGCCGCCGCAAAGAAAAGTAGGAAAAAGAAAGCGGCTAACACCGCCAGCTCTTGTTCTTGCCTGAGGGCCCCCGCAGGGTCTTACACTTCACACGGCAACGTATCTGTTCGCCTGCGTTGCCAACGCTCTTAACAGACGCATCACCCGCTTCAAACACCCGCACTCTGGGTTGATGCTGGCGAACGATTTCGGCCCAATAGCGGCAAACTGTGTGTAGGTCGTGCCGTCGTACAGGGTAGCACTCTTATATGAAGGGAAATCGCATCCTTTTGGGGCCGAGTGGGGGCATAAAGTTAGCACGTCGAGGCTGCTACGCTCATCTCACTCCTCGTGGCGAGCGCATGGGGCGAAGTGGTTGAAATGAAAGGCTGGTGCCGATGCGTCACACGAAAAAATCAATCGCGCCTCGGATTCGCGACAAAACCTCCGCACAACACGCCAGCTCGGCGACCCAGAGCAAATATGGGCGCATACCTCAGTAGAATCGCGTCTTTATAGTCGATCGAGTGACGGTGCCACCTGTCCCTCGATACGCGGATGATGAAACTACTGACGGCATTCAAACGACACCTCTTCATCACCCTCGGCAACACGATGCCGACCTACGGTCCGTTCAATCGCATGCGCGCCTCGATGTTCCGCAAGGCAGGCATGGCGATCGGACGCGATGTGACCATCATCGGTGCGCTGAACCTCGAACTGAGCCTCAATGAGGAAACGATTTGCGGTATCTCGATCGGGGATAACGTCTACCTGAACGCGCAGACGCGACTCGCTTGCCGCAATAGCCGGATTTCGATTGGCGACGACGTGCAGGTCGGGCCCCGCGTGTCGTTCGAAACGGCGACGCATGGCGTCGTGTTTGAACCCCAGATCGGGCGCGGACTCGATCACCAGGAGATTCACGTCGGCAACAAGGTGTGGATCGGTGCAGGTGCAACCATCCTGCCCGGCGTGACGATCCACGAGGCGGCGGTGATCGCCGCCGGCGCAGTCGTCACGCGGGACGTGCCGGCCTACACGCTAGTGGGCGGTGTGCCAGCGCGCAAGATCCGGGATATCGTGCGGACCGCTCAGCGCCAGGGCGCCATGGCCTGAAACACGCCGTCGCGTCTGACCAGCGCATGAAACAGCGCGGCCGCGAAATGCACGAGGATCAACGCGAAAAAGCACAACGCGAGAAACCGGTGCGCGTTCCATAGCATCGTGTGTAGTTCGTTGCTATGCGGCAGTATCCACGGCAACTGGATGCCGGCCACGATGACGGGATACTCCGCTGCCGACAACATCCCCCACCCAATCAGCGGCAACGCGATCATCAACGCATAGAACGCGAGGTGCGACAGATGAGCGGCGAGCTTCATCGGCTCGGGCATGTCCGGTGGGAGTCGCGGCGCGCCGCGCATGAGTCGCACCACCAGACGAATCAGCGCGAGTATCAGTATCACGATGCCGAGCGGCTTGTGAATCGACACCAGCGTCAGATAGTCAGGCCGAATCGTCGACACCATGCCGACACCGATGAACAGCATCGCCAGAATGCAGATCGCCATGATCCAGTGCAGCGCGCGCTGCAACGGCGTAAAGCGATCGAGAGTCGGTTTCATGGCTTCGCTCCTTCGGCAGGCGTGTGCGGATAGTGCTTGTCTTCGGCAGTCCGGCGATTGAACGAAACGGAATAGGCAGCCGAGCGCGCAGCAGGGAACGGATCGTCGGAAACGTGCATCCCAACCGGCAGGACGGTCGGATCGAAATTGAGGTCGCGGCACGGGCCGTCGGGCTCGGGCTCGATCGCGCTGACCACCAGCGTGCCCGCTTCCACCTTGCGGCGGTCGTCGGGCCAGGCCTTGCTCGGGTCGGCCGTCGGGTCGCCCGGATTGGCGACGGTGACGATCATCGTCCAGCGTTGCGGCGCGCTCTCCACGCGTTGCGTGATGTCGGTTTCGAGGAAGTTGGCGGGGCGTTGCTTGAGGACGTCGGGCGATACGGCCTCCGGTTTCGCCGCCGGCACGAATGACCAGCGCACGACCTGGTCCTGTCCCTGGGCATTCGTGAACACAAAGCTGTTGAGACTGTTGTACTGATCCTGCGCGAACGATCCCGTCCACGGCGCCGTCGTCGCCCATGCGCCGAACGCGGCAAACTCGGGGTGCGCGGCGATGAACTGCTTCATCGCATCGGGATCGTCCGTGCGTCCCGAGGCTTCGAGCAACGCATAGAACGCTTGTGGTGTCGCGACGGGGAAGAAGGGCGCGTCGATCATCGCCGAGCGCCATTCGCTTCCATCCGGCGCGACCACGCGCAGGCTCAGGCCGCGAACCCGCACGGTCGGGTCCGGCGCGTTGGGATCAGGCGTGGCGAGGTTGAAGCGTCCCGTGACGCGGGACGAACCCTGCGCGAACATCGGCGCCTTCGACAATGCAGCGGCCGCTCCATTCGATTCGAACGTGCCCGTGAAGCAGATGCCCTTTGCGTGATTGCGCCGGAAACCCAACGCAGGGCCACCCGGCGGCGCCAGCGCGTTGACGATCTTTGGCGGTGTCAGCCGCCCTGGCGTGAGCCAGCCTGCCGTATACGCAAACGCAATCGCCACGACGCCGACAATGATCGCAATCAAGGCCAGTGAGCGCGCAGCGGATGCTTGTGAACCGGGTCTGTCAGCCATGTAAGTCTCGCTCGAGAGTTCTGCTGGCGACAATCTAGCAGCATCATAAAATTCGTGCAGAAGGGGGAGGAGAGGACAAGTCTGCGATAGGTGTCCACGAGGCAACACCGTGTATCTGTCCGCATGTCTACTGGCCCCATGGGAATCCGTCTAGCATGACGGCATGTTCAAACCAGCGCAGCGTGCTGCGTGACCATCATGGATACGATCAAGATCCTGCTGCAAACGACCATTCCGCCCGTCGCCGACGACTGGTCGATCGCGCGGTTCAGCCGCCTTGCCGAACTGCTGCGCAACCATCGCGATGCCGAGGGGCGTGCCGTATTCGACGTCGTCGCGAGAGACCGCGAACAACCCGGAGAGCCGGACCCGGTGCTTTCGCGTCTGGACGAAACCGCCTTCGACGAACTGTGGCTATTCGCCGTCGATAACGGCGACGGCCTGACACCCGAAGACTGCGCGGGCATCACGCGATTCCGGCAGGCAGGCCGCGGTCTCATGGTGACGAGAGATCACATGGATGTGGGCTGTTCGCTGTGCAGCCTGGGCGCAGTGGGCAAGGCACATCACTTTCATACCCGCAATGTCGATCCCGACCCGTCGCAATGCGTATGCGACGATCCGTTCTCCACGCATATTTCATGGCCCAATTTTCACTCGGGCGCGAATGGAGACTTTCAGCAAGTTGCGATCGTCGGGCCGACGCATCCCGTACTGACGAATGCCGACTCACCAACGGGCGCGATCCGCTATCTGCCCGCTCACCCGCACGAAGGCGCCGTCGATGCACCCGACGACGCATCCGCCCGCGTGATCGCGCGAGGCAACAGCAAGATCACAGGCAAGAGCTTCAATCTTGCCGTCGCCTTTGAACCGTCCAGCGACGGAGGACCCGCTGTCGCGCAAAGCACGTTTCATCATTTTGCCGACTACAACTGGGACGCGCGACTCGGTTGTCCGAGCTTCGTGGACGAGCCCCCAGGCAACGGGATGCAGACGGAGCAACAGGCGCTGCCGGACGCGCATCGATATGCGATCAATCTCGCGCTGTGGCTCGCTGGGAAAGCGCCGCATTGATAGACGTCCGGGTGCCCGTCATTCTCTTTTTGTCTTCGGTTGTACGGGCTTCTGCTGCGGGTCTTTTCCGCGTTGCGTCGGCGCTCTTGTGCAGGCGTCGGGTGGCGTTGCATACGGCACGTCGTTGCAGCAACACGCGTAGACGGGAAAACCGTATGCGTTCGTGCGGATGATGGTGGTCGGCCCGTGTAGCGGGCATACCGCGTTCATGGTGCCTCCTCGAATTCATCGGTCGATCGTCTATCGTACTGCCGTTCGCGCTTCAGGTCTGCGCGCACGATACGTTCCATACCGATCCCACCGCTGACCGTTAAGCAGCCCTACGACCGTTTCGATTCGCAACGTAAAGAATCTTTACGGTACGCCTTCGCGTTCACCGCGTAAATCGCGCGAAGGGCCGCCACGCAAGGCTCCGCTGTCACTGGCGCAGCCCTTGCATATGAGCCGCTCCATACAACAGGAGCCGCCCATGATCGAACCAGGCCAAATCGCCACGCTCACCCACACTGTCGCCCCCGCCGATCTCGCGTCGGCGCATGCGCACGCGGCAGGGGAGCAATATCCCGACGTGCTGTCGACGCCTGCATTGCTCGCGCTGATCGAGCGCGCGTGTGCCGGACTCATGCATGACGCGCTGCGCGACGGGCAGCTTTCCGTCGGCGTCACCACTCACCTCAGTCATCTTGCGCCGACGCCGCCCGGCATCGACGTGTCGGCCACCGCGACGTTTCGCGGCATCGAGGACGCGCTGTACTGGTTCGACGTCGTGGCGACCGACGCCGGCGGACCAGTCGGCACGGCGAGCCATGCGCGCGCCATCGTCGATCGTGCCGCCATCGAGGCGCGCGCGACGAAACGCGGCGCGCGATAAGCGGGCGCCCATCCATCCATTCATGCATTCGCGGCACGAGCCGCTCACCAAGAGGAATCACATGGACGTGGCCGTTTCTCCCCTGCAAGGCGTCTATTTCGACGCAGAGTTCGAAACCCTTGCGCTGTCCGACGTGCGCCGTCATCAGGACGCGCTATGGGCACGCCAATGGCCGTACTTGCGCGCGATGTCGGCGTTCTATCGAAGCAAGCTGTCGCGCTGGATCGAGCGCGAGGACATCACGCTCGACACCCTGCAGGACATGCCCTTCACGGAGAAGGACGAGTTGCGCGTGAGCCAGGAAAGTGCGCCGCCGTATGGGAGCTACGTGGCCTGCGCGGAAAGCGGCGTCGCGCGCTTGCATCGGACTTCGGGCACGACGGGCCGCCCGCTGATTCTCGCCAACAGCGTCCGCGATGCGCAGGATATCGCCCGGGTGGGCGCGCGTTCGATGTGGGCAGCAGGTCTGCGCCCCGATGACCGCGTGGTGCACTGCCTCAATTACTGCATGTGGACAGGCGGCTTCACCGATCACACGATCCTCGAAGCGACGGGCGCGACCGTGGTGCCGTTCGGCGTCGGCAATACACGGCTTCTGATCGACTCCATTCTGAATCTCGGTATCAACGCGATTTCCTGCACGCCGTCGTATCCCGCGCTCATCGAGCAGGTGTTGCGCGAAACGGGAGGACCTTCACCGCGCGAACTCGGATTGAAGCTCGGGCTCTTCGGTGGCGAGGCGGGTCTCGACAATCCCGATCTGCGCGCCGCGATGGAGGACACGTGGGGCTTCAAGGTGCGCAACGCGAATTTCGGTTTGTCGGAAGTGCTGAGCATTCTGGGCGGACAGACGGACTGGACCAACGACCTCCTGTATCACGCGGCCGACGTGGTGTTCACGGAGATCGTCGATCCCGAAACGCTCCAGCGTTTGCCCATCGAAGAGGGCGTCACGGGCGAGCTGGTCTGCACGCATCTGCGCAAGCAGTGTCAGCCGCTCGTGCGTTATCGCACGCGCGACGTGGTGACGGTGACGGGCGCTGATCCGGGTCCCGACGGCCGCAGCGCGTGGCGCTTTCGCGTGACGAGCCGCACCGACGACATGTTCAACGTGCGCGGCGTGAATGTGTTTCCGGGCGCGGTGCGGCTTGCCGTCGAGGCGCTGCCGCAGTGGGCATCGGGGCAGTTCCGCATCGTGCTGAACGGGGACGGGCCGTATGACCGTATCGTGATGAGAGTCGAGGCGGCAAGGGATCTCGCGGCCGAACGCTGGCCGGATGCCGGGGCGCGCATTGAAAGCGCGGTGCGCGAGCGCATTGGCGCGAGCGCGGCGGTGACGATGGTGCCGTTCGAACATTTCCCACGCACGGAAGGCAAGACGCGCTGGATCGACAAGGAACCCACATGAGCGACGTAATCTTACGCAACGAAGGACCCGTGGCCGTCGTGACGCTGAACCGGCCGGGGCGCATGAATGCCATCGGCGGCGCATTGCTCGACGATCTGCACGATGCCTTGCACGCATGCAACAACGATCCTGCCTGTCATGTGATGGTGCTGACGGGCGCGGGCCGCGCATTCTGCGCGGGCGACGATCTCCAGGAATTCGGCCAGCAGAGCGCGAGCGACGCGAGCATTCGCAGCCATATCGAACGGATTCAGCGGATCACGCGCGATCTGATGCTCGGCGCGAAGCCGGTGGTGGGCGCGGTGCACGGCTATGCGGTCGGCGGCGGCTTCGAATGGATGCTCAATTGCGATCTCGTGGTGGCGTCGGACGATCTCGTGTGCTTCTTCCCCGAGATGGAGTGGGGGCAGTTCGTGACAGGCGGCGTCACGCATCTGTTGCCGCAGGCCATCGGCCATCAGCGCGCGATGGAACTCTGGCTGCTCGGCGAGCGGCAGAACGCGCAGACGCTGCTATCGATGGGGCTCGTCAACCGCGTGGTCCCGCGCGACGCCGTGCTCGACACGGCGCTCGATCTGGCGTCGCGCATCGCGCAACGTTCGGCGACCTCGGTGGCGCGCCTCAGGCGCCTCGTGAACGCGGAGTTGTCGGGCGCGCTCGGCCGCAGTCTCGAACTCGAAAGCGCCGCGACCATCGACGCGTTTTCGCATCCCGATGCAGCGGAGCGCGTGAAAGCGTTCGCGGCCAGAAAGGAGGGCGCGCGATGAATCCCAAAGCGCTGACTTTCGATTACTTCGGCACGCTCGTCGACGTCGATCGCGGCGGCACGGCAGGCATGGCCGAAGTGCTGCGCCGCCTTTCGGTCGAAACGGGCGAAAGCGCGTTCGATGTCTATCTGGACTGGGACATCCGTAACGTGCGTCTCTATCGCGGCCAGGCTTACACGCGCTACCGCGACGTCGCGCAGCAGGCGCTGGCGGCGTGTCTCGATGCGCGTTGGCCCGGCGCGCGCAAAGGCCATGCGATCGACACGCTGACGGACACGTTCCTCACGCATCTGGTGGAAGCGTCGCCGGCGCATGCGGACGCCGAGCCGTTTCTCGACTGGGCGGCGGCACGTTATCCGCTGATGCCGATCACCAACATGGATAGCGATCTGTGGCGTCGCACGCGGCTCACGCATTACTTCGAGCATGTGACGACGGCGGAGATGGCGCAGGCGTACAAGCCGTCGCAGGCGATCTTCGCGCTGGCGCTCGATCGCCTCGCGCTCGATGCCGCCGACGTATTGCACTGTTCGCTCGCGAGCTGGGCGGACATCGACGGGGCGAAGCCGCTCGGGATGGCCGTGGCCTGGATCAACCGCGGCGCAGACACGCTCGGCACGTGGCAGCCGCGTCCGGATTTCGAGTTCGACACGCTGTCGCCCGTACGGGACGTTCTGGAAAGTTTGCCATTCACTGCAACTGGGGAAGCGATATGAAACCGATGAAGACGGCGATGGCGTTCATCGCATGCGCGGCGGCCGTGCTTGGCCTGGCGCGCGGCGTGGTGGCGCAGGAAGTGGTGAAGATTGGCGTCGCGGGCCCGCTCACGGGCAGCGCGGCGCAAAGCGGCAAGGACGACGAGCGGGGCGTGCGGCTCGCCGTCGAGGAGCTGAACGCGAAAGCGTTCAGGGTCGCGGGCAAGCCGGTTCGCTTCGAGCTGGTTTCGATGGACGATCAGGGCGATCCGAAAGTCGGCGTGAACGTCGCGCAAAAACTCGTCGACGGCGGGGTGGCGGCTGTGATCGGTCATTACAACTCCGGCGTGAGCATTCCGGCCGCGCGCATCTACAACGACGCGCACGTGGTGATGATGACGGGCGCGTCGTCGAATCCGCAACTCACGCATCTGGGCTTTCCGTATGTGTTTCGCCTTGCCACCAACGACAACGTGATGGGCGGCCGCATGGCGCTCTATTCGGCGAAAGTGCTCGGCGCGCAGCGGGCCGCCGTGATCGACGACCGCACCGCATACGGTACGGGCGTGGCTGACGTGTTCGTCGAGAGCGCGAAAAAGGCGGGGCTCGATATCGTTGCGCGCGAGTACAGCACCGACAAGGCAACCGACTTCAAGGCCATTCTCACGCAGATCAAATCGCGCAACCCGCAGGTCGTGTTCTACGGCGGCTACTACGCGCAGGCCGCGACGCTCGCGCGGCAGATGGGCGAACTCGGCATCAATGCGACGATCGTCGGCGGCGACGGCATCTGCTCGCCGGAATTCGACAAGCTGTCCGCAGGCGTCGCCGACAAGCGCATGTTCTGCGCGCAGGGCGGCGCGCCGCTCGACACGCTGCCCGACGGCAAAGCCTTCCGCGCACGGTTCAGAAGCGCTTTCAACGCCGATGTCGACACCTATGCGCCCGCTTTCTACGCCGCGACGCTCGTCGTCGCCGATGCCATGCAGAAGACGGGCTCGACGAAGCCCGAGGTGTTCGTCAAGGCGCTACGCGATCAGGCGTTCACGAGCATTCTCGGTCCCGTGCGGTTCGATGCAAACGGCGACTGGATCGATGCGCCCGTCACGGTGTATCGGCTGAACGGCGGGTCGCTCACCGCGATCGCGCAGAAGGATTGACGCGCGCTCTGGCGCGTCGGCATGGGCCGGGCAACGCGATTTTGAACTGGTATAGTCGGAACCGTTGCCCGACCGCTCGCAGGTAGACATGGCCACTGTCGCGCTCGATCCCGACACCACTGCGCTCGAAAGCGCGCTTGCCTGCACGCAATGGCGCACCGCGCGCCGACTCGCCGCGACTGAGACGCGGGCCTGCGTGTTCACGCTGGATCGCGCGGGGCACGTGCTCGAAGGCATCGAGGAAGTCGCGGATTCGGACGCTGCCAGGCGTAACACGCTCGATGCGTTCTTTGCGCACTGTCCTGCCGCGCGCCTCGCCGCGCTCGCCGAAGCGGCAACATCGATATCGGGCGGACGTTGCGCGACGCTCGCGTTGCAAGGGAGCGCCGCCACGCTTGGGCAGGCGTTCGCGTTGCGTGTCGAGGCGCACGGGCGGCGTGTGTTTCTTGTTGCGCTGCATGCGGAAGACGCCAGCGGCGGGCGTATCAACGGGTCCGCGAGCTGGATCACGCTGCTCGGCGCGACGCTCGACGTCCTGTTGCAACGCACCTTCGATCTCGCCGCGTACGACACCCTCGTCGAAGAGCAGCGCGCGATCATCGATCATATCGGCGACGGGCTGATGGTGATCGGCCAGGGACATGTGCTGCGGCACGTCAATTCGGTGGCGGGGCGCATTCTCGGCATCGATCCGAAGACGAGCATCGGCAAGACGCTCAACGAGGTCATCGATTTCGAGCCGATCGTTGGGCCGATCTTCCATACGGGCGTTGGCTACGTGGATCGCGAACTCATCATCGATTCGCCGGCGCGGCATCTGCATCTGCTCGATACGGCCATTCCCATCAAGAATCGCTGCGGTGAAGTGGTGTCCGTCGTCAATACGTTTCGCGAGATGCGCCGCGTGCGCAAGATGGCGGGACGCTACGCAGGCAATCATGCGCGCTTCACGTTCGACAGCGTGGTCGGAACCAGCGCCGGCACGCGGCGCGCGCTCGATGCGGCGAAGAAAGCTGCGCGTGGCGCGTCGAATGTGCTGCTGTCCGGCGAGAGCGGTGTCGGCAAGGAAGTCTTTGCGCAGGCGATTCACAACGCCAGTTCGCGCAGCGCCCAGCCGTTCATCGCGATCAATTGCGCGGCCTTGCCGCATGCGCTGATCGAAAGCGAGCTGTTCGGCCACGCGCCCGGTGCCTTCACAGGCGCGGCGCGCGATGGCCGTCCCGGCAAGTTCGAGTCCGCCGACGGCGGCACGGTGTTCCTCGACGAAATATCGGAATTGCCGATCGACGTGCAGGCGAAGCTGCTGCGGGTTCTGCAGGAGCGCGAAGTCACGCGCATCGGCGATACGCGCGGCATTCCGGTGGATGTGCGGATCGTCTGCGCGAGTAATCGCGATCTCGCGTCGATGGCGCGTGAGAAAACGTTTCGCGAAGATCTCTATTACCGGTGCAACGTGATCGAGATCGACATTCCGCCGTTACGCGAGCGGCGCGAGGATATACCTATGCTGGCGGCGTTCTTTCTCGAACGCTATTGCACGCGCATGCACAAGCCGATGCCTGTGCTGGCCGACCACGCATTGAAGCAATTGCAAGCCTACGACTGGCCGGGCAATGTGCGCGAACTGGAAAATCTCGTCGAGAAGATCGTCAATTTTGATGACGGCGAACGCATCGAGGACGTGTCGTCGTTCCTGCGTGGCGCGACTCGGGCGCAACCCGTTGGCGATGCCGTACACGCCGCGCATCGGGCGGCACCTGTCTCGCTGATGGAAGCGGAGCGTCAGGCCATCGAGAACGCGCTGGAGGCGTGCCGCTACAACGTCACGAATTGCGCGAAGCTGCTTGCCGTGTCGAAGCCTGCGCTCTACGCGAAGATGAAGCGGCATGGCATTCGCCTCGAACGCTCGATCCGGCACAAGGTTTGAATCTTGCCGCGACGCGAACCGGGATAACACTCACTCACGCAGCTTGCCCGGCCACATTCGTACGACGCCGCCGCGTCCCCGTTGTCTTCGACACTTCCTCGACGGGCGCGGCATCGCTCGCCCGCCGCGCCTGATAGGACTCGCCCCATTCCCTGAGGCTGATCAGCACCGGGGCGAGCGTCTCGCCGAACGGCGTCAATTCGTATTCGACCTTCGGCGGAACCTGCGGATAGACATGGCGCGCCACGATGCCGTCCGCCTCCAGTTCGCGCAATTGCAGCGTCAGCATGCGTTGCGTCGTGTTCGGCAGCAGCCGTGTCAGCTCCATGAAGCGCTTCTTTTCGTGCATCAGGTGAAACAGGATCACCGGCTTCCACAAGCCGCCGATTACCGAAAGCGTCATTTCGACGGCGCAGCCGCTCTTGCTGTCCAGGCGTTTGGGTCGCATGGCGTTCATACCTACATAATTGATAGTACCGGCCATAATTGTACCTTCTTGCGGCAATCGACGTACGACCTGACAATCACGGCGTGGTCGCGGAGCGTTCGCGTCCTCGCGTGCCGTTCCAGGCGCGCGACCGCCTTTTCGACGGCGATGCCGCATCGCGCATCGTCGGTCGTCAATCGACTATCAGGAGTTGCTTCGATGAAAGCCATTACCTTGCGCCAGCCCGCCGGACTGGACAATCTCGTACGCGTGGAGCTTGCCGATCCCGGCGCGCCGGCGCCCGGCGAAATCCGCGTGCGCATCCACGCAAGTTCGCTCAACTTCCATGACCTGGGTGTCGTCACGGGACGCATGCGCACGGATGACGGCCGCATTCCGATGTCCGATGGCGCGGGCGTCGTCGAAGCGATCGGCGAGGGTGTGACGGAATTCGCGGTCGGCGATGCCGTCGTATCGACATTCTTTCCGTACTGGCTCGACGGCGGCCCGACGCTCGCCGACTTTTCGACCACACCGGGCGACGGCGTCGACGGCTACGCTCGCGAGAGCGTCGTGCGCCCCGCGCAATGGTTCACGCACGCGCCGCGCGGTTACACCCACGCAGAGGCTGCGACGTTGACCACGGCAGGCCTGACCGCGTGGCGCGCGCTCGTCGTCGACTACGCGCTGAAGGCGGGCGACACTGTGCTCGTTCAGGGCACGGGCGGCGTCTCGATCTTCGCGCTGCAGTTCGCGAAGCAGATGGGCGCGACGGTGATCGCGACGTCGTCATCCGACGAGAAACTGGCGAAGGCCAGCGCGCTCGGCGCCGATCACCTGATCAACTACAGGCGCGATACCGACTGGGCCGCGAAGGTACTCGATATCACGAACGGCCGTGGTGTCGACAACGTGGTCGAAGTGGGCGGTCCGGACACGCTAGGGCAGTCGATCCAGGCTTGCCGGATCGGTGGTCACATCGCATTGATCGGTGTGTTGACGGGACTGGCTGGGCAGGTGCCGACGGCTGAACTGATGCGTCGTCAGCAGAAGCTGCAGGGACTGATTGTCGGCAGCCGGAGGCATCAGATCGACATGATCCGCGCGATCGACGCAAACGGAATCAAGCCGGTGATCGACAGCACGTTCGCGCTCGGCGAGATCGCCGACGCGTTCCGCCATCAGGCGGCGGGCAAGCATTTCGGCAAGGTTTGTCTGGCGGTTTGAAAGCAGGCGGCGGCAGCGATCGGGCGCCGCGGGCGCCGCGGGCGATCTTCTCCTTCCCGGTGAAGATCGCGACAGGTCAGTAGTAAAGCCAGCGCCCATACTCCGGCGACCAGTACCAGCGGCCAGCATACGGCGCCGGCTGGTATCCGCCCGTCCAGGGAGCGGGTGGCGCATAGTAGGCGTACGGACGGGCGGCCACGCTGGTTGGCCGCTGCACGTAGCCATAGGCTTGCGGCGGAGGCTGCATCGCTACAGGCGGCGGCGCGTACTGCGTTCGCGGTCGCGCGTACTGCGGCTCGGTCGTGTAGACCTGTGCTGTACGTGGCATGACCGCCTCGTCGCCTTCGTCATCGGCGTACTCCTCGGGCGGCATTGCATTCTGTTGTTGCACGCGTCCCGTAGACCGCGCGACGCCCGCATTGCGCGGCGGCGCGCTGGGGCGTTGAACCGGTTGCGGGTTCTGCAGCGAGTCGGTATCCGTCCAGGCGTCGGTTGTCGCGACTGGAGAGCGATAGGCAACCGGCTTGGGTGGCGCGATGCGAGTGCTGCCGGATGCGACAGATTGCGCGCCTGGCTGCTCCCCAAGCGGCTTCGACGTGACGGGCACCTCTTGCACGGTCTCGATATCGCTTGTCTCGCTGTAAACGTGTTTGATGTCGAGGATGGGTTTGCGAGCAGCCTCAACCGTCGGTTTCTGCGCCCGCGCTTCGGTTGCGGGTGGTGTCGTGGCGGCAGTGCCCTTTGCAGCGGCCTCGTGCGCGAGTTCCTCTTTCGCTGCCTTGTAGCCGCGATCGTAGGCCGCCTTCACTTCCCGGTCCTGGGCCTCGGCGTCGTCGGCCGCGCTGTACGCGTGGGATGATGCCGAAAACAGGCAACCTGTGGCGAGAAACGCGCCCGCCAATGTCTGCCTCAAGTGTGCGTCCATGAGGCCTCCCTTTATGGTTATTGATGGCGAATCGTACAACGTCTCCAGCAACAAAAAAACACTAGAGATGCCATTGCGTTCGCTTCCCAACTGAACCTTCAATCGCATGCGTTAGCAATGAAACATACGCGGCGGCATGCGTTCGTTGCGAGCGGTCTCGATAGAAGCAGAAGCTATGGCTTGCTCCAGACCAGCCTCCAGCACATCAGAAAGGTACCGTGAGCGTCTCTTGAAACGGCTCCTTCGGCCTTACACGCGGTACCGGGAAGTGCCGGGCCGAACTGGGCGACTTCTCTATCGGCGTCGGCGAGTGCATCGGCGGGCACCCGTCCCCAGATGGACAGACTGGCCAGTACGCTGGCACAGCCGACCAGAATAATAAGCGTACGTTTCATTTGGGCGGGGCGGCTGGCAATAAGGTCGATTTTCATCGTGAAGGCTCGTCTGGCGGAGGCTTATGAGCGCTCTTATCGGCATCGGCTGCCAAAAGAATAGATCCCGGTTCAACTATTTTTTTCGGGCCAGATTGTCGCAGATCGACCGACGACGATACGGGCCCGGGCGGGTGTGGTTTCAGTTGCCGGCAACGGGTTCGCGTCGAGCGTTCCGGCGCAGCATATCGGCGGGCACACCGAACGTTCGGACGAACGCTCGGCGCATGCGCTCCCGATCCGCAAAACCCGTTTCCTGCGCCACGACGTTGATCGTGTGCCGGCCCTGTTCGATCATGAATCGGGCGGCTTCCAGCCGTAGCTGCTCCACGGCCTTGGCGGGCGACTGACCGGTCTCGGCCACGAACGCGCGGCTGAACTGGCGAGGGCTGAGGTTGGCCACCGCGGCAAGCTCCTCGACGGTCAGCGGATTGCGCAGGTTGCGGCGGATGTGCGCCAGCACCAGTTCGATCCGATCGGACTTGGGCGTCATGTCGAGCAGGGCGGAATGTTGCATCTGCCCACCCAGCCGACGCTGATTCATGACCAGAAGCCTTGCGACCATTTTGGCGGCATCGGGACCGAGGTCGTTATCGAAGACCGCCTCTTCGCCAATGACGGTCCCATCTGGTCCTCTGCGGGAATGACAGCCGGTATCGATCTCGTTCTGGCGTTGATCGGTTCGATGCGTCGC
This sequence comes from Paraburkholderia sp. PGU19, assembly GCF_013426915.1. GTDB lineage: Bacteria > Pseudomonadota > Gammaproteobacteria > Burkholderiales > Burkholderiaceae > Paraburkholderia. Next base: position 715,664 of record NZ_AP023180.1, read on the forward strand.
GGCAGGAAGGTTGTCGATGAAACGCGAAATAGCCGTTGCATCGCCATCGCGATAGAGTCGGAGCAGTTCTTTCGCCTGCTTCTTCACATGGTCGAGATTGGCCCTGGAAGGCAGCGTATTCATTGCGGATCCTCGTGCATTGGAGGCTGTCGGTCCGCAATACCGCCTGCACAAAGGATGATGAGATAACGCATTGGCTATCGCAGGTGAGTTCAACTCTTTCCGCGGACCCGGAAGCGGCTGTACCGCTGACGAGATGCCAGGAGAAGACGGGCGGCGCCGTCAACTCCCACGCAAACGAATGAGTGTTGGACCTATTCCTGCGGCGGCAACAGCGCCAGAAGCAGTCGCCGTAACTCCAGACATTCCCGCTGCGTCAGCCTTGCCGTGAGAATGCGCTCGACTTCCTCGACACGCGGACGCAAGGTCGCAAGCTGCTTCTTGCCGTCCGCAGTGAGAAACAGCACATAACTGCGCTTGTCGACGGGGTCGTCGGACCGTTCGATCAGGCCGTTGCGCACCATGCGCGCGACGAGATCGGCGATCGTCGAACGGTCCACGTCGAGTTCATCGCCGAGTTGCCGCTGATTGACGCCGGGTGTCTTATGTAAGATCTCGAGCGCCGCATACTGGACGCTCGTGACCTCGGCGGAGACTTCGCTGAGCCATACCGCTACGTGGCGCTGCTGGGCGCGGCGTACGAGACTGCCCGTAAATTTCGAGAGCGCTTCTGGGTTGTCGTGTCTGGTCGGCAATTTCGCAGTTTGGAGCGGGTTAGCGCATACGGAATATCGGCTGGAAAAAGGCCTTTAGTTCCGCGTATGCATCGAGTGGAAGAACATGCGCGACGTATTGATCCGGACGGACCACGACGAGCGCGCCCCGTTCGCGGTCGATGCCGCGCGCGTCGAAGATATCAGTCGCTGCGTCGCACGTAAATGTTTTCTCGTAGTCGATGAGGCCGTAGCGTCCCTTGCGCGGCAGCAACAAGGCGGGCAGGTCGTCGAGACGCACTTCGCGATGCGGCTGTTGCAGCACCGCGCGGAGATCGAACACGCTATCCACGTCGGCATCCTCTGGCGTGACGAGCCGCAAGACAGAATCGGGCGATGTAGCGAGATGCTCGCACAGCGCATCGAGCGCAGTCCGTTTCGCATCCGCGAACGCGTACAGGCGCCAGCGGCCGTCCGCGGATGCCGCGTGCCCGAGATGGACAGGCTTTGCATCGGCGACACGAACGACGGGCGATGAATGAAAACGCGTGCCGATCACGAAGCCGCTGGCGAGCGCCTGATGCGCCGCTTCGCCTGTGAGCACACCCGGCCGGTAATGCGTTGCGACCCCCGCCGTATATCGGCCCGCGCGAACGAAATAGGCTTGCAGTTCAGCCGGATCGACGCCGCCAGCCTCGGGCCGGTTGGGATCTTTCGGCGGCGCGGCCATCATCGCCGACCATTCCTTGTCGAAGTCGATCAACTCCTGCGCGATCGGCTGACGTTCATCGGAATACGTACGCAACAGATCGACGTCGCTGCGCCCCTGAAGCACCGCGCCGAGTTTCCAGCCGAGATTGAAGCCGTCCTGCATCGATACGTTCATGCCCTGGCCGGCCTTCGCGCTATGCGTATGACAGGCGTCGCCGGCGATGAACACGCGTGGGTCGCGAGACGTGCCGTCGGCGGCGATGGCGTCGTCGAAGCGGTCGGTCAGGCGCTGTCCCACTTCATACACGGAGAACCACGCGACTTCCTTTGCATCGAGTGTATAAGGATGCAGGATATGCTGAGCCGTCTCGATGATGTGCTCGACGGTGGTCTGTTTGAGGCTGTCGCGATTCTCGGGCGTGACCTCGCCCAGATCGACGTAGAAGCGCACCAGGTATCCGCCTTCGCGCGGAATGATGAGCAGGTTGCCCTTGCTCGCGGACTGAATAGCGGCTTTCAGGCGGATGTCCGGAAAGTCCGTGACCGCGAGCGCGTCCATCACGCCCCACGCATGATTGGCGGCATCGCCGCGCAGCGTTTGTCCGATGGCCGTACGCACGCGGCTGCGGGCGCCGTCGCAACCGACGACATAGCGCGCACGCACAGTGATTTCCTCACCCAGCCGCGCTTCATCTGTGCGGCGCAACGTCACGTGCACGGGGTAATCGCCCGTCTCGTCGCGTTGTACGTCGACCAGTTCCAGATCGTAGTCCGGTTCGAGCCGTTGCGCGGAGCGACGCATCACATCGAGCAGATAGTCCTGCACGCGCGCCTGATTGACGATCACATGCGGAAACTCCGACATACCTGTTTCGGTATCCTGAACACGGCCGGTACGCTTGATCGCGCCACGATCCTGCGCATCGGGACGCCAGAACACGGTTTCGTTGACCCAATAGGCTTCTCGCTGCAAGCGGTCGCTGAGACCAAATGCATTGAACATCTCGACAGTCCGGCACGCGACACCGTCTGCCTGTCCCATCTGCAACGGTCCTGAGCGCCGCTCGACGACGCGCGTGCGGATGGTCGGGAATTGCGACAGTTGTGCTGCCAGCACGAGTCCCGCAGGACCGCTTCCGACGATCAGCACGTCGACCGTATCGGGCATCTCGACGTGAGGTGCGCCGTCGGCAGCCGGTTCGATGGTCGGATCGCCGACGCGGAAACCGTTGAGATGAAATTGCATGGTGTCTTCCTCCAGTTCGAATGTGTCATCGTGATGCTGAATATACTCCGTACACCAACCATTTCAAAGCACTTCATGTGGCAGTGGATGTTTACCCTGGGCTGAAGATTTCGAAAGCGTGGCTCTGGCCGCGTCCGAAAAAGCTGCCTATATCCGGCACGCGGACGCCGCAGCGCAGCCTCCGACGCCATATCGGGTAAAACCCTAAGTCCTATTCCGCGCGACGGCCGACTCTGCTATAAATTGCGCTCCGTGGCTGATTACGTTTTAGCACGACGATTTCTTGTAAGATTGGCAAGGTTCAGCGGGACCGTTTGAAAGGAATGGCATGGCGCGCGTAGTTGTGGTGGGCAGCATCAACATGGATATGGTGGTCGTCACCAACACGTTTCCCCGTCTGGGCGAGACGCTGTTCGGCACGGGCTTTTCGACGAGTCCTGGCGGCAAAGGCGCGAATCAGGCCGTCGCGGCGGCGCGCCTTGGCGCGCAGGTGACGATGGTTGGCCGGGTAGGCGCGGACGCCTTCGGTGAAGACATGAAGGCAACGCTCGTACGCGAAGGCGTGGACGTGCGCTACGTCACCACCGCGCGCCAGGCGACGGGTATCGCCTCGATCACGCTGACGGGCGGCGATAACGCGATCGTCGTCGTGCCGGGCGCCAACTCTGAGCTATTGCCCGAAGATATCGACCGCGCCGCCGATGCATTCGTGCAGGCCGACGTCGTGCTGGCCCAACTCGAGGTGCCGTACGGGACGGTCCTGCACGCGGCACGCCGCGCCCGCGAACTCAACAAGCCGTTCTTTCTGAATCCGGCTCCCGCCGTCGCGCTCAGCGACGAACTCCTGGATCTCGTCACGCTGCTGACGCCCAACCAGCATGAACTCGCGACTGCCTTGCAAACGAGTGAAGCGCAGTGGGCCGACGAACTCGCGCGGCGTCCCGGCCAGATCGCGATGACACGTGGCAAGGATGGCGTGTGCTACGCAGACTCGGATGGCAAACTCGTGCACCAATCCGGCTTCGCGGTGAATGCGGTCGACACGACGGGCGCCGGCGACACGTTCAACGGCGCCCTCGCGGCCTTCTGGCGTCTCGGGATCGCCGAGGCAGTACGCCGCGCCAATGCAGCGGCAGCGCTCTCTGTCACGCGCGCAGGCGCGCAAGGCGGCATGCCGACGCTCGCCGAACTGGACACATTTCTCGAAGCTCAATCATGAAAAAGCTTGGACATCTGAATCGCGACATCGCGCGCGTGCTGGCATCGATGGGCCACACCGACAGCCTCGTGATCGCCGACTGCGGCCTGCCGATTCCCGAAGGCGTGGAGTGTATCGACGTATCGCTTGCCCTCAACGTGCCGGGCTTTTTCGATGTGCTCGACAGTGTGCTCGCCGATTTCAAGGTCGAACGCGCGGTGTTTGCGAGCGAGAGCGCCGAACACAACGCCGCTGTCGTCGAGCGCATTGCACAGATGACGGCCAGCGAGATCGAAGTCGAACAGGTGCCGCACGAGGCGTTCAAGCAGCGCTCGCGCGAGGCGAAAGCCATCATCCGCACGGGCGAGTGCAGTCCTTACGCGAATGTGATTTTGCATTCCGGCGTCATCTTCTGAGAGGCACACCATGGAAGTGTTGATGCAGGGCATCGGCAAGGCCTTCGGACCGGTACGCGTGCTCGAGGGCGTCGATTTTCACATCAGTGCAGGCGAAATCCACGCGCTGATGGGTGAAAACGGCGCCGGCAAATCGACGCTAATGAAGATTCTGTGCGGGGTCTATCAAGCCGACGCAGGCAAGATCCTGATCGACGGCCGCGCCGCGCAGATTCGCAACACGGTCGAGGCCGAACATGCCGGCATCGCGATCATCCACCAGGAACTGAACCTCATCCCGCAACTGACGGTGATGGAGAACCTCTTTCTGGGCCGCGAACCGAGCCGGTTCGGGATCGTCGACAACGCGAAGATGCGCTGCGAGGCACGCAAGTGGCTCGACATGGTTGGCGCGCGCGACATCGACCCGCAGACGGAAGCGGGGCAACTTTCCATCGGCCGCCAGCAACTCGTCGAAATCGCAAAGGCGCTTTCACTGGATGCGCGCGTCGTCGTGATGGATGAGCCGACGGCCGCGCTCACCAATCGCGAGATCGACACGCTGTTCGAGATCATGCTGTCGCTGAAGGCGCGCGGCGTTGCAATCGTCTATGTCTCGCACCGGATGGAAGAGATCTTCCGGATCTGCGACAAGATCAGCGTCCTGCGCGATGGTCACTTCGTCGGCGAACGCGCGATCAGGGACACGAGTTTCGATGAGATCGTCAGGCTGATGGTGGGGCGCGAACTCGGCGAGCGTTTCCCGAAGCGGCAGCACAAGCCGGGCGCGGTCCGCTTGCAGGTCAAAGGTCTCGCGGATCACGGCAACATCTCGGGCGTTTCGTTCGATGTACGTGCGGGCGAAGTGCTCGGCATCGCCGGACTGATGGGGGCGGGGCGCAGCGAAATTCTCAGAACGCTGTTCGGCGCCAACCGGAAAACGGCGGGAACGGTCACGCTGGATGGCAAGCCGCTCAACGTTCGCGATGCATCCGGCGCCATTGCGGCGGGCATCGGCTTCGTCACGGAAGATCGCAAAGGGCAGGGGCTCGTGCTGGGTATGTCCGTGCGGGAGAACGCGACGCTTGTTCATCTCGACAGCTATGCAAGGCTCGGATTCGTCGACAGCAAGGCCGAGCGCCAGGCGGTCGATGGTTTGATCGAGCAGTTGCGCGTGCGCACGCGGGACGCGGAGCTGGACGTGAAGTCGCTGTCGGGCGGCAATCAGCAGAAGGTGGTCTTCGCCAAGTGGCTTGCGCGACCGCCCAAGGTACTGTTGCTGGACGAGCCGACGCGCGGCGTCGACGTGGGCGGCAAGGCCGAAATCTACACGATCATCAATCAGCTGGCGGAGCGGGGCGTCGCAATCGTCATGGTGTCGTCGGAGCTTCCCGAGGTGCTCGCGATGAGCGACCGGATTCTCGTCATGCATCAGGGCCGCCAGAGCGGCCTGTTCGATGCAGAGGGCGCGACGCAGGAACTCATCATGACGGCAGCGGCGGGCGGCAACGCGACGCCTGTTTCGGTTGCTGCATAGACACCTCACAACCTGATCCACGACGGCCGCGCGATTGGCAGCGCGCCGTGCATCCCAATTGAATGGTCCTGTCGCAGCGACAGGAAAACACGCGAGACACATCATGGCGCAACTGAGTATCACACCGACCAACCGCGCGACGCTGCAGAAGCTTGGGCCGTTCATTGCCCTGCTTGTCATTGCGGTGGGACTCTCTATCGTCAGTCACAATTTTCTGACCGTCGACAATCTGCTGAACGTGATGCGTCAGGCGTCGATCAATGCGCTGATCGCGTTCGGCATGACGCTGGTGATTCTGCTGGGCGGCATCGACCTCTCTGCGGGCTCGGTGCTGGCGCTGTCTTCCGTCATCATCGCGAGTCTTCTGACGTCGGGTATGCCGGCCGGTCTTGCGACGCTCGCCGGACTTGTTGCAGGCGGCCTGATGGGACTCGTGAACGGGCTCGTGATCAGCAAAGGCAAAGTCGCGCCGTTTATCGCGACGCTTGGGTCGATGACGGTACTTCGCGGACTGGCATTGGTCCTGTCGAACGGAAGTCCGCTCAGCAGCTTCAACAGTGACTTCTTTTCGCTGCTCGGCGGCGGCTACATCGCCCGCCTCGTGCCGATTCCCGTCGTGCTCATGCTCGTTATGTTCGCGATCTTCTGGGTGCTGCTGCGTAAGACCGTGTTCGGCCGCCACATCTATGCGACGGGCGGCAACGCTGAATCGGCAAAGCTCTCGGGCGTGAAGGTCGATCGCATTCAGCTCTATGTGTACACGATCTCAGGCGTCATGGCGGCGCTCGCGGGCGTCGTGCTGACCTCGCGTCTGAACTCCGCGCAGCCGACGGCAGGCACCGGCTATGAACTCGACGCCATCGCCGCCGTCGTGCTCGGTGGAACGAGTCTGACGGGCGGACGCGGCTGGATTTTCGGCACGCTCGTTGGCGCATTGCTGATCGGCGTTCTGAACAACGGCCTGAATCTGCTCGATGTGTCGTCTTTCTATCAGCAGGTCATCAAGGGCGGCGTGATCCTGCTCGCCGTGCTGATCGATCGTGGCAACAAGAAGGCGTGACCCAGAGGCGTGACCCATGTTGACGAGGGAAGGGCGTAGTCCCTTGCCACAGCGCTTTATGCATTACCGACTGCTGGACAGCAAAACCCAGTTTCACCACACAAGGAAGAAGAGGAAGACAATGCAGAAACCCGTTTCGCCGCGATTCTCGAAGCTTTTCGCCGCGCTGTGCGCAAGCACGCTGATGGCTGGTCTGGTTGCGTGCTCGAAGGAGGGGCCGGCGACGTCGGCGGACGCGGGAGCCAGTGCAGCATCGGCGCCCGCTGCAAACGGCGCGATCACGGTCGGGCTGTCGATTTCGACGCTGAACAATCCGTTTTTCGTCTCGCTGCGTAAGGGGGCCGAAGACGAAGCGGCAAAAGACGGCGTGACGCTGATCACCGTCGATGCGCAGAACGATCCCGCGAAACAGCAGGCGAGCGTTGAAGACCTGATCGAAAAGAAAGTCAGCGTCATCCTGATCAACCCGACCGATTCGTCGGCCGTGGCGAACGTCGTCAAGGAAGCGACCAGCAAGGGCATCAAGGTCATCTCGCTCGACCGGAGCGTGAACGGCGCGGATGTCAGCTCGCACATCGCGTCGGACAACAAGGCCGGCGGCAAGATGGCGGCCGAGTTCCTCGCGGACAAGCTGGGCGGCAAGGGTAATATCGTCGAGCTTCAGGGCATTCCTGGCTCGTCGGCGGCCAATGAGCGTGGCGCGGGCTTCGACGACGAAGTGACGGCGAAGGGCGGCGTGAAGATCGCGACGAAACAGCCTGCCGACTTCGACCGTGCGAAGGGTCTCTCGGTGATGGAGAACATCATCCAGGGCAACAAGGACATTCAGGGCGTGTTCGCACAGAACGACGAGATGGCGCTGGGCGCAGTGAAGGCGTTGCAGGCGGCGGGTCTGAAGAACGTGGCGGTGGTTGGCTTCGATGCGACCAGCGACGCCATCACGGCAGTCAAGGGCGGCCAGATGTCGGCGACGGTGCAGCAGCAGCCGGAGCTGATTGGCCAATACGGTGTGCAGACGGCGAAAAAGCTGGTCGATGGCCAGTCGGTCGACAAGTTCATCCCGGTGCCGCTGAACCTCTACAAGCAGTAAGTTCTCATCTGTCCCTTCCCGTAGTACCATCAGGCGCCAGGACTCACGTCGCTGCGCGCCTGCCTCTGCCTCCGATCGAGATTGGGCGGCGAATCCCCGACGAAGTTATATCGTACGCACGCACCGCTCATCCAGGCGGTGCGCTCGCGCTTGACTCATTGACCTGCAGGAAGCCCGCGTGACTCAGTTCGAGCGTCTGACCATCGACGACATTGCCCGCCTCGCGAAGGTTTCCCGTACTACCGCCAGCATGGTGCTCAACGGCTATGCCGAGCGCTACCGGATATCTGCGGCGACCGTCGAACGTGTATTGCAGGTCGCAAAGGACCATCACTTCACGCCTTCGCAGTCGGCGCGGGCGTTGCGCACCCGTCGCAGCAATACGATCGGTCTGGTGATTCCCGACTTGACCAACTCTGCGCACGCGGCGCTGGCACAGGCGATGGAATGGCAGTGTCGCGAACGCTATCAATATCAGCTCGTTCTTGTCACCAGCGATGAAAACCCGGTACGCGAGACGGAGGGGATCGCGCATCTCGTGTCTCATCAGGTCGATGGTCTGATCGTGGTGCCGTGCACGGGGGATGCGAAGCGCTATGAGAAATGGATGAAGCGTCTGCCGCTCGTGTTTGCCGATCGTCGCGTCGAGTCGAGCAGTATTCCGTACGTCGTCACCGATGCGGTTGAAACGGTAGCAACGCTGGTGGGCGAGAGCATTGCGAGTGGCGCGCGTGAGGTCGTCTATCTCGGCGGTCAACCGGAGTTGTCCGCAAGCCGCGATCGTCTGGCGGGATACCGGCAGGCGCTTCGCCAGCATGGTCTCGAAGAGCAACCGGACTGGGTGTTCGAGCGAGACTACCAGCGTGAATCGGGTTACGAGCTGATGAAGTCATGGTTCGCTGAACACCAGCGATATCCGCAAGCGCTGTTTGCAGGCTCGATTACGTTGCTCGAAGGCGTTCTGCAGTTTATGAACGATGCGCATCAACTGGCGCAGGCGCCAGGCCAACTGATGACGTTCGATGACCATAAGCTGCTCGACTGTTTGCCTTTCAAGATCGACGCGATTATCCAGGACAGCGCGCAACTGGCTGAGCACAGTCTGCGTTGCGTGTTTTCTTTGCTTGAGGGTGACGGCGCGCCGGACTCGCGGCTGGTGCCGGCGCGGATTCGATATCGTAGGTCGGGTGGATGAGCTGCTGCCGCGTGGGGTTTGTTAGTGTGCCGTTTGGGGCTGTCAGGCCCTATTTTTCAAAATTCGATTTTTTTTAGATTGATAATTTATCTTATGTAAAATCACAAAAGCGGCCTGAAGACTGCCGCAGCCCGCTTTCAATTCACGCGTCCTTCAGCCGCCATTAAGGCCCGAGGCGCATTGCACGACCCGTCGAAACATTTCTGCAGCCAGTCGTTCGCCCAGTCGGTCGCATATCGAATAGCATCCTGGCGAAGATCGAATCCCGCCAGATCACCGCTCACATGGATGAACGATTCGCCGTCCGGCAGCGGCCCAGTGATCATGGCGTGAGCCATGTATTCGCCATCGGCGCGACGCGGCGTGGGGTCTATTCGGAACACTGCGGGATCGAAATGCATACGACGCTCCCATCGCGCGCTGCGCGAATATAAAGTTCACTTTTAGTGAAGTCGTACCGTGCGTGTCGTGGATGCAGCCGAACAGACAACGCTACGCAGCGACGGTCAATCGAAGCACGCCACGTTCACCATCGCACGCGATCACTTCCGGTGACGCGCGATGAAACCATCGAACATAGCGGACCATCGGATTCTCACACTTCGGCATCCCAGATGGTTCGACCCGACGGACACGCATCAATGAGATGTTCGGCATAAGCCGTCGACGCCCTTCTCGCATCGCCGATATTTTCAAAGCCGCGTTCGACCTTGAGTTGAAAAACGCGGCTGCGCCCTTCCACTTCCTTCTGACCTGGTTCGTTGATCCGGACAGCGGCATCGAAGCCCTGATCGTAGCTGTGACCCGTTCCCGACATCGTGCGTTGACGCGGATAAACGAGCAGACGAACTTCAAGCCCCCTGTATAGATATGCAGCGGCTTCCATGAGACACCTCTGTTGCCGCGATGTGCGGCGAAGATTATGCAGGTGGGACGAGCGCGGACCAAACGGCCGCGTCATGATCGGCACACACGCGGCTGTCGGGCGACAGCGTTGCGGTGCATTCAGGCGGGCGATATAACCGAAATGAGAACCGAAATGAGCGCGAGGTGCGAGGACTCAGTCCATCGTACGCGCATTAGTGCATTTGTACAGTGAAACTTTGCTTTCCGAACTGCTTGAAACGGGCGCATCCGCTAGCGGCCGACGCCCGCCGGAATGCGCAGCGCAAGGACCACCCATGGAGTACCATGGCGCGGCAACTCATCAATCCGTCAGCTCATCGGACGCCACTCACGCTGGTCCTTCACGCATCAGGCTCAGATGAACAACTTCACCGGCAAGACGCTGGCGGGCTTCCTGAACGGACGGGAATTGCTCGATAACTGGTTGGACCAGCATCTTTCAGTTTCGTTGAGGCGAGGCCTCACGACAGAAGCCGAGATGCGCAGTCAGTTCGCCAGCTTCATGGAAGTATTTCTCGACACGCTAAGATCGAGCGACACGCTTGACGCAAACCGTCCCGAGTGGGCGCCCGTGCGTGCGCGGCTGGGCGAGATATCGGAGCAGCGCACGAGGCAAGGCTTCACGCCCGTCGAAACCGCGGCGTTCGTGTTTTCGCTGAAGCATCCGCTCTATACGCAATTATGCGTGGCGTTCGGCGATGACATGGGTGCGCTTGCGGACGCCAACTGGTCCATCAATCTGCTGCTGGATGCACTGGGCCTCTACACGACAGAAGTCTTCCAGCGCAGCCGTGAAGCAACCATTGCCCGGCAACGCGAAGAACTGCTCGAACTGTCGACTCCCGTCGTCGAACTGTGGGAAGGTATCCTCGCGCTGCCGCTCGTCGGCACGCTCGATTCGGCGCGCACCCAGGTCGTGATGGAAAGCCTGCTGCAGAGAATCGTCGAAACAGGCGCCGCCGTCGCCATCATCGACATCACGGGTGTGCCGACCGTCGATACGCTCGTTGCGCAACATCTGATGAAAACGGTGGCGGCCGCGCGATTGATGGGAACGGACTGCATCATCAGCGGTATTCGCCCGCAGATTGCGCTGACAGTTGTGCATCTGGGCGTCGATCTGTGCGGCATCACGACCCGCGCATCGCTTTCCGATGCATTCATCGTCGCGCTGCGCATCGCGCAGGCGGCAAGCCCGGGCATCAAGGCGCACAACGCTTAACGGCGGCGTGACGCGCGACGACATCGAGAAGCCGCTTAACACTTCAACAACCTGCGCGCTCGTCCCCATTGCAAAACCTGTACAGGACTTTTTACCGATTCAAATCCGCTCGCGCAGAATGCAGATATTTTCTTTTCCACGTGGTAATTTGGCGGGGAATTCGTCACAGACATTCTGGTCCGCGAGACGGTAGATGGAAAAATTGCCGAGCAGTGAAATCCTTCTGACGTCCATGGGCAGCTCCGCGTCGCGGGCTGCGCGTCAGCATGAGCTCGTGGTGCGTTTCGGTCAGGCCGCCCTCGCCGCACATAATCTCACTTCCGTGCTGAACGAAGCGTGTCGCACAGTGGCCGACGGTTTGGGCTCCCACTTCGTCAAGGTGCTGCGCTACGTGCCCGAGCACGATCATCTTCTGCTCGTCGCGGGCGTGGGTTGGTCACCCGCTGAAATTGGCTTTGCCAGGTTGTCGGCGGACAATGGCAGCCCTGCAGGCTATGCGATCGCCAACGGCAAGGCCGTGCTGTCGAATCACCTCGCGTCGGAGTTGCGCTTTCGCACACCGATACTGCTCGAGCGCTACGGCATCAAACGGGCGATCAACGTGCCGATCCGTGGCGTGCCTTCTCCGTTCGGCGTGCTGGAAGCCGACAGTCCCGACGAAGAAGCGTTCATCGCGAGCGACATCGCCTTCGTCGAAGGTGTGGCGAACATCGTCGCCATGTCGGCTGAGCGGCTGGCCGCCGAGGCCGGGGAACGACGCTCCGAAGAACTGTCCACCGACATCCTGTATGCAAGCCCCGACCCCGTCACAGTGATGACAGAAGACGGCGTCGTGCAGTCGATGAATGCTCGCGCGATGTCGCACGTCGGCGTGACCGACGTTGCCGCCGTGCAGGGCGTGAAATGGGCGACGCTATGGCCGGCACAATTTCATGCTGCCGTTGAAGCGGCCCTCGCCCGCGCCCGGACAGACTCTCCTGCCCGCTTCGAGGCGCCGATCGTCGCCGCTGACGGAGCGCAGACATGGTGGGATGTGTCCGTGTCGAAGATCGAGCCGCAGCATGGCGTGCCGGGACGTCTCGTCGCCGTCTCGCGCGACGTCACGGAGCGCCACGAGCAGGAAGCCAGGCTGGCAGCATTGATCAGCGACCAGGAGCAACAGCTCGGCGCGAACGAGGCAATGATGAAAGAAGTCCATCATCGCGTCCGCAACAGCCTTCAACTCGTCCAGACCTTGCTCGGCCTGCAAGGCAATCTTGCGCCCGAGCCTGCCGTCAAGGCGCAGCTCAAGGCGGCAGCCGTTCGCGTCATGACGGTCGGGTCGGTCCATCAACGCCTGTATCAGGACAATGGTTCCGCCGCGCCCGATGCCGCGCGCTATCTGCAGGGGCTGATTACCGATCTGCAGGCAGTCATCGGTGAACGGCCGATCGAACTTGTCGCCGATCCCATCATCGTGCCTGCCGTGCGCCTGAGCCCGCTGGGTCTGATTACAGCGGAACTCGTCACGAACTCGGTGAAATACGGGCGCGGAAAGATCTCCGTATCGCTGCGTGCCGACGCCCCGGACTCGGCACTATTGAGCGTCGTGGACGAAGGGCACGGACTACCCGATACGTTCCCGTCACCGGAGGGAACCGGGCTGGGCTTGCGGCTCGTGCAAACCTATTCGGGTTTCGGCCGCGACGCGCTGAGCGTGGACCGATCGGTGCCGTACAGCAAGATCGACGTGCGGTTCCGTTTGTGACAGACTGGCGCATCATCGCGCAATCTTCACTGTTTTTTGGTGCATTCGCGCGTGATCGCCTATCTTTGAAGCGCGGGTATGCCGTGTGCGAGAAGACCATGTAGCAGCGCTTTCCGGGCTGCGGGCAATTCAGCCGGCAGGTCTCCCGAAGGCCAATGTGAACGTTTCTTCCCGCAGCACAGATGAGAGACCCGCCATCCTTCTCGTTGACGATGCGATCGATGCGCTGGAAGCATGGGCGCTGCTTCTGCGCATGGAAGGTTTCGAGGTCGTGACGGCAACGGGTGGTCTGGACGCGTGGCATAAAGCCCAGCAATCGCCGCCAGCGCTCGTCATTACCGACCTGATGATGCCCGGCATGCATGGACTTGCGTTCTGCCGCGCGCTAAAGGCCGATAGCAGGTTCGAATTCGTACCGATCATTCTCTGGACGGCGGCAACGATCATCGTCGGCGAACCGGTTTTCGATCGCTTCCTGGTCAAGCCCGTTCTACTCGATACGCTTCTCGGGCATATCAACGTATTGCTCGCAGGGCCCTGAAAAGTACCGGGTCAACTTCACCAGGCAGATCGGTCGATGGGTGAATCCGAACGACACCCGCAAAGCTGCGCTTTTCTTGGGGAAGTCATCATGGCGACGACAGAGTCACTGCTGACGCTGGCCGAGTACCTGGAAATATCGCTCGATAACGGCGGCAGCGTGCTTGTGATGCAGATGTGCGACGGCCTCTGCGCGATATACGTCGGCGACGCAACGAAGGCCCAGGATCATTGGCGGTATCACGGCGCGATCAGCGCTTCGATCGTCGACGACATTCTGAGGCTGACCCGCTGCGGACGTAACCACCTCGAAATTGGCGGCCAGAAGTACCGCTTCGTTCGCAGCACCGCGCACTTCGAGGATAGAGGCGCGACTGTCTTTGCCGCGGGGTAGTCACGCGCGCCGCAGTCATTTGTCACTCTGTCACGAAGCCGGGACATATTGCGTAATCGCAGCGACGGCTGCCCTGCTCTCGCGCGCGCCGAAATCAATGGCACTGCCCTTGCATTCATCGCACCTCCACTGTCGTCCAATCAAAAGAGGAGGTCCACGATGAGCATCGATCTGACATTCCGCGCCGGTGAAGCCACCGTGTTCGCGGCGCCCGGCCAGGTGACGGACGCCATGCCCGAAATCCTGATCGGCCGCGTCGACGGTCCGGTTGGGCATGCGTTCGCAAACATGATGGCGCAGAGCAAGGGCCACACGGCGATGTTCGCGATTCGCGCGTGCAACCAGATGGTGCGGCCCGCGACGATGATCGTCCCAAAGGTGACGCTAAGAGACATGGCGACCATCGAACTGTTCGGCGGCGTCGTGCAGTCGGCCACGGCCGATGCGATCGTCGATTGTCTGATCGAAGGGATTTTGCCGAAAGACCAGGCGAACGAGCTATGCATCGTCAGTCTGGTATGGATCGATCCGCGCTGCGTCACAGATGCGAATCTTGACAAGAAGGACATGTACCGCACGAACTACGAAGCGACCAAACTCGCTATCCAGCGCGCGATGAGCAACGAGCCGAGCGTGGACACGCTGATCGCCAACCGTCATTCGATCAAACACGACATGGACGACTGGAGTTGAACGTCGTATCTCCAGCGCCCGAACCCGCCGTGCGATTTCAGAATCGCGCGCGCTCCACAAAAGCATGACAAGGCGGCTTGCGGCACCATAACGTCACGCCAGTTCGACGTGAACGCAGCGCCGCGTTTCCGACGCGGCCGCCCCGTCCTCTCGTACGACAAACACCCCATGTTCGCGGTACTCTCCTAATCCGGCACCTTTTCTGCCACGTCGCAATCCGCAATGGTTTCAACAGGACATGGTCCGATGCCCAACGACATTCCAGAACCCCAAGCCGTCACCACCCCCATCAACCGCAGCGCGATTTTCATCGTTGCAACGCTTGCCGACGGCGACGAGCACGCCGACACCGCACGCGCCTGGTGCGCGGACGTCGCCGCGCTCGTACGGTCGGTCGGCAAGCGCGTCCCGTCCGGCAACCTGTCGTGCGTGGTCGGCTTCAGTTCCGGCGCGTGGGACAAGCTGTTCGGCGCGCCCCGCCCTGCGCAGCTGCATCCGTTCCGCGAGTTCGGACCGAGCGAGCGCCGCGCCATCGCCACGCCGGGCGACATCCTGCTGCATATCCGCGCTGACCAGATGGACCTGTGCTTCGAACTCGCCACGCAGCTGGTGAACCGGCTCGGCGAGTCGGTCAAGGTCGTCGATGAAGTGCATGGCTTTCGCTACTTCGATCTGCGCAGCATGGTCGGCTTTGTCGACGGCACAGAGAATCCGACGGGACGCGAGGCCGTCGACTTCACGATGATCGGCGACGAAGATCCCGAATTCGTCTCGGGCAGCTACGTGCTCGTGCAGAAGTACCTGCACGACATGACGGGCTGGAACGCGCTGTCCGTCGAAACGCAGGAGCGCATCATCGGTCGCACGAAGCTCTCCGACATCGAACTCGACGATGCCGTCAAGCCGACCTCGTCGCACAGTTCGCTGACGACGCTCGTCGAGAACGGACAGGAAGTGAAGATTCTGCGCGACAACATGCCGTTCGGACGCCCGGGCTCCAGCGAATTCGGCACGTACTTCATCGGCTACGCGCGCTCGCCCGATCCGATCGAGAAGATGCTAGAGAACATGTTCGTCGGACGCCCGCCCGGCAACTACGACCGGTTGCTCGACTTCAGCCGCGCGGCCACGGGCGGACTGTTCTTCGTGCCCTCTGCGACGCTGCTCGAAGCGCTCGCCGAGCGCGATCCGCAAGCCGCGAGCACCGCTGCCGACGCGAGCCCGAACGTACCCGCCGACCTCCCCGCATCCGCAGGGCCGACTCCCGACGGCTCGCTGAATATTGGCTCTTTGAAAGGAATTTCTCAATATGAATAACCTGCATCGCGAGCTTGCCCCGATCTCCAGCGAAGCCTGGTCGCAAATCGAAGAAGAAGTGGCGCGTACGTTCAAGCGTTCGGTCGCGGGTCGCCGCGTGGTCGACGTGAAGGGCCCGGGCGGCGTCGATCTGTCCAGCGTCGGCACGGGCCATCAGACGACGATCGCGGCCCCGCATCACGGCGTCATCGCGAAGCTGGCCGAGGTCAAGGCGCTCGTGCAGCTGAACGTGCCGTTCGAACTGTCGCGCGATGCGATCGATGCCGTCGAGCGCGGCGCGAACGACTCGGACTGGCAGCCCGCCAAGGATGCCGCGAAGGAACTCGCGTATGCCGAAGACCGCGCGATCTTCGACGGCTACAAGGCGGCGGGTATCGTCGGGATTCGCGAGGGTTCGTCGAATGCGTCGCTCACGCTGCCCGCCGATGTCGCCGACTACCCGGATGCGATCGGCGCCGCGCTGCAGCAGCTGCGGCTGGCGGGCGTCGATGGGCCCTACTCCGTGCTGCTCGGCGCCGACGCGTACACGGCGCTCGGCGAAGCGCGCGATCAGGGCTATCCCGTGCTCGAACACATCAAACGGCTCGTGAACGGCGACATCATCTGGGCACCGGCGATCGAAGGCGGCAGCGTGCTGTCGATGCGCGGCGGCGACTACGAGCTGCATCTCGGGCAGGACGTGTCGATTGGTTATCAAAGCCATACGGACTCGGCCGTGCGCCTCTATCTGCGCGAAACGCTGACCTTCCTGATGCTGACGGGCGAGGCGTCGGTGTCGGTGGTGCCGGCGGAGTAAGCGTCACGCTCAGCGCCTGGTGGGCTGAGCTTCACTTGTCAGCACGGCGGCGACCAGTTGATGAAGCTGGCGCCGCGTTGCAACACCTCGCGCCTAGTCCCGAAACCTCGCCCCGGTCCAATCTGCCTTGCGCGCCATCGCGACGAACGCGCTCAGATAATCGATCGCATCGTCCGCCTCGCGTGTGCCGAGAAAGATCTGCTTGGCGATGCCCTTCTTGCCGAGGCGCAGCGGCGTGAGCGGCATCCACTCCGCGTACTCTTCCGCGAGCCAGCGCGGCAACGCCGCGACGCCGCGGCCGCTCGCGACCATCTGCAGCATGATGTCGGTCGTCTCGATCACCTTGTGCCGTCTCGGCACGACGTTCGCGGGCGTCAGGAACTGCGTATAGATGTCGAGCCGGTCGGTTTCGACGGGATAGGTAATCAGCACTTCCGCCGCGATTTGCTCCGGCGTCACATAAGGCTCGCTGGACAAAGCATGCTCGTCCGCGACGACCAGTACCTGCTCGTAGTCGAACACGGGCTCGAAGCGTAAGCCCGGCTTTTTCAGCGGATCGGGCGTGACGAGCACATCGATGTCATAGCCGAACAGCGCGCCAATGCCGCCGAACTGAAAGCGCTGCTTCACGTCGACATCGACATCCGGCCAGCGCGCGAGATACGGCGACACGACCTTCAGCAGCCACTGGTAGCACGGATGACATTCCATGCCGATGCGCAACGTGCCGCGCTCGCCCTGCGCGTATTGCTTCATGCGTTCTTCGGCGAGCTCGAATTGCGGCAGCAGCCGGTTGGCGAGACCGAGCAGGTACTGGCCCGCCTGCGTGAGACGCATCGAGCGGCCCTCGCGCGTCCACACGGGCGTGCCTAGCTGCTGCTCGAGCTTCTTCACCGTGTGGCTCAACGCCGACTGCGTGAGATTCAGCACGTCGGCGGCGCCTGTGAGCGAACCTTGCCGCTCCACTTCCCTCACGACCATCAGATGACTGCGCTCCAGCATTGCGACTCCATGAACAGAAATAATCGTTGTATGAAATAAATCCATTTTTATTCATACATCGAAAATTCTATCATCGCTTCCAGATTCATTATCTGAACGGGGAATAGCGATGGTTACGACACACAATCTGGGTTTTCCGCGCATCGGCGCGAAACGCGAACTGAAATTCGCACTCGAGCAATACTGGAAGAACGAATCGACGCGCGACGAGCTAAAGGCCGTCGGCGCCCAGCTTCGCGGGCGGCACTGGAAAGACCAGGCGCGTCTGGACTTCGTGCCCGTCGGCGATTTCGCGTTCTACGACCAGGTGCTCGACATGAGCTTTACGCTCGGCAATCTGCCCGAGCGCGTGCGCGGCTTTCACGGCGATGCGCTCGACAACGCGTTCCGCGTCGCGCGTGGCCGCTCGGCGCAGAACGCGGAAGCGCACAGCGCGTGCTGCGGCGGGGTGGCGGCGGGCGAAATGACCAAGTGGTTCGACACGAACTATCACTACATCGTCCCCGAGTTCGACGCGAACACGCAGTTCTCGCTCGACCCTTCGCGTCTGCTCGAACAGCTCAACGAGGCCCGCGCGCTCGGCGTCAACGTGAAGCCCGTCATCATCGGACCCGTTACGTATCTATGGCTCGGCAAGGCAAAGGACGACTCCGACAAGCTCGCGCTGCTGCCGCGCCTGCTGCCCGTCTATGCGGCGCTGCTCGACTACTTCACGGCGCAAGGCATCGACTGGGTGCAGATTGATGAGCCGGTGCTCGTGACGGAACTCGACGCGAAGTGGCGCGACGCGTTCGTCACCGCCTACGATGCCCTGTCGGCACGCCGCGTCAAGCTGTTGCTCGCCACCTACTTCGGGCCGTTGCAGGACAACCTGGAACTCGCGTGCAAGCTGCCCGTCGACGGCCTGCATATCGATGCGATCAATGCGCGCGATGAAGTCGCGCAGGTCGCGGCGAAGCTCTCCGGCGCAGCGGTGCTGTCGGTCGGCGTGATCAACGGCCGCAACATCTGGAAGACCGATCTGAACGCGGTGCTCGAATGGCTTGAACCGCTGCACCGTTCGCTCGGTGACCGCTTGTGGATTGCGCCTTCGTGCTCGCTGCTGCATACGCCCGTCGATCTCAACAGCGAACAGAAGCTCGACGCCGAGATCAAATCGTGGCTCGCGTTTGCGCTGCAAAAGCTCGACGAGCTGACGGTGCTGGCGGCGGCGCTGAACAACGGGCGCGAATCGGTGGCCGACGCACTCGCCTCGAACGCCGCTGCAATCGAAAGCCGGCGCGTGTCGCCGCGCGTGCACAACCCGGCCGTCAAGGCCGCGATTGCGCGTATCGATGCGGCGCTCGGCAAGCGCGCCAGCGCTTATGCGCAGCGTGCAGAAAAGCAGTCCGCGATTCTCAACCTGCCCGCGTTCCCGACCACCACGATCGGCTCCTTTCCACAGACGAGCGACATCCGTCACGCGCGCAGCCAGTACAAGTCAGGCGAACTCGATCAGGCCGGCTATAAGGCGGCGATGGAGCGTGAGA
Source organism: Paraburkholderia sp. PGU19 (assembly GCF_013426915.1). Lineage (GTDB taxonomy): Bacteria > Pseudomonadota > Gammaproteobacteria > Burkholderiales > Burkholderiaceae > Paraburkholderia. The sequence continues at coordinate 734,955 of NZ_AP023180.1, forward strand.
TCACGCGCGCCGTGAAAGAACAGGAAGCACTTGGCCTCGACGTGCTCGTGCATGGCGAAGCCGAACGCAACGACATGGTCGAATACTTCGGCGAGCAACTGGATGGCTACGCGTTCAGCCAGTTCGGCTGGGTGCAGTCGTATGGCTCCCGCTGCGTGAAGCCGCCCATTCTGTTCGGCGACATCAGCCGCCCGAAAGCGATGACGGTCGAATGGATTCGATACGCGCAATCGCAAACCACGAAGCCGATGAAAGGCATGCTGACGGGTCCCGTCACGATCCTGAACTGGTCGTTCGTGCGTGATGACCAGCCGCGCTCGGTGTCGTGCCATCAACTGGCGCTCGCGATCCGCGACGAAGTGCTGGACCTCGAAAAAGCCGGCGTGCGCGTGATCCAGATCGACGAAGCGGCCCTGCGCGAAGGCCTTCCGCTGCGCCGCTCGCAGTGGAGCGACTATCTGCGGTGGGCAGTCGAGTCGTTCCGTATCACCGCGAACGGCGTGCAGGACGAAACGCAGATTCACACCCACATGTGCTATTCGGAGTTCAACGACATCATCGCGTCGATCGCCGACATGGATGCCGATGTGATCACAATCGAAACGTCGCGCTCGGACATGGAACTGCTCGATGCGTTCGACGACTTCGACTATCCGAACCAGATCGGGCCGGGCGTGTACGACATCCACTCGCCTAACATTCCGAGCCAGGACCACATCGTGAACCTGATGAAGACGGCGGCCGGGCGCATTCCGGCGGAACGCTTGTGGGTCAATCCCGATTGCGGGCTGAAGACGCGTGCATGGGATGAAGTGATTCCCGCGCTGAAGAACATGGTGGCGGCTGCGCAAACGCTTCGCCAAAGCGTCTAACGCTTTCGTCGATCCCCGCAGAAATTGAAGGCCACCCGCGGGTGGCCTTCAACGTTATTGCCTTTACGCTGCTTTAAAGCGCGCCGCCTCTTCCGATCCCGACGTCGCATTGCCCGCGCTATACGAATGCGCGCCGACGCCCGCCAGCTTGCCGCCATCGACGATCAGATACTCGTCGCGGATAGGCCGCTTCTCGAACCAGCATTCGAGAATTTCGCGCGTGCCAGCCGCATAACGCGCCTGCGCCGACAACGTCGTGCCCGAAATATGCGGCGTCATGCCGTTGTGCGGCATCGTGCGCCACGGATGATCGCGCGGTGCCGGCTGCGGGAACCACACGTCGCCCGCATAGCCCGCCAGTTGCCCCGATTCGAGCGCCCGCACGATCGCATCGCGATCGACGATCTTGCCGCGCGCCGTATTCACGATATACGCGCCGCGCTTCATCTTCGCGATCAGCTTTTCGTTGAAGAGGTTCTCCGTTTCGGGGTGCAGCGGACAGTTGATCGTCACCACGTCGCAAGCCTTCACCATCGATTCGACATCCGGGTGCCACGTCGCGCCGAGTTCTTTTTCGACATCGAGCGGCAAGCGGTGACGATCCGTGTAGTGCAGCTTGACGTCGAACGGTTTGAGCCTGCGCAACACGGCTGCACCGATCCGGCCAGCGGCGACCGTGCCCACATGCATTGCTTCGAGATCGTAAGCGCGCTCGACACAGTCGGCGATATTCCAGCCGCCCTTCTTCACCCATTCATGCGACGGCAGGTAATTGCGCACCAGGCCGAGAATCATCATCACGACGTGTTCAGCGACGCTGATGCTATTGCAGTACGTGACTTCGGCCACCGTGACGCCGCGCTCGATGGCCGCCTGCAGATCGACGTGATCCGAGCCGATGCCCGCCGTCAGCGCGAGCTTGAGCTTCGGCGCCTTCGCGATGCGCTCGGCTGTCAGGTACGCAGGCCAGAACGGTTGGGAGATCACGACTTCGGCGTCGGCAAGCTCACGCTCGAACGTCGAGTTCGGACCATCCTTGTCCGATGTCACGACGAGCGTATGCCCTAGCGATTCGAGGTATTTACGCAGTCCCAGTTCGCCCGATACGCTGCCCAGCAGTTCGCCCGGCGTGAAGTCGATGGCCTTCGGCGTCGGCGCCGTTTGACCGTCGTGATAATGCGTGATTTCGGGTACGCCGTCGCGGGCGTACTGTTTCGGCATTCCTTTGACGGGATCGTCATACAGCACACAAAGAACCTTAGCCATTCGTCTCGCTCCAGTCTGGTCGAGCGCATTTTCATGCCGGCGCTCTATCGACATATCGACGTGATACATCACATACGATGTGAAGCAGTGTCGATGGCGCGGCTATGTGCGTCCAATCGTTTGGGCGAATGGTCTGATAAGCGTCGCTTATCAACGCGTGTGGTCGAGCGGCGCAGTCGCGTTGCGACCACTCAACAAACGGGAAGCAGCGCGTCGAATTCGTCCTGCAGCCGAAGGCTTTCGGCGCAGCGCCAGAAGGCGGCCACGAGCGGTTGCATCCCCTCGCGATTACGCGCGACGAGGCCGATTTCACGCGTCAGTTCGGGCATCAGCAACGCGCGACGCACGTCGTCGCCGGCGGGCAGCACGCTCAGCAGGCTGTGCGGAAAGATGCTGGATATGCCGGCGTGCAAGACATGTCCGTACAACGCGAGCAGCGAGTCGCATTCGATCAACACTTCCGGCTGAACCTGCTCGCGACGGAACGCGGCGTTGATGACCTGTCTGTTCTGCATCGTCTGTGGCAGCAGGCCGAGCGGCAGGCCCGACAACTCGCGCCAGCTGCATGCCCCTTCCACGAGATCCGCATGATCGCCCGGTGGCGACAGCAGAATGGAGCGCTCGCGATACAGCGGCAGCACCGCAAAGCCCGCCTGCACGCCCGAGTCGAGGTACGTGAGGCCGATATCCAGTTCGAGTTCGTCGAGTTGCCGATGAATCGCTTCCGAGCTGAGCGAATGCACGTCGTAGCGGATCTGTGGATGATCGAGCAGGCAAGGCGCAAGCACGCGCGACGCGACGGGAATCACGGTCGGTATCGCGCCGACGCGCAGCTTGCCGACCAGACGGTCCTGCGCCGAGAACGCGTCTTGCCGCATGTTCTGCAGCGTCGCCAGCGTCTGCCGCGCCCATCCCAGCACGCGCTCGCCGTCTTCCGTGAAGCCGACGAAGCGCCGCCCACGATTGACGATCGTCAGCCCGAGTTCCGACTCGAGTGCCCGGATCGCCGACGACAAGGCCGGCTGCGAAACATGGCATGCGTCGGCGGCACGCGCGAAATGCTTTTCGCGCGCCAACGTGACGAGGTAGTCGAGCTGGCGGATGAACATGGCCCGTCAGACGAGCAGGTCTTCATGGAACGCGCCGAACGGCCGCTTCGGATGCGCAATCTGGATTTCAAGAATCCACACGCCCGCTGCGGGTCTCGCGTCGAAGTCGCCGAGATCGCCCGCCTTGTAGATGGCATGCGGAAAATCGCTCACACGATGCCCCTTGATATCGACGTTCAGGCGAAACCCATGCGCATTGGCCCGCTGCGCCGCGTAGACGTACAGATCGACGCCCGCGCAGCCCGTCGTGCGCCAGTGCCGCTCGACTTCGTCGTAGATCGTGCGCGCCGCCTGCGCGCACGCCTGCATGTCCGGGTCGTCGCCGCAGACGAAGGTGGCGCCCGCGTCGCCCTCGTGCTTCGCCCAGACCGCGCCGAGGTCGATGAAGAAAATGTCGTTGTCCGCCAGCACCGGGTCGCCGTTCGATCGCTGCTTGAATGTTCTTAGCGTGTTCTCGCCGAAACGCACGAGCACGGGATGCCAGATCCGGTCCATCCCGAGATCCTTCAGAATGCGCAGCGCCAGCGCATTCGCCTCCGATTCCCGCATGCCCGGCCGCACGTCGGCGGCGATCGCGTTGACGGCCTTCCATGTCATGACTCTTGCGTGCTGCATCGCATCCAGCGAGAAATGCTCGCCGACGGCTTCTTTATGTGTCGAATTCAACGTCTGCTCCGCGTTGTCGTTAGCTGAAAATGTAAAATGTACGCTCGATATATACGCGTCAATATATCGTGTTTGACGCGTCATACCTATCAAGTCCACATTGAAGCCACTTGCGTCACGCGATATAGCGTCTTACACACCGCGTAAACACGGGCGGCAACGCTATAGGTATAAACGCTAGACTTCGGGTTGGCTTAACATTACGGGTTTCCGTGGCACGAACGCGGGACCCATTCGAGGAGAACATCATCATGCGAACCAGCGCCCGAAATCATTTCACCGGACAGATCACCGAAGTCAAACCCGGCGCCGTCAATGATGAAGTCACGCTGCGCACCCAGGACGGACTCGACATCGTCGCGGTGATCACGCACGGCAGCGCGTCGTCGCTTGGTCTGGCAGCCGGCAAGACGGCTTTTGCGCTGGTGAAGGCGTCGTCGGTGCTGGTGATGGTCGATGACGGCAACGGCAAGGTGTCGGCGCGCAATCGCGTCGCGGGTACGGTCACGGCCGTCACGAAGGGCGCCGTGAATAGCGAAGTGATCGTTGCGTCCGCAAGCGGTGCGGAGATCGCCGCGATCATCACCAATGAAAGCGTCGATCGGCTCGGGCTGTCGAGCGGCGCGGCGGCGTCGGCGATCTTCAAGGCATCGAGCGTGATTATCGGCGTCGACTGATAACGCCGCGTTTCGACGCAAGTTCAACGCAGCGGCAGAATCCGCAGGTAACTGGTTCCGCCTGCCGCTGCGCGATCGACGACATAAAGACGGTGTCGCGCCGGATCGACTGCAACGCCGCGCGCGTCGTGAAACTCAGTGGCGATTTCGTTCACGCTGCCGTCCGGCGCGACCTTGCACAACGATGCGCTCTTGCAGTGTGTATAGAGCGCACCATGACCATCTCCTGCCATCAGATCCGGGTTCTCGATCTTCGCGAAGGTATCGGCAACGGCAACCGGCTGCGCTGACTGCAGCAGGTTCGCCAGCGACGCGCGCACGATCATGTTGCGCGCCTGATCCGAAACGAAAACCGTATCGCCCGATACGACGACGCCCACCGGCTTGCCCATTCCCGTGATCAGATCGCGCTCGGTGGCGCGGCCTGCAGCTGCATCGTAGGTCAACAGGCTCACGCCGCCTGTCGCGGGTGCGCTGCCTTCCTTGACGAACCACGTCGACAGCGCCTGTTGCGAGCCAATGGCCGCAATGCCGAGCCTGCGGCGAGCGGGATTGGGCCCTGACAGCATGATTGCGCCATCCGCGCTTTTGACGTCGAACACCGCGCTCGCGCTGCCGAATCCAAAGCGCACGGCCAGCAGAGTGCGCGCCTCGTCGAAGGTCAACTGGCTCAGGCTGATGCCCTGGCCAGGCGGCTGAGGAATCGACGCAAAAGGGGCAAACGTACGGCCATCGGATGATCTGAGCACGCTGCTTTTCGCGTCGTCGGTCAGATAGACGGCGCCGTCGCTCGCGTCGACTGTGACGCCGTTGGGCCGTACGCCTTCCAGCGCGACGGGCGTCGCATCCGTCGCCGTGCTGCTCGACGCGCAACCCAACGTCTGCGCGATCACGCCAACAACCAGCGCCTGCAAGAGACAGCGAACAAAACGTTCGGACGTAGCTGTCGATAGCCGGAACATGAAATCTCCTTGCGTGACTTCCGCTTCAACGCTGCGCGAGTTGAGCCTCGATGGCCGCCTTGTCGATCACCGACCACACCTGCGCGATCTTTGCGCCGCGAAACTCGTAGAAAACGTTCTCGGCGAAAGCGACTTTCTTTCCATCGACGGCGAGTCCAAGAAACGTCCCTTTGGGCGAGCAGTCGAACTGCAACCGGCTGGCGATCACAGGCGGTTGCGCAACCAGCAACGCAATGTCAAAACGAAGATCCGGAATCTCGCGGAAGTCACGCTCCAGCATCGCCCGGTAGCCGGACAAGCCGATACGCTCGCCGTTGTACGTCACATCGTCATCGACGAAGTGCCCCAGAGTCGCCCAGTCCTGCCGGTTCAGACAGTCGATATAACCCCGGTACACGTCAGAAAGATCGCTCGCGTTCATCACGCATCGCCCTCGCTGAAGATCGCTCAAGCCGCCATGTTACCCGCGCCGGGTGTTGTGCTCAGATCGCGTCGGCGGGCCGGTGCGCGTCCGTGTCCACGCAGCACACGAGCACTTCAGCCGGCTTTTTCCCCGTGCTCAGATACACGTGTCCAACGGAACTGTCGAAGTACAGGCTATCGCCCGGCTTCAACTGAAACACCGCGCCCGTCTCGAAGCGCAGTTCGAGCGTGCCATCCAGCAGGAACACGAACTCCTCGCCGCTATGACGAATGTAGTCGGGAAAATCGGCGAGCTTGCGCGCCCGTACGTGCGCGCGCATCGGCACCATGCGCTTGCCCGTCAGGTCGTTGGCGAGCATCCCGTATTCGTAGTTGGGTGTGTCGTAGATCATCTGCTGACCCGACGCCGTGAAGGTCGGCACGATAGCGCTCGCGCCCGCGCGCTTCGTGTGCTCCGTGTGCTTCATGCGGCCGAAGATCGCATCGAACTCGAGCTGCAGCGCATGCGCGAGCGCCGCGAACTTGTCGTAGGTCAGCGCGATGTCGCCGCGTTCGGCCTTCGAGATCGTCGACACGGCGATGCCCGACTGTTCCGACAACTGCATCAGCGTCAGTCCGCGCGCCTTGCGCGCATCGCGCAGCCGCGCGCCGACCGCCTGGTGATCGATCTGTGACGTAGGCTCGACAGGTTCAGGTTGTTTGCGCGCGACGGATCTGGCCATGGCATTACTCAGGGATGACAAAGGGTTTTGTCGTATACGAGAATTTATTTTTTCTCGTATATGATAACTCGCATCGATTCCAGTCCCATGCAGTTCCACTCAGGAGCGGTCGACGTGTCAACGCTTGCATTGGAAAAAGCCGGTCTGTCGAAAACCCAGGTCATCGCCGCGACAACGCTCGGCACGGCGCTGGAGTTCTACGACTTCACCATCTACAGCTTCTTCGCGATCCAGATCGGGCAGCTGTTCTTCCCGTCCGCGTCGCCCGTGAACCAGTTTCTGCTGTCGATCGGCGTGTTCGGTGTCGGCTTCGTCGTGCGTCCGCTGGGCGGCATCGTGATCGGCGCATACGCCGACCGCGCGGGCCGCAAGAAGGCGATGGTGCTGACCATCATGCTGATGGCGCTGAGCTGCGCGCTGATCGCCTGCGCGCCGCCTTACGCGGTGGCCGGGATGGCCGCGCCTTTCATCGTGCTCGCCGCGCGTCTGATCCAGGGCTTCGCCGCGGGCGGCGAATTTGGACCCGGCACGACGCTACTCGTCGAATACGCATCGGACTCGACGCGTGCGTTCTTCGCCAGCTGGAACTTCGCCGCGACGGCACTCGGTCTCGCGCTCGGCGCGGTTGTCGCGACGCTCGTCAATGTCTCGCTGCCGAAGGACGCGATCCTCGCCTGGGGCTGGCGCATTCCGTTCGTGCTCGGCATCGTCGCGGCGCCCGTCGGCATGCTGATCCGCCGGCGGCTCGAAGAGACGCTCAGCGATGCGTCATCCACCCGCACGCATCGGCGCGGCGCATTGAAAGCGGCGCTCACCACGCATCTGAAGCTGACGATACTCGGCACTTTCGCCGAACTCGGCGGCTCGGTTTCCGTCTACATCACCGCGTTCTTTCTGCCGAGCCATGCGGTGCGCACGCTGCATCTGTCGTCGACGGCGTCGGTTGCTTCGGGCGTGATCAGCTCGCTCGTGCTGTTCGTCGCGGCGCCCATCGCGGGCAAGCTCGCCGACCGCTTCAGCCGCAAGCGCGTGCTCGTCATATCGCGCGTGACGCTGCTGCTCACCGTGTATCCCGCGTTCGCGTGGCTGTCCGCGCAGCCTTCGACGTTGATGCTGTGCGCCGTGTCCGCGTTTCTCGCGCTGTTCGTCGCCGGGCAGATCGTGCCCGTGCTCGTGATGATCCCCGAACTGTTCCCGAAACATGTGCGTGCGACGGGCATCGCGCTAACCTATGTGGTGAGCGCGTCGTTCTTCGGCGGCTTTTCGCCGTTCGTCGCGAGCTGGCTCGTCGCGCTGACGGGCAACCCGCTGGCGCCCGCGTGGTACGTCGCGGCGGCCTGCGCGGTGTCGCTCGTGCCCGTAATCTGGCTGCGCGACCGCACGGGCGAAGCGCTCGAGTGACCGCATTCGACATCTCGAACAAGCAATCAGGAACAAGCAGCAATCAGCAGCAACTACCCGGAACCTGAACCATGTCTGATCACGACGACCTCGTCGCCCGCAACGCCGTCGAATTGCGCCGGATGATCGGCGCGAAAGAGATTTCCCCCGTCGAACTGCTCGACGCCTGCATCGCGCGGATCGAAGCCCTCAACCCCGCCGTCAATGCAATCACGGCCACCTGTTACGACGACGCGCGCAAGGCCGCGAAGGCGGCCGAGCGCAAGGTGCTGGACGGCGAGCCGCTCGGCCTGCTGCACGGGCTGCCGCTCGGCGTGAAGGATCTCGAAGACACGGCGGCCTACTGACCACGTACGGTTCGCCGATGTCGCGCGGCCATGTGCCATCGCGCGATGTCGTGCTGGTCGAGCGGCTGCGCGCGGCGGGTGCGATTCTCGTCGCGAAGACCAACGTGCCCGAACTCGGCGCAGGCGCGAACACGCGCAACCCCGTGTGGGGCGCGACGGGCAATCCGTTCAATCCGGACCTGAACGCGGGCGGTTCGTCAGGCGGCTCGGCGGCGGCGCTCGCTTGTGACATGCTGCCCGTCTGCACCGGCTCCGATACGGGCGGCTCGCTGCGCATTCCCGCGTCGAAGTGCGGCGTGGTCGGTTTCCGGCCGTCCGCCGGGCTCGTGCCGAACTCGCGCCGGCTGCTCGGCTGGACGCCGATCTCGGTGGTCGGGCCGATGGGCCGCGACGTCGAAGAGACGGCACTGCAACTCGCGGCGACAGCGGGCCTTTCGACAGGCGATCCCCTCAGCTACGAAGTCGATCCACTCCGGTTCGCAACGCTGCCCGCGCTCGATCTCGCCACGCTGCGCGTCGGCTACACGGAAGACTTCGGTTGCTGCGATGTCGACGATGGCATCCGCGCCCTCTTCCGTTCACGCATGGCGGCGCTCACGCCGATGGTGAAAACCTGCGAGCCGGTCCAGTTCGATCTCGGCGACGCGCACCGCGCTTTTGACGTGATTCGCGCGGAAAGCTTCGTTGCGGGCCTGCGCGACGCGTATGCGCGCGATCCGGGCGCGCTCGGTCCGAACACGCGCGCGAACTACGAAATGGGCGCCGCGATGACGCTCGCCGACAGCGCATGGGCACAGGCGGAACAGACGCGCATTTTCCGGCGTTTCCAATCCGCGTTGGACCGTTACGACGTGATCCTCTCGCCGACCACGCCCGTTTCGCCGTTCCCGTGGCGCGAGCTTTACGCCGCGCAGATCAACGGGCGCGCGCAGGAAAACTACTACCGCTGGCTCGCGCTGACGTACGTCGTGACGCTGACGACACATCCCGCGCTGTCGTTGCCATGCGGCGTCGATGCGGCTGGCATGCCGTTCGGCTTGCAGATCGTCGGGCCGTTTCATGGCGACCTCAAGACGCTGGCCGTGGCGCGCGCGATGGAACAGGCTTTCGACACGCACCCCGCATTGCGCCGCCCGCGTCCCGATCTGTCGCGTCTCACGCAGCCGAACCCCGCGCTGAAATCGATCGTCACCGCGCCGCCCATTTTCGACTCTACCGGCGAAGCTCAGGCCGGCATGTCATCCGTCTAACCCAGCGATATTCACCATGTCCAACGAAATCCAACGACTGCAAACCAACGCCCGCATGAGCCAGGTGGTGATTGCCAACGGCATCGTCTATCTGTCCGGCCAGGTGCCGGACACGGCGGGCGCGTCGATCACCGTCCAGACGACGCAAATCCTCACGCGCATCGACACGCTGCTCGCCTCGGCGAACGTCGACAAGACGCGTGTGCTCACCGCGAACGTGTGGCTCAGCGACCCGAAGCACTTCGAAGAATTCAACGGCGTGTGGGATGCGTGGGTGCCGGCGGGCCACGCACCGACGCGCGCCTGCGTCCAGGCCCTGTTGATGAAGCCGGGCCTCGATGTCGAAATTGCCGTGACGGCGCTCGCATGACGTTATCGCGCGAGGATACGCAGCAATGAAGTTCGATACCGTCGTACTGGGTGGCGGCATGGTGGGCGTGTCGGTTGCCGTGCATCTGCAAAAGCGCGGGCTCAGTGTGGCGCTCGTCGATCGCAAGGCGCCGGGCAACGAGACGTCGTATGGCAATGCGGGACTGATCCAGCGCGAAGGCGTCTACCCGTATGCGTTTCCGCGCGACGCCAGCACGCTGCTGCGCTACGCGCGCAACCGCTCGCTCGATGTCCGCTATCACTTCAGCGCGATGCCGAAGCTGCTGCCGTTTCTGTACCGCTACTGGCACTACTCGCGCGCCGATCGGCATACGGCCATCGCGCGCTCGTATGCGACGCTGATCGAGCATTGCGTCAGCGAGCATCGCGCGTTGATCGACGCATCGGGCGCGCAGGCGCTGGTGCGCAAGGGCGGCTGGCTGAAAGTGTTTCGCAGCGCGCGCAAGCAGGACGCCGCGTTGCGCGACGTCGAGCGCTGGCAAGCCGAGTACGGCGTCACCTTCGACGCACTCGATGCAACGCAACTGAGGCGCGCGGAGCCGTCGCTGAGCCACGCGCTGCTGGGCGCGCTGCGCTACACCGACGCCGAGTCCGTCAGCGACCCCAATGCGCTCGTCACGGCCTACGCGCGTTACTTCGAGCAGCTTGGCGGGCGCATCTTCATCGGCGATGCGTCGACACTCGAACCGCACTGGAGCGTCGACACCGATGCGGGCCGTATCGACGCGCAGTCGGCCGTCATCTCGCTCGGGCCCTGGTCGGATACCGTCAGCGCGCGCTTCGGTTACCGGCTGCCGCTCGCGGTCAAGCGTGGCTATCACATGCACTACGCGGCGCAGGACGGCGCGAAGCTGAATCAACCCGTGCTCGACACCGAGATCGGCTACATGATCACGCCGATGGCGCGTGGCATCCGGCTGACGACGGGCGCGGAACTGGCCGCCTGCGACGCGCCGGCCACTCCCGTGCAACTGGATGCGATCGAACCCATCGCGCGCGACACCTTCCCGCTCGGCGCGCGGCTCGACGAGCGTCCGTGGCTCGGCCGCCGTCCGTGCACGCCGGACATGATGCCGATTATCGGTCCCGCGACACGCCACAAGGACCTGTGGTTCGCATTCGGCCATGCGCACCACGGCCTGACGCTCGGCCCCGTCACGGGGCGCCTGCTCGCGGAAATGATGACGGGTGCCGCGCCCGTCGCCGACCCGCATCCGTTCCGCGCCGATCGCTTCTAACCCGATCGCTTTTAGCCCGATCGCTTCCAGCCCGGTTTGCCGCCCCTGGCGCCGGGCGGTACCATAGGCTCGCCTTATTTCTGAGGGACAACAATGAATCCCAAGGTCGACGCCTATATCGGCAAACTCAAACAGTGGCGTGAAGAAACAGAAAAGCTCAGAGCGATCGTGCTGGAATGCCCCGTCACGGAGGAATTGAAATGGGGCGTTCCGTGCTACACGCACGACGACAAAAACGTCGTGCTCATTCACGGCTTCAAGGAATACTGCGCGGTCCTGTTCGTCAAGGGCGCTTTGTTGAAGGACCCGAAAGGCATCCTGATCCAGCAGACAGAGAACGTGCAGTCAGCCCGGCAGGTGCGGTTCACGAGCCTGCAGGAAATCGGCAAGCTGCAATCCGTTCTGAAGACCTATATCCGCGCGGCTATCGAAGTTGAAAAAGCCGGTCTGAAAGTGGCCCACAAATCGACCGAAGAGTTTGAGGTCGCCGAGGAATTCCAGACCAGACTCGACAAGATCCCCAGGCTCAAGACTGCTTTCGAATCACTGACGCCCGGACGGCAACGCGCCTATCTGCTCCACTTCTCGTCGGCGAAGCAATCGAAAACGCGGGAATCGCGGATCGAGAAATGCATGCCGATGATTCTCGAAGGCAAGGGATTGAACGACGAGTAAGTCCGCCTGGACGCTCGAAAAGCGGCCGGCGGCGGGCAAGCGCCCCGCCGCCGCTCGCCTGCGAAACACAGCGTAAGCGAATTTTGAAGCATTTCCTTAAAAATTTATGTCGATAGGATGCTAACGAATAAAAATCGACATACAATCCCGGCCCATGGTCAATCTCCACCTTCTACGCCGCTCCGTCAGCAGCACGCTGGTCGTCGCCGCGCGCCGCTGGCGCCGCACGAGCCATAGCGTGTTGTCCGCCTACAACGTGTCGGAGGCGTGCGCGGGTCCGCTGCTGACGGCCAACCGTCTCGGCGAGGCCGTGCGCCAGGTGACGCTCGCGGAACATGTGGGGATCGAAGGCCCGTCGCTGGTGCGGCTGCTCGATCAGCTATGCGCGGCGGGCCTCGTGCGCCGCGACGAAGATCCCGACGACAAGCGCGCCAAGACCATCACCCTCACCGACGAAGGCCGCGCCGTCACCGCGCGCATGGAAGAGCGGCTGATGGAGCTGCGCGCGCGCGTGCTCAAAGGCGTGAGCCGCGAGGACCTGGAGACGACGCTGCGGGTGCTGAACGCCTTCAACGCGTCGCTGGATGCTACAGTCACTTCCGACAAGGGCGCATCCGACGAGCCAGCCGCTGCCGCACGTTCCAGCAGCAAACGCAACGCATAACCGCCATGGCCTATCCCTCAGTCCGCGACTGGCTGTTTTCCGCCAAGACGTTCGCGGCCGCGATGATCGCGCTGTACATCGGCCTTGCGCTCGAACTGCCCCGCCCTTACTGGGCGATGGCGACCGTCTATATCGTCTCGAATCCGTTCGTCGGCGCGACCCGCTCGAAGGCGCTGTACCGCGCGCTCGGCACGGCGCTCGGCGCGGCAGGCGCGGTGCTGATCGTGCCGCCCTTCGTCGAGTCGCCGTTCCTGTTCAGCACGATCGTCGGGCTGTGGACGGGCACGATGCTCTATGTATCGCTGAACGATCGCACCGCGCGCAGCTATGTGTGCCTGCTCGCCGGCTACACGCTGCCGCTGATCGCGCTGCCCGCCGTCACCAATCCGACCACCGTCTTCGATCTGGCCATCACGCGTACGGAAGAGATCCTGCTCGGCATCGTGGTCGCGAGTATCGTCGGCAGCGTGGTGTTTCCGAGCCGGCTCGCGCCGACGCTGGTCGAGCGCACCGACGCCTGGTTCCGCGACGCCGCGTTCTACGCGAGCGAGACGCTGTCCGGCCACATCGCGGGCGCGACGATCTCGGCCTCGCGCCAACGTCTTGCGGCCACGGTCAACGGGCTCGATTTCCTGCTGAGCCAATTGACCTACGATCACACACGGCCCGATATCGTGCGCCGCGCGCGCGCGTTGCAGGGGCGAATGCAGATTTTCCTGCCGCTGATTTCGTCGATGGCCGATCCGCTGATCGAACTGATACGGCAGCGCGGCGCGCATCCGCTCGAAGTCGAGGCGCTGCTCGCGGACGTCGCGAAGTGGATCAAGGCGCCCGCGCTCGAAGCCAAATACGCGGACGAGCCCGATCACGAAGCGGAAGCGCTGCGCGCGCGCGTCGATGCGCTGCGGCCATCCGCCGAGGCGCTCGCGAGCTGGGACGGCGCGCTGCTGTCGAACGCGCTGTGGCGTCTGGGCCAGGTCATCGACGTCTGGCGCGATATCCGCTGCCTGCGCGCGGCCATCGTTCATGAAACCGTCCTGTGGCGGCCGCACTTTCGCCACTGGCGGCTGGGCGGCACCGAGCGCTTCTTCGACTACGGCATGATGCTGTTCTCGACGGCATCGGCCGTCGGCGCGGTCATCGTCGCGTGCGGACTGTGGATCACGTCGGGCTGGAACGACGGCGCCGCCGCCGTCACGCTCGCCGCCGTCTCCTGCTGCTTCTTCGCGGCGCTCGACGACCCCGCGCCCTCCGTCTTCAAGTTCTTCCTTGCGACCTGCGCGAGCGTCGTGCTGGCCGGGCTGTATGTGTTCGTGGTGCTGCCGCACGTGCACGATTTCGCGATGCTGGTCGTGATCTTCTCCGGGCCGTTCCTGATCATCGGCACGCTGATCCCGAGCCCGCAGTTCACGCTCGTGACGTTGCTCACGGCCGTCAACACGGCGACCTTCATCAGCATTCAGAGCGCTTACGAGGCCGACTTCTTCGTGTTCATCAACAGCAATCTGGCGGGCGTCGCGGGCTTGCTGTTCGCTTTCATCTGGACGCGCATCACGCGGCCGTTCGGCGCCGAACTCGCCGCCGGGCGGCTCACGCGTTCCGCATGGGCCGACGTCGTGGTGAGCGCGTCGACGGCTGCCATCGAAGACCAGCGCAATCTGTACTCGCGCATGCTCGACCGGCTGATGCAACTGCTGCCACGCCACGCGGCCTCGGACTCGAACCGCCATCCGTCGATCGAAAGCTTCCGCGACTTCCGCGTCGCGCTGAACGCGCTCGATCTTCGACGCACGCGCCGCAAGCTGACAGCCGACTTGCAAGGCTCCATCGATGACGTGCTCTCCGGCGTGCGGCAGTATTTCGAGCAATGTGTCGCGCGCCGCGAACGGCAGCCGGTGCCCGCCGCGCTGATCGAAACGATCGATGCCGCCGTCGCGCAAGTGACCACGCGCAACATCGCGCAGACGCAAGGCGGCACGCAGCAGGGGCAAGAGGGACAGGCAGAACACAACGCCGCGCCCGCCCCCGCTGCGCCCTCCGGCGAGCGCTGGCTGCGCGAGACGCTGCACGCGCTGGTCGGCATGCGCCTGTCGCTGTTTCCGCCGCATCCCGCGCCCGGCAGCAATCCGCCGCCCCAACCGGAGACCGCAGCCTGATGCGAAACCCATCTCTTACTTTCTGTCGACGCAAATGATCGGCGAAATCGACATTCTCGGCGTCTTTGTGCCAGCCGTGCTGGTGCTGATGTTCATCGCCTATCTGGTGAACCTGGTCTTGCGCAACCTGTTCGCGCGCATCGGCGTTTACCGCTTCATCTGGCACCGTTCCATTTTCGATCTCGGCATTTATGTTCTGGTGCTGGGGCTTGTCGTCATCGTTTCGCACCGGTTCATAACGTGAAAAAAACCTGGTTCTCCGTCGGGCAGATTCTGCTCACTCTCATCGTCGTCGTGATCGCAGCGGTCGTGCTGTGGAAGCTGGTCGACTACTACATGTTCGCGCCGTGGACGCGCGACGGTCACGTGCGCGCCGACGTGATCCAAGTTGCGCCGGACGTATCCGGCCTCATCACCGAGGTCAAGGTCGTCGACAACCAGCAGGTCAAGCAAGGCGAGGTGCTGTTCGTGATCGACCAGGCGCGCTATGCGCTTGCGCTGCGCAACGCACAGGCCACCGCGCAGCAGCGCCGCGCGACGCTCGATCAGGCGCGCCGCGAAGATGCCCGCAACCGCGCACTCGGCAATCTCGTCGCGCGTGAAGTGGTCGAGGAGACGCATTCGCGCGTCGAAACGGCGACGGCCGCGCTCGCCGACGCCGAAGTCGCGATCGACACGGCGCGCCTGAACCTGCAGCGCACGGTGATCGTCAGTCCTGTGGACGGCTATCTGAACGATCGCGCGCCGCGTGTGGGCGAGTACATTTCGGCGGGACGCGCGGTGCTGTCGGTGGTCGATATGCATTCGTTCCGCGTCGACGGCTACTTCGAGGAAACCAAGCTGCACGGTATCGATATCGGCCAGCCCGTCGACATCAAGGTAATGGGCGAACCGGGCGTGTTGCGCGGCCACGTGCTGAGCATCGTCGCCGCGATCGAGGACCGCGACCGCCAGCAAAGCCAGAACCTGCTGCCGAACGTGAACCCGGCGTTCAGCTGGGTGCGCCTCGCGCAGCGCATTCCCGTGCGCGTCGCGCTCGACGAAGTGCCCGCCGACTTCCGCATGATCGCGGGCCGCACGGCGACGGTGTCGGTGCGCGGCATCGGGCCTTCGATGGGACGGCGCCCGGCGGCATCGGATGCGGCGGCTGCATCGGCTGCATCGGCTGGCGCGGGTGCTTCGACCACGGGGGCGGCTATCGTCGGCACCGCGCCGTCTAGCGCCACCCATCCGGCCTCGGGCGCATCGCAATGAAACGCTTCCCGTCCCTCTCGGCAACGCGCGCCGGCCTGGCGTTGCTGCCGGCTTTGCTGCCTGTTGCCCTCGCTTTGAACGGCTGCACGACGGTCGGCCCGAACTACAAGTTGCCGGAGAACGCGGCCGTCAACGCGCCGTATGCGAACGCGGCCATCGACGGCGCGGACAAGGCGCCCGTCACGCAACAGGCCGTGCCGTCGAAGTGGTGGCGTCTGTATGACGACCCGGTGCTCGATCAGCTGGTCACGGAAGCTCTGTCGTCGAACACCGATCTGCGCGTCGCCGCGGCGAATCTCGCACGCTCGCGCGCCCAGCTCGACTTCGCGAACGAACAGGGCGGTTTTTCCGGCAAGACGTCGGCGGCCTTCCAGCGCGCGCAGGAGTCTGCCGAACAGTTTCTGCTGTCGGAAAAGATTCCCGTCGTCAACGAAGGCGCGCTGGATCTGAGCGTGTCGTATGAGATCGATCTGTTCGGCAAGCTGCGGCGCGGCGTCGAAGCCGCGAAGGCCGACGACGAAGCCGTCGAGGCCGCAAGCGACCTCGCGCGCATCACGGTCGTCGCCGATGTCGTGCGTGCCTACGTCGAATCGTGCTCGGCAGCGGACGAACTGGAGATTGCGCAGAAGTCTTTGGCCTTGCAAAAGGAACGGGTCAAGCTCACGCAGCGGCTGCGCGACGCGGGGCGCGGCAACCAGCCCGATGTGACGCGCGGCCAGACGCAGGCCGACACGCTCGCCGCCGATATTCCGCGCTTCGTCGCGCGCCGCCGCGCCGCGCAGTACCGGCTCGCGATGCTGCTCGCGCGCGCGCCATCCGATCTGCCGCCCGCCGCCCTCGCCTGCAGCCGGCTGCCGCATCTGAAGCAGCCGATTCCCGTCGGCGACGGTGCGGCGCTGCTCAAGCGCCGCCCGGACGTGCGCCAGGCCGAACGCCTGCTGGCGGCGTCGACGGCGCGCATCGGCGTCGCGACGGCGGCGCTGTATCCGACCGTGAGCATTGGCGCATCGGCGGGGTCGGTCGGCGTTGTCGACGATCTGTTCGGCCCGACCACGAACCGCTGGGCGTTCGGTCCGCTGATCAGCTGGACGTTCCCGATCAACGGCCAGCGCGCGCGGGTCCACGAAGCGGAAGCCGCGACGGGCGGCGCGCTCGCGCACTTCGACGGCGTCGTGCTGAATGCGCTGCGCGAAACGCAGACGAGCCTGTCGACCTACGCATCCGATACGACGCGCGCCGATGCATTGCGCACCGCGTACAAGTCGGCCGTGCAGTCGGCGGACGAAACGCACCGTCTCTACGCTGCAGGCCGCGATACGTTCATCGACGATCTCGACGCGACGCGCACGCTCACGACCGTTGCCGCGCAGGTTTCGGCGGCCGAAGGCCAGGTCGCGGTCGATCAGGTGAATCTGTTCCTTGCGCTCGGCGGCGGCTGGGAAGAGGAGGAAAAGAACGACGCCAACGCGACCGCGAAAGTCGGCGCCAAGGCGGACTGAGCCGCTTCAGCCGTCCGCTTCGAAAGCGGTTCCCACGAACCGCTCGATCACGCCATTGAACAGCGTAGGCCGTTGCAGCGGCGCGAAATGGCTGACGTTCGGCAGCACGATCAGCTCGGCCTCCGGGATGCTCTGCGCCAGATACACGGCGTGGTCCTGCTTGATGAACTCGTCGTGCTCGCCGATCGCGACGATCACGCGCACGCGGATCTGCGCGAGATCGTCCGCGGAGTAATCGGGCTGCGTGCGCTGCATCTCGCTGACGGCGGCGACGAGCGCGTCGAACTCGCCAGGCGTTGCCGACAGCGCCTCGTAGTCCGCGCGATGCCGCCTGAAGCAGCGGTCGATCACGGGCGTCGGCACGAATGGCTTCGCGCCGCCGGGGTCCATATTGCACGCGAAGAAGAACACGCCTGCGACGCGCTGCGGCGCGCGCCGGCCGAGAATCAGCGCCGTGCACGCGCCGTCGCTCCAGCCGATGAACGCTGCTTGCTGTACGTGTAGAGCGTCGAGTACGGCGAGCACGTCGGAGGCCATCAGCTCGTAGCTGTACGGTTGCGCGTCGCGCGTGCTGCGGCCATGTCCGCGGCTGTCGATCAGGATCACGCGGTAGCCCGCCGCAACCAGCGCGGGCACCTGATAACCCCAGTTGCCGCGATGCCCGAGGCCGCCATGCAACAGCACCACGGGGTGGCCCGCGCCGTAAGTGGACCAGGCGATGCGCGCGCCCGCGTTGTCCACGAATCCTTCTTCCTGCGCTTCGGGCAGCGGCGCCGCCCCGTGGGCTTCGAAGTGTTTCAGCTCGTCGTCCGATTGCATGTCGATGGCGCTCCGTGAAGAAAAGCTAGCGTTTCATTGTGACAGTACATGCTCAGTCGGCGCTGTCGGGCGTCTGCTTGTTCAGCGGCGCAACGTGCACTCGACGCCGCCCCGCGCCGAGACCCACGAGCACGACGATCAGCCCCAGCGCGCCCATCCCGAGCGAGATCGCCACAACGACCGCGCTCATGCGTCCATTCCCCGAAAACATGCCGACCAGCAAGCCCGCCAGCGGCTGCGTCAGGTTGTTGAGCATGATGACGACGCCAAGCGTTTTGCCGTAGTCCTTCGCGGGAATGATCGCCTGACGCACGCTGCGGATATAGATGCTGAACATCTTGTCGAAGCCGACGATCAGCAAAAAGCCCGCGACGTAGCCCCACACGGAAGGACTCACGCCCGCCAGCAACCCGCCCGCGAAGATCGCGAGAAACGACACGATCCCGAGCGCCTTGCGCGGAATCCGCACGCGCGCGATCAACAGCAGAATCACGATCGTCGCGATCGCGCCCGCCGTCTGCACGAACGCATAGAACGCATCCGGCCGGCGATGCAGCCCCGTCACCATCGCCGCCGAGGTCGCGAGCGTCACGCCGATCACGAGATTCTCGGCGGCGGCCAACGCGACCAGGCGGCCCAGACCCGGCAGCCTCACCACGTGCGCCAGCGCCGTTTTCACGGGCGCGCGCCAGTCGCCGTGTGCATGCCCGTGCGGCGTCCATTCGAAAGCGCTCGCGCGCTGCCAGAAGAGCGTCGCGCCATCGGCGGCGAAGAACAGCACGGCCGCGACGCCGACGACGTATTCCCAGCGCCACCAGCCGAGCAGCAAACCTGCCAGCATCGGGCCGAGCACCACGCCGACCTGATCGGCGATCTGCGCATACGAGAGCACCTTCTCGAAGCGCTCGGACGTGAATACCTGCGGGAGCAGTACTTCGCGCGCGACGAGCCCCTGGCTGGTCAAGGTGCCGCACACGGCGGACAGTGCGATCAGCCAGCCGATGCCGCCTGCCACCGCGAAGCCTGCGATGCCTGCCGCGCACGCCATTGCGCGAAAGCGCTGGCTCGCGCGCAGCACCGTAACGGGCGACATGCGATCGCACAGCGCGCCGCACACGGGAAACACGATATAGCGCGGGAATGCCTCGATGAAGAACGCGATGCCGGACCATGTCGCTTTTTGGGTCGTCTGGAAGACGACGAGCGGCACGAGAAATAGCAGGATCTGGTCCGCGAGCCGCGAGAAGAACAGCGAAGCGAAGAATGCCTGATGGTGAGCGCGCATGCAGTTGGGAGGTGTTTGTGCGTTGCACGCGGCTCAAGGTTGAGGGTTTGGCTCGTGCGGACGCTGTTGGTGTTCTGGTTCTGGTTCTGGTTCTGGTTTTGGTTTTGGTTTCGCTGTCGCTTTTGCTTTCGCTGTCGCTGGCATCCGCGCCATGGTGTTTGCCGTTCACGCGTTGCCCCTGTGCGGGGCGGCACCTACTTTTCTTTGCCGCCGCAAAGAAAAGTAGGCAAAAGAAAGCGGCTAACACCGCCAGCTCTTGACGTTCGCCTGAGGGCCCCCACCGGTCCCGCACTTCAGATGATAACGCGCTGTTCCCCGCCCGTTGCCATCGCTCTTAACAAGCGCCTCCCCCGCTTCCAGCACCCGTACATCTGCCAGCGGCAGCGAATGGTTGCGGCCGCCCAGGTGGCAAACTGTGTGTAGGTTGTCGCACCACACAAGTTCGCGCTCTTACCAGAAACACCGACCTTGCTTTCCAGTCCGGAGTAATGCCTGTACGGCCCGAAAGCCTCCGCACAGGCAGCCGCTTTAGAACGCTGGAAGCTTGACGCGGTGTGGATGCGACGCGGGGTGTGAAACAGGTGATGCGCACAGAGCAAGCGTTGCGACGGGCCTGTGTTTTTCAGTCCGGAGTGATGCGTGTACGGCCTGAAAGCCTACACACAGTTTGCCACCTGGGCGGCGGCGGACTATCTGGCACGGTGTGTTGCTACGCGGGGGTGTGAAGCGGGTGAGGCGCACCGCAAGCGCGCTGGCAACGAACGTGGGTCACATGATTGCCGTGTGAAGCGTAAGACCCTTTGGGGGCCCTCAGGCAAGAAGAAATGTTGGCGGTGTGAGCCGCTTTCTTTTGCCTACTTTTCTTTGCGGCGGCAAAGAAAAGTAGGTGCCGCCCCGCACAGGGGCGACGCGTGAAGCTAGATAACAACACGCGGATGCCAGCGAAAACACCTGCAAACCAAACCGCCTGCGCAGCAAAAAGCCCGCACATCCAAACCAGAATGCGCGGGCTCCGCCTAAACCACTACAGTCAGAAAACTTAAACCGTCACCGCTGCAAGCGCGTTATTCAGCGTCTTACTCGGCCGCATCACCGCTTCCAGCTTCGCAAAGTCCGGCTGGTAATAGCCGCCGATATCGACACCCTTACCCTGCACGTCCGCCAGTTCACCGACGATCGTCTTCTCGTTCTCCGTCAGCACCTTGGCCAGCGGGCCAAACTTGGCAGCAAGTTCCGCGTCATCCGTCTGCGCGGCCAGCTCCTGTGCCCAATACATCGCCAGGTAGAACTGGCTGCCGCGGTTATCGAGCTCGCCAGTCTTCGGCGACGGGCTCTTGTTGTTGTCGAGCAGCTTGCCGGTAGCAGCATCCAGCGTCTTCGCCAGCACCTTCGCGCGCGCATTCCCCGACTTGATACCCAGCTCTTCAAGCGACACAGCCAGCGCCAAAAACTCACCCAGCGAATCCCACCGCAGGTGGTTCTCTTCGACCAGCTGCTTGACGTGCTTCGGCGCCGAACCGCCCGCGCCCGTCTCGTACATGCCGCCGCCCGCCATCAGCGGAACGATCGACAGCATCTTCGCGGACGTGCCCAGTTCCATGATCGGGAACAGGTCGGTCAGGTAGTCGCGCAGGATGTTGCCCGTCGCCGAGATCGTGTCCAGACCGCGAATCACGCGCTCCAGCGAGTAACGCATCGCGCGAACCTGCGACATGATGTGGATCTCGAGACCGTTCGTGTCGTGATCCTTCAGGTATGCCTGCACCTTGTGGATCAGCTCGTTTTCATGCGGACGGTACGGGTCGAGCCAGAACACGACGGGCATGCCCGAGTTGCGCGCGCGCGTGACGGCGAGCTTGACCCAGTCGCGGATCGGCGCGTCCTTCACAAGGCACATGCGCCAGATGTCGCCCTGCTCGACCTGCTGCGTGAGGCCGCTCAGCACTTCGCCCGTCGCGTTGTCGACGATGCGCGCTTCGCCGTCTTCGGCGATCTCGAAGGTCTTGTCGTGCGAGCCGTATTCTTCCGCCTTCTGCGCCATCAGGCCGACGTTCGGCACCGTGCCCATCGTCTTCGGATCGAATGCGCCGTTGGTCTTGCAGAAGTTGATGATTTCCTGGTAGATACGCGCGAACGTGCTTTCCGGGATCAGGCACTTCGTGTCGGCGGGACGGCCGTCGGCGCCCCACATCTTGCCGCCTGCGCGGATCATCGCGGGCATCGATGCGTCGACGATCACGTCGTTCGGTGCGTGCAGGTTCGAGATGCCCTTGGCCGAATCGACCATCGCCAGCGCCGGACGGTGCTCGTGGCACGCGTGCATGTCGCGGATCACTTCGTCGCGCTGCGATTCCGGCAGCGCCTCGATCTTCGTGTACAGATCGACGAGGCCGTTGTTGACGTTCACGCCCAGTTCGTCGAACAGCTTCGCGTGCTTGGCGAACGCGTCCTTGTAGAACACCTTGACCGCGTGGCCGAAGACGATCGGGTGCGAAACCTTCATCATCGTCGCCTTCACGTGCAGCGACAGCATCACGCCCGTCTTGCGCGCGTCTTCCATCTGGTCTTCGTAGAACTCGACCAGCGCTTTCTTGCTCATGAACATGCTGTCGACGATCTCGCCGTCCTGCAGCTTGACCTTCGGCTTCAGCACGATCGTCTCGCCGCGCTTCGTGACGAGTTCCATGCGGACTTCACGCGCCTTGTCGTTGGTGATCGACTTTTCGCCGTGGTAGAAGTCGCCATGCTTCATGTGCGCGACGTGCGTGCGCGACGCCATGCTCCACTCGGCCATGCTGTGCGGGTGCTTCTTCGCGTAGTTCTTGACGGCGGCGGGCGCGCGGCGGTCCGAATTGCCTTCGCGCAGAACCGGGTTGACCGCGCTGCCGAGGCACTTCGAGTAACGCTTCTGGATCTCTTTTTCTTCGTCGTTCTTCGGGTCTTCCGGATAATCCGGAACCTTGTACCCCTTCGACTGCAGTTCCTTGATCGCGCTGATCAGCTGGAACACCGACGCCGAAATGTTCGGCAGCTTGATGATGTTCGTGTCCGGGTCTTGCGTCAGGCGGCCCAGCTCGGCCAGATTGTCCGGCACGCGCTGCTCTTCCGTCAGGAATTCCGCGAACTCGCCGAGGATACGGCCGGCCACGGAAATGTCGCTGGTCTCGACATTGACGCCAGCCGGAGCGGTAAACGTACGGATGATCGGCAGAAAAGCACTCGTCGCGAGCAGCGGGGCTTCGTCGGTCAGGGTGTAGATGATCGTAGGTTGCTTGTTACTCATCGCTTTGCTCTTGGTCGAGAAAGGTTGGGAAATGCCGCCGGCGACGCCACGGCCGACGCGAATGCCCCGAATTTTGCCTTATTTTGGATTTTGACGGTTTGAATCGTGCCGGTCGAAACGCGTTTAAGGCAAAAAAATGCACGATTTGCGCCGCTTCGCTGCTTTTTCGTCGCTACGAACGGCACTTCATTGCATTTTGCAACTCGGGCACAGGCACAATTGTTCCGCTAAGCGGTGTTCGCGACAAACGGACGCAGATCGAGATTGCGCCCGACGGATGGCGTGAGGATGAACGATTCCGCAGCCAGGACGCGATCGAAGGCGACGCTCGTTCCGCCACCGCGCGGGCGTAGTACGCGGCGTCCGGTCTACACTGTTTCACCATCGATTCTACGGCCGCAGCCCATTCGATACACGATGCCATTCCGGTTCCGCTCGCGCCTCGTCTGCGCCGCCATCGCTTTGAGCGCCGCGTCGGCGAATTGCGCCGTCGGCGCGCAGCAACCCGATCCTACGCCTGACAAGCTCGCCGCAAGCGGCATCCATCACGCGCCGCGCACCGAAAACGGCTACGAGAACAACGACGGACCGCTCGCGCGCGGCTCGGTGTGGAAGTGGCGCTGGAACCGCTGGACGCACGGCTTGCCGCCACCGCCGGCGAACGGCTACGCGTTTCCCGTCGATCACCCCGACGTCGCGTGGATCAAGGCGAACCACAGCGACAACACGATGACGTGGATCGGCCATGCGACCGCCTTGTTGCAGATCGACGGCGTCAACGTGATCACCGATCCGATGTTCTCCGAGCGCGCGTCGCCCTTCACGTTCGCCGGGCCGAAGCGGCGCGTGCCGCTGGGCCTCGCGCTTGACGAACTGCCGCATATCGACGTCGTGCTGATCTCGCACAGCCATTACGACCACCTCGACACCGCGAGCGTCGAGGCATTGAACGCGCAGCCTGGCGGGCCGCCGCTCTTTCTCGTGCCGCTCGGCATCAAGGACTGGCTCGCGAAAAAAGGCATCACGAATGCGCAGGAACTGGACTGGGGCGACGAAACCAGCGTTGCCCGTCTCGACTTCTGGTTCGTGCCCGCGACGCACTGGTCCGCGCGGAGCCTCACCGACCGCAACGAGACGCTGTGGGGCGGCTGGGTCGTGAAGACGGCAGCGGGCGCTGCACATCCAATCTCGGTGTACTTCGCGGGCGACACCGGCTACTCGAACGACTCTAAGCGGATCGGCGCCGCATTCGGTTGCTTCGATCTCGCGTTGATTCCCGTTGGCGCGTATGAGCCGCGCTGGTTCATGGGCCCTCAGCACGTGGACCCGCAGCAGGCCGTGCAGATTTTCCAGGACGTGCACGCCGAAAAAGCGATCGGCATTCACTGGGGCACCTTCGAACTGACCGACGAGGCACTCGACGAACCGCCGAAAAAACTCGGCGAAGCGACCCATGAAGCCGGCCTGCCCGATGACGCATTCACGGTACTCCATCACGGCCAGATGATCCGCCTCGACGCATCGACCGATTCACAGTCGACGTGCTCGCGCTAAAACGCGAGCCGCGCTGCACTGTGCCTGTGCAATGCAGCGCAGCAAGAACACCCGATTGTCGGTCAGCACACACTCGGTATGACGCGAGACACACCAAATCCGGTTAAACCCTGTCGTGCAAGGCACAACGTCGTGTTATTGTCGTACACACACGGGTTCGAGCTTTGCTACGCGGAACTCACGTCATATCCGTTACCTTCGCGAGCGTCGCCATGAGTGATGTACGCCATCTTCTAAGCCAACGCGACCGCGTGGAGCTGCTGTGCTGGCTCACGTGCGGAAGCCTGGGCGCCTGGTATCTGAACGAGACCTGGCCCACACCGTCGTTTCACGTAGAGGCCGCGCACAAGTGGCTCGACCGGCACGGGCGCACAGCCGACTGGTTATGCATCGCTAGGCTGTCGGCCCTTGCGCTCGACATCGCGCAGCGACATGCATCGTTTGTCGAAGCCGACTGGGCGCGCGATGCCGTCGAAGAAATTCTCGATACGGACGAACTCGACGCTCAGGCGCGCCTCGTCGTCGCCGTGCTCGGCGACTGCGAACGCGCGCTCGCCGACAAGCGCCTCGCCGACTGATACCTGCGTACACCCGCGAACGGTACGAGCGCCGCGTGCTCGCGGCGCGATTGCGTTCGCCTTCATGCCTGTCTTCATACGCACGCGGCGGCGGCGCCAACGACCCGCCGCGCGTTCGCGTCACCGCCCGTAGTCGAGCTTCGGATACCAGTGCGGATCGCGCCCTTCGGGCGTCATGTCGAAGATCGTCCACATCGGCATCAGATCCGGCGCGCCGCGCGGGTCCTGACCGGGATCGACAGTCGGGAAGCCCATTTCAGCCGCATAGAAATGCCGGATCGTGCCGTCTCGGCGGGTGAAGACCTGAAACGCCGCATCGTCGCCGCCATCGTCGGAGATCGCGCCGAAGTTGCGGCTGTACTCGCCGTTCACGTCTGAATACAGCTTCAGATCGCGCCAGCCGCGCTCCTTTTTGAACGCCGCGAGCCGCTCGATCGGCGAACGCGCGACCACGGCCAGCGCGATGCGCTGCGCAATGTCGCGCGCCTCGCCGTCCCACGCGCTCAGCAGCGACGTGCACATCGGACACGGCCGCTCGCGCTGCGGACCGAACATGTAGCTGTAGATCACGAGCGTGTCCTTGTCGCCGAACAGCCCGGCGAGATCGACGGGCCCCGCCTCGCCGATGAAGCGGTAATCGCCCGAGACGTCACCGCCCGGCGGCAGCGCGCGGCGCTGTTCCGCGACGCGTTCGATATGACGGCGCAGTTCGATTTCCTCCGCGAGCAGCGCGTCGCGGGCGCGGCGGTATTCGACGCTCTCGTTCGGATAGTGCCGGCCGTTGCGCTTCGCCAGTTCGGCGGCGGGCACGAGAGAAGATGCAGAAGACATCGCGGCCTCCCATTCAATTGACGAACCACGAAATCAGTCGCGCTCCGGCATCCCGAGCGGAAACAGATGGCGATACGGCCGCGCTTCCTCGACGGCGCGCGCGAACGAAGGCCGCTTCAACAGACGCTTGCGATACTCGATCACGTATTCGAACTTCGGATCGATCCGGTGCGTCCAGTCGGCATAGAAGAGAAACGGCGCGGCGCCGCAATCCGCGAGACTGAAGCGCTCGCCCGCCGCCCATTCGCGGTCTTTCATCGTGCTGTCGAGCCACGCATAGGCGACGTCGAGCTGCGCACGCGCATCAGCGACACCGCGCGCATCGCGTTCGCTCTCGTCGCGCAGGCTGTCGAAGACGATCTTCTGCTGCGGCGTGGCAATGTAGTTGTCGAAGAAACGATCCATGAAGCGCACGTCGAGCGCCGCGCGCGGGTCGTCGGGAAGCAGTTGTACCGGGCCGGGATGATGCAAGCCGAGATACTCGATGATGACGGTCGCCTCGGCGATCGTGCGTCCCGCGTCGACGAGCACCGGAAAGCGCCGGATGGGCCAGCGCGCGGCGAGTTCATCCATCGCGCCGGGTTCGTCGAGCCGGCGGTAGTCGAACGGTGTGCCGTTTTCGTAAAGTGCGGTGAGCGCCTTCTGGCAGTACGAAGAAAACGGGTGGGCGTAGAGCTTCAAGGTCATCGTCGTCGTCCTTGCTGGCAGATAGCGGACGATATGCCCGCTTACCTTGACGACGAGCGGCGGCGACGGGAATCGACAGAACGCGCGAATAATTTTTTGCTGCGCTGCGGCGTGGGTGGCGGGACGCGTCGTTTATCGCCGTGATTCGTGCTGTCGATTCTCCGGGTCAACACGGCCCGCGCACTCACTCGCGCAGAGACACCGCCAGCCCGCGAAGCAGCGCCGCACCGTCGCCTTGCCATGCGCTGCCGTGCATGCACGCAAGCGTGTGCGGCTGGAGTGTAGCGAGCCGCTCCAGCATCGCGTCGCCGTGTTTCGTATGCGAGTAGTAATCCATGCTGCGCCGGAACGCCTCGCTTGGACCGAGTATGTCCGTGCCCGTCACGGCGGGCGCGTCGGCGCCGCCTTGCGTGAACAGATCGCCGCACAGCAGCGTCTGGGTCGTCTCGTCGAAAAGCATCCCGCATTCCCACGCATGCGGCAGATGCGGTGTCGCGAGCCAGCGCAGCCGGTGGCGTCCGAGATCGACGGTTTCGCCGTCTTCGAGGCCGCGCGCGGGCCGGTCGGCGAGATCGTCGATGGACACCAGCTTGGCAATGCCACTGCACAGCGGTTGCGCCTCGGGCGCGGCAGTGAGCCACTCATTGAGCGAGCCGCACTCGTCCGCTTCGACATGCGAGAACGCGATATGCCGCAGCCGTTCGGGCGGCAACACGGACGCGACCGCTTCGCGCACGAGCGCGAACATCCTGCGCGGGCCGGTATGAAACAGCAGCGGCGCGTCGTCGACGATCAGATACTGGTTGAAGGAGAAGCCGCCCGGCCCGCCATCGAAGAACACAGGCGTGTTGATCCGGTAAATGCTGTCCGCGACTTCATGGACGTTGGTGCCCGACACCGCATTGGTGACCGTCATGACCCGACCTCCGTGCGCGCTGCGCGCGCCACGATGCGCCGCGCCGGATACGCGCTAACCGCCTAACGCGGCGAGATTCAACTGATACGAGCGCCCGATCCACGCCGCGCAATCGCGGTGATCGCGCAACGCGTTGCCCGTGTTCGGATGGATGAAGACGTCCAGCGCGCCGTGATTGAGCGCGAGCCATCCGAACAGTTCCGCGAGCAGTTCGGGGCCGAACGCAAGCTGATACGACCACATCGGATGCGGACCGACGGGACGTTCATGGAAGCGCCCCATTTGGAATCTGCCGTGAAACTGCGCTTCGATGGCTTCGCGCAGCGTCCATGCGGCGTCGCGTGTCGCCTGATCGAAGTACACATGTGCGTGCCAGCTGGCGATTGCCGTCATGGTCCGTTGCGGCCGGAGCCGTCCTTCGTTTCGGGTGGTGCGAGGTTCATCATAGGCGCTCGATCGCGGTATGAACAAACCGGGATTGAACGGAAGCGAGTTTCATCGAACGCCGATGCGCGATTCGATCGCCCGGATCAGCCCTTCGATCCAGCTACGCAGCCCCGCATCCGACACCGACACAGGCAGCGAGCGCGCGAGAATGCCGTACACCTGCTTGCGCTGGATCTTCGACACTTTCGCCGGCTCCAGCCAGTGCGCGTTATCGACCAGCAGCAGCATCGTTTCGAGCCCGATCACGATCGGCCACACGCACGCGAGGCGCAAGCGCAGCGAGAAACGCGGAATCGCGAGCGTGTAGTCGAGCGCAGCGCGGAAGTGATCGAGCGACTTGCGCACCAGTTCGTGCATCAAGGGTTGCGCGCGCTGCGATGCTTGCGGCGCCAGCAGCATCTGCGGCGTCAGGCCGTAGCGATCGAGCAGCGCGGACGGCAGATAGCAGCGTCCAATGCGCAAATCCTTGCCGCAATCGCGCAGCACGTTGGTCATCTGCAGCGCCTTGCCGAAGCGCACGCCGCGCTCGAGCATCGTGGGCTCGCTGGTATTCAGCGTGCCGGGCAGATGCGCGTAGGTCATCTTCGTCCAGAACTCGCCGACGCAGCCCGCGACCAGATACGTATAGCGATCCAGTTCGTCCCATTCGCGCAGCGCGACGATGCGGCCCGAGCGCTCGTCGGGAAAGGTGCGCAGGTCGAATTCCATACCTGTGGTCAGTGTCGTGACGATCTCGCGCACGGCGGTGCGGTCGGCCGCTTCGAGTTGCTGGAGCACGTCGAGTGCGGGCGCGATCGATTCGAGCAAGACCTTTTCATCCGATTGCGTCTGCTGGCCCGCCACTTCGTTCGCGAGGCGCTGCGCAAGCTCGCCGTCGTCGGTCGCGCCGTTGACCTGATCGCGCAACGCGAGCAGCAGCGCGAGCCGCTGTTCGGGCGGAATCAGCGCGGTATCGGCGATCGTGTCGGCGGCGCGCGCGAGCAGATATGCGAGGCCGATGGGATCGCGCATGCCCGCGGGCAGAATGCGCAAGGTCAGATAGAAGGAACGGGAAACCCCTTTGAGCAACGGGCCCAGCAAGAAGGCCCGGGTGGAACTGGACATGAGTTGATATCGATCAGGTTGAGTCTCTGCTTGAGTTGAGCACGAAACCCGAAGTTGGAGTTGTTCGGCGCTGCCGCATTGTATCCGCCACCGGTGTGACAGGCCGCAAAGCCCGCCCGCCGTCATTCGATGAAGCGCGCATAAAACCAACACAAGGCGTCGTGTCGAAGCACATTGCAATCACCTTGCGCAAGCTTTCCTGCTAGAATTCAAGCCTCAACGCAGTCGTTCTTCATCCACTCATTCACCCAAGGGAGGCATTCAATGCACGCAATGTACATCGCAGTCTCTCGCGGGATGTCGCGACGCTTCCTCTGCGCTCCAAGCTAGGTTGCCGTCTGCGCTGGCCCACAAGCGCCCGCGCCTTTGTCAGACTACCGGTTTTCTTTGTCGCCGCCGCGCGTTGGCGGGCATCGGTCGTCGACTTCTGAATCTCCTGACCGGATAGCGCTGCGCCGCCTCGCGCCGCACGCTGACATACATGGCTAGCAAAAAACTCGACTTTGGCGCGCAAGCGTTCAGAAGCGTTCTCGGCTTCACTTTCCATCACTGGCGCAAGCAGCCCGTGCGCGTGGTCGGCATTGCGCTGTTCGCGCTGTCGGCCGCGCTCGCGGACGTGCTGACGCCGCTCTTCGCGGGCCGTCTGGTCGACGCACTCGCGTCGGGCAGCACGCTCGGCAAGGACGCCGCATCGCATCCGGCGCTAGTCGCGTTCTTCACCCTGATCGCGCTCGGCATCGGCGGCACGTTGCTGCGGCAACTGGTCTATCGCAGCATCATCGTGATGACGCTCAAGATGATGAGCGCGATCTGCGCGAACGCGTTTCATCGCGTGCAGCGCTTTTCGACCGACTGGCATGCGAACAGCTTTGCCGGCTCGACGGTGCGCAAGATCACGCGCGGCATCTGGGCGCTCGACCTGCTCAACGACACGCTGCTGATCGCGCTGCTGCCTTCTCTGCTGATGCTCGCCGGATCGACGGTGCTGCTGGGCTTTCACTGGCCCGTGATGGGCCTCGTGGTCGGCGTCGGCTCGCTCACGTATGTCGCCGTGACGGTCGCGCTATCGCTCGGCTACGTCGCGCCTGCCGCGCGTCTCGGCAATCTGTGGGACACGCGCATGGGCGGCTCGCTCGCCGACGCCGTCAGCAGTAACGCCGTCGTCAAGGCGTTCGGCGCGGAAGAACGCGAGGAAAGCCGGCTCGATCGCGTGATCGCCAAGTGGCGGCAACGCACGCGCCGCACGTGGCAGCGCGGCACGACCAACGGCGGCGTGCAGGGCGGCATGCTGGCGCTGATGCAGGCGGCCATTCTCGGCGCGGCGCTGCTGCTGTGGCTGCGCGACGAAGCGAGCGTCGGCGACATCACGTATGCGCTGACCACATTTTTCGTGCTGCAAGGCTATCTGCGCGATGTCGGGATGCACGTGCGCAACCTGCAACGCTCGGTGAACGACATGGAAGAACTCGTCGCGCTCGAACGCGAGCCGCTCGGCATCGAAGACAAACGCGGCGCGCCCGCCATCGATATCGAGCAAGGCGAAATCCGCTTCGAGCACGTGACGTTCCGCTATGGCGCGCAGCGCACGGCGCTCTACAACGACTTCTCGCTGCGCATCGCGCCAGGCGAGCGGATCGGTCTCGTCGGACATTCGGGCTCGGGCAAGACGACCTTCATCAAGCTGATCCAGCGCCTGTACGACATCGACGACGGCCGCATCACGATCGATGGGCAGAACATCGCCGACGTGCAGCAGGCGTCGCTGCGCCAGCACATCGCGATCGTGCAGCAGGAGCCCGTGCTGTTCCACCGCTCGCTGGCGGAGAACATCGCCTATGCACGGCCCGGCGCGTCGTTCGATGACATCGTGCAGGCCGCGAAGCTGGCCAGCGCGCATGACTTCATCGACGCGCTGCCGCATGGCTACGACACGCTGGTCGGCGAGCGCGGCGTGAAGCTGTCGGGCGGCGAGCGCCAGCGGGTCGCGATCGCGCGCGCGTTTCTCGCGGACGCGCCGATCCTGATCTTCGACGAAGCCACGTCGAGCCTCGACAGCGAAAGCGAGGTGCTGATCCAGCAGGCGATGGAGCGGCTGATGGTTGGACGCACGACACTCGTCGTCGCGCACCGGCTCTCGACAGTGCGCGCGCTCGACCGCCTGCTGGTGCTGGACAAGGGCCGCGTGGTCGAGGAAGGCAGCCACGAGCAACTGATCCGGATCGAGCACGGCGTGTACCGTCGGCTGTTCGAACGCCAGGCGCTGGAGTTGACCAAGGGCCTGCTCGATGATGGACCGGTGCGCGGCAGCGAGCGGTTTGCCAGCGATCCGAGCCTGATCGGTGGCAAATAAACCCGTCAGCGGTGGTACGAAGAAGCGGTACGAACGAGCGACAGGGACAAGCGGCGCGCAGACGCCGCTTTCCTTCGCGTACCTTTTGCTTTCGACACGCTGACGGTGCGTTATAATTTCGTTGTCTTAGGGGAGTAGTCTGCTGCGCCGTTTCCGGTGTAGCGCCGCCGTCAACATATTTGGCATTCATGCCATGGCGTCGGCAGCCGTCCCACGGCCTGACGAGACCTTTGACGCGTCCTTTTCACCCGAGCCGGGCGAAGGGATGCGTCATTGGTTTGCGTGCCCGGCTCGTGGAGATAACAAGTTGTCGACTATTCCCCCTTCCCGCATTCCGGGGCGTCCGTCATGATCCTGACCTTCGCCCTGCTCATCGCCGCCGCCGGCGTCATCTACGTTTCCTGCGAAACCTTCGTCAACGGTGTCGAGTGGCTTGGCAACAAGCTGAACATGACACAGACGGCCACGGGTACGATCCTCGCCGCGTTCGGCACTGCGCTGCCCGAGAGCGTCGTGACGCTGGTCGCCGTTGCCTTCGGCAACACGCCCGCGCACAAGGAAATCGGCGTAGGCGCCGCGATTGGCGGACCGCTCGCGCTCAGCACGATCGCCTACGCCGTGGTCGGCCTTGCGCTGCTGGCCACGGCCAAACGCGTCGGCCAGATGCGGGCGAACGCGGTCGATGCCGACACGCGCCGTCTGCGCCGCGACCAGATCTGGTTTCTCGCCATTTTCGCCGTCAAGATCGTGCTCGGCCTGGTGGTGTTCAACTTCAAGCCCGTGCTCGGTCTCGCGTTTCTCGCGGCCTACGCCTTCTACTGCTGGAAGGAACTCACGGCAGAAGGCGACGCAGGCGATCACGAAGCGCTCGAACCGCTCAAGCTGCGCCCGCGCGACGCCAATCCCGCCATGCCGTGGATCGTCGCGCAGACGGTCGGCGCGCTGGTCATGATCTTTCTCGCGTCGCATCTGTTCGTGGGGCAGATTGAGGCGGTCGGGCCGTGGCTCGGCATCGATCCACAACTGACGGCGCTGCTGTTCAGCCCGATTGCGACGGAGCTGCCGGAAATCATGAACGCCGTGATCTGGGTGCGTCAAGGCAAGGAGCGCCTCGCGCTCGCCAACATCAGCGGCGCAATGATGATCCAGGCGACGATCCCCACCGCGTTCGGCCTGTTCTTCACGCCGTGGCATCTGGCCACGCCGTCCATTCTCGCTGCCGTCGTCACTGCGCTGGCCATCGTGGTGCTGCAATGGATCTTCCGTGCACCCCGCGTGCTGAGCCGCAGGCTGGCTTACGTCGGCTGTCTGTATGCAGTGTTCGCCGCGCTGCTGTTCGCCGTCAGGTAACAGCGCATCGAGTCTGCTCCGGAGGGCGCAGTCATGGCTCCCTCCGTACGCGATTCTGGCTTGCTATCATCAGCGATTCGGTTCATCAATTCAGCGAAGACCATTCCGCGCCGCTTCCGGCAACACCGCCATGACACTGCACATCGACACTCCCCTTCTCGAATCCCAACCGCTCAGCCAGCATCTGGGCCGCCGCGTGCTGCTCAAGATGGATGCGTTACAGCCGCCCGGCTCGTTCAAGATCCGCGGCATCGGCTACGCGTGCGAAGAACACGCGAAGCGCGGCAAGCGCCGCTTCGTCTCGTCGTCGGGCGGCAATGCGGGCATCGCGGTCGCGTATGCGGGCCGCGCGCTGTCCGTTCCCGTCACGGTCGTCGTGCCGCAAAGCACGGGCGAGCGCGCGAAGGAACTGATCCGCCTGCAAGGCGCGAACGTGATCGTGCACGGCGCGACCTGGCAGGAAGCGAACGCATTCGCGCTCGAACAGGTCGGTCCCGACGATGCCTTCATCCATCCGTTCGACGATCCGCTCTTGTGGCACGGCCATGCGTCGATGATCGACGAGGTCGTGCGCGCGGGGGCGAAGTTCGATGCCGTGGTGCTGTCGGTGGGCGGCGGCGGCTTGATGGCGGGCGCGATCGAAGGCTTGCGGCGCAACGGTCTCGGCCACGTGCCGCTGATCGCAGTCGAAACGGAAGGCGCGTCATCGCTCGCGCAATCGGTGCGCGCTGGGAAGCGGATCGAATTGCCGGGTATTACGAGTGTCGCGACGTCGCTGGGCGCGAAGCAGGTGTGCGAGCAGGCGTTCATGCTGACGCAGACGCATCCTGTCGAATGCGTGGTGGTGTCGGACAAGGAAGCCGTGGATGCATCGCGCCGCTTCGTCGACGATCACCGCGTGCTCGTCGAGCCCGCATGCGGTGCGAGCCTCGCCCTCGTCTATCGGCAAACGGAAGCGCTACAGCGCTTAGAAAGCGTGCTCGTGATCGTGTGCGGCGGCGCCGCCACAACCATCGAGCAACTGGAGCGCTGGCATCGCGAGATGGCGTGAGCCTCGTACCGACGTCACGCCTTTCTGACTAGCTAATCACAACGCGGCGATCAGCGTCTCGACACCGCGCAGGTTGTTCCGTCTGCGCCATTGCAAGGCATCGAGATTCGTGAGGCGCAGTTGCGGCAGACGCGTCAGCAGCGTGTGCAGCGCGATTTCGAGTTCCATCATCGCGAGGCGCGCGCCGAGGCAGTAGTGAATGCCCGCGCCAAAGGTCAGCAAATGGCCTGACGGCTCGCGGCCGATATCGAGCGTATCCGGCGCGTCGAAACGCGCCGGGTCGCGATTGGCCGAACCGAGCAGCATGAAGACGATCGAGCCGCGCGGCAGCGTCTGCCCGTCGACGTCGATATCGTCGAACGCGGTACGCACCACCATCTGCACGGCCGTGTCGTAGCGCGCGCATTCTGCAACGGCCTTCGATACCAGCGACGGGTCGCTACGCAACCTTTCCAGTTGTGCCGGATGCCGATGCAGCGCGATCAACGCGTTGCCGAGCATGTTCGATGTGGTCTCGTGCCCCGCGACGAACAGCAAGATCACGTTTGAGATGATCTCGTCTTCCGACAGCCGCTCGCCGCCCTCTTCCGCCTGGATCAGCGACGACACGATGTCGTGGCCGGGCGCGGCGCGCCGTTGCGCGACCACTGCCCGGAAATACTGTTCGAGTTCGAGCGCCGCCTGATTCGCGCGCGCAAGCGCGTCGGCCGACATTGGCGCGAGATCGAACGCGGACACCAGCAGGCTCGCCGCGTCGCCGAAGCGCACGCCATCCTCGACGGGCACATCGAGCAGCCGGCAGATGATCTGCAACGGCAGCGGCATCGCGAACTCGCTGACGAGATCCACTTCGGGCTTGCCTTGCATCGCGTCGATCAGACTGTCCGTCGTTTCTTCGGCGATGGTGCGCAGCGTTTCGATCTGCCGCGCATTGAATGCCTTCATCAGCAGCGCGCGCAGGCGCGTGTGCGTGGGCGGGTTCATCATCAGGAAGGTGCGTTCGAGCGCCTGAAACACCGGCTGCTCGCGCGCGCTCTCGCCGTAGCGCGCGACCACGCTGGGTATGTACGTCTTGCCCATGCGGCGGTCGGGCAGCAGCGCGTCGATGACGGCGTGACGGCCCGTCAGCATGATGCTGGGCGCGAGCGGCACGAAGGCACCCGCGCTGCGGATGCCTTCATAGAACGGATAGGGATTGTCGAAGTAGGCCGGGGACGACAGATCGGTGAATTTCATGCTTTGATGCGTGGGGCTTAGAGTGATTGAAGGTGCAGCGTCAATCGAGAGGATACAGCCCACGCACGCGAGCGTGCAGACGAGCCAGCCCAAACAGCGCGTTCGCATACGGCGCGTCGACGCCCGTCAGCTTGCCCAGTTCGCACACCGCGCCCACCAGCGCGTCGAGTTCGACGGCCTTGCCCGCTTCGACGTCCTGCAGCATCGACGTGCGCATCGCCCCCAGCTTGAGCGTAACGGCGTGGCGGTCTTCGGGCGCCTGCTCGATGGGGATGCCGAAGCGCGCGCCGATGGCTTTCGCTTCGAGCATCACGCGCGTGACGAAATCGCGCGCGAGCGGGTCGCTCAGAATCTTGTCGGTGGTCGCGCCCGTGATCGCGCTGATGGGGTTCATCGTCATGTTGCCCCACAGCTTGTACCAGACGTCGCGCTGGATCTGATCCGTCGCGCTCGCATCGAAACCGGCCTTGCGCAGCAGTTCGACGAGCGACGCCACGCGCTCGCTCGCATGCCCCGTCGCTTCGCCGACGATCAGGCCACGCCCCTGATGATGCGCGACGACGCCCGGTGCATCGACGCGGCAACTCGCATGCACGACGCATCCGAGCGTGCGTTCAGCGGGAATCGCGGCGGCAATCGAACCGTCGGGATCGACGGAAGCGAGCCGCGCGCCCGCGAACTCGCCATGCAAGCCGGCACAGAACCACCACGGCACGCCGTTCATTGCCGTCAGCACGAGCGTGTTCGGGCCGAGCAGCGGCGCGATGTGCTGCGCGACGGCGGCCATGCCGGGCGCTTTCACCGCGACGATCACGAGATCCTGTGCGCCGAGCGCTTCCGGTTTGTCGCTCGCCTGCACACGGACCGCATGCGTCTCGCCGTTTTCAATCAGGCGCAAGCCGTGTTCGCGCAACGCGTCGAGCGTCGCGCCGCGCGCGACCACGCTCACCTCGCAGCCCGCCTGCGCGAGCTTCACGCCCATCCATCCGCCGATCGCGCCGGCGCCGTAAATGCATACCTTCATCGTTGTTCTTCCTCAATCCTTGTAGCTGGCGTCGATTCTATCGACCTTGCGCACCAGCGCGTCGAACACGTCCTGCCCCGCGCCGTAGCGCACGTCGAATTGCAACGCGTCGCGCGAGCATTGCTCGGCGACCGCTTCGGGCACGGGCCGCGCGCGGCCCATCGCGAACGTCGCGACCTGAATCTCGCAGGCGCGGTTCAGCGTCCACAGAATCGCGAACGCTTGCGGCAAGGTCGTGCCCCACGACAGCAGCCCGTGATTGCGCAGAATCACCGCCTGCCGGTCGCCGATATGTTCGACGAGGCGCGGCCCTTCTTCAGCGTGAATCGTGATGCCTTCGAAGTCGTGATACGCAATGCGTTCGTGCAACTGCGCGCTATAGAAGTTGGTCTGCTGCAAGCCGCCTTCCGAGCACGCGACGGCGACGCCCGCTGTGGTATGCGTATGCATCACGCAATGCGCATCTGGGATGCCTTCGTGCAGCGCCGAGTGCACGGTGAAGCCGGCAGGATTCACCGGATACGTCGAGCCATCGAGAATGCGCCCTGCGCATCGATCTTCACCAGATTGCGCGCCGTCACTTCACTGTAATGCAGGCCGAATGGATTGATCAGGAATTGCTTCGCTCCGCCCGTCACGCTGTCGGGCAGGCGCACCGTGATGTGGTTGTAGATCAACTCGGTCCAGCCCAGCATATCGAAGACGCGATAACAGGCGGCCAATTGAACGCGCGCCTGCCACTCGTCAGGATGCATCGCTGCCGGGCCAGCGCCCGTGCCCGTGGCCCGCTCGTCTCGTTCCATGATCTCCATCTCGTGCCTCCTTACTGGCGCGCGCCCGACCCGGCGACGGCTGCAATCGCCGATACCACGTACGCGACGTTGTTGCGGTTCAGGCCCGCGACACACATGCGCCCCGAGCGCAGCAGATAGATGCCGTGTTCCAGCCGCAGCGTTTCGACCTGTTCGGCGGACAAGCCCGTGTAGGTGAACATGCCGACCTGCGCGACGTAACGCGCGCGCATCACTTCATCGACGCGACCGGCAAGCCCTTCGTGAATCGCGTGACGCATTTCATGAATGCGCTCGCGCATCACGCGCAGTTCGTCGTCCCACGACGCGCGCAGTTTCGCGTCGCCGAGCACGCCCGCGACGAGCCGCGCGCCGTGCATGGGCGGATTGCTGTAGTTCGCGCGGATCGTGAAAGTCAGCTGGCCGAGCACGCGCTGCGCTTCGGCTGCGTCCTTGCAGAGGACGCTCAGCGCGCCGCAACGCTCGCCGTACAGCGAGAAATTCTTCGAGAACGAGTTCGCGACGATCATTGGCACGTCGGCGTCCGCGAGCATGCGCACGCACGCGGCATCTTCTTCGAGGCCATCGCCGAAGCCCTGATACGCCATGTCGACGAACGCGATCAGCTTGCGACGCTGCAGCACGGGCAGCAGCTCGCGCCATTGGTCGGCCGTCAGGTCGACGCCCGTCGGGTTGTGGCAGCACGCGTGCAGCAGCACGATGCTGCGTTCGGGCAGCGCGTCGATCGTGTCGCGCATCGCGTCGAAACGCAGGCCGCCCGTAGTGTCGTCGTAGTACGGATACGTGTTGACCGTGTGGCCCGCTGCTTCGAACACGACGCGATGGTTTTCCCAGCTCGGATCGCTCAGCCACACCTGCGAGCCCGCGAAGTGACGCTTGAGGAAATCCGCGCCGACCTTCAGCGCGCCCGAGCCGCCCACCGTCTGGACCGTTGCGATGCGGCCCGCGGCGCGCGCTGCGCTGTTGGCGCCGAACACGAGTGTCTGGGCGGCATCGCGGTATTGCGGCAGGCCCGACATCGGCAGATACGAGCGCGGCGTGCCTTGGGCGACGATGGCCGCTTCGGCTTCGCGCACCGACGACATCACGGGCAGCGTGCCGTTTTCGTCGAAGTAGATGCCGATGCTCAGATTGACCTTGTTGGTGCGCGGGTCGCGCTGGAAGTCCTCGTTGAGGCTCAGGATGGGATCGCCAGGATACGCGGGGATGTGTTCGAACATGATTGTGTCTCTGTCTATGTGTGCTGGATGTTGCGTGACTCTGCGAGAGGTTGCGAAGGCATGCACCGACGCGTGCGAAACAGTGTGTCGAAAAGCGCGTGTTGTCACAATCAATCGATTCTGCACGATTCGTAAGTTACGCTTTAGAATCGGCGGATGGCCCTCACACGCATCACCATACGCCAGTTCGAGGCGTTTCTAGCGATTGTCGATCAGAACGGCATTGCAGCTGCGGCGCAACGGCTGGGGCTGACCTCGTCGGCCGTGAGCCAGTTGCTGGCGGAGCTGGAGCGCGAGCTTGGCTTTCGTCTGTTCGATCGCACGACGCGGCGCGTGAGCCTATCGACGGCCGGCCGCGATTTTCTCTCTTCGGCGGAATCGGTGTTGCGGCATTTGCGTGCCGCCGAGCAGACCGCGAGCGACATCCGCAACCGCGCGGCGGGCATC
The DNA here is from genome assembly GCF_013426915.1 of Paraburkholderia sp. PGU19. Classification (GTDB taxonomy): domain Bacteria; phylum Pseudomonadota; class Gammaproteobacteria; order Burkholderiales; family Burkholderiaceae; genus Paraburkholderia. Next base: position 773,520 of record NZ_AP023180.1, read on the forward strand.
GTGCGGGTCGGCGCGCCGCTGGTGCTGGCGAGCACGGCGATTCCGTTTGCCATAGCGGGCTATGCGACTGAGAAGCCGAAGGTCGTGGTAAGGGTCGTCGATACGGATGTCGAGCAACTGGTGGAGCGTGTCGCGAGCGGCGACGTCGATCTTGCCGTTGGGCCTGATCGGGCGACGGGCGACCGCGTGCAGCGGGAGCCGATCTTTCAGAGCCCGTGGGTGTTGTGGTGCGCTGAGCAGCATGCGCTGGCGCGGAAAAGGCGTTTGCGGTGGCAGGACCTGCGGGGCACGCCGATCATCGCGACGGGCCGCGATCATGAAGCGAGTGTCGCGCAGATGTTGGCCGATCAGCCATCGGATGCCCGGATTGCGCCTGTTGAGGTTGTCGATAATGTGACCACTGCGTTTGGTCTCGTAGCGCAGGGGCTTGCGGTTACGCTTGCGCCGCTTTATGTGAAGCCGCTTGCGCAGACGTTTGGGCTCGTGATGCGGCGTGTCGTCGAGCCTGAGACGATTCGGGAAGTGTGTGTTTATCGTCCTGTGGACCGGTCGTTGTCGCCGTCTGCTGATGGGTTTGCGGAGTTTCTTGGGGGGTGTCTGAGAGTTTGGGATCGGAGGACGCAGGGCCCCGGTGGGGCGAAGTGAAATGGCAGCTAGGGGGCTCGGTGTTTGCTGCGCAAGCGGTTTGGTTTTTTTGCCTTTGCGCTGGCATCCGCGATTTGTTAGCGCGCTAACAAACCGCGGATGCCAGCGCAGAGGCAAACCGCAGATGCCAGCGCAAAGCCAAAGCAAACCACCCAGCGTTGCAGACAAAGAGCCACCGCGCCGCCTTAGGCGCTTCAACCAAAAACACCCTACCGCGCCGCACCGCCGTCGCCCAAATTGCAATCGAGCGGCCCGCGCTCCGCCTGCAGCGCGCTCCTCACCCCCGCCAGCATCCGCGGCGAATCCACAAGCACAGCATCCATACGCAGACACGCGGCTTCGCGATAAGCCTCCGCATCGTTCACGGCAAACGCAACCAGCCACATATCGGCGGCGCGCCGAAAGCACTGCACCGACGCGGGTGTCCACGTGCGCGCAGCAAAAGTCGAACGCCCTTCGCCAAGCGTGAAACGCTCGATCACCTCGACCTTGCGGCCCAACTCGAAGCCCGCTCGCGTGCCGGCTCGCGGCGCATCGCATTGCCCCGTCAACGCGACGCCAAAGAGCCGCTGACGCGTCGCATCACGCGACTCGAACATGCGCGCCTGCGGATACTGCGCGAACGCCGCCTGATAATCGACTTCCGTCGAATAGATCATGACGCGCGGCCACGCATCCAGCGCATCGAGCACACGCGCGACAGCAGACGCCTGGGGCACCGCGGGCAACGCCTTCATATCGAGCACGACGGGCACGTCAAGCGGAATGATCCGCAGCGCGTCTGCGAGCGTCGGTATGCCGACAGGCTTCGACCGATACGGCCTGGCTCCCGGCGCATCCGGCGCCTCGAACTGCCAGCCCGCATTGATGCGCGCCAGCTCCGCTGCCGTCCGTCCCGCCACCGGGCCGCTTGCATCCGTCAACGCCGACAGATCCTTCGGACGATACAGCACAGGCACGCCGTCCCGGCTCAACTGCACCGTGAGCCAGATGACGTCGGCATGATTCGCGAGCGCGCCTTCGATGGCGGTCAATGTGTTCTCAGGATAATCGGCCGTTCCGCCGCGATGGGCGATCAGCGCCGGCAATGTGCGGGTACTGTCGGCGTGAGGTGGCACGACGGCGGAACCTGCCGTGCACGCTGAAAGTGCCGTGAGAATCGATAAGGCAAACGCAAACCCCGGTATCCGCATCCGATGCATAAATGTCGTGTCATGTACGCTCGCGCCGTGCGCGGCAACGCGTCATGGTAGACGCGAACCCGACTCTACGCCTCGCGTATGCAAGCCTTTGTGACACTTATTGATCGAACGCATGACGGCGCGTCGCCCGCGCATTGCAGCACGGATGCGAGCGCTCACGCGGAATCGCGCGCAGCCACCATCTGGATCAGCGCCTTCGCTTTGGCGAGCGGCTCGACGAGCGACGCCTCCAGCCCATAGTCGTCCACGAGCGCGTCTGTAAGGTCATTGATGGCGAGCCATGTGACGCGCGCTTCGTCTTCCCACACGAGCGCCTTGAGCGGCAGCAGCAGCCCTGCCAAGGGGTTCGCCTGCATCACGGGCGTGCCGCCCTTCGGGTTGCCGAACACGATCAGACGCGTTGGACGCAGTGTCATGCCGACCTGCGCGGCGGCGTCGGCCTGATCGATATCGACGAAGATCGTCATGCCTTTGTCGGCGAGCAGGCCGCGCAGCCGCGCGACCGTGATCGAAAAGCCGTGCTCGCTTTTGAACGTCGCAACGGACGCGGGAGATTTCGCTGCGGCAGTCATCGCGGACTCCGGTGATGGGACATCACCGCAGTGTAGTCATTGCGATGCAACAACAGAAGCGGAAGCTTGCTCGGCGAGCGCGCGGAAGTTCTCGGGCGTCGCGAAGCCGAGATACTGCGTCTGCATCTCGGGTGTCAGCACTTCGATCAGCGTGCTGTTTTCGATCCATAGCTCGATCACGTCGAAGAAGTTGTTGCCGCGCGTGCACCGCACGGCACGCCATCCTTCGCGCTCGCCGATCGCGATCACCTGCTCTGCCGACAGCGGCGACGCGACGGCCATGTGAAAGCCGCTGTATTGCGCACGCGTGTTCGTCATCGACGCAAGCGGCTCCTGCGTGTCGCCGGGCGTGAGCGTGAGGTTGCTCGGATAGGTCTCGATGATCGTGCCGCGGTCGTCGCCTGCCACCGCCATCCACGCGCCTTCGAAAGGCGAAAACGGCGCGGCGAAACCGCCCCACACTTCGGCAAGCGTGCGCGCGACGCGCTCGGGATTTTGCGTGGGAATGGACGCATGAAAGATCATCGAAACTCTCCAGTGACTCGTGACGTAACGGACGACGTTCAGGCGCAATGGCGCCTCACGTTGGGGCCTGCGCGCCGTGCGTTTTCGTTTTTCTTGTCACGCGCGCGGCATGGGCAAAGCAGCGAATGGCTGCCTACGCCCATCTTGCAGCGGCAACACAGTGAGTAGTAGGACGGTAGCGATCTGCCGCGTTTGAAAACGAAGCAACGGTATGAGCATTCGATGCGCGGGCGTGCGGCATCGAACGCCATGCTAGAAGCGCAGCGTGATGCCACCAATCGGGAGTTTTACCAACAGCTTTCGATTCGTCCGACGAACCGGCTGGACGCGGCGTTCGCGATGCGCGTCTTTCAGCAAACCGCCCGCCATTGCAGCGGGCGGCATGTCTGCGTTTTCAGCAGACTTTAGACGGCCATGACCGTGACGGCCTTCGTCACGAGATAGGCTTCCATCGCTTCCGGTCCGCCTTCCGAGCCGTAACCCGAATCCTTGACGCCGCCGAACGGCATTTCCGGCGTCGGCGTGGCGGGCTGGTTGATCCACAGCATGCCGACTTCGAGGTTCTGCGACAGCAGGTGCACGTTGCGGAACGACTTCGTGAACGCATAGCCCGCGAGACCGAACGGCAGACGGTTCGCTTCGGCGATGGCGTCTTCGAGCTTGTCGAAGCCGCGGATTGCGGCGATCGGGCCGAACGGTTCGTTGTTGAACACGTCGGCTTCGAGCGTCACGTCCGTCAGGACGGTCGGCGCGAAGAAGTTGCCTTCCGAGCCGATGCGCTCGCCGCCCGTCGCGACCGTCGCGCCCGTTGAGCGCGCGTTCTCGATGATGCTCGCCATCGCCGTCAGACGGCGCGCGTTTGCGAGCGGCCCGAGCTGCGTGCCTTCGGCGAGGCCGTCGCCGACCTTCAGGCTCTCTGCGTGCTTGACGAGCGCCGCGGCGAATTCTTCGCGGATGCTGTTGTGTACGAGGAAACGTGTCGGCGAGATGCACACCTGGCCTGCGTTACGGAACTTCGCGCCGCCTGCTGCCTTGACGGCGAGCGCGACGTCTGCGTCTTCCGCGACGATCACGGGCGCGTGGCCGCCGAGTTCCATCGTTGCGCGCTTCATGTGCTGGCCAGCGAGCGCGGCGAGCTGCTTGCCGACGGGGGTCGAGCCCGTGAACGTGACCTTGCGGATGACGGGATGCGGAATCAGGTAGCTCGAAATCTCGGCGGGATCGCCGAACACGAGGCCGACGGTGCCAGCGGGCACGCCTGCATCGACGAACGCTTGCAGAAGCTGCGCGGGCGATGCGGGCGTCTCTTCAGGCGCCTTGACGAGGAACGAGCAGCCGCTTGCGAGCGCGGCGCTGAGCTTGCGGACCACCTGGTTGACGGGGAAATTCCACGGCGTGAACGCCGCGACGGGGCCGATCGGCTCCTTGATAACGAGCGATTGCGCATTCAGATTGCGCGACGGCACGACGCGGCCGTAGACACGGCGGCCTTCGTCCGCGAACCATTCGATGATGTCGGCGGCCGACAGCACTTCGACGCGCGCTTCCGCGAACGGCTTGCCCTGTTCCTGCGTCATCAGGCGCGCGATGCTGTCGGCGCGCTCGCGCACGAAGGCGGCGGCCTTGCGCATCGTGGTGGCGCGTTCGTTGGCGGGAACCTTGCGCCACGCTTCGAAGCCCTTCTGTGCGGCTTCCAGCGCGCGGTCCAGATCGGCCTTGCCCGCGTGCGCGACCTTGCCGATCGGCTTGCCCGTCGCGGGATTGACGACGTCGAGGGTCTTGCCGCTGGCGGCGTCGCACCACTCGTTGTTGATCAACAGACGGGTATCGGTGTAGCTGCTGGATGTGACCATGCTGTGTTCCTGAGGGTTTTTTGCGCGCTGCGCGCGCGGGCTGGAATTCTTTGTGGGAATGTTGATGTTAACTGATTGCTGGGAAATATGCCGGGAGGTGGTGGTTTTTTGGGTTGTCTGCGACGCTGTGGGGCTTTGCCTTGGCGCTGGCAGCGGCGTTGTGGTGGTTTGCCTGTGTGTTCGCTGGCATCCGCGCTACGGTGTTTGCCGTTCACGCGTCGCCCCTGTGCGGGGCGGCACCTACTTTTCTTTGCCGCCGCAAAGAAAAGTAGGCAAAAGAAAGCGGCTAACACCGCCAACATTTCTTCTTGCCTGAGGGCCCCCAAAGGGTCTTACGCCTCACACGGCAACGGCTCTGCTGGCGCGTGTTGCCAACGCTTGGAATAAACGCATCACCCGCTTCGAATGCATTTGCACGGGCAGGCGGCAGCGAATGGTATGTGCCGCCCAGGTGGCAAACTGTGTGTAGGTTGTCGCGTCGTATAGCTTGGCGCTCCTACAGGGTGGAACGCCTGCGCTATCGGTCCGAAGTGAGGCGTGCGAGGCACTACGGCCGACACACAGTTTGCCACCTGGGCGGCGGTGGAATGTCTGGCACGGCATGATGCAGCGCGGGTGCGTGAAGCGGGTGATGCGCACCGCAAGAGCGTTGGCAACGAACATGGGTCACGTGATTGCCGTGTGAAGCGTAAGACCCTTTGGGGGCCCTCAGGCAGAAACTAGACCTGGCGGTGTGAGCCGCTTTCTTTTGCCTACTTTTCTTTGCGGCGGCAAAGAAAAGTAGGTGCCGCCCCGCACAGGGGCGACGCTTGAAGCGCGCTAACAAATCGCGGATGCCAGCGTAAAGGCACGAAAACCAACCAGCGTCGCAGACAAAAAAACACCCCACCTCATGCGTACTTAAAAACCCCTTGCGCGCTAGCGATCAACACCTTGTGATCGACCCATGCCTCTGCGCGAGCAAAGAACACAGACCGTCCCTTACGTTCAAGAAACCCTTTACTAATGACCTTTTCCCCGAGCCCTTTGTCGAGGTAACTAATCGTCAACGACAAAGTAAACGCATGAATCGGGTCCGCTTCACTATAAAGACCTGAATACCCCGCGGCAGCGTCAAGAAGCGTAGCAATCGCGCCACCTTGCAACACACGCTGACGGTTGAGCGTCTCGGGCCGAATCGGCATCGTGAACTCGGCGTAACCGTTCTTCCATTCGGTCAACTCAACCGCGAGCGATTCGAGAAAAGGATTATCGAGAGACGGCGGCTGCATAAAATCTCCTGCGTCGCATAAACCTTCATGCTAATCCAGCACCGCAAACCGCAACAGATCAAGGCACCGCCGACACACTTTCACGCCGCTTTCGGCGGCCCAACGGAAGCCCGCATCGACACCGTCACGGGAAACTCGCGAAAGATATCCCACTTGGTCCCATAGCACTGGTTAATGAGCCAGCGCACCGCATTCTGCGTAAGTTCAGCAGTCGGAATATGCACCGACGTCAAAGCAGGCGCCGAATAAGCCGCCGAATAATCATCGTCATAGCCGATCACGGACACATCGCCGGGCACCGAAATGCCCAACTGCTGAAACCGCGCAAGCGCACTGACGGCCATCGTATCGTTTGCACAAAAAAGCCCAGTAAACGGCACGTTCGATTCAAGCAACTGGCACGTCGCCGCATAACCGCCTTCCGGCGAGAAGTCGGATTCAATCAACGGCACCGACTCACGCGCAATGCCGTGACGTGCCAGCTCGTCGAAGAACCCTTCAAGCCGCTCGATATTGTCCGACGCCGTATACGGCCCTGAGATCACAGCAATCTTGCGATGCCCATGCTCCAGCAGCGTGGCCGCCGCAATCTCGCCACCGCGCCGATGATCGGCGCAGAACGACGCATCAGGCAACGCATCGAACGCGCGGTTGAGAAAGACCATCTTCGGATGCATCCGGTGCAACTGATCGAGGTCTTCATCGTGCAGATCGTGACTGATCACGACGACCCCATCGCAATCGCGCCCGATCAGAAACTGCACGGCTTCGAGCGCCTGCTCACGCGGCGTCGATTCGCCGCAACCCGTCGCCACCACCACGTGCCGGTGCACCGAGCGCAGTTCGAGATCGGTCTGCTTGAGGATCGTGCCGTAGTACGAGCCGAAGAAGGTCGGCACGAACAGGCCGATGATGCCCAGTTGCTGCGTGGCCATCGCGCGGCCAATCGACGAAGGCCGGAAGTTGAGTTCGGCGATCGCGGCCTGCACGCGCGCAGCCGCCTCGGCCGATACGGGTCCTTTGCCGGAAATGGCGCGCGAGGCTGTCGAGAGCCCCACGCCCGCCAGCTCCGCTACATCTTTGAGGGTCGCCACGGTGTCTCCGTCCGCTTGTATTGTTGGGCGTGCCGTTCAGAGGCGCGCCCCGCCCGCCTCGTCGAACAGCGATATATGTGCGCCGTCGATCGCGAACGCCACTGAATCGCCAACGGCGACGGGCGTTTTCTCCTGATCGATCGACGCTATCTGGGTGCCATGATAATCGAGCCAGATAACCCGGTGGTTGCCCATTGGTTCGATAAGCGACACTTGTCCGCGCTGATTCGAGTCCGCGCCGATCCGCACGCGCACGTCCTCGGGCCGCACGCCCAGCACGCACGGCTTGCCGTAGTCGGGCTGCGCGGCGAACGCGTATTGCGACACGTCGAGATCGAGCTTCGCGCCCGTGAAGCGCGCGCCATCACCCTGAGCATGCAGCGTGCCGTTTAGCAGATTCATCGCCGGCGAGCCGAGAAAGGTCGCGACGAACAGGTTCGCGGGGCGCGCATACACCTCCGCAGGCGTGCCGAACTGCTGGATCACGCCGCTCTTCATCACGGCCATGCGCGTGGCGAGCGTCATCGCTTCGACCTGGTCGTGCGTCACGTAGATCATGGTTGCGCCCAGGCGCTGATGCAATTGCTTCAGTTCGCGGCGCAATTCGGTGCGCAGCTTCGCATCGAGATTCGACAGCGGCTCGTCGAACAGAAACACGTCGGCTTCGCGCACGATCGCGCGTCCGATCGCCACGCGCTGCCGCTGTCCGCCCGACAGCTGCGACGGTTTGCGCTTGAGCAAAGGTCCGAGTTGCAGCATGTCGGACGCACGCGCCACGCGCCGCTCGATCTCCGCCTTCGGCGTGCCGTTGATGCGCAGCGCGAACGACAGATTGCGCTCGACGCTCATGGTCGGATAGAGCGCATACGACTGGAACACGAGCGCGATGCGCCGGTCTTTCGGATCGGCCCACGTCATGTCCTCGCCGCCAATCTCGATGCTGCCCTCCGTCACGTCGATCAAACCGGCAATGCTGTGCAGCAACGTCGACTTGCCGCAACCCGATGGTCCGAGCAGTACGACGAATTCGCCTGCGCGCACGTCGAGATCGAGCGCGTCGATCACCGTGTTCGCGCCGAGCTGGATTTTCAGGTCGCGGACCGCGACGTTTGCAACGTTCGCGTTCGCGATGTTCGGTACGGTTGCCATATTCGTTCCTTCAACCCTTCACTGCGCCGGACGCGATGCCGCGCACGAACCAGCGGCCCGAAATGAAATACACGGCGAGCGGCACGACGGAAGTCAGAATCGTCGCCGCCATGTTGACGTTGTAGATCTTCTCGCCTGTCGTCGTGTTGATGATGTTGTTCAGTTGCACTGTCATCGGCAGGTTGCGCGTGCCTGCGAACACGAGGCCGAGCAGGTAGTCGTTCCAGATGTTCGTTACCTGCAGAATCATCGCGACGACGATGATGGGCAGCGACATCGGCAGCATCAGTTGAAAGAAGATGCGCCAGAATCCGCCGCCGTCGATGCGCGCGGCCTTGAACAGTTCCAGCGGAATGCCCGCGTAGTAGTTGCGGAACAGCAGCGTCATCACGGGCATGCCGAAAATCGTGTGAATGATCACGATGCCGGGGAGCGAGCTGAACAGATGCACGCTCGCGAGCACGCGCACCATCGGGTAGATCATCACCTGATACGGAATGAACGCACCGAGCAGCAGCACGCCGAAGAACACGCCCGCGCCGCGCGGCCGCCAGAACGACAGTGCATAGCCGTTGATCGCGCCGATCACGATCGAGAACACCGTGCTCGGCACGACGATACGCACCGAGTTCCAGAAGCCCACGCGGATGCCGTTGCAATCGAGTCCCGTGCACGCCGACTGCCATGCATCGCTCCACGGTTGCAGCGTGAAGTGCGCGGGCAGCGCGAGCAGATTGCCCAGGCGGATTTCGTCCATCGGTTTCACCGACGTCACGAGCATCACGTAAAGCGGCAACAGGAAGAACAGCGCCGCGATGATCAGAAAGCCATAGATGCCCAGACGCGACGGCGAAAAGCGCTTCTTGCGCGCATGCCGCTGGCGCGACACACGAGCGGACGGTCCAAGCGTCGTGCTCATCACACCTCCTTGCGCGACGCGCTTCGGCTGCGGGCATACAGGAACGGCGTAAGTATCGCGAGCACGGTGGCCAGCAGCACGATCGACGCGGCCGACGCGAGCCCGATATTCGCGCGCCCGAACAGATAGTCCATGATGAACTTCGCGGGCACTTCGCTCGCCGTGCCGGGACCGCCCTGCGTCATCGCAACGACGGCGTCGAACAGCTTCACCACGGCGACGAACAACAGCACGAACGCGGTGGAGATAGACGGGCCGAGCATCGGAATCACGATGCTCACGTAGACGCGCCAGCGCGGAATGCCGTCGATGCGCGCGGCCTTCCACAACTCGTCGTCGATGCCGCGCAAGCCCGCGAGCATCACGGCCATCACGAGGCCCGACGCCTGCCACACGGTCGCGATCACGATCGTATAGATCACGAAGTCCTGATCGACGATCCAGTCGAAGCGCGCATGCGTGAAGCCCATCTTGTGCAGCAGCGACTGCGCGCCGAGTTCAGGATTGAGGATCCATTGCCACACCAGACCCGTCGCGACGAACGACATCGCGTACGGATACAGGAACACCGTGCGCAATACGCCTTCCGCCATCACGCGCTGATCGATGAAGATCGCCAGCAGCATGCCGATCACGAGACACGCGACGATGAAGCACACACCATAGACGGCGATGTGCTGCAGCGACACGAGCCAGCGGTCGTTATGAAACAGCCGCACGTATTGCGTGAAGCCGACGAAATCGTTCGACGGAAACGTGCGCGAGTTGCTGAGCGACACGCGCGCCGTCCACAACATCGTGCCGAGATACGCGCAGACAACCGTGACTACCATCGGAATCAACGCGATCCATGCGGCGAGCGACCAGCGCTTGCGCAGAGGCCGCCCGCGCGTCGCCGCGACGGGCCTGCGGCTCGCTGTCATGTCAGGCAAGGCATGCGACTTGAGCGTGCCCATCGCGCGTCAGCCCTTCAGTGCGCTGGCAAAGGCCTTTTGTGCATCGTCGACCGACTGGTTCTTGTTCCAGAAGTTCGTGATGACGTCCGTCAACGCGCCCTGCATGTCAGGCGACAGGAGCATTTCGGGGTTTGGCAACTGGCGCGACTTGTCCTTCATGATCGCGATGCCCTCCTTCGCGCACATGTCGAGTTGGTTCACGTCGACGTCGGGCCGGATCGGGATCGAGCCTTTCTTCGCGCTGAACGCGACCTGCGCCTGCGGCGAGGTCATCACCGTCGCAAGCAGGTTCTGCGCCTTGATCGCCGTCGCGTTGTCCGTCTTCGGGAACACGAACACGTCGCCCGCCACCAGATATGGCGAGCGCGGACCAAAACCGGGGAAGCAGCCGAAGTCCTTGCCGGGCGCCTGCTTTGCCGCCGAAAATTCGCCCTTCGCCCAGTCGCCCATGATCTGCACGCCCGCCTTGCCGGAGATCACGAGCGCCGTCGCGTCGTTCCAGTTGCGTCCCGGCGAGCCTGCATCGACGTAATCATGCAGCTTCTTGAACGACGCGAGCACCTTCTTGAACGCATCCGATTTCACCGCGTTCTGGTCGCGGTCGCGATACACCTTCAGATACAGATCGGGTCCGCCGACATCGGCGAACACGGCATCGAACGTGATCTTCTCCTGCCACGGCTGGCCGCCCAGCGCGAGCGGAATCACGCCCGACTTTTTCAGCTTGTCGAGATCGCCGACGAATTCATCGAAGCTCTTCGGGTCGCCCGCAATGCCCGCTTTCGCAAACACCGGCTTCGAATAGAAGAACCACGCGGGCATGTGGATATCGACGGGCGCCGCGTAGTAATGGCCATTGACCTTGATGCTGTCGAGTATCGATTGCGGGAAGATGGCGGGCCAGTTCTCCTTCGTGGCAACGGCATCGACGTTGTTGAGCAGGCCCTGATCGATCAGGTCATGAAACTGCTTCGACGTGTTGAACTGCGCAGCCGTGGGCGGATCGCCGCCGACAATGCGGTTGATCGCGGTCGCACGCGCCTGGTCCGCGCCCGCCACGGCGTTGTCGACCCATTGGCCGCCCGCCTGGTTGTACGCATCGGCGAACTGCCGGATGGCCGCCGATTCTCCGCCCGACGTCCACCAGTGAATCACATTCGCCTTCAACGGCTCCGCTTGCGCGATGACGCCCGTGATGGCCAATGCCAGTGCAATACCGCTTTTCAACGCCCACTGTTTTCTGCTGTTCATTCCGTCTCCTTCAGGCTCGTGGCCCGATTTATCAGGTCGACTGCTTATCAGCTTCTCGTGACTGCGTATCCGCGCGTCGTTATCAGCGCTGCTGTTTGCGCGCCTCGATGAACTTCGCGATCAGTTCGCCGCTGCGTTTGACGGTGCGCTGCTGCGTGCCGTAATCGACATGCACGACGCCGAAGCGCCGCTCGTAACCGAACGCCCATTCGAAGTTATCCAGCAGCGACCAGACGAAGTAGCCGCGAATATCGACGCCCTGCTTCACGGCCTGATCGACGGCGGCCAGATGCCGCTTGAGGAACGCGATGCGCTGCGGGTCCTCGACACGGCCGTTCTCCACCTTGTCGTCCGAGGCCATGCCATTCTCGGTGATGTAGATGGGCGGCAGGTTCGGATACGTACCGTGAAATCCCGTCAGCAGGTCTCGCAGCCCGTCCGGATGGACTTCCCAGCCCATCTGCGTGCGTTCGACATCGGCCAGCGGCGCGTCGACGAAGCCGTGCGCGCCATCGCTCTTCACATTGGTGCGGAAATAATAGTTGATGCCGAGAAAATCGAGCGGCGCCGCGATGGTTTGCAGATCGCCTTCGAGCACGAGCGGCTCGGCGCCCGGCCACAGTTCCCATAGATCGACCGGATACTCACCCTTCAGAAGCGGGTCGAGAATCCACGCATTGTGCTGCACTTCGAACAGATGCGCGGCGCGCTGGTCCGCTTCGCTCTGCGTTGCGGCCGTACCGCGCCCCACGTTCGCCACGATGCCTTTCATCGACGACGGATCGTTCGCGCGCAATACCTGCGTCGCGAGTCCATGCGCGAGCAGCAGATGATGCATCGCCTGCGTCGCATAGCGGATGTTCGCAAGACCGGGCGCATGATGGCCATTGCCGTAGCCGAGGAAGGCCGAACACCACGGCTCGTTGAGCGTCATCCACGCGTCGACGTGGCCCGACAGTTCGCGGCTCATCAGGTCCGCGTAGTCGGCGAAACGATAGGCGGTCTCACGGTTGAGCCAGCCGCCGCGATCTTCCAGGTGCTGTGGCAAGTCCCAGTGATATAGCGTGACGAAAGTCTGCAAGCCCTTGTCCTTCAGCCTGCCGAGCAGCCGCTTGTAGAAATCGAGGCCCTTTGCGTTCGGGCGCCCCGCTTCGTCCATCACGCGCGGCCACGCAACCGACAGCCGGTACGCCTCGAAGTTGAGCCCCGAGAGCAAGTCGAGATCGCTTTCCCAGCGGTGATAGTGATCGCAGGCCACGGCGCCCGTGTCGCCCGCGAGCACCTTGCCCGGCGTCGCGGAGAACGTATCCCAGATGGACGGCAGGCGGCCATCCTCGTTGACGGCGCCTTCGATCTGATACGAGGCCGTTGCCGCGCCGAGCAGAAAGTCCTTGCGCCAGAGCACGGAGCCGGCGGACGGCGTGAACGGATCGCTTTGCTGACTGCCGGGTGCCACTGCATCGTATGCCACGGAACCTCCTCTCGTTGAATGGTTGATGCGCCTTCGAAACGAATCGGTCGACAGATTCGAAACTCGAGTGGAAGCGCTTCCACATGACCTGCGCACGATATCAGCGGCCCTTTCGGCGCAGCAATCAGGGTTTGTCTGGATCGGACAAAGCCAGTCCGAAATCGCCATGCAAAGCGCATTGCAATACGGTCACGACCGGGTCGCGTTTCACGTGTCGTGACAATCAATCGGTGCCGGTACACAACGCGCAACGGGGATTGCTCGGCCAATGTCTCGGTGTTTTCCGACACCTAAGGGTTGAACCGGAAAGAAGGTGATGGCAGACCGTTAAACTGAACTGTCGATGCGGAAACTTTTGGCGCATCCTTTTAAGAATGAGAGCCCAATGCGAGCGACGACCACTCAGGCCAACGGCATCGTTCCTGCGCTGACGAGCATCCGCTTTCTTGCGGCGCTGACTGTCGTCCTGTCGCATTACCGCGAACTCGATCTGCTCAATACGCCCGTTCCGTTCTTCGATTTCGTCGATGGCGGGCGCTCGGCTGTTTCCCTCTTCTTCGTGCTCTCGGGCTTCATCCTCACGTACACGTATCGCGATGAACTCGCGACGCAAAGCCCGCATAATTTTTACGTCGCGCGCGTCGCACGCATTTATCCGAACATCCTGTTCGCGCTCGCCATTGCATCCGTCACGACCGCGTATCTGGTCATCTCGCACAACGATGTGCTGTTCCTCAAGTGGTTCGCGCTGAAGACGTCGATCAATCTTTCACTGGTGGTGAGCTTCATTTGCCAGGTGTTCCTGATCACCGCCTGGTTCCCGTTCGCCGCGATCAATCAGCCGTGGAATGGTCCGGCTTCGAGCGTGTCGTGCGAGGCGTTTTTCTACGCGCTCTTTCCGTTTATCCTCGCGCGCTTCGTGAAGATGCGCGCATCGACGCTGGCCGCCACGCTGGTCGGCATCTGGATCGCGCAGGGCCTGATGATCCTGTTCATCATGGCCGCGTTCCCCGTCTCGCGCAGTCACTTTCTTGCGGGCGCGCTGCCGCTGTGCCGGATCGCCGAATTCATGCTTGGCATCGGCGCGGCGCTCGCATTCCAGAGCTTGCGCACGCGCGGCGTGTCGATGCACAAGCGCGGCATCGCGCTGGTGTCGGGTTCCGTCGTCGTGCTGATCGTGCTCGCGCTGTGGCAGCCTACGACGCCCGTGTTCTATCCGCAAAGCCCGTTCTTCGCGACCTTGATTCTCGGCCTTGCGCTGCTCGAGCGGCCCGTGATCGGCCTGCTGAATCAGCGCTGGCTCGTGCGCTTCGGCGAAGCGAGCTATGCGCTCTTCCTGATTCACGTGCCGCTTGCGTATCTCGCGTGGCTCGTGGGTTTTCGCGCGAGCAACGGCTGGATTCCACTCACGTTCACGCTGCTGTTCAGCGTCATCGTGTTCACGTATTTCGAAGAGCCGATGCGCCGGCGCATTCGCTCGCGTTTTCGCAGCAAGCCGCTCGTGCCTGCCAACGTGGTCGCGGAACCCGTGCCTGTCGATCCAGCCGTGACGGTTGGGCCCGGCATGAAGCCGGGCTGAGCTTCCACTTTCACGTCACACCCAAAACACAAACGGCGCTTCACGCGCCGTTTGTGTTTGTACGTCTGCCTTGTTCATTTACGCCCAGTGCGCCGGAATCCACACGCGGCCGATCCAGTGTCCCGGAATCCAGACGGCGGGACGCGGCTTCGGTGCGACATAGACGACATGCGGGGGCGGCGGCGGAGCCACGACCACGACACGTGCGGGCGGCGGCGGCACGACGACGGGAGCCGGCGCGACCACTACAGCGGGCGGCGGCGGAGCCACGACGACGGGCGCAGGCACGGGCGCGGCGACGACCACAGCGGGCGGCGGCGGGACGATCACGGGCGGCGGCACCACGACAGCCGCGCCGACCGTCGTCGTGCCCGTTACCACAGCCGTGCCGCCCGTCGTGACGACGCCGCCGTGCACGACCGTGCCGCTCGTCGTCACGGTGTTGCCGTGCGTTCCCGTCGCGCTGCCCGACGTGACGACCACGCCAGGAGCAACACTCGTCGCGCTGCCCGAGTGCGAAACCGTGCCGCCGTTGCTGCCCGTCACGGTGCCCGAGCGCGAGCATGTCCAGCCGCTGCAGTTCGTCGATGCCGAGTGGTTGTAGCTGTTGCCGTTTCCGCCCGTCACCGTTCCCGACGACGAGTATTGGCCGGCGCCGTTGCGCGTCACTTCACCCGACGTCGATGCCGTCTTGCCGTCAGAGCCCGTCATCGTGCCCGTATGCGAGCAGGTGCCGCTGGCGCAGCTGGTGTCGCCGGAATGCTGGACCGAGCGGCCGTTCGGTCCGTACGCCGTGCCCGAGTTGGAGAACTGGCCCGGCGACGTGCGTGTGACGCTGCCCGAGTTACTCGCGACGCCGCCGTAGGGGCCGGCCACGCCGCCTGCGTGATTGCAGGTGCCGCCGCTGCAGTAGCCGCCGTGCGCGCCGTTGTATTCGCCACGCGACGTGTACGCGGTGCCGTGGCCGTACCAGCCGGCCCATGCGGGCACGCTGACGAGCGACGCGCTAGCGCCGATCACCGTCGCTGCCGCCGCCAGCGCGATGCGGCGCGACATGCCGCCCGAAAAGCCGCGCGCAGCGGATGCCGTCGAACGATTCAGCAGACCAGACAACGAAGAGAAGATGGGCGAGCGGGTTTTCACGGCAGTGTCCTTCACGGTTCGGGCCACTTCGCGTTTGCAGTGTGGCGACGGAATGAATCGTAGAAGAAACTGCCCTTCAGGTCAGTTCAAAAACTATGTCGGGAAATGTCACAACCCGCGTCACAACCCGCGTTACGGCGGGTCACGGCGACGTGAAAAAAATGCCTGCGCCGTGACCTGCGTGCGTGCGATGAAGCGCTATGAAGAGCGGTCGCGTCCACGCGCGCGGGTCGCGCCGGTGACGACGCCGATGCCGAGCAGAATGACGGCGACGATCAAGACGTAATGCTGCGCAATGTGCATGGTGACGAGGGCCCACGACACGCCGCCAATGAAAATCAGCCAGCCGATCAGGTAAATGGCCAAGGTCATCGGGTTCTCCTTTCCGCTTTGACATGCAAGCGTTTTGCAAGAACCATGCCGCGTGGAAAGCGAAAACACGATGCGTCTGTGCAGCCCTTATGCAATGACGTCGGTGCCGTCGTCGGCGGGCTCGACCTTTTCGGATTCGCGCTCGCGTCGGCGCTGCTTGCCGCGTTCGGCGCGCGCGCGCCGCATGTCGATCAGTTCGCCATACGACAGCCACGCACCCGAGCCGCCCGACTTCGCCGCGTACATCGCGGCATCCGCGTTGAGCAGCAGCGCTTCGGCGGAATCGCCGTCCGCCGGAACTGGCTGATGCCGATGCTCGCGCCCACGGCCATCGGCTGGTCGTCGATCGTCAGCTCGTCGTCGAGCGTTCGCACGATGCGCGCGGCGATCGTGGGCGCCGCATCGGCGGAACGCTCGCCCTTGACGAGCACGATGAACTCATCGCCGCCCAGGCGCGCGACGATGTCGCCGCTATGCAGCACCTCCTGCAAACGGCGCGCGACGACCGCGAGCACGTCGTCGCCGACGGAATGGCCGTATTGATCGTTGATCTGCTTGAAGCGGTTCAGGTCGATGAACAGCACGGCAAGGCGCTCGCTGCTGACCCGCGCCCGGTCGATGGCTTCCTCCAGCTTCTGCATGAAGAGCATCCGGTTCGGCAGTCCCGTCAGTCCGTCGTGGCTCGCGAGATGTGTGAGCTCGTGCTGCTTGCTGCGCAGTTCGTCCATCTGCACGCGGATCTCGCGGCGCATGCGGTCGAAGCAG
The DNA here is from genome assembly GCF_013426915.1 of Paraburkholderia sp. PGU19. Lineage (GTDB taxonomy): Bacteria > Pseudomonadota > Gammaproteobacteria > Burkholderiales > Burkholderiaceae > Paraburkholderia. The sequence goes on from NZ_AP023180.1 coordinate 790,287, forward strand.
CGCGCGAGCACGCCGATTTCATCGGTGCGTTTGAGTGGCAACGCGTCCACCGCGTGGTCCGAGAAAAAGTGCGTGGCGGCGTCCGCGAGAATATGCAGCGGTCGCGTCAACGCGCGGGCGAACAGAATGGCGAGCAGGATCGCGAACGCACTGAAAGTCAGCACCATCCGCACGATGCTGTTGCCGAGCATGTTCGCGCCGACGAGCACGTCGTGCAGCGGCTTCCCGAGCCCGATCACGATGAAGCGGTTGCCCTGCGACTCGCCGAACGGCCGGCGCACGAACGAGAATACGTGGCCCGCCGCTTCGTTCGATTGCGTGAGGCCATTCAGCAGCACGGGCTGGGTCGACTGCTCGAACAGTGGTTTCGTCGCCGTGAAGCTTTCCTGCATGAACACGCGCCGGCCCTTGTCGAAGCCGAACGTCAGCGACGGGTCGGGATGCACGAGAAAATCGCCCCACTCGTTGGCGAGATAGACCTGATAGTCGGCGGGGAGATCGGCTTGCGAGAGCCGCAACAGGCTCGCGAGATCGACGTCGATCACGACCACGCCGACCACGTCGCCGCGCGCGTTGGCGACGGGCGTGCCGACCCGCAGCGTCGGCTTGCCTTCGGCCGCATGCGCGCCGTGCTCGTGATTGACGGCAATGGGGGAAATGTAGACGCGTCCCGGCAGCAGCGCGAGCGTATCGAACACGTACGCGAACTGCCCTTTCTCCTGCAGCGCGCTTTCCTGCACGCGCACTGCCCGCCCGATTCACGGTCGATACGGATCAGCTCCAGCCCATAGTGGTTGCGCGCGATGAGCCTCACCTGCAGATACTCGGGATGCTGCGCGATAAAGCTCGCGAACACCTGCGCGAGCCGGTCGCGCGTCGGGTTGTCGACGGACCTGCCGTCGTCGTTGAGCGCGACGGTCGCGGCCGACGGCATCGTCGACAGCACCAGGGCGTCTGCGGCGATGTCGTTGATCGCCATCGTGAAGCGCTGGCCGAGCAGTTCCGTCGACGTCAGCAGGCTGCGCTCCGCTTCGTGCACGAGCATGGTGCGGTTCGCGCGATACGCGTAATAGCCCGTCGTGCCGGACGCGAGCACGCCGATCAGCGCAAGCAGCACCGAGAGCTTGAAGGTGAGCCCGGGGCGCATCATCAGAAACGCTCCGGGCGGTCGCCCGAGACGATGCGGCTCCACAGGGCCTCGCGTTTGTCGATGTTCTCGACGGGCTCGGTCCAGAGGATGTAGCTCTTGTCCGTGTTTTCAGGCGGCTCGGTGAGCGTGTTGGCTAGACCCTGGCGCTGCGTCAGCAGCCGGCTGACGTCCGGCTCCAGCATGTAGTTGATCCATGCGAGCGCGAGCGGCCGGTTCGCCGCCGCGCTCGTCATCGACCAGCAGTCGAGCCATGCGAGCACGCCTTCGTCGGGAATCACGTAGCCGACGTCGGCGCCCGCGCGGCGCAGCATTTCGAGTTGCTGCGTGCCGTAGTTGCCAAACATCAGCGCGACCTTGTGCTGCACGAAGAACGCAGCGGCCTCTTCCGGCAGGTTGTAGTAGGTCAGCAGATTGCGCCGCAGATCGATCAGCTTGCGCGTGATGGTCTGCATCTGTGCACTGTTCAGCTGAAACGGATTCGGGTAGCCGAGCGCGAGCGCCGTGAAAGAGAAATTGTGCTGCGCGCTGTTGTAGTCGAGTACCTTGCCGCGATAGCGCGGATTCCACAGTTCGTTCATCGAATGGGGTGGGACGCTCACCTGCTTGCGGTCGTAGATGAGGCCCATCGTCGAATAGGTGAACGGAATGGCGTAGACGGCGCCTTGCTTCGTCAGTCCGTCGATCGACGACAAGGCGCGAAAGCGCGGCAACTGCCGTTTCGTGTTCGGCAGACTGTCGAGATCGAGCGGCGCGAGCAGATTGTCGTGCGCGTAGCGCTGGATTTCAGCCGTATTCGCCGCGAGCACGTCGAACTGCGGTGCCTTGCCCTGATGCATCTTGTCCCACAGCGCTTCATCGGAGTCGATCAGCGTGACTTCGACTTTCGCGTGATAGCGGCTCTCGAAACCTTTGACGACGTCGGGATCGGCATAGCCCGGCCATGCGAGCACGCGCAGCACGTTCTCGGCCGCTGACGCATTCGCGATCAGCATGCAGCAGCCGATAAAAAGGATGACTGAGTCAAGCAAACGATTTGAACGGACGGCCGCACGCGCGATGCGGGCAGGCGTGCCCTGCCGCCGGACACATGCATTTGAGTAGCACCACCGCATTTCGTCTGTCCTTATTGCGATCCGACTTCAATGCACTTCAAAGCGCACACCAGGGGCGGCATCGGCTCGATGGCGGTGATGCGGCCGCCACACACGAGGGAAACGGCATTCGGTCGCGTGCGAGAGACGCGCGACGCTTTTCTTCGGGAGAAGGAACAGCAGTCTAGCGGAATCGCGCGCGTCAAAATATACCCTGTTGTGGTCTAACTGCAGATAACGGCCTGCATGGCCGCTTCTTTAACGATTGGCGTGGTCGAAGTTTTCAAACAGCGTTTCAGAAAATTACCGAAGGTAAGGTGCGTGGGGCGCACTTCAATTTTTCGTGCGTTTCAAACTGGTGTTTGGATTCGGCTTGTTTTGTAGGGGTTTTATGTACTTGCTGGGAAGGGCTTTTATGCCATTGCGCTGGCATCCGCTTTTGAACCTGTGCGGCCTGGGCGGTTTGGTTTTGGCTTGGTTTTGGTTTGGTTTGGTTTTGGTTTGCTTGTGTTTGCGCTGGCATCCGCGCTACGGTGTTTGCTGTTCACGCGTCGCCCCGCACAGGGGCGACGCTTGAAGCAAGCTAACAAAACGCGGATGCCAGCGCAAAGCCAAAAGCACACGGGCGACGCGTGAAGCACGCTAACAAATCGCGGATGCCAACGCAGCGGCATAAACACCAAGCGCCTCGCGGATGCCAACGCAAACGCAGAAAAACCAAAAAACCAAAAACCCAAACCGCACGAACCCCTGCGTGCAAAATCTACTGCATGGACGCCACCGCGCGTCCCCCCTTCTGCACACTACCCGCCGGATGCAATTCAAAGCAAAACGCGGTCCCCGCGCCATCCCGCTCAACAAGCCGTATCTGGCTATCATGCAACTGCAACATGCGCTGCACGATCAGCAGCCCCAGCCCACCGCGATGCGCGCCGCCCGACGTGAACGCGCGCTGGAACAGGCCCGCCCGCACCTCCTCCGACATGCCCGGCCCTGTATCGCTCACCGTCACCGACACCTTACCGTCGCGCACCGCAAGATCAACATCGACGGCGCCCGCATCCGGCGTATGACGGATCGCATTATCGAGCAGATTGGTCAGCACGCGCTCGATCATGCCAAGGTCCGCCGTCACGTTCGGCAAACGCGGCGGAATGTCCGCGCGCAGCGCGATATGCCGCGCTTCGGCCGACAGCTCGAACTTCTGAAACACGTCCTGCAACAGATCGACCAGCGAGAAATCCTCAAGCGCAAGCTGCACGTTTCCGTGCTCCAGCCGCGCGAGTTCGAACAGCGACTGCGCAAGCCTGCCGACCTTCACGCTCTGCCCAAGCGCGATAGCCAGGTATCGTTTTCGCTCGGCGTCGCTCAGCGTGTCCGACTTCATCGACAGCGTTTCCAGGTAGCCATGCAGCGAAGTCAGCGGCGTGCGCAGATCGTGTGAAATGTTCGCCACCAGTTCGCGTCGCTCCTGGTCCTGCCGCGTCAATGCGCGCCATTGCTGACCGATGCGCTCGGCCATCTGCGCGAACGTCGATTCGAGCGTCGCGATTTCGTCGCGCGAATTCGAAGACGATGGGCGCGCCGCGTTGGCAATCGACGGCTGCATATCGGGCTGCAAATCCGGCTCGCCGTTCGCATCGAACTTGCGCATCGCGTCAGTGAGACGTCGCAGCGGCCGTGTGATCAGCCCGAACGCCATCAGCCCCGCCACCAGACCGAGCAGCGCGACGACGGCCATCGACCACAACGTCGTGCGCAACACCGAGCTGGCCGCGACACGCGCCGCGAGCGCATCGTGCGCCTCACCTTGCAGCACGACATACAGGTATTCGGGTGGCCGGTCGCTCGCATGCGGCAGCAACGCGGCGCTGAACACCTTGCGGCCGTCGACGCTGCGCGGGTCGTCGCCGAGTATCGGCAGCGGATCGCCGGCGATGAACTCGCGCACCGGCCGCACGTCGACCTGCATCCGCTTCAGGTGTCCGGCGGGCGCATCGTCGCCTTCGATATGGCCATTCTGATCGAGCAGATACACCTCGACGCTCGGATTGACCACCATCAACTGCCCGAAAATCTCACGCAACGCTTCCTTGCGCGAGCCGTCGTTGCTGTCGTCCGATAGCGCCGGACTGTGCGCGATATGCGAGGCGAGATCGCGCGACAGGCTCTGGATCACTTCCTTTTCGTGCAGATCGCTCGAACGTATTTGCAGCCACGCCGACGCGCCGCAGCACGCGAGCAGCAAGATGGAAAACACCAGCGACAGCCGCTGTGTCAACGACAGATTCACGACGCGTCTCCTTCGTGCGCCGCAGGATCGGCGACGAACTTGTAGCCGCGTCCCCACACCGTCAGGATGCGCGTGGGCTGCGCGGGGTCGGCCTCGATCTTCGCGCGCAGCCGGTTGATGTGCGTGTTCACGGTGTGCTCGTAGCCTTCGTGCTGATAGCCCCACACGGCGTTCAGCAGATCCATGCGCGAGAACACTTTGCCCGGACGGCTCGCGAAGAAGTACAGCAGATCGAATTCGCGCGGCGTCAGTTCGATCCGCTTGCCGTCGACGCTCGCCTCGCGCGTGAGCGGATCGATGAACAGCCCGGCGAGGTTCAAGCTGCCCGCTTCCATCCGCGCGTCTTTCGCCATCGCATCGACGCGTCGCAACAGCGCCTTCACGCGCGCGACCAGTTCGAGCACGGAAAAAGGCTTGGCGAGATAGTCGTCCGCGCCGAGTTCCAGCCCAAGAATGCGGTGCACTTCGCTCGAACGCGCGCTGGTGATGATGATGGGCGTATAGCGCGCCATCGCGCGGGCACGCCGGCAAATCTCCAGGCCATCCACGCCCGGCAGCATCAGGTCGAGGATCAGCGCGTCCCAGTTGCCCTGCTCCAGCAACCGCAGCCCTTCGTTGCCGTCGGCGCTATGGACGACCTCGTAGCGTTCGTCCCGCAGGTGCAGGCTCAGCACATTCGCTATGTCGACATCGTCTTCGACAATCAGTACGCGCTTCGGATGGTCCATCGGGTTGGTTGAATGAACGAGGGATTGAATGCAGGGATTAAACGTTGCCATACAACGTTTACAGCACTGACATTGTGCAGAATTTTCGGCCGCCGGGTTATCACAATTAATTTAAGTTTTCGTGAGGACCCGGATATCACAGCGGACTTACGCTACGCCATATTCAATCGAGTCGCACCAAGGAGCACACGATGAAAAGCCGCAGGCGGTTCCTGTTATCGGGTGGCAGCGCGCTCGCCGCGCTGGCTGCGCTCACGCACTGGCGGGCGTTCGCAGCGGGCGCGCCGGGTGCAGCGGACGCGAAGGACGCAGCAGGCGGTGCACCCGCCCGCTTCGAAGTCACGCGCACCGATGCGCAATGGCGCGCGCAGCTCACGCCCGCGCAATACCACGTGCTGCGCGAGGAAGGCACCGAGCGCCCGTTCAGCAGCCCGCTGAACGACGAGCATCGCAGCGGCGTGTTCGCCTGCGCGGGTTGCAGCCGCGAACTGTTTTCGTCGAGCACGAAGTTCGACAGCCACACGGGCTGGCCGAGCTTCTGGGCGCCGCTCGATCATGCCGTCGCGACGCGCGAGGACGGCTCGTGGGGCATGGTGCGCACGGAAGTGCATTGCGGGCGCTGCGGCGGGCATCTGGGGCACGTGTTCGACGACGGCCCGAAGCCAACGGGCCTGCGCTACTGCATGAACGGGCTCGCGATGACCTTCACGCCGCGCGCCGCCTGACATCTTTTTTCATCGCCTCATTTCGCACGATCAACCATCCCAACGATCATGTTACTCATTGTCCTCGCTTACCTCGGCGGCGCGCTCACGATCCTGAGTCCGTGCATTCTGCCCGTGCTCCCCTTCGTCTTCGCGCGCGCCGACCAGCCGTTCGTGCGCTCCGGCTTGCCGCTGCTCGGCGGCATGGCGCTCACCTTCGCGCTCGTCGCGACGCTGGCGGCCGTCGGCGGTGGCTGGGTCACGCAGGCCAACCAGTACGGCCGCTGGATCGCGATCGTGCTGCTCGGCGTGTTCGGCCTCACGCTGCTGCTGCCGCGTCTCGCCGACCGCCTGATGCACCCGCTCGTCAGCGCGGGCAACCGGCTGTCCGAGCTTGCGCAGGCGGACGGCGCGAAGCCGCGCATCGGCTCGTCGTTTCTGCTCGGCATCGCGACGGGCCTGTTGTGGGCGCCCTGCGCGGGCCCGATCCTCGGCCTCGTGCTGACGGGCGCCGCGCTGCGCGGCGCAAGCGTCGGCACGACCTTGCTGCTGCTCGCGTATGCGGCGGGCGCGGCGACCTCGCTTGCCATTGCGCTGTTGATCGGCGGACGGGTCTTCACGGCGATGAAGCGCTCGCTCGGCGCGGGCGAATGGGTGCGGCGCGGAATCGGCGCGGCGATGCTGTGCGGCGTCGTGGCCATCGCGCTCGGCCTCGACACGGGCGTACTGACGAAGGTATCGACGGTGGCGACGAGCGGCATCGAGCAGCACCTTGTGGACAGCCTGTCGCCGCGCAAACCGGCCAGCGACGCGATGATGTCGGCGAATGTGCAAACGGATGGCCCCGCCATGATGAAGGCCGCCGACACGCAACCTGCCTCCGCCGATGCCACGCCGCCCGCCGGCACGATGATGCGCGCATCGGCTGCCGCCGCGCCGCTGCCCGACGAAGGCACGCTGCCGTCGCTGACGGGCGCCGTGCAATGGCTGAACTCGCCGCCGCTCACGAATGCGCAGTTGAAGGGCAAGGTCGTACTGGTCGACTTTTGGACCTATTCGTGCATCAACTGCCTGCGCACGCTGCCGTACGTGAAAGCGTGGTCGCAGAAGTACCGCGACATGGGGCTCGTCGTGATTGGCGTGCATGCGCCAGAGTTCGCATTCGAGCGCAATATCGACAATGTGAAGAAGGCCACGCACGATCTCGGCGTCGATTACCCCGTCGCTATCGACAACAACTACGCAATCTGGCGCGCGTTCGGCAACCAGTACTGGCCGGCCCACTATTTCGTCGATGCGCAGGGTCGCGTGCGTCATCACCACTTCGGCGAAGGCGAGTACGAACAGTCGGAGAAGGTAATCCAGCAACTGCTGGCGGAAGCCGGTCATCCCGAAGCGGCTCAGGTGGCGACGGGTCTCACGCAGCGCGCGAAAGGCGTCGAGGCGGCCGCCGACGGCAACGACATGATGTCGCCGGAAACTTACATCGGCTATGCGCGTGCCGAGAACTTCGCGTCGCCGGGCGGCGAAGCCGAGAACCGCGCGCACACCTATGCGGCGCCGTCGAGCCCCGACGTCAATGACTGGGGACTCGCGGGTACGTGGAAAGTGGGCGCCGAGCACGCGACGCTTGCCGCGCCCAACGGCCGCATCGTCTATCGCTTCCATGCGCGCGACCTGCATCTGGTGCTCGGGCCGGGCGCGGCCGGCAAGCCGGTGCATTTTCGCGTGACGATCGACGGCGCGACGCCCGGCGATGCGCGCGGCACCGACGTGAGCGCCGACGGCACAGGCGTCGTGACGGAACAGCGTCTCTATCAGCTCGTGCGTCAGACGGGCGACGTAGCCGACCACACCTTTGCGATCGAGTTTCTCGATCCGGGTGTCGAGGCGTACGCGTTCACCTTCGGCTAATGAGATCCGGACTGACTGCACATCACCCTGTTAATCGAGGACTATCACCGTGAACAAGAAACTCATCGCAAGCGCATTGGGCTGGAGCCGCACGTCGGCAGGCAGGATCGCGGCGTGCGTCGCCATCGGCGCGGGCGCCCTTGCGTGGCAACACGTTGCTTCGGCGGAACAGGCGGTCCGGATTCCGCCGCCCGCGCAGGACGAAAAAGCAGGCAGCGTGCACACGGAAACGGCCGTCTTCGCGGGCGGCTGCTTCTGGGGCGTTCAGGGCGTGTACGAGCACGTCAAGGGCGTGAAGCAGGTTGCGTCGGGCTACGCGGGCGGCGCGGCGAACACTGCGCAGTACGAGACCGTGAGCGGCGGCGACACGGGGCACGCGGAGTCGGTGCAGATCACGTATGACCCGACGCAGATCACATATGGCCGGCTGCTGCAGATTTTCTTCTCGGTCGCGCACAATCCGACCCAGTTGAACTACCAGGGTCCGGATCACGGCACGCAGTATCGGTCGGTGGTGTTTCCGCAGAATGCCGAGCAGCGCGGCATCGCGCAGGCTTATATCGCGCAGTTGAACGGCGCGAAGGTATTTTCTGCGCCGATCGTTACGAAGATCGAGGACTTCAAAGGCTTTTATCCTGCCGAGCAGTACCACCAGAATTATCTGGTGCTGCATCCGGACTCGCCATACATCGCGATCAACGATCTGCCGAAGATCGATTATCTGAAGAAGATGTTCCCGGATGTCTATCGCAACGATCCCGTGTTGCTGAAGGCGTCGGCTTCATGATGGTGTCGCGCCGCGCGGCCTGCGAAGTGGGCGCGCGCGGCGTTGTTGCTGTGTTGTCTCTTACCCGCCCACGGCCTCGACGATCCGCTTGCACATCGCCTTGTCAGGGTATGGGCCGACGCCCGCCTGCACGTTATCGGCCATGTACTCGGGGCGTCCCGTGCCGGGAATCACGACGGTGACGGACGGTTGCGCGAGCACGAATTTCAGCAGCAGTTGCGCCCACGTCGTGCAGCCGATGTCGGCGGCCCACGCGGGCAGCGGCATCTTGCCGACGCGCGACAGCAACCCGCCGCCGCCGAACGGCTGATTGATCACGACACCGACGCTGAGATCGCGCGCGAGCGGCAGAATGCGCTGCTCGGCGTCGCGATCGTCGGCGGCGTAGTTGATCTGCACGAAGTCGGGCTTCTCGCTGCGCATCACACTGGCAACTTCATCGAACGCGCCTGACGTGTAGTGCGTAATGCCGATATAGCGAATGCGCCCGCGCGCTTTCCAGTCGCGCAGCGTGGCGAGTTGCGTGCGCCAGTCGACGAGGTTGTGGACCTGCATCAGGTCGATCTTCGGTTGTTGCAGGCGACGCATCGACTCTTCCATCTGCGCGATGCCTGCGGCTTTGCCTTGCGTCCACACCTTGGTCGCGACGAACGCCTTGTCGTGCGCGTCGAGCCGCGTGAGCAGCGTACCCGCGACGGCTTCGGACGAACCGTACATCGGGGATGAGTCGATCGTCGAGCCGCCCGCTGCGAACAGCACTTTCAGCACTTCGGCGAGCCGTGCCTGGCCGTTCGGATCATCGCCGACGTCGAAGGTGCGCCACGTGCCGCAGCCAACGACGGGCAACGGTTCGCTAGTAGATGGGATCGCGCGGCGTTCCATGCGGGGGAGCGGTTTTTGCTGGGCGGCGCCGAGGGATGGGATGGACATCGCGAGGGGCAGCATGAGCGCGCGTTGCAGGAAGTCGCGGCGCGCGGATGGTCGATGGGAACGCATCGACTTTGCGTCAGCCAGGACGGCGCGCGATGAAGTCGATCTCGACTAGCGCGTCGCGCGCGAGACCTGTTACGCCGACGCAGGTGCGCGCGGGCAGCCGTCCCGGCGGGAAATGCGCGGCGTAGACGGCGTTCATCGTTGCTTAGTCGCGTTTGAATTCAGTGAGGAAGATGCGTGCCGACACGACGTGTTCGAGGCCGAGCCCCATGCCCTTGAGCACCAGCACGAGATTGTCCATGACGCGTTTGGTTTGCGCGGCGACGCCCTCGGGCAGGGGGGCTGTGTCGTCGTCCGGGGATGTGGGCATCTGGCCCGTGATGAAGACCCAGCCGCCTGATTCCGTCGCATGGGAAAATGGGCCGACGGGCGTCGGCGCGCCTTCGATCATCCAGAACTGGGTGGGTTCGGTCATCGCTTTTGGGTTCCAGGTTTGTTTTGTTGCGGCGCTTGGTTGAATGGCAAGGTCATACCTTAGCGCGGATTTTTTTGTCATGCAGGTGGGTTTTTGGGTTTTTGTCTGCGACGCTGGTCCGGGTTTATGCCTTTGCGCTGGCATCCGGTTTGGTTTTTTGGGCCTTTGCGCTGGCATCCGCGATTCGTTAGCCTGCTTCAGGCGTCGCCCCTGTGCGGGGCGGCACCTACTTTTCTTTGCCGCCGCAAAGAAAAGTAGGGGAAGGTCTGAATAACCCGTTTTTTTCGTTGGACTTCTAACCGAACACCTAGATTGAAGATCGTGTCGTCATCCGCACGTTGTTGAGTCGCTATCAGTCGCATTTTTGCTGGTTGGCGCTGTGCTCATGCGGCGCATTTTCTTCCTTCGTTGCACCGCTTCACAGCATCTTGCGCGCCATCCAGAGATTGGCCAGCGCGAACTGCGTTTCGATCTGCGCCGTGTTCTTTGCCAGCCCCCGATACCTCGCCTTCAGATATCCAAACTGGCATTTCAGTACGCGAAACGGGTGCTCCACCTTCGCTCTCACGCCCGCCTTGAGCCGCTCGATCTTGTTGTAGATCCTGTCCAGCCGCTTTTTCTTGTCCAGCTTGTTTCGCTTGCCCGGTCTCATCGCGACGTACCACTGGACCGTACCCGTTTCGCCTCGCTTCTCGATGCCCACATAGCCCGCATCGGCAAACGTAACCTTCTCTTTGCCATGCAACAGTTCATGCGCCACCGTGATGTCATGAACGTTCGCCGGCGTGCACTTCACGGTATGCACCAGCCCCGACTCCACATCGACTCCGATATGTGCCTTCATGCCGAAGTACCAGCTGCCGCCTTTTTGCGTCTGACGCATCTCCGGGTCTCGCGTGCCGGGCTTCTTCGTCGAATTGGGTGCCGAAATCAGCGTCGCATCGACCGCTGAGCCCACCTTGAGCATCAGGCCTTTCGCCTGCAGGATCTCGTTGACCGTCGCCAGTATTCTGGCCGACAGTTCATGGGCCTCAAGCAGGTGGCGGAACCGCAGGATCGTGCTTTCGTCTGGCAGCCGCGTCATGCCCGTGCCCAGCAGCGCGAACTCCCGATACAGCGGGATGTCGTGTAGCGCCTCCTCCATGGCCGGGTCCGAGAGACTGAACCACTGCTGCAGGAAGTGAATGCGCAGCATCGTCTGGATCGGAAACGGTGGCCGCCCGGTCTTGCCTTTGGGATAGTGTGGCTCGATGAGCGCGATCAGTTTCTGCCACGGCACCACGCGAGTCATCTCGTCGAGAAACTCGCGCTTGCGGGTACGCTTCGTTGACAGATCCAGGCCAAGACCAAGCTGTGTCATCACGCAACTCCTTTAACTATCCTGCTTCCAGGATAGTCAACCCTCACGGCAATGCCAGGACCTTTTGCAGAGATTCCTAGGCAAAAGAAAGCGGCTCACACCGCCAACATTTCTTCTTGCCTGAGGGCCCCCAAAGGGTCTTACGCTTCACACAACAACGGCTCTGTTGGCGCGTGTTGCCAACGCTTTGAATAAACGCATCACCCGCTTCGAATGCATTTGCACGGGCAAGCGGCAGCGAATGGTATGGGCCGCCCAGGTGGCAAACTGTGTGTAGGTTGTCGCGGCGTATAGCGTCGCGCTCTTACATGGTGGCAAGCGTGCGCTATCGGTCCGAAGTGAAGCGTGCGAGGCACTACGGCCTACACACAGTTTGCCACCTGGGCGGCCGTGGAATATCTGGGACGGCGTGCTGCGACGCGGGCGCGCGAAGCGGGTGAGGCGCACCGCAAGAGCGCTGGCAACGAACGTGGGTCACGTGGTTGCCGTGTGAAGCGTAAGAACCTTCGGGGGCCCTCAGGCAGGAAGAAGAATTGGCGGTGTTAGCCGCTTTCTTTTGCCTACTTTTCTTTGCGGCGGCAAAGAAAAGTAGGTGCCGCCCCGCACAGGGGCAACGCGTGAAGCTAGATAACAAATCGCGGATGCCAGCGAAAACACAAGCACACCACACCAGCGTCGCAGACGAAAAAAAAATCACTCCACGCCAGCAGCCCGACAAAAAACCCGCCGCGCCGCCTTAGGCGCATCAGCACCAACCTCGACAACATCCCGCCACCACCGCTCCCCGCGATGCGGCGCCCCCAGATCCACCCTCTCCCCCATCCGTGGAGTCGAAAGCGCAATACCGCGCGCAGCGGCAAGCCCCACGACACGCTCGAACGGCTCCTGCCACCGATGCATCGCCAGATCGAAAGTCCCGTTATGAATCGGCACAAGCCAGCGCCCCCGCAGATCGACATGCGCCTGCACCGTATCGTCAGGCTGCATATGCACGTAAGGCCACTGCGCGTCATACGCGCCCGTCTCCATCAACGTGACGTCAAACGGCCCGAGCCGCTCGCCAATCGCCTTGAAGCCATCGAAATACCCAGTGTCGCCACTAAAAAACACCCGCAGATCACCATCGACAATCACCCACGACGCCCACAACGTGCTATTCCCGTCGAACAGACTGCGCCCCGAGAAATGCTGCGCAGGCGTCGCCGTCAACTGCACACCGTCGATCTCGACACCCTGCCACCAGTCGAACTGCCGCACCTTCGACGCATCGACACCCCACTCGATCAGCCGGTCCCCAACCCCAAGCGGCGTCAAAAACACGCCCGTCGTTTCGGCCAGCGCCAGCACCGTCTCGCGATCCAGATGATCGTAGTGATCGTGCGACAGAATCACGCCGCGCAACGGCGGCAACGCATCACGCGCAATCGGCGGCGCATGGAAACGCTTCGGCCCCATCCGTTTGAACGGCGACGCACGCTCCGCAAACACCGGATCGGTCAGCCAGAACTGGCCGCGCAGCTTGAGCAGCATCGTCGAATGGCCGAGACGGAAAAGGCTCCGGTCCGGCGCGGCATCCAGGTCTGCGCGCGTGAGCGCATCGACGGGTAGCGCGCCGGACGGCTCGGTGCCGCGAGGCTTGTTGAGCAGCACGTTCCACACAATCCGCAACGTCTTGCCCAACCCTTCGACGGGGCGCGGCTTCACGTTGCGAAAGCGCTCGCCATTGTGCTGCGGCGACGTGCTCGACAACGCCCGGCTGCGCTGCGCCGCCGTGAATCCCAAAACCTGACTGATGGAGCCGATGATCGATTTCATGCGAAGCGTCACTCGAGACAGAAGGTAGACTGCACAGTGTAGTTTATTATCTCGAAAAGTAAACCCACCGGTGTAAAATTAAAGGATGGACGACAGCACCACCCCTCCCCGCCTGACCGATCGCAAGCGCGCGGCCGTCATCGAAGCGGCCATCGACGAATTTCGCGCGGCCGGTTTCGACGCGACCAGCATGGACCGGATCGCCGCGCGCGCGAGCGTGTCGAAGCGCACCGTGTACAACCACTTTCCCAGCAAGGAGGCGCTGTTCGCGGCGATCCTCCAGCAGCTATGGGACGCCAGCAAGGCGGGCGATGCGCCCGGCTATCGCGCGGACAAGCCGTTGCGCCCTCAGCTGATCGAATTGCTCGCGCAGAAGCTGCGGCTGTTGAACGACGAGGCGTTCATGTCGCTCGCGCGAGTCGCGATCGCGGCGGGCATTCATTCGCCGGAACGCGCGCGGGACATGGTGGCGCGCATCGGCGAACGCGAGGAAGGACTGACGGTGTGGATACGCGCAGCCGCCGCCGATGGCAGGCTCGATACGCCGGACCCGGCGTTCGCCGCGCAGCAGTTGCATGGTCTCGTGAAGGGCTTTGCGTTCTGGCCGCAGGTGACGATGGGCCAGCCGTCGCTGACAACGGACGAACAGAAGACAATCGCCGAGTCATCGGCGGATATGTTTCTGGCGCACTACGGGACGGCTGCTAACGAGACGGCCTGATCTCGTCCGTCGCGCGCATCATTCGTGCGCCGCCAGCCCCATCAGCGTATCCGCGAACCCGCCCCGCACTCTCGACGCAATCCGCGCGCTCGTGACGACACGCGGCGCCGCGCTCCACGCGATCCGCGCCCCCGTCTCGACGAGCAGCCCCACCAGCGCCACATCCTCGCTGCACGTGAGCGGCGGAAATCCGCCGACGCGGCAATAGGCCCGCGCCGACACGCCGAGATTCGCGCCATGAATATGCCGGTGCCCATCCGCATTCATGTAAGCGCGATAAAACGCTTCGCGGGTCAGTTCGTCGTGCTCGCGCCAGTCTTCGACGAGCACGGGGCCGCACACCGCTTCCGCATCGAGCGCGAGTTGCGCGACCAGCCAGTCCGGCGCGACGCGGCTGTCGGCATCGGTGAACGCGAGCCAGCGCACGCCCTGTTCGATCAGCGTCGCCGCGCCCGCTGCCCGCGCCTTGCCGACGTTGCGCACATCGAGCGTCAACGCATGCGTGTCGAAGCAGCGCGCAATCGACTCGGACCCGTCCGTGCAGCTATCGAGCGCAACCACGATTCTCACCCGTTCGCCACGCAATTCTGGATGGGTAGCGGCGATCCGCGCTGCCTGCAGGCAATCGGCAAGCAGTGCCTCTTCGTCGTGCGCGGGGATCACTATGCCGATCATGCGAGCCCCTCGTATTGCGCAACCGAAGACCCATCTTTCGACCACACGTCCAGCAGCAGATCGTGCTCCGCGTGTTGGACGAGGCGGTTCAGCGTGGGCAGCGCATCGAAGCGCGCGTGTACATCGTCGGCGGTTTGCAGCTTGCCTTCGAACGGATGACGCCAGTGGCATGCGACGAGCGTGCCATCCGCTGTCAACGACGCGCACGCGCGCTGCGCAAGTTCTGCCGTCGCTTCGCGCGACAGGTAATAGCACAACTCGCCGATCACGATCAGATCGAAGCTGGCGTCGGGCCATTGGTCCGGCATCGCGCGCTGCTCGACGGTGATGTTGCGCACGCCTGCAAGACGTTCGCGTGCAAGAACGCACGGCATGGTTGCTGATGTCGCACGCGTACAGGCTGTCGCAACGCTGCGCGAGCAGCGCCGACAATTCCCCGTTCGAACACGCCGGCTCGAAGCCCGACCGATAGCGCTCGCGCGGCAGCGCCGCGATGGTCAGCAGGCGCTTGCGGCGCTCATACCAGCTCGCGCGATAGTCCCAGGGGTCGTCGTCCTGTCGGTACAGATCGTCGAAATAGGCGGCGGGGAAAGACATGCGTGCGAACCTCAGTCGCGTCCAGGATGAACGCCAAGGTTCCAGGTCTCGCCTGGTTCGTCGTCGAGCAACGTCCGGCCGAGTGCGCACTCGTCGCGCTCGGCATGGCTTTGCAGCAAAAACACGGGCAGATCGGCGATCGCGCGAGCGAACCACGGGTCCGTGCAGAACGGCGCCGCGCCGAGCGCACGCGACACGTGCTGCATTACCTGCTCCGCCGCCTGCTCGACGGCAACCCGCACGCGCAGCGCGCATTGCTGCGCATCGTCGCGCGGATGCCCGTCGATCCATGCGGCCGACTCGCGCAGCAGCGCGGCCACGGCCGATAGCTCGGCGTCGGCGGCCCCCAGATGCGCGCACGCGTGCGGATCGTCGTGACGCTTGACGCTGTCGCGCAGAATCGACGCGAGCGCCGCCGCACAGCCGTACCAGCAGGCTGCAATGCCGGCGCCGCCGTGCCAGAAACCCGGACGCGACAGATACGCGCCAGCGTTGCTGACCTGCACTGCGCGCGCGCCATCGAAGCGCACGCTGCTCGTGCCCGTCGCGCGCATGCCGACGGCGTGCCAGCCGCCCGGATCGATGGCAATCGCCGGCTGCGACAGTTCGACGGCAGCCAACACCGGCTCGTCGCCGCGCCATGCCGTGACCAACGCATGCGTCACGTGCGGCGCGCCCGAGCACCAGGGTTTGGCGCCTTCGAGCGTCAGCGCATTGCCGCCCGTCGCATGCGCGATCAGCTTCGCGTTCGGTGGCTCGGCGGTCCACACGGCCCAGTTGCCGTCGTCCGCGAGTTCGGTGCGGCCCAGTTCCGCGAGGATGGCGAGCGCATCGGTGTGCGCTTCGTAGAGCTTCGCCAGCGACAGGTCGCATGCCGCAACGGCCGCGAGACCGCGCCAGCGCGTCGCCGTTTCGCCACGCCCCGGCAGCGGCAGCCAGTCCATGCCGCGCGCGCGCAAGGCATCGAGGGTGGCCGCGCGGCTGGTCGCCTGTTCGTCGCCGAAGCGCACGTTCGCCAGATAACGCTCCAGGGCAGGAACGAGCGCATAGCGTTTCGGCTCGATGTCGGCGTCCGGCTCCTCGTCGGACAGACGCAATCCGCTGTTGATGTACCACGCAGCGGGCGCGGCGCGCCGCAGGGGATCGTGGCCGATATCGTTCATGCAAACCTCCATCGCAAGCTTGGGAGAGTGTTGGGTCCGACGTGGCATCCGCGGATCAAACGGGTGCATTGCGAGCGACGACGCAAGCGGCATGCCCATGCGAAGCCACGCGCGCCGTTCCGACGTAAGCTGTCTACGGACGTTGATGGACGCAAGCCGCGAGACGGCATGCCGATTGCACCCGTGCAAGCAAACGCCCTTTGCGCGCGGCTGACGGCATGCGCCGCGCGGCCGTTCTCGACGAGGAAAACAATGGCCACGAACGCGAACACCAACATGCAAAAGGTCGCCCTGCTCTCCGACCTCGCCGACCACGGCATGAAGCGCGTCGAGGTGAACGGCACGCCGATCCTGCTGATACGCCGCGGCGACGCCGTGCATGCGTACAGCGCCGACTGTCCGCATGCGGGCGCGCCGCTCGAACAGGGCGCGCTATGCAATGGGCGGCTCATCTGTCCGTGGCACAAGGGAACTTTCGACATCGAGACAGGCGCGCTCGTCGAACCGCCCGCGCTGTTGCCGTTGACGCGCTATCCGGTGCGCGTCGAACAGGACGATGTGCTCGTCGACAGCACCCCGGAACCGTCTAGACCCGCCACGTCCACGGCAGCAGACAGGCGCACGTTTGCGATCGTCGGCGCGGGCGCAGCGGGCGCGGCCGCCTGCGCGGCGCTGCGCGAAGCGGGCTTTGCGGGGCGCATCGCGCTGATCGATCGCGAGCCGCGCACGCCGTACGACCGCACCGTGCTGAGCAAATTCGTGCCGTCAGGCGAGATGTCGCCCGACGACATTCCGCCGCTGCTGCCCGACGACTTCTTTGCCACTCAGTCGATCGACGTGATTCAGGCCGAGGTCACCGCGCTCGATGCGACGGCGCGGCGCATCGATATCGGCAGCGCGCCGTCGATTCACTACGACGCGGCGCTCGTCGCAACGGGCGGCATACCGAAGCGGCTGTCATTGCAAGGCAGCGACGCAGCCGGCGTGAAGTCGCGCATCTGTCTGCTGCGCAATCGCGACGACGCGCGACATCTCGTCGAGACGGCCGAGCAAGGGCAGCACGCGCTCGTGCTCGGCGCGAGTTTCGTCGGACTGGAAGTCGCGTCGGCACTGCGCGAGCGCAAGCTGCGCGTGACGGTCGTATCGCCCGGCAACGTCCCGTTCGAAAAGCAGTTCGGCACGGAACTCGGCAGGCTGTTCATGCGATTGCATGAAGCGCATGGCGTGCGCATCCGCATGGGCCATCATGCGCGCTCCGTCGGTGCGGGCGGCGCGGACGGCGCCTTGCGCGTAATGCTCGATAACGCTGAAACGGTAGCGTGCGACTTCATCGTCGCGGGTATCGGCGTGACGCCGGCGACGGATTTCATCGAAGGCGTGAAGCGCAACGACGACAGGAGCATCAACGTCGATGCATCGATGCGCGCAGCCGACGGTCTCTATGCGGCGGGCGACATCGCGCGCTTCGAGTGGCCGTCGCACGGCAGCGCGCGGGTGCGGATCGAGCACTGGCGCGTTGCGCAACAGCACGCGCGCATTGCGGCGCACGCGATGCTCGGCATGCCGCCGAAGGAGCCTTACGTGCCGTACTTCTGGACGTATCACTTCGGCAAGACGTTCGAGTATCTCGGCCACGCGAAACACTGGGATCAAACGAAGTTCACGGGAACGCCGGATGCGTTCGAATTTATTGCGCTGCTCGGCGAGAAGGGGAAGCTGGTGGCTGCTGTCGGTTGCAATCGTGAGAAACAGACGGGCAGGCTCGTCGAAGCGATGCGCGATTCATTGAGTTTCGCCGACGCGATGAAGATTGCCGAATCGGCTTGAACGGCAAAACGATCCACAGCCGTCTGCCGCACGCGTTCGCTCGATATGCCGTTCGGCACGCGCAAATCCGAGCACCGATTTGCACATTCGATACACCACGCATGCTCGTCACCCATTTTCGGGCGGCGCCTGCGCCGCGCACCTTTCCGCCTCCCCGTGTTCGCGCTCGACCGCATCGAGATGCACCCCGCCGACCGCCTGATCGACGTGACGGTGCACCGCAGCACGCTTGCGCGTGTCGCATCGGATCACTTACCACTGGTCGCGCGGATCGCACGGGCGCATCATTAGAAGTTCGCGGTGGAGCGCAGGCGCATCGCTTGCGCGCTCCGCGGGTTCGTTCAACTTTCTTCATGGAGCAGCCAATGGTCAGAAAGAATTACGCCCCGGACGAAAACGCCCCACGTCAACCGTATGCGGATAAGGATGCGGGCGTCGGCATGGGTCGGATCACGCTCGACGATGATGACGATCTCGACGACGACCTGGACGATGAAGAAGAGGACGATGCGGAAGGCTCCCGCTAACGTCTAGCGAACTGACGGAGACGTAAGAAACGCAGCGCACGGTGTCATGCCGGGCGCTGCGTTTGTTTTTGGATAAATGGATCTACGCGTGCCGTTCGGCGGGTCGCTCCATGCGCCCTTCCACACCGCGCCCGGCCTGCACCGGCTGCGGCGGCCGCGTCGGATCGAAGTCGGCCCAGCGGCCCTGCTGCCAGCGCCCCGTGGCACGTTCGATCGACGCGCAGCGCGAAGCGGCACCCGAAAGCAACGGATGAACCGCGCGAAGCGATCTGTCTCGCGTCAGTGTTGCGCGTCGAGCGCGGCCTTCAGTTGATCGAATGAGTAAGGCTTGCGCAACGCCGTCCAGGTGAACGGCAGCGATTCGTCCTGCAACGGCGCCGCTTGACCCGATGAGAACACCACGTGCTGCGCGGCGTGCATGGCGATCGCCGCACGCGCAAGGTCGATGCCCGACATGCCAGGCAGTGTGAGATCGGTCAGCAGCACGTCGACCGGATGGAGTTGCAGGCGCTTCAGCGCCTCTTCTGCATTGGCCACTGCGTCCCAGGTGTGACCGAGCAGTCCGAGCAGTTCGCACAGCGCGTCGCGGGCGTCCCGGTCGTCTTCGACGACGAGAATGTGCAGCTTGCGCAGGTTAGCGGACTGTGCCGCGTAGAGCGTCGCGCGCGCCGTGCCGTCGTCGAGCACGTCGCGTATTTTTCGCGCGAGCTGCAAGCGGCTATACGGCTTTTGCAGCAGATCGGCGCCGCGCCGCAGTTGCGCGTCGAGGCCCATCGTGTCGCGCGTGTGGCCCGACGTGAACAACACCTTCAACGATGGCCGCATCAATTGCGCCTGACGCGCCATCTCGGGACTCAGCAGCGGGCCGGGCATCACGACATCGCTGAACAGCAGATCGACCTTGGCGCCGCTGCGCAAAACGGTCAGCGCCTCCGTCGCGTCGTTCGCCGTCAGCACGCTGTAGCCGAGTTGCGACAGCATGTCGACCACGGTCAGCTGCACGCGCCGGTCGTCTTCGACGACGAGCACGGTTTCGCCGCCGCGCAGGTCTTCGTCGGACTCGGACTCGGCCTGGACGGCAGGCCGCGCGACGGCCGGGTCCGTCGAACGCGGCAGATAGATCGTCACCGTGGTGCCGACGCCCGGCGTGCTCGCCAGTTCGATGTGCCCGCCGCTTTGCAGCACGAAGCCATAGGCCATGCTCAGGCCCAGCCCTGTGCCTTCGCCTTCGGGCTTCGTCGTGAAGAACGGATCGAATGCACGCTCGACGACTTCCGCGCTCATGCCCGCGCCTGTATCGGTGACGGTCATCTTCACGTACTCGCCCGGCTCGACCTGCGCGGCCACGGCGGCTTGCGCGTACAGCACCGCGTTCGACAGCCCGAAGGTCAGCACGCCGCCCTCGGGCATGGCATCGCGCGAGTTGATGGCGAGATTCAGCACGACGTTTTCCAGCTGATGCGTATCGACGAGCACGTTCCATAGCTCGCCGCTCGCACGTGATTCATGGACCCGCACCTGCACGCGCTCGCCAAGCGCGCGCCGCAGCAGGTCTTCCATGCCGTGCAGCACGTCGCCGAGATGGGTCGCGACGGGTTGCAGCGCCTGGCGGCGCCCAAACGCGAGCAGTTGCGACGCGAGCTTCGAGCCGCGCTCGACGGCCTCGATCGCGCGGCCGATACGCGCCCGGCTCCACGCATCGTCGTGGCGCGCTCCGAGCAGTTCCAGATTGCCGCGCAGCACTTGCAGCACATTGTTGAAGTCGTGCGCGACGCCGCCCGTCATCTTGCCGAGCGCTTCCATCTTCTGCGCCTGAAACAGCGCGTTGCGGGTCTGGTCGAGCAGTTCGGCCGCCTGGCGGCGCTCGGTGATGTCGCGCGTAATCTTCGCGAAGCCGATCAGCACGCCGTTCTCGTCACGGATCGCGTCGATCACGACATGCGCCCAGAAACGGCTGCCGTCGCGCCGCACGCGCCAGCCTTCGGCTTCCCAGCGGCCTTCGCGCTCGGCCGTTGCCAGACCGCGCTGCGGCACGCCCGCCGCCGCGTCTTCCGCCGTGTAGAAGCACGAGAAATGCGAGCCGATGATCTGCTCGTCTGTGTAGCCCTTGATGCGCCGCGCGCCCGGATTCCAGTTCGTCACGCAGCCTTCCGGCGACAGCATGAAGATCGCGTAGTCGTTCACGCCCTGCACCAGCAGCCGGAAGCGCCGGTCGCTTTCGAGGGCGGCGTCGGTGGCCTTCTTTTTGTCGCTGATGTCGCGCACGACGCGCCCGTAGCCGAGCAGGTCCCCGCGAGGCGTGTAGAGCGCCGTGATGATGACGTTCGCCCAGAACAGGCTGCCGTCCTTGCGCACGCGCCAGCCTTCCACTTCATAGCGGCCTTCTTCGCGCGCACGCTGAAGCCCCTGTTCCGGCAAGCCCGCGCGCTGGTCTTCGGCGCTGTACATCACACGCACGTGCTGGCCGAGAATCTCGTGGGACTGGTAGCCCTGGATCGTCTCGCCGCCGCGGTTCCAGCTGATGATCGTGCCGTCCGGCGCGAGCGCGAAGATTGAATAGTCCGTGGTGGATTCGGCCCACAGGCGCAGCCATTCGCTGCTGAAGTTGGCGGCGCGCGCAACTGCGCCGCTCGCCGCGGCGCAGTCGTCCGCGTGCGGTTCAGGCGGCTTCGCGTTGTCGCCCGCCGCGCTGCCGATGTCCGTGTCGTCGTCGCTCATCGCCTGTTTTCTGGCCACTCTCTGCGCGGTCATTGTATAAGCACCGCCAGGCTGTCGGCATGCCGATCAAACCCTATGCCTACCGCTTTCAGCGCGATTTCGAGCACCTCAGAACGGAAACTTCGTCGTCGACAGGATCTCCTTGAGCACCATGAAACTGCGGATCTGCCGCACGCCTGGCAGGTATAGCAATTGCTCGGCGTGCAGCCGGTTGAAGCTCTCGCTGTCGCGCGTGCGCACGAGCATGAAGTAGTCGAATTCCCCCGTCACGACGTGGCACTCCATGCAGCCCGAGACCTTTTGCGCGGCCTTTTCGAACGCGGCGAAGGTTTCGGGCGTCGAGCGGTCGAGCACGACGCCGATCACCACCAGCATCCCCGCACCAAGTGCTTTCGGATCGAGCAATGCGACCGTCGCGCGGATCAGGCCCATTTCCTTGAGCCGCTCGACGCGCCGCAGGCACGCGGGCGCGCTCAGCTTCACCTTCGCCGCCAGCGCGACGTTCGAGATCGACGCGTCCTGCTGCAACTGCTTGAGGATCGCGCGATCGATGCGGTCGAGTTGCGACAGCGGCGTGGCTTCTTCAGCGGTTTCGTTACGTAATTTTGTTGCGCACATGGCCTATATAAAGAAACGAAAAAAGGCTTGATGGTTCCATTTCGTTTCTAAAGTAGCTTTGAGCGAATTATTTCGCAAGCTCATTTCGCCGGGTCTTTCCTATCATGTCTGTCAGCGCGGCACCGTTCGCGCCCTTCCAGACAACGGACCTCGACCATGAACCTGCAACGTTTCCCCCGCTATCCCCTCACCTTCGGGCCGACGCCGATCCAGCCGCTTGCGCGCCTCTCCGATCATCTCGGCGGCAAGGTCCAGCTGTACGCGAAGCGCGAGGACTGCAACAGCGGTCTCGCGTTCGGCGGCAACAAGACACGAAAGCTCGAATACCTGATTCCCGAGGCGCTCGCGCAAGGCTGCGATACGCTGGTATCGATTGGCGGCATCCAGTCGAACCAGACGCGCCAGGTGGCCGCCGTCGCCGCGCATCTGGGCATGAAGTGCGTGCTGGTGCAGGAGAACTGGGTGAACTACTCCGACGCCGTGTATGACCGCGTCGGCAATATCCAGATGTCGCGCATCATGGGCGCGGACGTGCGGCTGGTGCCCGATGGCTTCGACATTGGCTTTCGCAAGAGCTGGGAAGACGCGCTCGACAGCGTGCGCGCGGCAGGCGGCAAGCCCTATGCGATTCCCGCCGGCTGCTCGGACCATCCGCTCGGCGGACTGGGCTTTGTCGGCTTCGCGGAGGAAGTGCGGCAGCAGGAAGCGGAACTGGGCTTCAAGTTCGACTACATCGTCGTGTGCTCGGTGACGGGCAGCACGCAGGCCGGGATGATCGTCGGCTTCGCGGCGGACGGACGCGCGGACCGCGTGATCGGCATCGACGCATCGGCGAAACCGGAACAGACGCGCGAGCAGATCACGCGCATCGCGAAGCGCACGGCGGAAAAGGTCGATCTGGGCCGCGATATCACCGCGCAGGACGTCGTGCTCGACACGCGTTACGGCGGCCCGGAATACGGCTTGCCGAACGAGGGCACGCTCGAAGCGATCCGCCTGTGCGCACGGCTCGAAGGCGTGATGACCGATCCCGTCTACGAAGGCAAGTCGATGCACGGGATGATCGACAAGGTGCGGCGCGGCGAATTCCCGGAAGGCTCGAAGGTGCTGTATGCGCATCTGGGCGGCGTGCCCGCGCTGAACGCCTATAGCTTCCTGTTCCGCGAAGGCTGATCGCGATACAAAAACAAATGGCGATACCGCCCGGCATCGCCATCCGTCTCCTCGCACCGAAGCCGCGAAGATGCGCGGCCTCGATTCCCCGTCTTCCCGCGTTATTTCACCAGGTCGCCCGACATCCATCCTTGCGCGACGCCGATCTGCGCAACCTGCTTCGCCACCGAGTCAGCCAGCTTCTTCGCGTCGCTCGTGACCGTGTCGTTCTTGTGCTCCGAGCCGACATGCAACGCGCCGCCAACAGCCGCCGACGTCGCCACGTGTCCCACTGCCGCGCCGACGCCAGCCGTTTCCGCGACACCCGGCATATGGCCGCTGTTCGCGTCGGCGTCGAACGTCTGCACCAGTTGCGGCATGCCGCCCGCCGGCTTGTAGAGCACCTGCACATGCGCCGTGACTTCGCTCTTGCCGGCGCCGAGGCCGATCAGCGTGCGGCGGCGATGGTTGCCCGCGTCGATCGAGCCGACCGCGCCTTCGACGATCAGCACGTTCTGGTCGGCAGGCGGCGGCGCGTCGGTGCGGATCGCGTGCATGCCCATCGACTGGAGTTTTGCGACGACTTCGTCCGTCAGCGTGTCGCTGGCGGCGGCCGCTTCCTGCATCTGCGACGATTGCGACGTTTGCGACGAACCGGAGAAGCTTGCGCTCAGTTTGTGAATGAGGCCGCTGTTGTCGAGCTTCACGGATTCCGGATTGCTCGCGAACGTGTACACGTACACGTTCTGCGGATTCGCTTGCGTGAGCGTCGAGTATTGGGCGGTGTTCGTGACGCTGGCGGCCGCGCAGCCGCTCAGCAGCATCGCGCTGAATGCGATTGCAGCGGAAGCGCTACGGAGGGTCTTGCCACGAACGGAGTTGAGAGCTGCAAACATGTGAAGTCCTGTCATCGGTCAGAAGATTAAGCAGATCGTCCGATGTGTTTGGCTTCACTCGAAGCAACACCGGCGATGTCACGGTTGCGTGAATCGCCGGTGTCGTTCTGTTGTTGTGTTCCGTTAGCTCTGCACGCGGAACGCAGTATGGTCGAGCGCCCGAATGATGGCTATCGACGAATTATGTCGACTCATGTCATGCGCCGAAAAGCCTTATGCGACGGGCGTTTCGAGCCTCATCGCGAGTCTACGACCGAGGTGTTGTAGACCGTCCCGCCGATCGTCACATTGGACAGCGAAATCGCGTTCACGTTGTACGCGTAGATCGGCCCCGGCGTGGTCGAGCTTGCGGTGCCGTTGCACACGGGCGTGCCGAGATTGCAGTTCGTGATCGTGACGCCCGAAATGGGCGGAATCGCGGGCGTTGGCGTGGGCCCGTTGTAGTCGAACGCGACGGGGCCCTGCGCAACGATTGCCTGGAAGCACGAGGCCGTCACGCCGTTTACCGTCACGTTGCTCGCCGTCACGTTGGAGATATTCACGTTTTGCACGAGCGCGGGGCGTGTTCGCACGGCGTCGTTGGCGGGTTGGTAGTCGCAATCGAATGTGATCAGCCCGCCTTGCGCCGCCGATGGATTGGCGGCAGAACCCGTCTCCACGCCCAGCGGCACCGTCGCGTTGATCGGGCTGCCCGCGAGCAACGCGCTGCCATAGCCGCCGCCCGTGAGATTGATGCCGTTAGGCAACGTGACGTTGTCGACGTAGAAGTTCTTCACGTAGCCGCCGCGATTCATGTTCGTCTTGATGCGGATCGCGATGTTCAGCGGATTGGTCTGCCAGTTCTGGTTGAGCATCTGCAGGTTGCGCGCATAGATGTTCTGCACGCCGCCGCCCATTTCACTGCCCAACGTAATGCCGCCGTGACCGCTGTTCATCGTGCAGTTCTGGATCACGTGGTTCTGCGCGGGACCGTAGGTGGTGTCGAGCGCCTTGCCGGACTTGATCGCGATGCAGTCGTCGCCCGTGTTGAACGTGACGCCGTCGCACAGCACGTTGTTGCAGGCGTCGGGATCGAAGCCGTCATTGTTCGGACCGATGCTGTCCACCGTCACGCCGCGTATCACGACGTTCGCGCAGTCGGTTGGATGGTGCTGCCAGAACGGCGTGTTGTTCGTGCGGTAGTTCTCCATCAGCACGTTCGTGCAGCCGATGAACTCGACCATGCATGGACGCAGATAGTGCCCGAGGCCGAAGATCCGTTTCTCGACGGGCACGCCCGCTTCCGATAGCGCCGGCAGATAGTTCTGGTCCTGCTGCCAGGGCGTCGAGGTGCTGGTCAATAGCGCATAGAGCGCATCCGATATGCCGGGCGCGACTGTTTTCAGATCGACGTTGTTCGGGTTCGTGTAGGCCTGCGAAGGCGTCGTCGATCCGGTGCAGCCATAGGCATTCTTCGTGCCTTTGAAGGTCCACCAGCACGTGCTCGTGCTGCCGCTGCCCGCGAACGGCGTCATGGCCTGGCCGTTGAGCACGGAGGTCGCGTCCTCGCCGGTAATCGCGATGTTGGTCTGGTTGCGGGCATAGACGGGTGCGCCGAAGTTCAGGCAATCGTTTGCCTGCCAGCGGCTGTAATAGAGCTTGCCGTTCGATGCGCAGTCGACGGGACCGTCTTTCGCATAGTCAGCAGGATTCGGGCTGAAATAGATCGTGCAGTTCGCGCCCAGATGGAAGTTCACATTGCTCTGCAACACGATCGGTCCCGCGCAATACCACGTGCCCGCCGGCACCACGACACGCCCGCCGCCCGCCGCGCTGCACGCGGCGATGGCGGCGAGAAACGCGGGACGCGAATCGAATGAGCCGGGCGCCTGGGTCTGGTCGGCGCCGGGACTTGCTGGCGATGACGCCGAAGCCGCATACGGATTCGTCGCGGCGATCACACCACAAGGCTGCGCGCCGTAACTGGTGACGAGGAAATCGACGGAAGGAAACATCGACTGCGAGACCTTCTGCAGCGACGCGATGATCTGCTCCGCTGCGCCATTGCTGCCCCAGATCGGGTCGCTGTTTGCCGTTGGCGCTGTTGAAGTCGAATGATTGCCGCCGCAACCGGGCAGCGTGCCGAGCAGCGTCGCGCCCGCTGCCGCGCCCGCGAATGCGATGAAGGTGCGCCGTTGCGGCGATTGCGGACCGTCTTGATCCGCCCTGGATGTGCTCGAGCCTGCCCTGTTCGCGCGACTGCTTCTGTTGTGCGTCGTCACCGATGTCTCCTTGTCGTCTACCTGCTTCGATGGGGATCGTTCGCGCGATCCGTGCGTCCTGCCGGATCGCGACGGAGACATTGTTGTAAAACAACTTGATGAGTGTCAAGCGTGATTTTTCAGTTTTATCGGTTCGAGAAGTTCGTGTCCTATTCGCGCATATTGAGATTACAAGCGGGTTTAAGCCCTTTCCACCCAGTCCGATAGAACCAGGGATGCCCCTAAGACAACGCACTATTTGCTTGACAACTTGTTTATCACAAGCGACGATGTCTGACATAGAAAAGTCCCAAGCGCGCATGATCCGACGCCCTCGCCCGGCCATGCGTTTGCAGCACCGCCCGCAATCAGGAGCGAGACACGCCATGACAAAACTCTGCGCCAATCTGACGATGCTCTTCACCGAGCACGATTTCCCGGAGCGTTTTGCCGCTGCGTCGAAGGCCGGTTTCAAGGGCGTCGAGTATCTGTTCCCGTACGCTTACGAAAAGGACCAGCTCGCCGCGCTGCTACACCAGCACGGCCTCCAACAGGTGCTGCACAACCTGCCCGCAGGCGACTGGGCAAGCGGCGAGCGCGGTATCGCGTGTCTGCCGGAGCGCGTCGGCGAGTTTCAGGAAGGCGTCGGCACCGCGATCGACTACGCGCGCGCCCTGGGTTGCAAGCAGTTGAACGTGCTGGCGGGCATCGCGCCAGCGGGCATCGATCAGGACACGCTTCGCGAGACCTTCGTCGGCAACCTGCGCTTCGCCGCGGCAAAGTTGAAACAGGCAGGCATCCGCCTGCTGGTCGAGCCGATCAATACGTTCGATATCCCAGGTTTCTATGTGAACCGCACGCAACAGGCACTCGATCTGATCGACGAGGCTGGCGGCGACAACCTCTATTTGCAGTACGACATCTATCACATGCAGCGGATGGAAGGCGAACTCGCGGCGACGCTGCAGAAGCATCTGCAGCGTATCGCGCATATCCAGCTCGCCGATAATCCCGGCCGCCACGAACCCGGCACGGGCGAGATCCATTACCCGTTCCTGTTCGGCCATCTCGAAGCAATCGGCTATGACGGCTGGATCGGCTGCGAGTACAAGCCCGCCACAACCACGGCAGCGGGCCTCGGCTGGACGGCCGCCTACCTCTGACTCCCTGATCACGCTGCTGCGGCGCGGCGCCAGCCGCAGCGGTCATAAGCTCGCGCCAACCCTACACAGACTCATCCAGACGGCATCGCAAGCGGCTCGCGATGACCGTCATCCGCAGGAGACATGCAGTGCAACGCCATACGATCAAAGGATTACGCTGGTGGATCATCGGGCTCATCATGCTCGGGACCGTCTTCAACTATCTCGCGCGCAGCTCGCTGTCCGTCGCCGCCCCGACGCTCACCGAAAAGCTGCACATGACGACGCAGCAATACTCGTATGTCATCGCGGCGTTCCAGGGCGCGTACACGGTGATGCAGCCTGTCGCCGGCTATATCCTCGACTTCGTCGGGCTCAAGATCGGCTTTGCGATCTTCGCGATCGCCTGGGCCGCGTCGAACATGCTGCACGGTCTTGCCACCGGCTGGACGTCGCTGGCGTTCTTCCGCGGCCTGCTCGGCATGAGCGAAGCAGCCATTTTTCCGGCGGGCATGAAGGCAATCAGCCAATGGTTCCCGGCGAAAGAACGATCGATCGCGACAGGCTGGCTCAACACGGGCACGTCGATCGGCGCGATGCTCGCCCCGCCGCTCGTCGTGTACTGCATCCTCACGTTCAACTGGCAGATGGCCTTCGTCGTCACGGGCGGCGCGGCGCTGATCTGGGTGGCACTGTGGCTCGTATTCTTCCGCAAGCCCGAAGATCACCCTAATCTTTCGACGGACGAACGCGAGTACATCCTGTCCGGCCAGGAGCGGCGCGCACAGGACGCGACAACGCGTCCGTCGTGGCGTCACGTGCTGTCGACGCGCCGCTTCTGGGGCATCGCCATTCCGCGTTTTCTCGCCGAACCGGCCTGGCAGACCTTCAACTTCTGGATTCCGCTCTATCTGTTCACCGTGCGTCACATGAACCTGAAGGAGATCGCGCTGTTCGGCTGGATGCCGTTCCTCGCCGCGGACCTCGGGTGTCTGGTCGGCGGTTATCTTGCGCCGTTCTTCATTCGCCGCTTCAACGCGTCGCTGATCACGTCACGCAAGCTGGTGATCATCTGCGGTGCCGTGCTGATGGTCGGCCCGGCGTGCATCGGCCTCGCGGCCAGCCCGTATGTCGCGATCGCGCTGTTCTGCATGGGCGCCTTCGCTCACCAGGCCATCTCTGGCGCGCTGTTCACGCTCGCGTCCGACGTGTTCGGCCAGCATGAAGTCGGCACGGCGACGGGCTTCTCCGGCATGTTCGGCTGGCTGGGCGGGATGATCTTCTCGTTGATCGTCGGCGCGTTGGCGGCTACTCTCGGCTATAACCCGCTGTTCGTCTGTCTGATGCTGTTCGACATCGTCGGCGCGACGGTCGCGTGGAAGCTGATCACGCACGGCGAGTCGTCCGCGCCGGCGCAGATCGGCGTGCCCGCGGAACTCGCGAAGCGGCCTGCATCGGGCCACTGATTTCCTGGATACCTGCTATCTGCCATAAGGTTTGATCATGACAAAAAAGATTGCGTTGAGCGGTGCGGGCGGTCAGCTTGGCCGCTTCCTGCGCGCCGCGCTGAACGAGCGTGGCGTCAACTTGCGGTCTGCGGCAGGCTCGCGCGCGCTGGAACCGTTGTTCGACGGCGAGGACGTGATGCACGGCGATCTGCGCGATCCCGCCGTGGTCGACCGGCTGATGCAAGGCGTCGACGTGCTGATCCACATGGCGGGCACGAGCGTCGAACGGCCGCTGCCCGAGATCATCGAGAACAATCTGCGCGGCCTCGTCGAAGTGTATGAAGGCGCGCGGCGGCACGGCGTGCGCCGCATCATCTTCGCGAGCTCGAATCACGCGATCGGCATGTATCCCGTCGAAGACAAGCTCACGCTCGACTGCGCGTTCCGCCCCGATGGTTTTTACGGGCTCAGCAAGGCGTGGGGCGAATCGCTCGCGCGCATGTACTGGGACAAGCATGGCATCGAGAGCGCGTGCATCCGCATCGGCAGTTGCATCGAAAAGCCGACGGAGTTCAGACACCTCAGCACCTGGCTCGGTCACGACGATTTTCTGCATCTCATCGACCGTTGCATCAACGTGCCCGACCTGGGTTTTCAGGCGGTCTGGGGCGTGTCGAACAACACGCGCAGCTACTGGGACAATTCTGCGGCAGCGCCGCTCGGTTATCAACCGAAGCAGAACGCCGAAGACTACGCCGACGAAATCCTGAAGCAGCCAAATCCGCTCGATCCCGTCGCGCAGCGTTTTCAGGGTGGCGGCTTCGTGACGATCGATTACACGCCGCCCGAAAAGCGCAACGTCCGGCGCTGATCGACGCGCCGCCCGGCACACTCTGTGTTGCAAGTCCCTGCGGTTCCCTTCCATGGAGAACACGATGAAGCTTCCGGAGAATCCATTCAAACGCGCGCTGCAGGACGGGCGTCAGCAGATCGGCTTGTGGTCGAGCCTCGCGAGCCACGTGTCGGTCGAAATCCTGGCGGGTTCGGGTTTCGACTGGCTGTTGCTCGACATGGAACATTCGCCCAACGAACTGCCGATGGTGCACAGCCAGTTGCAAGCGTGCGCTGGCACGCCGACGCATCCCATCGTGCGGCCGCCGTGGAACGACATGGTGACGATCAAGCGCCTGCTCGACAGCGGCGCGCAGACGCTGCTGATTCCCTATATCGAAACGGAAGACCAAGCGCGCGATGCCGTGTCGTTCACCCGCTACCCGCCGGCAGGCGTGCGCGGCTATGCATCGACGGCGCGGGCGTCCGACTTTGGACGCATCAAGGATTATCCGAAGCTTTGTGCGAGCGAACTATGCGTGCTCGTGCAGATCGAGAGCCGGCTCGGCTTGCAGAATCTGGAGCGGATTGCGGCCGTCGAGGGTGTCGATGGTATCTTTATCGGTCCGGGCGATCTGTCGGCGGCGCTCGGGCATGTAGGCGATCTCAAGCATCCCGATGTGCAGGCAGCCGTCGACGATGCGATCAAACGCATTGTCGCGACGGGCAAGCCCGCGGGCATTCTGATCGGCGATGAAGCGCTGGCACGGCACTATATCGATCTCGGCTGTCTGTTCACGGCCGTTGGGTCCGACATCGGGTTGCTTGCGCGTAACGCCGAGCAGCTCGCGGCGCGATTCAAGTCGGCTGGCTAAACGCGTTCCAGGTTCCGAAAAACCCGCCCGGTCGCTTCATGCATCGGGCGGGTTTTGTTTTGTGCTTCAACTATCCCGGACACCCGATAAAAAAGGCGCCGCAAGCGCGGCGCCCTGTCCTGCTTCTGCAACTTCAACCAGCGTCAGAACCGATGCACGATGCCGACGCCCACACCGACCATGCTGCGCGATGACGAAGGCGTCGAGTTAAAGCCATCGCCGATCGTCGCCGTCGCGTTGATGATGGTGCGGCCGTTCGTGCCGAGCGTCTGGCCGTTCGCGCGCTGATATGCCTGCAACGCATACAGACCCGTACGCTTGGACAGCGAGTAGTACTCGGACAGGTTGACCTGCGAATACGACGCGTTGCTCGAGATGCCGTTGGCCTTCGTCGCGCGCGTGTAGGCGTAGCCCGTCGCGAAGTCCCATGCAGCCGTCGGCTTCCAGTGCAGCACGATGCCGCCCGAGTTCCAGATCGACAGGTCGTGGAAGCCCGAACCGATGCCCGGAATGTACTGCACGTTCGAATACGTCGCCGTGATGTCGAACTGGCTGTTGAACGTATAGCCCCCGCCGACGGCGAAGCGCTGCTGCGCGCGTGCCGACTGGTAGCCATTGGTCACGGCCGACACACCCGCCTGTGCGCCTGCGTTCGACGTCGTCGTATCGGTGCCGAACGTGCCGCCATTCACGTTCGAGTTGTTGATCTTCGAGAAGCCCACCGCGATGCCGATCGGGCCTTGCGAATACTGGACCGCCGTGCTCCACGTCGAGCCCTGATACGCGCTGCCCGGCACCCCGCCGAACGAATACGAGCCGCTGAACTTGAAGCCGTACAGCGTTGGCGACATGTACAGCAGCGTATTGTTCGCGCGATAGATCGTATCGAGACCGTCGACGTCGCCCGCGTGCGCGCCGTAGAAACCCGTCAGCCACGTCGTCGGGCTGTACGGCGACAGCAACTGGTAGTACGACGCGTACTGGCGGCCAGCCGTCAGCGAACCGTACGTGGCGTTCGTCACGCCGACGAACGCCTGGCGGCTGAACATCAGGTTGTTCGTCGACATCGCGCCGTTGTTCGCGCTGAAACCTTCTTCCAGTGTGAAGATCGCTTTCGTACCGCCACCGAGGTCTTCTGCGCCCTTCAGGCCGAAGCGGCTGCCCGCCCATACGCCCGTGACCATCTTGAAGGCCGAATGTCCGCCCGTGGTCGAACCGAGCGTCGTCGAGCTCGACTGATAACCGATGCCGTTATCGACGATGCCGTACAGCGTCACGCTGCTTTGCGCGAACGCAGGCGCCGCCGTCGCCAGCGACGCGCCGATCACCAGCACCGCCTTGACGCCTGCATAGTGTTTCTTCTCCATCCGTATCCCCTCCAGGGCTTGGTTATTGATGTTGTTGCGTGGTGTCTTCGCGCTTGCGCGCGCGTTCTTGTTGCTCTGTTCCTGTCTCCAGACCCGCACGGCGTTGCATCTCTATCGCCGGATGCGGAGCAGTTCATTGAATCTCCGGCTCACCCGTTGCAGTGTTGCGCCATCGCGTTGCAGGAAGTCGAAGTCGCAGCCCTTGTCGGCCTGCAGCACATGTACCTGATGCATCACGCTGCGCGGCGCATGCGTTCAAACCGGTCACGCGTACGCACGCTCGAACGCAAGCAGTTCACGCGCTGCCTGCGCAACGGCGGCATGATGCTCGACGGGCGTTTCGCTCAGCAGCGGCAGGATCGAACCCATGTCGGCGATACCGGAGAACGTGACGGCATCGTGCAGCACGCGGATCAGCGAGAGGTTGTCGCGCAGCGTTTCGAGCGGCATGAACGCGTCGTAAAGACGCTGTGCTTCGGCGTCGCGTCCTTCCTTCGCGGCGGCCAGCAGCCCCATCACGGCATGCGACGCGATGCAGCCGCTGCCCGTCGTCCATGCGGCGAGGCCGAAGTCGCGCACATGGGTGAGCGCGGGACGCTCACCCATGCCGGAGATCACCCGCGACGGGCTCACGCTTTCGAGCAGGCGCCGCAGGTAAGGATCGTTCGCCGGATTCGCGCGGACGATCGCGTACTTGACAGCGATCAGCGTGCCGCGCTCGACGAGACGCGCCAGCGTGTCGACATCCACATAGTCTTCGCTCTTGATATAGAGCGTGAGCGGCATGCCCGCTGCGTCGACGATGCGCGTCAGGCCCGCTTCGACACCCGCCGGCGTCGTGAACCCGGACAGCGGCAACACCATCGCGGTGCGATACGACGTCTGCGCGAGGATGCGCGCCTGGTCCAGCATCTTGCCGAAGTCCGGGCCGATGGCAGGGATCACGCGCGTGGTGGGCGCCGTGCTCTCCGACAGCATGTCGAGCAACTCGCGGTATTCGCTGACGGCCACGTGATAGAAATTCGCGTTGCCGCCGTACAGGAGCGTACGCACGCCGCCCGCTTCGATATGCCGGATCAGTTTCTGGTTGGCGTCGACATCGAGCGACAGATCCGCGCGGCGCGCGAGCGGCGGGACTGCCATCACGGTCGACGCGAACTCGCGCTCGACGATCTGTGACTCGTTCATAAGCTCTCGTGGTTCAGATGGGTGGCCGACAAGCCAGAAAATTAGCACCCGCGTCGCAACGTTGTCAAACAACTTATTGACGACTTGGTGTTTTCCATGAAATCGTTTGACAACGGTTCTGGCTTGTCCCAACGCGGGTCGCCATTGCAGTCGACATACGGTTACATTGGAAGATCGGCAGCAAGCCGCATCGAAAGGAGACAGACGATGATCAAGTACGCACTGTTCGCGCGATTCGAAGCAAAACCCGGCAAGGAAGCCGACGTCGAGGCGTTTCTGCAGAAGGGACTGGAACTGGCGAACCAGGAAACCACCACGCCCATCTGGTTCGCGCTGAAGATCGCCGAGCGGACCTACGGCGTGTTCGATGCCTTCCCCGACGAGGCCGGCCGCCAGGCGCATCTGGACGGTCCGATCGCGAAGGCGCTGATGGGCGTCGCGGACGATCTGTTCACGGGTCCGCCGCAGATCGGCCGCATCGACGTGCTGGGCATGAAGAACACACCCGGTTGAGCGTTACAAACAAGCGACCGCACAACACAAAGGAGACCCAAGCCCATGGCCATACGCATCGTTCGACTCGGATCGGAACGCGCGCCCGATGAAGGCGTGCGCATCGGCACCGTGCGGCGTCCGCCGCGCGGCGTGCCGAAGGCCGAGTTCGGCAGCCGCAATTTCTATGATGTCTGGCTGCCGACGCTGTCGCCCACGCCGGAACTCGTTCACGAAGCGCTGTCCGCCACGACCGATGCCGAGTGGAAGGACTTCGTGCGCAAGTTTCGCGCGGAGATGAATCACGGCGACGCGCCGAAGGTGCTCGACACACTCGCCGCGCTGTCCGCCACCGCGAACTTTTCGGTCGGCTGTTATTGCGAGCACGAAAACCGCTGCCATCGCAGCGTGCTGCGCGAATTGCTCGCCGACCGGGGGGCGACGCTCGCGTAACGAGCTTTCGTCAGCGGTCCAGGCGCTCAGGCGATCGCCCCGCCCCCGTCGACCAGCACCGTCGAGCCCGTCGCATAAGGCGTCGTCGCCAGATAGACGATCGCGTTCGCGACGTCTTCGGGCTGGCCGACGCGCCGTGCGGGCAATCGGTTCGCAGCGCCTTCGAACATGCTGTCGCGTGCCTCGTCGGTGAGCTTCGACCAGAGCGGTGTCGCGATCAATCCCGGCGACACCGTGTTCACGCGCACGGGCGACAACTCCAGCGCAAGACCGCGCGAGAGCGCTTCGAGCGCCGCGTTGATCGCGCCTTGCAGAACCGACATCTTGCTCGGCCGCACGGAGAGAAAGCCCGACACGAAGGTCAACGATCCGCCTTCGGCAATCTTCACGGCGCGCGCCACGCGGTAGGCGCCCCAGAACTTGCTGTCCATCGCCTTGTAGGCGTCGTCGAGCGGCAACTGGCGCACCGGGCCGGACGGCGTCTGCGCAGCTGAAATCACGACGTGATCGAACGGGTGCTGCGCGGCGAAGAACGCTTCGACGGCTGCGGCATCCGTTGTGTCGATCTCAGCCGTTTGCACACCGTGGCCAATTTCCTGTGCCGCCGCCGACAGCTTCTGCGCATTGCGCGAAGCAATCGTCACCTGTGCGCCGAGCGCGGCGAAAGCCTTCGCCGCCGCCGCGCCAATGCCCGAACTGCCACCGACGATCAGCACGCGTTTCGTTTCAAGCGAATTCATGTGTGTCTCCTTGCTCAAGAAAAGGAATGAATCGCGCCGTCACTTCGCGACGACGCCAAGCTGCTGCAAAAACGTCAGGTTGTCTTCGAGGTGCCAGTTTTCGGCGATCTGGCCGTTCGCCACCCGGTAAATATCCGTCGCGATGAAATCGACGTTCTGGCCCTGCCCCTGCACGCCCTTGAACTCGCCCGTGAAGTGGCCGTGAAAACGCAGATGCACGACGACACGATCGCCGCTGACCACCATCTGCTCGATATCCGCCTGCAGGTCAGGCACGGCGGCCCGCACGAACTTCGACGCGGCAAGCGGCCCTTCGATTCCCTGCGCGCGGCCTGGCGGCAACGTGCGATCGGTGAAGCCGGGCGCGAGCGCGGCGCGAGCCAGCGCTTCGTCGCCCGTGCTCCAGAACGTGTCGTAGCGGCGCGCGGCGAGAATCTGCGCGTCGCGCTGCGCTTTGGGCAGGCTGTGATCCACGGTCAGTTGATGCGGCTGAACGAGCGAGTCGTGCCCGACAGCGGCGAAAGCCGGCGCAGCCGCAATCGACACGACAGCCAGCACGGCGGACAGCACGCGGCGCAACGGGGAAGCAGGACGAAACGACATGATGGGCTCCTTGAAGAAAAGCAACTGATTGGGTTGATGGGTATGCTAGTCTTCGCGCCATGGAAGAAATACCGCTTCCAGATTGATGAATCCTTTCTTTTTTGAGAAGAATGAGCGACACCCGCATTGACAGCCTGCCGGCCCTGATTGCCTTTTCCCGCGTGGTTTCGGCGGGAAGTCTGTCGGCGGCGGCTCGCGAAATGGACCTGCCGCTGTCCGTCGTGAGCAAGCGGCTCGCGCAACTGGAGAAAAGCGTCGGCGTGCGGCTGATCCAGCGCACCACGCGCCGTCAGACGCTGACGGAAGAAGGCGCGCTGTTTCACGCGCGCGTGGTGCGCATACTCGATGAGATCGAGCAGGCGGAAGAACTGCTGTCGCAACGCCGCCAGGAAGTGAGCGGCCTGTTGCGCGTCACGGCGCCCGGCCAGCTCGGCCGCCAGAAGATCGCGCCGCTGATCGCGGATTTTCAGCGGCTTCATCCGCAGCTCACCGTTCAGCTGGAGCTGACGGATGCCGTCGTCGATCTCGTCGAAAGCGGCTTCGATCTCGCGATCCGCTTCGGCAGTCTCGCGGATTCATCGCTGATCGCGCGCACGCTCGCGCCGAACTTTCGCGTGCTGTGCGCGTCGCCCGCCTATCTGCAGGCGCACGGCACGCCAAAGCATCCCGACGATCTGACCTCGCACCGCTGCATCCTGATCGGCGACCAGCGGCGCGCGGAATGGCGCTTCGAAGGCGACGAAAGCATCGCCGTGCGCGTCGATGCCGCGATCGTCACGAATGACGGCGAAGCCGCGCATCTGTTCGCGCTCGCCGATGCCGGCATTGCCGTGAAGTCGATCTGGGACGTGGGCGACGACATCCTCGCGGGCAAGCTGCGCCGCGTGCTGCCGCAACATTCGATGTCGGCCGCGCCGCTGCACGCGATCTATCCGCATAGCCAGCATCTCGCGCCGCGCGTGCGCGCGTTCGTCGACTATCTGCGCGAGCGGCTCGCGCAGGCCTGGCGGTGGGAAGCGCTGTAGGCCCCGTCGTGCTCACGTCGCGCCGCTGCGGCTTGATGACTTCTTCATGATCTGTCGATAGCGCCATCCTCGTGCGGCTCCCACCATGTAAGCAGCGAACCCCGCCACGCCCGCCGCTTTGCCGAGGACGGCGCGAATCCCCGGCTTCGCCTTCCGGCCAGTCAGCGCTGACCGTACCCGCATCGTTTCGAAGGAGTCAGATCATGAAGACGCTTCGCATCGCGGCGACCTGTGCGGTCGCTCTGTCAGTGGGATATGTTGGGCACACATGGGCACAGGAACAGCAGCCCGCAGCCGTGCCCGTCGCGCAAACAGCGCAGGTTGTGGACGGCATGCCGGCTACGTCGGTGGGTGTGGGTCAGTCCGGACACGCGATGGGTACGACACGCTCCGAGGTCTATCAGGATCTGCTGCGCTCTGAGCAGTCGGGCGAGCAGCATCGGCTGAACGCCAGCCTCTATCACGGCAAATGAACGCCATGCATGCGACAGCGTCTGCGTTACGGAACGTTCTGGGCGACAAAGCCGCGCTCGCAAAGCCTCTTTATGCATTTTGCAGCAGCGATGCGACCGCACAGGGCGTTTTCGGGTTACGCGTGGGCCTCGCCTGCTGTGCTGCAACGTGGCGTCCAGGGTTGTCAGAAAAGGCGCAGCCCGGCCACGCCATGCTTGTTCTTTGCCGGAAACCGTCTAGGCTCCCTTTCAATACGCCGATCTGGCACAGGATTCGCGAGCTTTTTGGGATAATGACTCGCGAGGGAATCATGTAATTTCCAGTTAGCGTCGGCGTGGACCGTCCGGATGACGGCCATCCGACGCGCCGCCTCACACCATCAAACACCGGAAGAGTCATCGACAATGGCCACAGCGACGTCCCGTACCAGCGACACCACCCTGCTCGATGCGAAGCACGCGGCCCGTTTCACGCTCGGCAACCGGATCATGCTGAGCTTCGGCGCGCTGTTCGTGCTGATGCTGGTGATGGCCGCGATCTCATGGAGCCGGCTGCGCGTGATGGATGACGAAGCGTTCAGCATGGGCCACGACTCGGTGCCCGGCCTCTACCTCGCGACCAGCATGCGCGCGGCGGCCAACGAAGGCTATACGACGCTCGAACGGGCGCTCTTCGTCGACGGCAACGATGCCGCGACGAAGGATCTCGAACGGATACCGGCTCTGCTGCAAAAGTTCGATCAGGTGTCGGCCGAGTACCAGGCAACGCTCTTTCGCGACGTGGACCGCGAGCACTTCCGCGCCTTCCGCGCTGCCTGGGATCAATACCTGCCGCAACTGAACGACGCCATGCGCACCGCGCCGACCTCGAAGGCGGATGCGCAGTCCACCTTCGTCAAGCTCGCGCCCGCCTGGGAAAACGTGATCCGCGCGGCAAACGAGCTGGTCACCGAAAACCGCACCCAGGCGGACGATTCCGCGAAATCGATCCGCGATTCGGTGACGGGCACGGAAATCACGCTCGCGACAGCGCTCGGCATCACGCTGCTAGTCGCGCTCTACACGGGCTTCTCGCTGTACCGCGCGATCACGGTACCGATGGCGAGCCTCGTCGACGTGCACAACGTGATGCGCACGGGCAACCTGACGCAGCGCCTGAAGCTTGGCCGCCGCGACGAATTCGGCACGCTGGAGGACGGCTTCAACCGGATGGCCGAGGAACTGAACAGCCTCGTTGCGCAGGCGCAGAAGTCGTCGCTGCAGGTGACGACGTCAGTGGCCGAGATTGCGGCGACGTCGAAGGAACAACAGGCGACGGCGACGGAAACCGCCGCGACCACGACGGAGATCGGCGCGACCTCGCGCGAGATTTTCGCGACTTCGCGCGATCTGCTGCGCACGATGAACGAAGTGTCGGCCGTCGCGGATCAGTCGGCGACGCTCGCGGGGGCGAGCCAGAACGGCCTCACGCGCATGGAAGACACGATGCGCAGCGTGATGGAAGCGGCCGGCTCCGTGAACGCGAAGCTCGCGATCCTCAACGAGAAGGCCGTCAACATCAATCAGGTGGTCGCGACGATCACCAAGGTCGCCGATCAGACCAATCTGCTGTCGCTGAACGCGGCCATCGAAGCCGAGAAAGCGGGCGAATACGGCCGCGGCTTTGCCGTCGTCGCGACCGAAATCCGCCGGCTCGCGGACCAGACGGCCGTCGCCACCTTCGATATCGAACAGACCGTGAAGGAGATCCAGTCGGCTGTCTCGGCGGGTGTGATGGGCATGGACAAGTTCTCCGAAGAAGTGCGGCGCGGCATGCGCGACGTGCAGCAGGTCAGCGAGCAGCTGTCGCAGATCATCCACGAAGCGCAGACGCTCGCGCCGCGCTTCCAGCTCGTCAACGAAGGCATGCAGACGCAGGCGACGAGCGCGGAGCAGATCACCCAGGCGCTGTCGCAGCTGTCGGAGGCCGCGCAGCAGACGGCGGAATCGTTGCGCCAGTCGTCGCAGGCGATCGACGATCTCACGCTCGTCGCGAACCAGCTGCGCACGGGTGTGTCGCGCTTCAAGATCGAAGCGTGAGCCCGCTCGCGCTGGCAGGCCCAACACGGCTGATACGGTGACGGCGATGCTCTTCCTTGTGTTCGAACTCGACCGCGACCGCTATGCGCTCGATGCCGCCGACATCGTCGAAGTGCAGACGCTGACGGCCACCAAGGCGATTCCCGGCGCGCCCGCGTGGGTCGCGGGGGTGATCGAGCGGCACGGCGAACCCGTGCCCGTGATCGATCTCGCGCAACTCGCGCTGGGACGTCCGTCGCAGTACTGGCGCTCGACCCGGCTCGTGTTTGTCCATTATCGCGACACGCGCGACATACACGAACGCGGCGACACGGACACGCCGCCGAGGCTGCTCGGCCTGATCGTCGAACGCGCGACGCAGACGCGCCGTATCGAGCGCGAGCACTTCGCCGACAGCGGCATCGCGACGCCGCACGCGCGCTGGCTCGGCCCCGTCGCGAGCGACGAGTCCGGCTTGATCCAGTGGATCGACGTGCAGCAGATGCTCGACGACGACGTGAAAGCGCTGCTCTTCCCGCAACCCCAACCTCATACGCGATGAACGCCGCAACCGCTTTCGTGCCGCGCTTCGAAGCCTGGCTCCTGCGCGAGACGGGGATCGACGCGTCGTCGCTGGGTATCAATGCGGTGGAGCGCGCGGTGATCGAACGCGCGCGCGTGACGCGCCTCGGCCTCGCGGCGCACGACACGAGCATGACCGTCGATCCCACCGAGATCGAGGCGTACTGGCAGCAACTGAGCGTGTCGCGCGACGAACGGCAGGCGCTGATCGAAGCGCTCGTCGTGCCGGAAACATGGTTCTATCGCGATCGCGAGGCGTACGTCGCGCTGGCGCGTCTCGCGAACGAGCGGCTGGTGCGCGAGCCGATGCATGTGCTGCGCGTGCTGAGCCTGCCGTGCTCGACGGGCGAGGAACCCTACACGGTCGCGATGACGCTGCTCGACGACGGCATCGGTGAAAACCGCTTTACCGTCGATGCCTTCGATATCAGCGCGCGCGTGATCGAGCATGCGCGCGCGGGCCTCTACGGGCGCAATTCGTTTCGCGGCCATCCGCTCGCGTTTCGCGACCGGCATTTCACGGCGCTAAACGACGGTTGGCAACTGAGCGAACGCGTGCGCGAGACGGTGCGCTTCTCGCACGCGAACCTGTTCGACCTGCAGGCGGGCGCGCAGGCACCGTATGACTTCATTTTCTGCCGCAACGTATTGATCTATTTCGACCGTGAAGCGCAGGACCGCGCGATCCGTGTGCTCGATGCGAATCTCGCCAACGGCGGCACGATCTTCGTCGGCCCCGCCGAGACGGGCCTGATGATGCGCCACGCGATGACATCGGCGCGCATTCCGCTCGCGTTTGCGTTCCGGCGCAGCACGCCCGAGGAAACGGATGCGGCGCGCGCGGTCAGACCGCGTGCCTTGAGCGCGGCCAACGTGACGACGCAAGCCGCGCGTACGCCCGCGTTCACAGCGGCAACGCGCGCAACCACGAAACCGGCGCCCGCGAACCGGGTCCTCACTGCACCGCCCGCGCCCATGCAACAGCCGTTGCGAGCGATGCCGCCAACGCCGACGCTGCACCCCGCTGCGGAACCATCGCTCGCTGCCGCGCGCCGTCACGCCGATGCCGGCGAGTTCGACGAAGCCGAGCGCCTCGCGCACCAGCACGCGATCGTGCATGGTCCTAACGTCGACGCGTTCTATCTGCTCGGCCTGATCGCCGATGCGCGCGGCCGCAACGCAGACGCCGCCGACTTCTATCGGAAGGCGCTTTATCTGGACCCTGCGCATTACGAAGCGCTCACGCATCTGGCCGCGCTGCTCGACATCGGCGGTGATCGGGCGGGCGCGCAGAATCTGATGCAGCGCGCGCAACGCTCGGCGGCACGCGCGGCTCAATCGGCTCAAGCGCCACAACCGGCTCAGGCGCCGACGGACGATGCGCAACGTTCACAAGGATTCCATGCTGCACGACGCTCCTGATCATTCAAGCGCGGCCGTGCGCGTCGACGACTGCTGGAACCGCATCGGCACGCGCGGCGACAACTCGTGCCCGCGCCTCGTCGAGTATTTTCGTTGCCTGAACTGCCCGGTCTTCGCGCAAGGCGCCGCACAACTGTTCGACCGGCCTTTGAGCGACACGGACCTCGCTGCGCGTGCGGAGCCGGTCGGATCGCCAGCCGACGCGCGCGAAGCGTCCGCGCAGACACAGTCCGCCCTCGCCTTTCGCGTTGCGGGCGAATGGCTCGCGCTGCCGACGCGTGTGCTCCGCGAGATCGACGATGTCCGCGCGATCCATTCGCTGCCGCATCAGCGCTCGCGCGCTGTGCTCGGTGTCGTCAACGTGCGCGGCGCGCTGATCGTCGCGGTTTCGCTCGGCGAGTTGCTGAACATGGACCACGCCGCCGACACGAAGCAGGCCACGCGTAACGGCTATGCGCGCATGCTGGTCGCCGCGCACGACAGCGAGCCCGCCGCACCGCCCGTTGCCTTGCCCGTCGACGAGGTCGAAGGTGTGATCCGCTATGCGGACGCCGAACTGCTGCCCGTGCCCGCGACGCTCGCGTACGCCACCGCGTCGCATGCGCGCGGCGTGCTCGCGTGGCGC
This sequence comes from Paraburkholderia sp. PGU19, assembly GCF_013426915.1. Taxonomy (GTDB): domain Bacteria; phylum Pseudomonadota; class Gammaproteobacteria; order Burkholderiales; family Burkholderiaceae; genus Paraburkholderia. The sequence continues at coordinate 831,974 of NZ_AP023180.1, forward strand.
GGCGGAACTGTCGGCCTGATCGATCCGGCGCGGCTGTTCGACTCGATTGGCCGGAGCCTGCGATGACGGATGACGATCAATCGCTGCTCGAACTGTTCCGCGAGGAAGCCACCGTGCAAACGCGCGTGCTGTCCGACGGGCTGCTCGCGCTCGAACATCGCCCCGCCGACGCCGCCGCGCTCGAAGCCTGCATGCGCGCCGCGCATTCGCTCAAAGGCGCGGCGCGCATCATCGGCTTGCAGGATGGCGTCGATATCGCGCATGTGATGGAAGAGTGCTTCGTCGGCGCGCAACGCGGTGCACTGCAACTGACGCCCGCGCATATCGACGTGCTGTTGCGTGGCGTCGATCTGCTGATGCGCGTGGGCGATGCGAAACCGGACGCGCCCGTTGCGCGCGCCGATATCGACGGGTTCGTGCGGCGGCTGGCGTCGCCCGAAAGCGCCGCGCGTGAGACGGCTGACGGTGTTGGAGCGAGCATCGAGCCGGACGTCGATGTCTATGCGCAACTTCAGGCGGAACTTCAAGCCGAGGCGCTCGCGCAACGGCAGGAAGCGCCTGCAACCGATACACCAGACCTGTCCGACGCCCCCACGCAACAGGACGCCCATGCCTCGGCGCACACCCCCGACCGCATGCTGCGCGTGCGCGCCGCGAATCTCGACCGCGTGTTGAGCCTGTCGGGCGAAGTGCTCGTCGAATCGCGCTGGCTCAAACCGTTCGCGACGTCGATGCTGCGCATCAAGCGCACGCAGCGCGAAACCTCGCGCGCGCTCGACGCGCTCTACGACACACTCGCCGAACATCTCGACGATGCCGCGCTATCGGCGCTTGCCGACGTACGCACCGCGCTCAACAACATGCAGCACACGCTCGGCGCGCGTCTCGACGAACTCGACCAATACGACCGCAGCAGCGCCAACCTTGCGCAACTGCTGTACGACGAAGCGCTGCAATGCCGGATGCGGCCGTTCGGCGACGCGACGCATGCGTATCCGCGCGTGGTGCGCGATCTCGCGCGCTCGCTTGGCAAGCGCGTGAAGTTCGAGATCGTCGGCACGTCGACGCAGGTGGACCGCGACATTCTCGACATGCTCGACGCGCCGCTCGGCCATCTGCTGCGCAACGCGCTCGACCACGGCATCGAAACGCCCGACGTGCGCATCGCGCGCGGCAAGCCCGCCGAAGCGCACGTGACGCTCGAAGCGCGCCACAGCGCGGGCAGGCTGCTGATCAGCGTCAGCGACGACGGCGCGGGCATCGATCTCGACAACGTGCGCGCGTCGGTGGTCCGCCGCAAGCTCGCCGATGAAGACACGGCCGCGCGCCTGTCCGAACAGGAACTGCTCGACTTCCTGCTGCTGCCGGGCTTCTCGATGCGCGAGCAGGTCACCGACGTATCGGGCCGTGGCGTCGGCCTCGACGCCGTACATGAAATGGTCAAGGCCGTGCGCGGCACCGTGCGCATCTTCAACGACCCGGGCCGTGGTTCGCGCTTCGTGATGCAGTTGCCGTTGACGCTCTCGGTGGTGCGCAGCCTGCTCGTCGACGTGGGCGGCGAGGCGTACGCGTTTCCGCTCGCGCATGTGCGCCGTACGCTCGAACTCGCGCGCGCCGATATCGACATGCTCGAAGGCCAGCAGCACTTCGCGTTCGACGGCAAGCCCGTCGGGCTCGTCACCGCGCATCAGTTGCTCGGCGCGCAGGCGGGCGTGACGCGCGAATCGGTGTCCGTCGTCGTGATCGGCGACGAACGGGTGACGTATGGGATCGCCGTCGACCGCTTTCTCGGCGAGCGGATGCTCGTTGTGCAACCGCTCGATCCGCGCCTGGGCAAGATCCGCGACATCGCGGCGGGTGCGCTGATGGAGAATGGCGACGCCGTGCTGATCGTCGATGTCGACGACCTGCTGCGTTCCGTCGACAAGCTCGTGCGCGGCGGACAGCTCGACCGGATCGGCCGCGCGCACGACGTTGCCACGCGGCAGCGCAAGCATGTGCTCGTCGTCGAAGATTCATTGACGGTGCGCGAACTCGAACGCAAGCTGCTGGAAAAACGCGGCTATGCGGTGACGGTCGCCGTGGACGGAATGGACGGCTGGAACGCACTGCGCAGTGGAACATTCGATCTCGTCGTCACCGATATCGACATGCCGCGCATGGACGGCATCGAACTCGTCACGCTGATCAAGCGCGATCCGCTGTTCAAGCCCGTGCCCGTGATGATCGTGTCGTACAAGGACCGCGACGAGGACCGCCGGCGCGGGCTCGAAGCCGGCGCGGACTACTATCTCGCGAAGGGCAGCTTCCATGACGAAGCCTTGCTCGATGCCGTACGCGACCTGATCGGAGAGGCATCCGCATGAATATCGGCATCGCCAACGACCTGCCGCTCGCCGTCGAAGCACTGCGCCGCGTGATCGCGGTGCGACCCGAGCATCGCGTGCTGTGGGTCGCCGCGAATGGCGAGGAAGCCGTCGACTTCTGCGCCGCGCAGACGCCCGATGTCGTGCTGATGGACCTCATCATGCCGAAGATCGACGGCGTGGAAGCGACGCGCCGGATCATGGCGCGCACGCCCTGCCCGATCCTGATCGTCACCAGCAGCGTCGGCGCGAATACCTGGCGCGTCTACGAGGCGATGGGCGCGGGCGCGCTCGACGCCGTCGATACGCCGACGCTCGGCGGGCGCGGCATCGGCGAGTCCGCGCTGCTGATGCTGCAGAAGATCGACCAGATCGGCCAGTTGATGGACAAGCCCTGGGCGCCACGGCAAATGGCCATCGCGCCGCTCACCCGCGATGCGCAGCGGCTGGTGGCGATCGGCGCGTCGGCGGGCGGGCCGGCCGCGCTCGCGACCGTGCTGGGCAGCTTGCCTGCGGACTTTGCCGCGCCCATCGTGATCGTGCAGCACGTCGACCAGGTGTTCGCCGATGGCATGGCGGAGTGGCTCGACGGCCAGACACCCGTCGCGGTGCGCACCGCGCGCGAGGGCGAGTTGCCGGCTGCGGGCGTCGCGCTGCTCGCGGCGACCAACGATCACATGCTGCTGACACAGAACGGCGCGCTGCACTACACTCGCGAACCGGCCGAGATGCCCTACCGTCCTTCCGTCGACGTGTTCTTTCATAGTGTCGTCGAACATTGGCCCGGCGAAGCACTCGGCGTGCTGTTGACGGGCATGGGCCGCGACGGGGCGATCGGCCTGAAGGCGATGCGCGCGAAAGGCTACGACACGATCGCGCAGGACGAAGCGACGAGCGCCGTCTACGGCATGCCGAAGGCGGCCGCGACGCTGGGCGCGGCGCGCCGGATTCTGCCGCTGCGCGGCATCGCCGGTCAGCTGGCGGCGTTCGCGCGACGCTGATTCAGCACAAGGCAGCAAGGGCAAAGACAGGGGCAACGGGGCATTCGATGCAAGAGCGGCACGCAATGAAACACCGAGACAACGCATGACCAGCATTTCCGACAGGGGTACGCACATGGACTTCGATCAAATCGGGGCACGGGACCAGGGGGGTTCCACATCGACGTCGGCCGACCGCGCGAATGCCGCGCTCGAAGCCGCGCGCGCCGCGCTGGAAACGGCCGCGCTATCCGACGTGCCGATCATGGTGTTGCTGGTCGACGACCAGGCGATCGTCGCGGAAGCGGTGCGGCGCGCGCTCGCCAACGAGGAAGGCATCGACCTGCACTACTGCGCGAACGCCGACGAAGCGATCCATGCGGCCACCCACACGCGCCCCACGGTGATCCTGCAGGACCTCGTGATGCCCGGCATCGACGGCCTCACGCTGGTCAAGGCGTATCGCACGAATACGAAGCTGCGCGACGTGCCCATCATCGTGCTGTCGACCAAGGAAGAGCCGACCATCAAGAGTGCCGCCTTCGCGGCGGGCGCGAACGACTATCTCGTCAAGCTGCCCGACCGGATGGAACTGGTCGCGCGCATCCGCTATCACTCGCGCTCGTATGTGAACCTGCTACAACGCGACGAGGCGTATCGCGCGCTGCGCGAATCGCAGCAGCAACTGCTGGAAGCGAATCTCGAACTGCGCAAGCTGACGCAATCGGATGGACTGACGGGGCTGTCGAACCGCCGCTATCTGGACGAATATCTGAACGCCGAATGGCGGCGCGGCATGCGCGCGCAAACGGAAGTGTCGCTCCTGATGATCGACGTCGATAACTTCAAGCCATACAACGACACGTATGGCCATGTTGCGGGCGACGAAGTGCTCAAGCAGATTGCGTCGACGGTGGAAGGCTGCCTCGGGCGGCCCGGCGATCTCGCGGCGCGGTTCGGCGGCGAGGAGTTCGCGGTCGTGCTGCCGGGTACGTCGGCGGGCGGCACGCGCCTGCTCGCCGAGAAGGTCCGGCTCGAAGTCGAAGCGCTGCGCATTCCGCATGCGGGTTCGTCGTCGGGGCAGTACGTGACGATCAGCGTCGGCTGCGCAACGCAGGTGCCCTCGCCCGACGCGCCGATGACGACGCTGATCGAAGCCGCCGACCTCGCGCTCTATCGCGCGAAACGCGATGGGAAGAACCGCGTGTCGGCAATGGAAAGCGGCCGGAGCGAAACGCGCTCGACGGCGGAATGAGCGAGCGCTGTCTAGCGCTCGATTGATGCGACCGCGCTAACCGGGCTTGCCGTCCGCGCGCGGCCGCATCAACGGGAGCGCGTACGCGCCTGCATAGATTGCGAACGCGGCGATCCAGCACGCGCCCGCGCTCCAGATCCACACCTGATAGTGCCCCGGCACAACGAGCGGCCCGACGATCCGCAATGCCGAACCCAGCGTGACGAGCGCGTAGCTCGCGATATCGCGCGTATCGGCGACGAGGGGCCTGCCCGTATGACCGCGCGCCGTGCGCGTGATCATCGAGATGATCGCCCCGCCGATCACGCCCGCCGTGAAAGCGTGCATCGCGACGGAATGCGACACGAAGCCGAGCGCGCTCAAGCCGAGGAGCGCGAAACCGATGGGCATCCATGCATAGGCGACGTGCAGGATCAGCAGGATCGCCGGGCCGCGCACCTTGTACGAACGCCAGCCGATCAGCCGCGCGCTATGGATCGCGCACGCCGCAAACGCGAGCGTCGCGATGATGGCTGACGGCACAGCGGCGGCATCGGTGAACAGCGCGCACAGCGTCAACGGCGCGGCGCTCCATTCGACCAGCTTCCAGCGGCGCGTGACGAAACCCGGAATCGCATTCGACGTAAACATTGGAATCACGCGCGCGCCGATCACCGAGACCAGCAACACGACGATGCCTGCTGCGGCATAAAGACAACGCAGCGCGAGATCGGGATGCCCCATTTGCGCCAGCACATGGAACGCGGCGTTGAGCGCGGCAAAGGTCAGCAGCATGGGCACCAGAAAATAATTGCGCCGGTTCCCCGCCTTCATCAATACGCGCAGCAGCACCAACGCGACGGCGGGCAGAAACGCGCTGTCGATCAACGCAGCGGGCACGGCGGGCCCGCTCCACACCAGCACGCGCGCGGCGAGCCACAGCAATGCGAGCGCGGCGAGCGTGCGGTGGCTCGTGGTCTGCATGCCCGTCCATGCGCGCACGGCAGTCAACAGAAAGCCTGCGACGATCGATGCCGCAAAGCCAAACACCATCTCGTGCGCGTGCCAGCCGATGGGATCGAGCTTCAGCAGATAGTTGCCCATTACGGGTACGCCTGCGAGCGCGAGCAGCCACACGGTCAGCGCAAGTGCGGCGAAGCACGCGCCCGCCAGGTAGAACGGACGAAAGCCGAGATTGAGCAACGCGAAGCGCTGCGCGGGGCGGTAACGTCCGGGAGGCGGGACGAAGGCGGCGCGGGGCTCGATGGTTTTCATGATCGTAGTGGAGATGCCTCAGTTGCGGACTGCTATGCCGATGCAGGCTTTGTGCCAATGCAGAGGGCCTTGCAGGCCGTGCGCTCGATGAGAACATGAGTCATTTTCACTGGAGTCTTTTTGACCTACGGGAGGGTCGATTCAACTCGTTAGTGATGGGGGATTTGCTGCGCGAGCGGTTTGGGTTGTTTTGGGCTTTGCGCTGGCATCTGGTTTGGTTTTTTGGGCTTTTCGCTGGCATCCGCGGTTTGTTAGCGTGCTTCACGCGTCGCCCCTGTGCGGGGCGGCACCTACTTTTCTTTGCCGCCGCAAAGAAAAGTAGGCAAAAGAAAGCGGCTAACACCGCCAACATTTCTCATTGCCTGAGGGCCCTCAAAGGGTCTTACGCCTCACACGGCAACAACTCTGTTGGCGCGTGTTGCCAACGCTTTGAACAAACGCCTCACCCGCTTCAAATGCATTTGCACGGGCAAGCGGCGGCGAATGGTATGTGCCGCCCAGGTGGCAAACTGTGTGTAGGTTGTCGAGTCGTATAGCGTGGCGCTCTTACAAGGTGGAACGCGTGCGCTATCGGCCCGGAGTGAGGCGTGTGCAGTACTACGGCCTACACACAGTTTGCCACCTGGGCGGCCGTGGAATATCTGGGACGGCGTGCTGCGACGCGGGCGCGCGAAGCGGGTGAGGCGCACCGCAAGAGCGCTGGCAACGAACGTGGGTCACGTGGTTGCCGTGTGAAGCGTAAGAACCTTCGGGGGCCCTCAGGCAGGAAGAAGAATTGGCGGTGTTAGCCGCTTTCTTTTGCCTACTTTTCTTTGCGGCGGCAAAGAAAAGTAGGTGCCGCCCCGCACAGGGGCGACGCCTGAAGCACGCTAACAAATCGCGGATGCCAGCGAAAAGCAAACCGGCAATAACCAACTCCAGACATCAACCATGTCGCTCACGCCGACTCGCGCCCCACCAAGCTAAACCCAACATCAACGAACGCACGTTCCTGCACACCATCCAGCCGATCGAGCAGCGCGCGCGCCGCGCTCACACCGATACGCGTACCGTCGACACGCACCGTCGTCAGTTGCGGCGTCGTTTCCGTCGCGAACTCGAGGTCGCCGAAACCGCAAATCGCGAGACGAGAAGGCACATCAAGGCCCATGCCCTTCGCCGCGCCGAGCGCACCAATAGCCAGCAGGTCCGAGCCACAAAACACGGCGTCGACATCGGGCGCCTCTTGCAGCAATCGAGGCAACGCGCTCTTGCCCGTCGCCACCGAACTCGGCGGCGCGACGATCGCTTCGGCCACGTCCGTCATGCCCGCCTGCGCGAGCCGGTCGCGAAAGCCCGCGCGGCGCGCGAGCGCGCGCACGTCGCTCGCCGAGATCAATGCGGGCCGTTTCACGCCGCGCGACAAAAAACGCTCCGCCACCGCGACGCCGATCTGGTAATGCGAGAAACCGACCAGCATGTCGATCGGCGTTTCCGTCATGTCCCACGTTTCGACCACGGGAATGCCGACATTGCGCAGCCGCTCGCGCAGCGAATCCGTGTGCGCAACACCCGTCAGCAACACGCCTTCGGGACGGCGGCTCAATACCGTATCGAGCAGGCTTTCTTCGTTCGTGTCGCTGTAGCCGCTCAACGCGAGCAGCACTTCATAGCCCGCCCGCGACATGGTTTCGCTGAACACCTGGATGGTCTCGGAGAACAGCGAGTGCGCGACAGTCGGCACGATGGCCGCTATCAGCCGCGAACGCGCCGACGACAAACCGCCCGCGAGACGGTTCGGCACATAGCCGAGCTTCTGCACGACCTGGCGGACGCGTTCGAGCGTTTCCGGTGCGACGGACGCCGGGTTGTTGAACACGCGCGACACCGTAATCGGCGATACCCCCGCCTGCGCCGCGACGTCTGTGATGCGCAAGCCCTTCGGGCCGCCGCGCGTGCGACGCGCGGGCGTGGCCTTGAGATCGATCGATGCGTCGGTTGGCTTGGCGGTCGGCATGAGTGAATGAACGGAGACGTTGCGCGGCTATTGTAGCCAATGGCCTATTCGGTGACGGGTGCGCCGTTGACGCTTTGCGCAATGCGCCCGCTGCGCCGCAGAACGAACATCGTCACACACGCGAAGATCAGCATGCAGGCGGCGGGAATCAGCATCGGCGCCTGGGTGCTGCCCGTGGTCTGCTTGACGAACGGCACGAGGTTCTGCGCGATAAAGCCGCCGATATTCCCGAGCGAGTTGATCGCCGCAATGCCCGCCGCGGCGCGCGCGCCGAACAGGAACTTCGGCGGCAGCGTCCAGAAGCATGGAATCAGCAGATACATGCACGGCGCGCCGAAGCACAGCGCGATGAAGCGCAGCGTGTTGGTCGGCAGGAACACCGACGACAGGAAGAACACCATGCCGAGCAACGCCGACGCGAGCATCGCAATGATCGCGCGATTGCCCGCGCGCAGTTTCGACGGCAGCCATGCGAGCACGATCGTCGCCATCAGCCACGGAATGATGTTGAGAAAACCGTTCGTCGTATTGCTGACGCCGAAGCCTTTCACGAGCGTCGGCAGCCAGTAGCTGACGCCGTAGACGGAGATCGACAGCATCATGTAGTAGAGCGCCATGCCGATCACGCGCGGCTCGGTGAGCACGCTCAGGAGTTTGCCGTGACCTGCGGCGCTCTTGCGCGCCTGCGCGCTTTCGCTCTCCAGCGTGCGCGCGAGCCAGTTCTTCTCTTCGTCGTTGAGGAACTTCGCTTCGCGCGGCGATGCGGGCAGACAGAACAGCACGACAAGCGTCAGAAGCACGGAAGGAATGCCCGTCACGATGAACACGAGCTGCCAGCCTTGCAGTCCGAGCAAACCGCCTTTATCGAGCAGCCAGCCGCAGATCGGCGCGCCGACCATGTTGCCGAGGCTGCTGCCAACCGTAAAGTAACCGAGCATCCGCACGCGATGCCGCTGCGGAAACCACAAGGTCAGGTAGTAGATCACGCCGGGATAAAGCCCCGCTTCCGACGCGCCCAGCAGAAAGCGCAACACATAGAACATCGTCGCGTTCTGCGTGAACGCGAGCAGGATCGTCACGACGCCCCACGTGAACATAATGCGCGCCATCCACTTCGGCGCGCCGTACTTGTGCAGCAACACGTTGCTCGGCACTTCGAAGATCAGGTAGCCGATGAAGAACAGCGACGCGCCCAGCCCATACGCCACTTCCGACAACCCGAGGCTCCCGAGCATCTGCAGTTTCGCGAAGCTGATGTTCGAGCGGTCGATATACGCGACCAGATACAGCAGGCCGAGCAACGGCATGAGCCGCAAGCCGAGGCGATTGATGAGATGCGATTCGTCGATCGCGGAAGTGACGGTGTTCACGGTGTCTCCTGGGCCCGGCTGCGTGCGCGCGGGCCTCGTTGTGCAGGTTGTCGTCGTGACGTTCGGGGTGACGTCGAGCGCGTTACTGCTTCTGCGCTTCGCGCCACACCTTGTAGGCGGCCAGCGTTTCTTCGTTCGGCGGATACGTGCCGCGTAGCGGACTGCCTTCGGCGATGCGCTGCTGGATGAACACTTCGAGTTGCTCCTGCTCGGTCGCATCGCGCGCGACTTCTTCGGCCATCTCGCGCGGCACGATCACCACGCCGTCCACATCCGCGACGACGATATCGCCCGGATACACGGCTACGCCGCCGCAAGCGATGGGCACGTTCATGTCGACGGCGTGATGCTTCGCGAGATTGAGCGGCGCGCTCGCGCCCGCGCACCAGATCGGCAAGCCCAGTTCGGAGATCGTGCCGCTGTCGCGCACCCCGCCGTCGGACACCATGCCCGCGACGCCACGCTTCGCGAGGCGCAATGTGAGGATCGAACCCGTAGAAGCCACCGTGCGGTCGCCGCGGCAGTCCTGCACCAGAACGCTGCCGGGCGGAGCCGTTTCCACCGCTTTGCGCTGCGGATGGTCGGGGTCCTGAAACACGCCAACATGATCGATGTCCTCGCGCGCGGGGATGTTGCGCAGCGTGAACGCGGGACCGACCAGGTTCGGCGCGCCCGGCGCGGGCTTCACGAGCGGCGCGACGCCTTGCAGAAACACGTTGCGCAGGCCGCGCTTGAAGAGTTGCGTGGTGAGCGTCGCAGTGCTCACGTGACGGAGTTGTTCGAGCGTCTCAGCGCTCACGGTCGTTTCGGATGCGGTCATTTTGTGTTGACTGTGACGATGTGCTTGTTAGTGGATTTCCGGCTCATTGCTGTTCGCTTCCTGTGCTTCGGGCGAAGGCGTCGTCAGTGTCTCTTCGAGGAAGTCGAAGTCGCAACCCTTGTTTGCCTGAGTCACGTGCAATTGATGCATCACGCCGAAGCCGCGTTCGAACGGACGCTTCGGCGGTTTCCATGCTTCCTTGCGCGTCGCGAGTTCCGCGTCGCTCACGTCGAGATGCAGGCGACGCGCCGCCACGTCGAGTTCGATCATGTCGCCGTCCTTCACGAGCGCAAGCGGCCCGCCGACGAACGACTCGGGCGCCACGTGCAGCACGCACGCGCCATAGCTGGTGCCGCTCATGCGCGCATCGGAAATGCGCAGCATGTCGCGCACACCCTGCTTCAGCAGCTTTTGCGGGATCGGCAGCTGGCCCCATTCGGGCATGCCCGGCGCGCCCACGGGACCGGCATGTTGCAGCACGATCACGGAATCGGCCGTCACGTCGAGGTCTTCGCTGTCGATGCGCGCGGCCATGTCGCTGTAGTCCTTGAACACGACGGCAGGTCCACGGTGCTCCTGCAGATGCGATTCCATCGCCGCGGGCTTGATGACCGCGCCGTCGGGCGCGAGATTGCCCGTCAGCACGGCGAGGCCATCGCGCTCGACGACGGAATTGCCGCGCTTGCGGATCACGTCGTCGTTGAAGATCTCCGCGCCCGCGATGTTCTCGCCGAGCGTCTGGCCGTTCACCGTCATCTGCGTGCCGTCGATCAGTCCACCGAGTTCGGCCAGCAGCGCGCGCAGGCCGCCCGCGTAATAGAAGTCTTCCATCAGATACTGGCCCGCCGGACGGATATTGCCGAGCACGGGCGTCACGCGCGCCAGTTCGTCGAAGCGCGCCGTGGTCAGATCGATGCCCGCGCGGCGCGCGACGGCCACGAGGTGCACGATCGCGTTCGTCGAACCGGACATCGCGAGCACGGTGGTGACGGCGTTATCGAAGGATTTCGCGGTGAGCAGGTCCGACGGCTTCTGGTCGGTCCACACCATCTCGACGATGCGCTGGCCCGTCAGCGATGCAAACTGCGCGTGACGTGAATCGGCGGCGGGAATCGACGAGAAGCCCGGCAGCGTGAGGCCGAGCGCTTCCGTCGCGCTCGTCATCGTCGAGGCCGTGCCCATCGTCATGCAGTGGCCCGGCGAGCGCGCGATGCCGCTTTCGATGCCCTTCCATTCGTCCTCGGTGATCTTGCCTGCGCGCAATTCCGCCCAGTACTTCCATGTATCCGAGCCGCTGCCGAGCGTGCGGCCATTCCAGTTGCCGCGCAGCATCGGGCCGGCGGGCAGGTAGATTGCCGGCAAGTCCATGCTGATTGCGCCCATCAGCAAACCGGGCGTGGTCTTGTCGCAACCGCCCATCAGCACGCAGCCGTCGAACGGATACGACTTCAGCAACTCTTCCGTCTCCATCGCGAGGAAGTTGCGGTAGAGCATCGTGGTCGGCTTCTGGAACGGCTCGGCGAGCGTCATCACGGGCATTTCGACGGGAAAGCCGCCCGCCTGCCAGATGCCGCGCTTCACTTCCTCGACGCGCTGCTTGAAGTGCGTGTGGCACGAGTTGATCTCGCTCCACGTATTGACGACGGCGATCACCGGCTTGCCCATGTAGTCCGACGAGTGATAGCCCATCTGCGCGGTGCGCGAGCGGTGGCCGAACGAACGGAGATCGTTGACGCCATACCAGCGGTAGCTGCGCAACTCTTCAGGCTTCTTGCGATTCGAGGACAAATCAGTCTCCTTGGTAACGCTATCATTTCTGGCCGCAAGTACGCGCGGCGGGACATGATGGATAGTCTTTCGCGACGGCGAAACGATGATGGAATGGACGGATGGTAGCGTTATCATCACGCTCCGTCCGCCAGGGATAGTACGGAGAAACGACGAGAAATCAGACTGGAAAGGACCCGCGCAGGGAACGCCCTGCCCGCGTCAGACGTCTTTCGAGTCGAACACGAGCAGCTCGACGCCCGCCTGCGCGAAGTTCTGCAGATCGGCGGTGGTGGCGGCAGCTTCGGGCGTGCCCATCGCCTGCTGCAGCGAGTCGAAGCTGTCGAAGCTGAGGATGGCCGCCAGCGCATAAGGCGATTCGCCCTTCGCGCTGGCCACCGGTCCGACGCTCACTTCGTAGCGGCGCAGGCCGGGAATCGACTTAGCGAGCGGCACATGTTTGTCGAAGTAATGGGCGTCGAATGCGTTGCGGTCGGCGGGGGTCTTGTAGAGCGCGATGAGCTTTGCCATGTGAGGCCTCCTGAAACGGACGTTCAGTGCAATGTTGCTTGATGCCACATGCTGCCGGTTCAACGGTCCGTGGATTTTACGCTCGACATTTGTAATCCTCGTGTCGAAGGGACGCGTTTCAAACGCGGCGCCCTCGCCCTTGTCACCGGGCCCCGCCCGTCAGGCCGACGGACGCCGGCGCAACGCCCACCAGCCGGCCAGCACGGTAAAGCTCACGACTAGCAGCACCATCACCCAGAAACCGTGCTTGTTTTCCGCGAGGGGCACGCCGCCCACGTTCATCCCGAACAGACCCGCGATGATGTTGATCGGCAGCGCGAGCACCGTCACGATGGTCAGCGTGAACAGCGTGCGGTTGGTCTGCTCGTTCAGGCGCGCGGCGATCTCTTCCTGCAGCAGCTTGATGCGCTCCGCAAGACCGGACAGATCGCCGAGCACCAGCGAGAACTCTTCCGTCGAATCACGCAGGCTTTGCACGTCGACGGGCGACAGCCACGCGGGCGGCCGCACCAGCAGACGGAAGATCGAGCCGGGCTCCGGCGCGAGCAGCCTTTGCAGCCGCACGAGCACGCGCCGCATCGCGCCGAGGTCGCGCCGGCTTTGCCAGGCGCGCTGCGACAGGAAGTGATCTTCGATACGGTCTACTTCGATGCTGGTTCTGCGCACGATCTCCACCAGCAAATCGGCCTGGTCGCGCAGCAGATGGATCAGCAGTTCGGCCGCTGTATCGAAGCTCTCGCCGTTGCGCACGGACGCGCGCAGCCGGTCGACCGAGCGCAGCTGCTTCAGGCGCGCCGTCACCATGATCCGCTTGTGCGTATAGACCCACAGCGTCGCGATTTCGGAAGGCGTCTGCTCGAAGTCGTACATCACGTCGTTGACGACGGCGAGCAGCGCGCCGTGCTGGTGCTCGATCCGCGTCGAATGCGAGCCTTCGCGCAAGGCTTCGAAAAAGGTGTCGGGCAGATCGAGATGCGTGCGCATCCAGCGCTCGCTCGACACATGCGCGAGATTGAAATGCAGCCAGAGGAATTCGCCCGGATGGGCGCCCGACGCTTTCACGTCGTGTCGACATTCCGCGAGCCATTCGGCCGCTGTGTCGGTATCGACGGCGAGGCCGGGTTTGTCGGGTGAAAAACGGAATCCGCAGACGAGGCCGGAGCGGTCGGCCCCATAAGTGGCGGGCGCCAGGTTCAAAGTCATGTGCGTTTCGAGGTGGGTTCCGCGAAAGCGCCATTCTGACATGAGCAAACGGCAGAAACGTTACGTGTCAGCTGTTTGACGTTTATTTGTCGAATTTTTGACAGCTATTCGACAGGTTCCCGCAATGCCTGCTTGCCAGCATTGCGGTGAACCCTGTCAGTAAAGCGGGACCTTAAGCGCTGAAGCCGCCATCGATCATCAGATTCGCGCCCGTCACGAAGCCTGCTTCCGGGCTGGCGACATACGCGACCATGCCGGCAATTTCGTCGGCCGCCGCGTGACGCGGGATCGCCATCAGGCCATGCAACGACGCCGCGAATTCACCTGCCTCCGGGTTCATGTCGGTATTGACGGGACCGGGCTGCACGTTGTTGACGGTGATGCCCTTCGGACCCAGATCGCGCGCGAGGCCTTGCACGAACCCTTGCAGCGCCGACTTGCTCATCGCATAGACAGCGCCGCCCGCGAACGGCATGCGATCGGCGTTCGTGCTGCCGATGTTGATGATCCGTCCGCCGTTGCCCATATGCGCGAGCACGGCCTTCGACGCCACGAACACGGCGCGCACGTTGACTTGCAAGGTCGCGTCGAAATCTTCGAGCGTGAAGACGTCGAGCGTGCCCAGGCGCAGCACGCCGGCGTTGTTCACGAGAATGTCGATCTTGCCGAGCTGGCGCGCCGTCTCGTTGATCGCGTTGGTCAGCGCCGCCGCATCCGCGACGTCCGCCTTCACGGCGACGGCACGGCCGCCCGCTTTCTCGACACTTGCGACCAGTTCGTTCGCCCCTGCAGCCGAGCTGTGATACGTGAAAGCGACCGTCGCGCCTTCGCTGGCGAGCCGGCGCACAACCGCTGCACCGATACCGCGCGCGCCGCCCGTGACGAAAGCTACCTTGCCTTGCAGATTCGAGTTCATGTTGTGCTCCAGTGGGTTGGTTGATCAGGTAAGGCCAGTATGGCGAGCGGATTGCATTGCCGGTAGTATCGAATTACGACTAAGAGTTTCAACCGCAGATATAAGCTGCGAGAAACCGCCAGGAGCACGACGGACACCCAATGGAAGCGCTGAACCTCATCGAATCGTTCATACAGTCCGCCGAAACGGGCAGCTTTTCGGCGGCGGCGCGGCGCCTCGGCCTCACGCCTGCCGCCGTCAGCAAGAACGTCGCGCGGCTCGAAACGCACCTGGGCGTGCGTCTCTTTCATCGCAGCACGCGCAAGCTCACCATGACACCGGGCGGCGAGCAGCTCTGGGCCGACGCGGGCAGTCCGTTCGCGAGCTTGCAGGACGCGTTTGCGCGCGCCGCGCAGCATGGCGGCAAACCGTCGGGCGTGCTGAAGGTCAGCATGGCCGTCGCGTTCGGGCGTGAGTATCTGGTGCCGCTGCTCGGCGAGTTTCTCGAACGCTATCCCGACATCGTGCCCGACTGGCACTTCGACAATCGCGCCGTCGACCTGATCGCGGGCGGCTTCGACGCGGCGATCGGCGGCGGGATCGAACTGACGCAAGGCGTGGTCGCGCGCGATCTGGCGCGGCCCTGCGTGATCGTCGCAGCGTCGCCTGCTTATATGGCGGGCCGGCCGCTGCCCGCGCACCCGTCCGATCTCGCGGAACTGGACGGCATTGCGCGCCGCTCCAGCAGCACGGGCCGCCTGCGCGCGTGGAACATGCGCAATCAGGTCGGCGAAGAAGCGCTCGCCGAATGCAAGACGCGGATGATCTTCGACGATCCCGAAGCAATGGCGCATGCGGCGCTGGCCGGCCTCGGCGTCGCGTTCCTGCCGACGCCGCACGCCGCGCCCTGGCTCGAAAACGGCCAGCTGATGCGGCTCTTGCCCGGCTGGCATGCGGAAGTCAGCCCGATCACGATTTACTACACGAACCGCAAGCTGCTGCCCGCCAAGACGCGCGTGTTCATCGACTTCGTCGTCGAAGCGTTCCGTGAGCGGCGGCTCGCGGCGCGTTTCGACGCCCGCTAAGATTCGTGCTCCGCACAATCCATGACAGGGTTTCCCTGTACGCAAGCCCACGCCACATTGGTCGATATATCAGGTGGAGACATGCGTGCCGCATTCCAGCGCGGAACGTCCACATTTCACCTATCGCCCATGTAGCGAGGCGTCTGAATGCTGAAGCTGAGTTTTACCCAGAAGCTGTGGTTGCCGCTCGTCATCAGCCTGATCGCGTTGCTGCTGGTGTCGGTATCGGCGGCGTATCTGTCGCGCGAAACGCGCATCGAGGAACGCAAGAACGACCTCGTGAACGTCGCCCACGTCGGGCTGTCGCTGGTCGAGGAATACGCGAAGCTCGCGCAGAGCGGCAAGCTGAGCGAAGCGGACGCGCGCACGGAAGCGCTCGCCCGGTTGCGCGAGATCCGCTACGGCGAGGACGGCTACTTCCTCGTGATCGATTCGACGCCGCGCATGATCATGCATCCGATCAAGCCCGCGACCAACGGCAAGGATCTCGCGGGCACAGCCGACGCGGACGGCCGTCATCACTATGTTGCGTTCGCCAAGGTCGCGCAGTCGCCCGATGGCGGCTTCGTCGATTACGTGTTTCCGCATTCGCGCCCGGCGTCGGCATCGGGGCCCGCTGAAGCGGTCGACAAGATCGGCTACGTGGTGCGCTACGCGCCGTGGGACTGGATCATCGCGACGGGCGCCTATGTCGACGATATCGACGCCGCGTTCATGCGCTCGCTGTATCTGATCGGCGGCGTGTTCGCCGCCATTGCGTTGCTGCTGGCCACGCTCGTCGCGCTGACCAACCGCAGCATCCAGCGCACGATCGGCGGCGATCCTGGCTACGCGGCGGACGTTGCGAACGCGATTGCCGTCGGCGATCTCACCGTGTCGATCGACACGCGCACCGACGACGAACGCAGCCTGCTGCGCGAAATGCGCCGCATGCGCGACACGCTGACGGACACGATCCGCGCCATCAAACACGCCGCCGATCACGTCGCGACGGGTGCGGGAGAAATCGCGAGCGGCAATGCGGACCTGTCGTCGCGCACCGAGAATCAGGCTGCTTCGTTGCAGGAGACGGCGGCGAGCATGGAGCAGATGACTTCCATGGTGCGTCAGACGGCCGAGAACGCGCGCACCGCGAGCGAACTGGCCGAAAGCGCCGCGCAGATTGCGAACCAGGGCAGCGCGATGGTCGGCGAGGCGGTCACGACGATGCGCGATATCTCGACGGAATCGCAGAAGATGGTCGAGGTGATCGAGGTCATCGAGAGCATCGCGTTCCAGACCAATATTCTCGCGTTGAATGCCGCTGTCGAAGCGGCACGCGCGGGCGAACAGGGACGCGGCTTCGCCGTCGTCGCGGGCGAAGTGCGGACGCTCGCGCATCGCAGCGCGGGCGCCGCCAAGGAAGTGCGGCAACTGATCAGCCGCGCCGTCGACAGGGTCGGCAACGGCGCGGGCCTCGTCGAACGCACGGGCACGACGATCCAGCAGGCACGCGACGCCATTGCGAGCGTCACGGGCGTGATGCAGGAAATCGCCGCAGCCGCCGCCGAGCAGAGCGCGGGTATCGATCAGGTGAATCTCGCCGTGACGCAGATGGACAGCCTCACGCAGGAAAACGCCGCGCTCGTCGAACAGGCTGCTGCCGCCGCGCATTCGCTGACGGAGCAGGCTGGGCGGCTGAAGACGTCCGTTGACGCCTTCCAGGTTGCCGACGCCGTGGCCTGATGTTTCGTCGCGTGCAACTGGTTGGACCACTTGGGAGCCGCTAACTGCGGCTCTGCTAGCTCTGCCGCTCGCGGATGCTGCGCACGAAGTCGATATGCGTGTGCATTGCCGTGCGCGCTTCTTCCGGACGCCGCGAACAGATTGCATCGCTCACCGCGCGATGCTGGATCAGCAGTTGCGCTGATTCCGCCGGACCTTGCAGGCGAACGTCTGTACCGCTGATCGTGATGTGCTCGCGCAGCATGCCGAGCACGCTCGTATGCAGATGCAGGAACATCGTGTTGTGCGAGGCGAGCGCGATCGCGTCGTGTAGTTGCGCGTCGGCGGTGGCCTCGCTGTCGTGGTCGTCGCAAGCGTGCGAGCGTTCCAGTTCGCGCATCAATGACCGGATGCGCTTGATATCCGCCTGCGTCGCGCGCATCGCCGCGAAATAGGCCGTCGCGCCTTCGAGCACGCGGCGAAATTCGAGGATGTCGTCGCGCAATACAGGGTGATCCGCAACCAGTTGCCCCCACGGCGACGCGATACCCGCGCGCAACTGGTCCGTCGCGAACACGCCCGCGCCGCGCCGGCTCTGCAACAGCCCGCGCGCCGCCAGCCGCTGGATCGCTTCGCGCACGGTGTTGCGCGACACGTCGTATTGTTCGGCCAGCGCGCGCTCGGCGGGCAGCCGCGAACCGGGCGGCCACGTGCCGTCCAGCAGCGACGTTTCCATCTGGCGCATCACGCCCTCTACCCTGCCCCGCTCCCTCGTACCCGCTGCCATACGCTTCCTCTGCTGCGTCGATCGTGCTTCAGTGGTCCAACCAATTTGTATTGTCGCGCACATTTGGGAATCATGCGTCAACGATTCAAGCGATCCGCGCGAGCCGCATCCGATGCAGGCTGCACATGAAGCGGACGCATTCTGGAGCGAGATATGAAGGAAAGGCACTATCCGGCGACCCCACGCGATGTCTATCTGTTCGCGACTTGCCTCGTCGATCTGTTCGTCCCCGAAGCCGGGCTCGACGCGGTGAAGCTGCTCGAACGCGAAGGGCTGGTCGTGCATTTTCCCCAGGAGCAAAGCTGTTGCGGCCAGCCTGCGTATAGCAGCGGCAATCCCGAACAGGCGCGTGACGTTGCGCGCGCTCAACTCGATCTCTTCTCCAAGCCCTGGCCTGTGATCGTGCCGTCGGGTTCGTGCGCGGGCATGATGCGCCACCACTGGCCCAAGCTCTTCGCGGACGATCCCGCGATGGCGCAAAAAGCGCATGCACTCAGCGAGCGCGTGTACGAACTGAGCGAATTCCTGCTGCGCGTGCTGCACATTGAATTGCCCGCTACCACCGACGCGCCGAACGAACGCGTCGTACTGCACACGTCATGCGGCGCGCGGCGCGAAATGGGCACGCGCGTACATGGCGTCGAACTCGTCGATGCATTGCCTGGCGTCACGCGCATCGAGCACGAACGCGAATCGGAATGCTGCGGCTTTGGCGGCACGTTTTCGTTGAAGCATCCCGACATTTCCGGCGCGATGGTGCGAGACAAGGTCGCATCCGCTTGCGCGACAGGCTGCGAGCGCATCGTTTCCGCCGACTGTGGTTGCCTGCTGAACATCGGACATGCGGCACGTCATCAGGGCGCGCCCGTCGAAGTCGAACATATCGCGAGTTTTCTGTGGCGGCGCACGCAACCCGCCGATGCGAAAAGCAAGGGAAGCGAAGCATGAACGCGCGCGAACGCATGCTCGGACGGTTGCGCGCCGCTGCGCCCGCCCAGGTTTCAAGCGACGATCTGAAACGCCTCGATCAACAGATCGATCTGCATTACGACAGCCGCCGCTTCGCGCTGCCGATTCAGGCTTTGATCGAATCGATGCAGGCGGCGCTCGCCGCCTCGCATGCCGAAGTGTTTCGCGCGACGGAGCGCACGTGGCCCGCGTTGATCGCGCAACGTCTGCTCGATGCGAACGTGAAGCGCCTGTTGCTCGATACGTCGCGCGCGGAAGGCGCTGCGTTGAAGCAGGCGCTGCCCGCTTCCGTGGTAACACGCAACTACGATCAGCCGATCGAAAACTGGAAAGCCGAACTGTTCGATACCGTCGATGCCGGCTTCACAGTCGCGCGCTCAGGTCTCGCGTCGACGGGCACGCTGATCGTCGCGCCCGACGCCGGTTCGCCGCGCACGATGTCGCTCGTGCCCCCGCTGCATATCGCGCTCGTCTACGCGCATTCGCTGCACGCCGATCTGCATGCGGCGATGCGTGCCGAGCACTGGCACACTGGCATGCCGACCAATCTCGTGATGATCTCCGGCCCGTCCAAGACTTCCGATATCCAGCAGACGCTCGCCTATGGCGCGCATGGCCCGCGCGAACTGTGGGTCGTGATCGTCGAACCTCAGGCCGACGCAGCCGTCGCTACGGATGGAGACGCAGCATGAACGCCACCCCGATGCACTTCGTGCCGTCGCAGGACTTCAAGGCGCGCGCCCGCGCCGCGCTCGACGACCCGAAACTGCGCAGCAGCTTTCGCGGCGCGATGGACTTTCTGCAAACAAAACGCCGCGCGCAGTTTCCCGACGACGACGAGTTGCAGCATCTGCGCGATCTCGGCGAAGCGGTGCGGCGTCATGCGCTGTCACGCCTGCCCGATCTGCTCGTACAACTCGAAGCCAATCTGACGGCGCGCGGCGTCCACGTGCATTGGGCCGAAACAGCCGCCGATGCGAACGCGATCATTCACGGCATCGCGCAATCGCGCGACGCGAAGCGCGTGATCAAGGGCAAGTCGATGGCGAGCGAGGAAATCGAGCTCAACCATTACCTCGAAGCGCGCGGCATCGACTGCATCGAATCGGATATGGGCGAGTACATCGTGCAGCTTGCGCATGAAAAGCCGTCGCATATCGTGATGCCCGCGATCCACAAGACGAAGGCCGATATCGCCGAACTGTTCGAGCAGCACATTCCCGACACGCGCTATACGGAAGACGTCGACGAGTTGATCCAGACGGGACGCCGCGCGTTGCGCCGCGCATTCGTCGATGCCGACATCGGCCTGTCGGGCGTCAACTTCGCGGCAGCGGACACGGGCACGCTCTGGCTCGTCGAGAACGAAGGCAACGGACGCCTGTCGACCACGGTGCCCGACGTGCATATCGCGATCATGGGCATGGAGAAAGTGGTCGAGAAGCTGTCGCATATCGTGCCGCTGTCTAGCCTCTTGACGCGCTCCGCCACGGGCCAGGCGATCACAACGTACTTCAATCTGATCACCGGGCCGCGCCGCGAAGGCGAGCGCGACGGCCCGCGTGAAATGCATGTGGTGCTGCTCGACAATGGCCGCACGCAGGCTTATGCGGACGAGCAACTGCGCGCGACGTTGCAATGCATCCGCTGCGGTGCGTGCATGAACCATTGCCCCGTGTACACACGCATCGGTGGACACACGTATGGCACGACGTATCCGGGGCCCATCGGCAAGATCATTTCGCCGCATCTGCTCGGCCTCGAAGAGACTGCCGACCTGCCGACGGCATCGAGCCTGTGCGGCGCATGCGGCGAAGTGTGCCCGGTGCGCATTCCGATTCCCGAACTGCTGGTGCGCCTGCGCACGGAAGCGAATCGCAGTCCAGACGAAGTGGTCGCGCATCCGCTGCGCGGACAGGGCGCGAAGTTCAGCCGCGAGGAACAGTTCGTGTGGCGCTTCTGGAGCGGCGCATTCGCGCATCCGCGTGCGTACAAGGTGCTGCGCTGGGCGGCGACGAGGCTGCGCGCATTCGCGCCGAAGAACCAGATGGGCTGGACCCGCCATCGCGAGCCGCTGAAGCCCGCAGCGCGCAGTCTGCATGATCTGATGCGCGAGCGCGGACAGCCCGAGTAACGCGCTTCCGATCCCTTGGATCAACACGCGTGCATCGCCTCGATGGCGATGCAGTGGATGCGGCTGCGCGCCGCCGACAAGAATTCATTGACAGCATATTCGGAGGAGACCGACATGCACCCGTGGTATCAGACCTACCTGCCCCTCGGCAGCCTCTGGCTATCCGCGCTCGCGGCCAGCATCCCCATCATCTTTTTCTTCGTCGCGCTGGCGGGACTGCGGCTGAAGGGTCATGTCGCGGCGGCGGGGACGCTGGCGCTGTCACTCGCCGTCGCGATCTTCGCGTACGGCATGCCGGCGCAGCAGGCGTTCGCGGCGGCGGGCTTCGGCTTCGCCTATGGCTTGTGGCCAATCGCGTGGATCATCGTGACGGCCGTGTTCCTTTACAAGCTCGTCGTCAAGACCGGACAGTTCGACGTAATCCGCGCATCCGTGCTCGCGCTGACGGACGATCAGCGCCTGCAACTGCTGCTGATCGGCTTTTCGTTCGGCGCGTTTCTCGAAGGCGCGGCCGGCTTCGGCGCGCCCGTTGCGATCACGGCGGCGCTGCTGGTCGGGCTGGGTTTCGATCCGCTGAAGGCGGCGGGCCTGTGCCTGATCGCGAACACCGCGCCTGTTGCGTTCGGCGCGATGGGTATTCCTATCATCGTCGCGGGCCAGGTGACGGGCATCGATCCGTTCCTGATCGGCGCGACGGCGGGCCGCCAGTTGCCGCTGCTTTCGCTCGCCGTGCCGTTCTGGCTCGTGTTCATGATGGACGGCAAGCGCGGCCTCAAGGAAACGTGGCCGGCTGCACTGGTCGCGGGCGGCAGTTTCGCCGTCACGCAATACTTCACGTCGAATCACATCGGGCCTGAACTCCCCGACATCACGTCGGCGCTCGTCAGCCTCGTTGCGCTCGCGTCGTTCCTGAAGGTCTGGCAGCCGCGCCGCGCGCGCGATACGACACGCGGTGCTGTTAGCGGCGGCGCAGCGGCCTTGTCGGGATTCGGTGGTGGCTTTGGCGGTGGTTCGAATGGCGCAGCGGGCGTCAGCCGTCGCGCGTCGCCTTATACGCTTGCGCAGACCATCCGCGCATGGGCGCCGTTCGGCATTCTGACTGCGGTCGTCACCGTCTGGAGCCTGCAGCCGTTCAAGGCGCTGTTCGCCGCGAAGGGCGCGCTCGCCTGGAGCATCCTCAAGTTCAAGGTTCCCGCGCTCGATCAACTCGTGATGAAGACGGCGCCCATCGTCGCTACGCCGAAAGCGTACGAAGCCGTGCTCAAGATCGATCTGCTCTCGGCAGTCGGCACGGCCATCCTCGTGACGGCGCTGATCTCGATGGTGTTGCTGCGCGTGAAGCCGCGCGACGCGCTCGCAACGTTCGGCGAAACGGTGAAGGAACTGCGCCGCCCGGTGTTGTCGATCGGTCTGGTTCTGTCGTTCGCGTTCGTTGCGAACTACTCGGGAATGTCGTCGACGCTCGCGCTACTGCTCGCTGGAACGGGCGCCGCGTTCCCGTTCTTCTCGCCTGTGCTCGGCTGGCTCGGCGTGTTCCTGACGGGTTCGGATACGTCGTCGAATGCGCTGTTCTGCTCGCTTCAGCACGCAACCGCGCATCAGATCGGCGTGTCGGACACCTTGCTCGTGGCCGCGAACACGACGGGCGGCGTGACGGGCAAGATGATTTCGCCGCAGTCGATTGCTGTTGCCTGCGCGGCGACGGGGCTCGTCGGACGCGAGTCGGAGTTGTTCCGCTTCACGGTGCGGCATAGTTTGCTGTTCGCGCTGATCGTCGGTCTGATCACGTTGTTGCAGGCTTATGTGCTGCCGGGCATGTTGCCGGGTTGAAATTCTGCTCGCACCGTAACTGATGAACGCCCGCTCTCTAACGCGGGCGTTCTGCATATGGCTCGCCGAGAAACCACGCCTTCAACGTCGCCGCACCCGGCTTGAGATCGATCGATTCGGGATGTACGAGGTAGTACGCGGTCTTCAAAGGCAGACTCTGACCGAATGGATCGATCAGCGTCTTCGCCTCCGTCTCCGCTTCCGTCAATACCGCGCTCGTCAGCACGACGCCCTGTCCACGCGCGGCGGCTTCGATCGCCATCAGCGACTGGTCGAAATGAATGCCTGCCAAGCCGTCGATCTGCCGCACAGACAGCTTGCTGAATTTCTTCAGCCACGTCGTCCAGTGCGGATGCAGCGTGTTGTGCAACAGCGTTGCGCGTTGCAGATCGTCGGGACCTTTCAGCTTCAGCCGTCTCGCATACGATGGGCTGCAATAGACGCGTGCTTCATCGGCATGCAGCAGTTGCACATGCAGATCGGGCGCGTTGCCGTCGAAATAACGCACGGCCAGATCGATCGACTGCAATTCGAAATCGACCATCGCGGTCGTCGTATTCAGTTCCAGCGCGATGTCTGGATGCGCAATCAGAAAGTCCGTCATGCGCGGCGCGAACCATTTGGCCGCGAAACTGGGCGGCATCGATACGCGCACGCCCTTGCTCTGGTTCTCGCGCACGCGTCGGCTTGCATGCATGATCTGCGCGAGCGCCGGCTGAATCTGTGCGTAGTAGGCGCGCGCTTCATCCGTTGGGATGATCTGTCGCACCTGACGCGCGAACAGCGCGACGCCGAGCCACGCCTCGAGCTTCTGGATCTGCTGGCCCACAGCACCGGGCGTCACGTTCAGTTCATCGGACGCTGCAGAAAAACTGTTCAGGCGCATCGCGGATTCGAATGCGATCAGCGCTTTTAACGGTGGCATTGCTGACATAGGATAGTTTTTCTGCAGTATCGACGAGAACAAATCGTTTGTACCGCATCCGTGCGCACAGCACAATCGGCGCATCGTCCTTGCATCCGATGGTGTTTGCCATGAATCCCGCTTATCTCGCGTTCGCGCTGCTCGGCCTGATCTGGGGCAGCAATTTTCTTTTCATGAAGTGGGCCAGCCTATGGATCACGCCCGCGCAGATCGTGTTCCTGCGCGTGCTGTTCGGATTTTTGCCGCTGCTCGTCTACGCGTTCGCGACGAAAGCGCTCGCATGGAAACAGCTGCGCCATGCGCATCACTTCGTCGTCATGTCGCTGCTTGCGACAAGCGTTTACTACTATGCGTTTGCCAAAGGCGCGTCGCTGTTGCTGTCGAGCGTGGCGGGCATGTTGAGCGGCGCCATTCCGCTTTTCTCGTTTGTCTCCGCGTGGGCGCTGTTGCGTGCGGAACGCCCCAGCCCACGCATGATGGTCGGCGTGGTGTGCGGCTTCGTTGGCGTATTGATGATCGCGCGGCCGTGGAATGGCGCCGTCGCGAGCGTCGATCTCAGCGGCGTCGCGTACATGGCGGCGGGATCGCTGAGCGTGGGCTGCTCGTTCGTCTACGCACGGCGCTTTCTGTCGAAGCTCGACATGTCGCCCGTCGCGCTGTCAACGTGGCAAATCGGCTTTGCGCTGTTGACGATTGCCTGCGTGACGCCGTTCGACGGCATCACCCGCATCGTGCACGACGCGCGCGCCACCGTCGGCCTCGTGCTCGGGCTCGGACTGCTCGGCACGGGCGTCGCGTATATCCTGTACTACTTCATCGTGCAGCGGCTCGGCGCGATCGCGGCTTCGAGCGTCACGTATATTCCGCCCGTCATCGCTTTGGGAATCGGCGTGCTGGTCGCGCACGAACCGATTCATCCGCTCGATCTGCTCGCGATGGCCTGCATTCTCGGCGGTGTGTTCCTGCTGCAAAGCGGGCGTAGTCCGCAAAAAACTGCGACCGTGGCGCGACGCACCGCGTAACTGTCAGGTCTCGCTCCACATGCGCAGCAGGTTGTGATAACAGCCCACCAGCGTGCGGCGCGCCACTTCATCGCCATTCGATGCATTGAGACGTTGTATCGCGCCATCGAGATCAAACAGCATCGCGCGTTGCGTGTCGTCGCGCACGAGACTTTGCGCCCAGAAGAAACTCGACACGCGCGCGCCGCGCGTCACGGGCCGCACCTGATGCAGGCTCGTGCCCGGATACACAATGGCGTGTCCGGCAGGCAGCTTCACTTCCTGCACGCCGAAGGTATCTTCGACCAGCAGTTCGCCGCCGTCGTATTCGTCCGGCGGCGTGAGAAACAGCGTGATCGAAATATCGGTGCGTACGCGCACGCCGCTGCCCGGCACGATCCGGATCGCGCCATCGACATGACTGCCGAAATGCATCCCGCCTTCATAGCGGTTGAACAACGGCGGATACACCTTGTTCGGCAATGCGGCGCTGATGAAAAGCGGGTGACGCTCCAGCGATGCGACGATCCGGTCGCCCATTTCCAGAGCGATCGGCGAGCCTTCCGCGATCTGCTGGTTGCGCTTGACGGGCGCGCCCTGGTAGCCGGCCGTCGCGCGGCCATCCACCCATACGTCGCTGGCTTCGAGCGCCGCGCGCATCGCGGCGGCTTCGGCGGGACTCAGTACGTCGGGGATCGAGACAATCATCGTTCAACGTTCCTGCATAAGCGGCCGCGCCGCGCGCTTCCGCATGAATCGCTTCATGCGGGCAAGCGCGCGGCGTGCCGTGGGCTATCGCTTCGTGCGATCAGAAGAAGCGATAGTTTAGCGTCGCGAGGAACGTACGGCCGTAACCCGGCACCGCGCGTCCACCGTCGGACGGAATCAGCGCGTCGTAGTAGTTCTTGTCCGTCAGGTTCAACACGTTGATCTGGACGTCGTAACGCTTCGCGTGATAAGCCGCCATCGCATCCCAACGCGTGTAGCCGCCAACCTGCACGAGGTTGTTGTTCGCCGCATAGCGCGACGACATGTACGTCGGACCGCCGCCGATTTCCCAATGCGGCGTGAACGCGTACGTGGTCCACAGCGTCAGCGTATTGCGCGGCGTGTTCGCGGGCGTCTTGCCTTGCGTGCCGTCGAACGCCTGCAGGATCACGCCGTCCATGTACGTGTAGCCGCCGAACACCTGCCACTTGTCGGTGATGTGGCCGGCCAGGCCGAGTTGATAGCCGCGCACGCGGATATCGCCGTCGAGCGTGTAGCTGCCGTCCGGGTTCGCGGTACGCGCATTCGTCTTTTCGATGTTGAAAAGCGATTGCGTAACGGACAGGCCGCCGCCAAGCAGATCCAGCTTCGCGCCGACTTCATACGACTTGTTGTGCTCGGGCGGCAGGTTCTGCTGCCCATTCGTGAGCGTCAACGCTTCGAGCGACGGATCGAACGACGTGCCGTACGACACGTAGTACGACTGCCAGTCGGCCGGCTGATAAATGATGCCGCCGCGCACGCTGGTGAAGTAGTTGGTCTGCGTCGCATAACCGGGCAGGTTGATCGAGTTCTTGATCGATGCCTCGTAACGGTCCCAGCGCACGCCGCCGACCACTTTCCAGTGCTCGCCGAGCGATATCGTGTCGTTCAAATAGAGGCCCACGCCATTCGCGCTCGATTCCGCGAGATTGGTCGCCACTTCCTTCACGTTCGCAGGACGCGGCGTGTACGGCGGATCGATCAACGGCACCACGCCGATCGTGTTCGACGTCATGCCCGGCGAAGTCGCGGTGAAGGTCTGGTTGCTATATGTTTCGTGACTCAGATCGACGCCGGCGAGCAGGTCGTGCCTGACCGGGCCCGTGTTGAACTTCCACTCGACGTCGGTCGAGTTGTAGACCGAATGGTCGTTGATGTTGCGGTCCTTGCCCTGCAGCTTGACGAACAGCTTCGACGGATCGATGTTCGTGAAGTTGCCATTGGCGAGTGCCGTCGACGTCGAGAGCGGCCCGGTCAGCACGGCCGCCGCGTTGGTCGCGCGCGCTTCCGTGCTGTAGTGGCTGAACTGCGTCTGGTTGCGCACTGTCACGTCGTCGTTGAAGCGGTGCTTGATGCGCGCGCTGAAGGTCTGCACGTCCTGAATCGTGCGGTCGTCGGTGTAGCCGTAGAACGTGCCGCGATTCACCGGCGCGGGATGGCCGTTCAGCGGCGGAACGCCGTAGTCGGGTTGATCGCGGTTGTGCTGGATCAGCGCGGACAACGTGATCTCCGTCGGCGTGCCGATGCCGAACTTCACTTCGGGCGCGACGCCATAGTCCTTGTTCTTCATCACGTCGCGCGACGAGCCGAGGCTCTGGCCGAATGCGTTGATACGGAACGCGGAGGTATCGGTGATCGGCGTGTCGAGGTCGACCGTGGTGCGGTAACGGTCATGCGTGCCCGCCTGCACGGAGACGTCGGCGCGCTTTTTCAGCTGCGGCTCCTTGCTGACCTGGTTGATCACGCCGCCCGTCGAGCCGCGTCCGAAGTACAGCGACGACGGGCCATACAGCACGTCGATCGATTCGAGGTTGAACGTGTCGCGATAGTACTGGCCGCGATCGCGGAAACCGTCGAGGTAAATGTCGGTGCGCGCCGAGAAGCCGCGCAGGTTGATGTTGTTGCCGATCTGCCCGCCTTCGGCGGCGCCGATCGTAATGCCAGGCACGTTGCGCAGCGCGTCGGAGAACGAGTTTGCGGCCTGCGACTGCAACACGGCCTTCGGGATGACGGTGACAGCCTGCGGAATATCGCGCAGCGCGGTCGGCACCTTGGCGCCGACACTGGCTGTTTCCGGCTGGAAGTCGTTGGCGTTGTCGGTCTGCCCGGTCACCTTGACGGCGGGCAGTGTGTTGCTTTCGGAAGGCTGGCTGGCCGAGGGCTGGCTGGCGGGAGAAGCGGACGTTGCAGCCTGGGCAACCTGTACTGCCGGAGTGGCTGGCGTCGTCGTTTGAGCGTAGAGCGGCGTCGCAAAGACGGCCATGACGGCCGCTGCGAGTGGCGTGGTTCGAAGCATCACGATTCCCTGTCGTTGTAACTGATTTTTTCTTGGTGCAACGGGCGGTGCCTGCCCGTCCGGTTCGCGTCTTCGCGTGAACCGCCCCGCCGGTAGCTGCCTCCCCGGCCGGTCATTCTAAATGCGAATCGATATCATTACATGAACGGTAATGGTTCGCAATCATCCGTAACGCATGTGTGGTCATTGCGCATCAGTCGTTTAAATGACAATTTGCTTTCGATAAATGGATGAGTCGTGTCTGTTTAATCACCCTGTCAAACTGAATAAAGCCAATAAAAAACGGGCGGCGTCTTTCGACGCCGCCCGCCTTGTTTACTTACAGAGAGCAAGTTGTCGGTCAGCGTAACAGAAGAAATCCGACACACTGGGTGGCTGTGCAATCGTCTGATCTGATCAAATCGCGGACTGGAAAAGCGCAATTCGTGTGCGCAAGTCAATCGCATGCGCTCTATTTTCGCACGACGAAAAGACGGCACGCTTATGGTTTCTTAAGGTTCGTAACGTCCCTGTGTGAGCGCTCGCAAGCCGGAGGCGCTATTTACGAAGCACTCCATCCGTGAGTCCATTCAGAAAGGGCCTTGTTTTCCGGGGCTTTTCGCACGTTCCAGCCCGTATTCAAAGGAACCTGGATGAAACGCGAAGACGTGCGGGTATACGTTAATTTGTGCGCGCCGGTCAGCCTCGTTTACTGAACGAAAGCCAGGTCGTCCGAACTACTTTGATCAGACATGATCGAGGGGTTCGGACGTTGTTTGTCCGTACCGGAGGTGTAGCATGGCGAATCTGTCCAGCAGTGCAATCGACGAATTCAAAGCTCTCACGCGGGGCCAGGTCGTATTGCCCGGCGATCCAACGTTCGATGAAGCACGCAGTATCTGGAATGGGATGATCGACCGTCGCCCCGCGATCATCGTTCGCTGCGCGGGCACGGCCGATGTCCGTCGCGCCGTCAATTTCGCGCGCGACAACAAGCTGCTGCTCGCCGTGCGCGGCGGCGGCCACAACATCGCCGGCAGCGCCGTGTGCGACGACGGCATGCTGCTCGACCTGTCGCAGATGAAGTCCGCGCGCATCGATCCCGTCGCGCGCCGCGCCTATGTCGAGCCGGGCTGTCTGTTGCGCGACTTCGATCACGAAGCGCAAGCCTTCGGGCTCGCCACGCCGCTCGGCATCAATTCGACGACGGGCGTTGCAGGCCTCACGCTTGGCGGCGGGTTCGGCTGGATCAGCCGGCGCTTCGGGATGACGGTGGACAATCTGATTTCAGCCGATGTCGTCACCGCCGACGGCGAATCGATCCGCTGCAGCGCCGATTCGCATGAAGATCTGTTCTGGGCGATTCGCGGCGGCGGCGGCAACTTCGGTGTCGTCACGATGTTCGAGTTCAAGTTGCATGAAGTGGGACCCGAGGTCTACGGCGGCCTCGTCGTCCTGCCGATGGACCAGGCGCGCGACGCGCTCGTCAAATATCGCGCCGCGCTGGAAACCTGGCCTGACGAACTGACTGTGTGGGCCGTCGCGCGCTTCGCGCCGCCGCTGCCTTTCCTGTCCGCCGACGTGCACGGCAAGCCGATCATCGCGTTTGCGGTCTGCTACACAGGGCCTGTCGCGAATGGTCCGGCCGTGGTCGATGAAGTGCGCAAGTTCGGCACGCCCTACGGCGAACATCTCGGACCGATGCCGTTCACCGCGTGGCAACAGGCATTCGATCCACTGCTGACGCCAGGTGCGCGCAACTACTGGAAGTCGCACAATCTCGCCACGCTCGACGACGGCCTGATCGACGCGTTCGTCGATGCAATCGCCAATCTGCCGTCGCCGCAGTGCGAGATCTTTTTTGGCGCAATTGGTGGCCAGACGATGCGCGTGGCGCCCGATGCAATGGCTTACTCGAATCGCGACGCGAAATACGTGATGAACGTGCACGGCCGCTGGACGGAAGCCGCCGACGACGAGCGCTGCATTGCATGGTCGCGTGCGTTCTTCAATGCATCCGCGCCGTTCGCGCTCGGCAGCGTGTACGTGAACTTCATGACGGAAGAAGAATCCGCGCGCGTGGGCGACGCATACGGTCCGAACTACGCGCGGCTCGTCGCAGTGAAAGACCGTTACGATCCGCAGAACCTGTTCCGGCATAACCAGAACATCAAGCCATCAGCAATGGCCTGAACACCGCGCCTCCGACATGCCGGATAGCAATCGTTGTTCTGTTGCTGTCCGGCATTGTTTTTCAATGCCCCGCTTCCATCGATTCACGTTGCACTGCGCGATGCGTGGACGCAGTGCCTCACGCTAAAGTATCGTGCACGCTCACGACACTCCCCTTTCCGTCCAACGCACCATGCCGCGCATGCGCATCGCCTTGCTGACGATCGTCGCCATGTTCGCCTTCGCGGGCAATTCGCTGCTATGCCGCATCGCGTTGAAGGGCACGTCGATCGATCCCGCAACGTTCACGTCCGCGCGCATCGTTTCGGCTGCCATCGTGTTGTGGATCATTCTGCGCAGCCGCGGCCTGCGGCAACCCATCGCCGGCAACTGGCTTTCCGCTTTTGCGCTGTTCGTCTACGCGGCGGCGTTCTCGTTTGCCTATGTATCGCTGGCGGCGGGAACGGGCGCGCTGCTGCTGTTCGGCGCGGTACAGGCAACCATGATCGGCTATGCACTCTCGCGCGGCGACCGTCTGCGCATGCTGCAATGGATGGGCCTCGCATGCGCGCTCGCGGGCCTCGTCGCGCTCGTGCTGCCCGGCGTGAGCGCGCCGCCTCTGCTCGCGTCGCTGCTGATGCTGTGCGCAGGCATCGCGTGGGGCGCGTATTCACTGCGCGGCAAACGCGCCGCCGATCCGACGGCCACCACGGCAGGCAATTTCATTCGCGCCATTCCCTTCGCCGCGGCGATCAGCATCGCGATGTTTGCGCGCGCATCGATCGATCGAACGGGCCTGCTTTTCGCGGCGATATCCGGCGCGTTGACGTCGGGTGTCGGCTATGTGATCTGGTACGCCGCGTTGAAGGAACTCAAGGCCGCCACGGCCGCGACCGTGCAATTGAGTGTGCCGCTGATCGCCGCCGTCGGCGGCATCGTGCTGCTCGGCGAACCGCTGACCGCGCGGCTCACATTGAGCGCGGCGGCGATACTCGGCGGCATCGCGCTCGTGATCAGCCGCCGCTGAATATCGAACGAGCGAATGAACGAATGAACGAATGAACGAACGATCGGATCGCGACGTGACAAGCGCACCGATATATACGCTAAAATACATCGATCGTTCTAAGGGAGAATCGGGGTGGGCAGCACTCGTCGCGATGCGCCAACGGATGCGCTATCCGGGAAAATCAGCACGCTCAAGCCGATGTCGGCGGATGTGCCCGCGCAGCAGATCCGTGACGTGGTCGATGCGTTCAGGCGTCTGCGCAGCAGCGTCACGCGCTTCGTGCAGATGTTCGCGGCCACGCGGGACGCCGCGTTGGCGGCCGATGACCTGTCTTCCGCGTCATTGCGCGAATTGCTGTCGATGCTCGCCAGCGAAGCGCAAGCCGCCCGTTTTGCGCGGCTGCGCGAGTTGAAAATCGCGATCCGCCAGGCGCGCGTGCTCGAACGTACGCGCGACGCGGTGTTTTCCGAGTCCTTCAGCACGGACCCGACGGCGATGCGCGAAACGGTGACGGCGCTGGAGCGCGTCGATGCGATTCTCGTTGGATTGTGCGTCGAGCACGTGCTGGAGCGGCACAAGCCCGCGCCGCCGCGCACGGTGGCCCTCAAGCCCGCGCCGCTGCCAACGCGCAGACGTCAACCCGAACCGGTGCACTGATTTTTGCCCGGCGCGCACCCGCTATATTCGATGGTATATTTCGAAAATCCGTTCGCGCATCCACCCCGGTCCGCCGTCATGTCCGGATAGAGGTCTTCATGCACGCTCCGCCCTTTCGTCTCGCCCGCCCGGGCATCGATACGTCCATTGGCTCCGCACAACGCGCCGATCCGTGCTGCGCGCCGTCGAAGGCGCAACTCGCCGATCTGAAACGACGCACGCGGCTCGCGGAACTCGATGCGCACCTGCACTGCTCGATCATCGGCACGTGTCTGAGCACGCATGAACTGCGCAAGCTCGTGCCGAAGTTCACCGACCTCGACCGTCAGCGCGCCACCGACCTCGAAATTCATCACACAGCGGTCGAACTCGCGATCGAAGGCGGCGCGGGCGGCAAGGCGCTGCAAAAGGCACTGGACGAGCGCTATGCGGGCGCGCTCCGGTTATTCGACAAGGCGAAGGACCCGGACGCGGTGCTCGCGCTATGGAAAGAAGCGCTCAAGAGCGGCGACATTCCGCCCGCCTACTGGGCGCTGATGACGCATCCGCAAACCACCATGAGCGTGCGGCAATCGGCGTTCGGCGATCTGCACATGCTGTCGCATCTGGTCGGCGCCGCGAATCGCGCGGATATCCGGCGGCTCGTCGCGCTGGAAGAAGAAAATGCCACGTTGCGCACGAAGATCGATCGCCAGCAAAGCCGTCTGCAGGAAATGAGCTTGCAGCGCGACGCTGCCGCGCAGGAACTGGAAACGCGCACGGCGCACGCCAAGCCGCAGGATGCCGGCACTGACGACGCCCTGCGCGCCGAGGTCCAATTGCTGCGCGAAGCATTGACAGCGCGTGACGAGCGTCTCGCGCTGCATACGAACCGCCGTGAAGCCGCCGAACAGCGCGTCGCCGCCGAACAGGAAAGCGCCCGTGCGTTGCGCGCGCGACTCGATGAAATGGATGCGCTAATAAAAACGCTGCAAGCGGAAGCGAGCGCACTGGAACGCACGCTTCAGGCCACCGCGGGCGACGACCGGTCCGGGCGTTCGGCCTCGCTGGCGATCCTGGAGCGCATGCGTATCGTGTATGTCGGCGGAAGGCCGGGTTCGAATGCGGCGATCAGACGGATCGTCGAATCGGCGGGAGGTGAGATGACCGTGCACGACGGCGGCATCGAGGATCGCAAGGGCTTGCTGGCGGCTGCATTGCCGGGCGCGGATATCGTGGTGTTTCCCGTCGACTGCATCGATCACGACTCGATGAACATGCTCAAACGTGTCTGCGAACGCGGCCACATTGCGTGGTATCCGCTGCGCACCGCGAGCGTCGCGAGCTTTGTCGAACTGATCGGGCGGCTCAATGCCGATGCGCAGACGAACACGCAGTCCGGTGGAGCGCCGCGCTTCTGCCTGCGTCACGGCTAGGCGTCACGCGCTATAGATCACGCGCGGTAAGTCACGACCTAACGCCGCACCATCTTCGTAAGCGCGGCGATATCGTCCGCGCATGCGGCGTACGCCTGCGCTTCGATGCCGCGATACAGCCGGATGATCTCCTCGCCGACGGGCGTCAGCGCACTGCCGCCGCCGCTCTGGCCGCCGTGCTCGGATATCGTCGCCGGCGATTTCAGCGAACGGTTCAATTCATCCATCAACAGCCACGCGCGCCGATACGACATGTTCAGGCTGCGCGCCGCCGCCGAAATCGAGCCATGCTCGCGGACCGCTTCGAGCAGCGCGACCTTTCCCGGTCCCAGCGCGATCGTGCCTTCCTGCTGAATGCGCATTCTGAAGCGCACCTCGGGCTTCGGATGTGCCGATGTCTTCATGTTGTTTGCCGGTTGACTCATGCGCGCAAGCATACACGATGCCATACACGGGACTTCAATCGGCACTTGCACCAGTGCGCGGTCCGCTCACGCCAGCAAAAACGACCCCGTCGATCGCATCAAAGCTCGAGCACCCGCGCAACCACACCCGCGAGCCGTTTCACATGACGCGGCGCGGGCAGAATGTCAGCGGCGGAAAACAGGATGGGCGCACCTTCGTCGACGGAAAGCGGCTGGTCGCCGCGCTCGAACGCGACCAGTACGCGTTCGCCGATCGGCGTGTTGAACAGTTCATGCCATGAGAATGTCACCGCGTAGCCGTCGTGAGCGTGCGCAATGAAAATGGTCCGCTTGAAATCGCCGGGCCGCTCGTTGCGCAAACCCGCCATGTCGATCAGATCCTTCAGCAACACGCCGCGATACTGATCGACCTTGCGGATGAAGCGGTTCGTCGTGTAGCAGCGCAGGTCGAAGGGATCGGCCGTCACGCTTGCGTGCTGCCGCAGATCGTCGATCGTCACCTGCATTGGACGTAGAAAATCGCCCGCCAGCGTAACGGCGCCTGCCGTCGTCTCCTGCAGCGGCAGCGCCGCCGAGCCAGTCATTCCCATCGTCCCTCTCCATTGCGTTGCGACGCTGTCATGCCACACGATGTATCGGTGGATATATTACGCTGCTCGCAAGCTGGCTGCCGAAGGGAAGCGCGACATAGGCGGCATATCGCACGGCTTATGACATGCGAGGCGCGGGGCCGCCCGCCCACGCCCGACATCGACACGCTCAATCGACGCCGACGATCACGCTCGAAGCCTTGAAGATTGCCGCAGCCGCCTTGCCGCTGGTGAGGCCGAGACGGTCGACGCTGTCGTTGGTGACGATCGCGGCGACCTGCGCGCCGCCCGCCGCCGCAATGACGACCTCGCTGTTGACGGCGCCCTTCGTGACCGACGCGACCGAGCCCGCGATGCAGTTGCGCGCCGACACCTTGCTGCTGTCGGCATCGACCATCACGATCACCGACGAAGCCTTGACGAGCGCGAACGCCGGCTTGCCCGCCGCGAGCCCGAGCGACGACGCGCTGCCATGGGTGATCACCGCGACGATTTCGAGTCCGTCCTGGGTGCGGAGTGTGATTTCGTCGTTGACGGCGCCGGCCTTGACGGCCGTGACCTGGCCGGCGAAATGATTACGGGCGCTGGTACGCATGTGGCTCTCCTTCGGGTTGCCCCTTGTGCGTTGTCCAGAATGGACGAACGGCGAGTCCGCAGTGTACCGCGCGGCCCGTGACAGCCCGTCATCGGCACCGCCGGCCCCTCACGGCACGCAATGTGACGCGTGCGCGACAGGACAGTGGCATCCCGGTTGCTCATACATAGCCAGAGGAAACAGATAAAGGAACTGGCCCTCGTCGGGACCTTCGAATCGCCGAAAGCGCCCACTGTCAGCGCCTACCAGGAAGGCCCGACGACCTGGCTGATGCTCTCGTGGGTCGTCGAAACGGGCCGCGACACGACGCTTGACGCGCGCTGCGTCGTGACCCTCAAGCTCGGTGATGCGCAGATCGACCGCTATGCCGCGCTGGATACGGCCAAACGCCGCGTCGTGCAGGATCGTCTGAGGGATCTCGTGCGGCAGCATGTTGAAGTGTCGAGGGCGCAGCCGGCTTCGACGGACAGCTGTTCGATCGAACTCGACGTGAACGACGCCGTCTTCGACGTGCCCGACGAACCGTACGACATGCCGTAGCGCCCGCAGCGCAGCGGCGGCCGGAACGCTTCCAGTCCCGCCGCCAACGGCAATAGACTATGCTAACGCGCGAGCCTGTGCGCTCGCGCCATCGCACACGCGGCCTTCTATCGAGTCTATTGCCCATGAATTCCACCACCGACGATACCCCGCGCCCCGCCATGCGCGCGCTCACGCCACTCGAAGCCCGCGTGCTGGGCGTGCTGTTCGAGAAGCAGCACACCGTACCCGACACCTACCCGCTGTCGCTCAATTCCCTCGCCTCGGGTTGCAATCAGAAGACTTCGCGCTCGCCCGTGATGAACGTCAGCGAATCCGAGATTCTCGACGCGATCAACTCCATGAAGCGCCTGTCGCTCGTGCTCGAAGGCAGCAGCAGCCGCGTGCCGCGCTTCGAGCACAACATGGAGCGCGTGCTCGGCCTGCCGCGCCAGTCGGCGGCGCTGCTAACCGCGCTGTTGCTGCGCGGCCCACAGACGGCAGCCGAGTTGCGGCTCGCTACCGCGCGCCTGCACAGCTTCGCCGACACGTCGTCTGTCGAGGCGTTTCTCGAAGAGCTTGCCGACAACGATCCGCCGCGCGTCGTCAAGCTGGCGCGCACGCCGGGCGAGCGCGAGAGCCGCTGGATGCATCTCTTGTGCGGCGAGCCGACGCCCGAGCAGATCGGCGCCGCGGCACTCTCCGACGAGCCGCTGCCGCCCGGCGAACTCGAAGCACTGCGCGCGCAGCAGCGCGAGCTGAGCGAGCGCGTCGAGCGGCTCGAAGCACTCGTGACGCACCTCGCGGGCGAGCTTGGCGTGTCGCTCGATGAGCTGAAGGGAAACCTGTAGCGGCGGGCATCGAGCCGCGGTGGTATCGAGCCGCGGGGGTATCGGGCCGGTTTGCCGCGCGCAGTTCGCGGCGAACCGACGGCGCACCATCACCCCTTGACCACGCTCGACGCATGGCCGTGCCAGGCCAGATCGAGCAACTATCCAGAACGCAACCGCCTTGCCAGACACGCCACCAGTCAGGCTGCCAACCGGCCGCTAAACGGGTTGCTAACCGCCCTTGACGAATGCGACGATGCGGTTGGCGCGCGGCCGACGCCAAGGCGCGCCGCCTTCCGCCTTGCCCCGCTGTGCCTCTTTTGCGATTCACTGTGCCAGGAGACTGACCGATGAACGAGCACGACGACCCCAATCTGCCCACCGCTTCCGACCTGCCCTCCGACGACCGCCCCGACGATCCCGACCGCCGCCGCGTCCTCACTGGCCTTGCCGCAGCGGGCCTCGGCCTCGCGCTGGCGGGCTGCCAGTCGGTGGAGGGCGCCTCGACGGGCGCGCCGCGCAGCGCTGCCGACGCACGGCTCGACGCCGCATTGCACGACCAGGTCAAGCGCATCGTCGTGATCTACGCGGAGAACCGCAGCTTCGCGAACCTGTACGGCAACTTCCCCGGCGTGCAATATCCGCTATCCGCCGTCACGCCCGAGCGCTACGTGCAACTGGACCGCGACGGCAGCACGCCGCTCGCCACGCTGCCGAAAATCTGGGGCGGCCTCGTGCCGCAAGCGCAGGAAATCGACGGCAAGCGCTACGTGATTGCCGAGCGCGATATCGCCGGATTGCGCAACCAGCCGTTCCATCTGACCGACGCGCACGGCGCGCCGCTGCCGAACAGCGTGATTACCCGCGACCTCGTGCACCGCTTCTATCAGAACCAGATGCAGATCAACGCGGGCCGTAACAACCAGTTCGCCGCATGGGGCGATTCGGGCGGCCTCGTGATGGGCATTACCGCAGTTCCGGCGAATCGCTGAAGCTGTGGGCGCTCGCGCAGCAGTACACACTGTGCGACAACTTCTTTATGGCCGCGTTCGGCGGCTCGTGGCTCAACCACATCTTTCTGATTTCCGCGCAGGCGCCGCTCGTGCCGGACATCGGCAAGGGTCCGGGGAAGAAGCTCGTGTCCGTCGTCGAAGGCGACGACCCGACGGGCACGCGCCTGAAGCAGGCGCCCAATTCGCCGAGGACGGCCCTCGAAGGCCCACCCGTGTTCGTCAGCGACGGCCTGTTCACGCCCGACGGCTACGCGGTCAACACGATGGCGCCGCCCTATCAGCCGAGCATGGTGCGGCCCGCCGAGGGTGGCGACCCCGCGCTCGCCAATCCGGGCGACCCGAAGGTGCTGCCGCCGCAGCGTTACGCGACGATCGGCGACCGTCTGAGCGACAAGGGCGTCGACTGGGCGTGGTACAGCGGCGCCTGGCAATACGCGCTCGATCATCGCGATACGGGCGCCGTGCCCGACTTCCAGTATCACCATCAGCCGTTCAACTACTTCGCGACCTTCGCGCCCGGCACGGCGGCGCGCGCGCGGCATCTGCGCGACGGCGGCGTCGGCGACGACGCGTCGACCAACCGCTTCATCGCCGATATCGACGCGGGACGCCTGCCCGCCGTGACGTTCTACAAGCCGCAGGGCAATCTGAACATGCATGCGGGCTACGCGGACGTCGAGTCCGGCGACCGGCATATCGCGAACGTCATCGAGCATATCCAGCGCGGCCCACAGTGGCAGAACACGGTGATCGTCATCACGCACGACGAGAACGGCGGCTGGTGGGATCACGTCGCGCCGCCCAAAGGGGACCGCTGGGGACCGGGCTCGCGCATTCCGGCGCTGGTCATTTCACCGCTCGCGAAGAAAGGCTACGTCGATCACACGGTGTACGACACCAACTCGATCCTGCGTCTGATCAGCCGCGTGCATGGGCTTGCGCCGCTGGACGGCGTCGCGCTGCGTGACCGTGCGCTGGTGCAGAACGGGCTGGCGCCCATCGGCGATCTGACGGGGGCGCTCGATCTCGCGTGATACCGTCGTCGAAGTTGCACTAGAGGAAACACATGTTCGTCGTGTATTGGCTGGAAGAAGGCACGTCGACGGGAACCGCTCGTTTCGAGCGGTTCGCCGCTGACCAGATGACCCAGGCGCTCGCGTTCACCGAAACGCTGCGCAAAAAGCAGGCCGCCGGCGATAACGTGAGCTTCGTCACGCTCTGCAGCGAGAACCCGCGTTCCGTCGGCAAGGCGGGCGCGTCCGATCCGCCCGCCGATTACGCGTGGAAAAAGCGCCGCCCGTGAGCGCGGCTGTGGCACGCATGCCTCGCGTAAATTGCGCGTATAAAAAGCAAAAGCGCGAAGCGCTGTAAAACATTGAGGATTCCATAGACATCCGTCACGGCTGCCTGCGGCACGCTGAGCGTGGTGTATGGACAAGGCAAAATCGAAGGGGATCGAGATCGCCGCCAAAGCGGGCGATCCGGTGAACGCGGCGACGTTAGGTCGCGTCGTGTTCGCGGGCGACGGCGACAAGCCGTATGTCAAGCTGATCGTCATCAAGCACGACGACATGCTCGTGACGGCCTACGGACACAACCGCAAGCTGCTCGTGAAAGAAGGAACGATCGCCGAGATGCCGGCGACGGACCACGGCAACGGCTCGATGTAATTCGAAGTCCGCAAGGACGGCAAGCCCGTCAATCCCGCGACCTTTCTGCCGCGAGTCGGTTCGTGACGCGCGAGCGCAAAGTAAAAAGCCGCGAACGGCGTGATGCCGTTCGCGGCTGACTCTTTGCAGGCTCGCGCGCTGCGCTTAACGCACCACGTTGGCCTCGACCAGCGGATCGAGATTCCCCTCGGTTTCCAGCGCATTGAGATCGTCGAATCCGCCCACATGCGTCTCGCCGATAAAAATCTGCGGCACCGTGCGGCGTCCTGTGCGTTCCATCAACGCGAGCGCCGTGGCGCGGTCGCCCTGCACGTTGATTTCCTCGTACGACAGCCCCTTCTTCTTGAGTAGCGCCTTCGCGGCGAGACAGTACGGGCACGTCGGTGTCGTGTAGATCGTGATTGCAGACATGGTTATCTCCGTGAGCGTAGTGAATGCGGCGCGTTACTGGCCGCGATAGATGTCGTCGAATGCGGACGATGCGCCTGCCAGCGAACGGGCTCGCGTCGCACGGAAACCCGACCCTGCGCTGCCGCTGACCGACGGACCATACGACGTCGCGATCAGATCATGCGAGCGATGGAACACGTGCGGCGCGGCGGCCGAATAGTTCGCGGGTTCCGGATAGTTCGTGTCGCTTTGCGGATACTGGCCGGACTGCTGCGCGGCGATCAGCTCGGCGCGAACCTGCGCGCGCGTCGCCGTCGATTGCGATTCAGCGTGGCTTGCGAGCGGCAGACCCAATGCAGCCGCGAGAACGAGAGCTTGATAGACGCGTTTCATGTTGAGCACCTTTGAGAAGCGTTGCCGTCGGCGACGGGATGGCTCAACTTTAGGCGCGCATCGGATGGCCGTTAATGTCGGCGCGTCTCACGAAGATGCTCGATCGGCTCACCGCTTTTGGGCGCAGGCGTCGTGAAGCGTCACGCGTGGCTTCTGCGTGGTAGCTCGACGCCTTGTACGGCGAGGGTTTCCGGGCGATGCACACGGCCGGTCGCAGAGGCCCCGGCGCATGCTGTGCGGTTTATGAAATTCTCTATTGCTCTGCGTCGGCCGCAGCTTCATCGGCCGCGGCATCCTGCGTCGACTGCATGGGCCCACCCGATGCGCGCCAGCGCGCGGGTGTCACGCCGATCTGCTTCTTGAAGACGCGCTGGAACGCCGCTTCCGACTGATAGCCGACCGTCTCGCCGATATCGCCGACGGGCGTCGTCGATTCGAGCAGCATGCGGCCCGCGATCGTCATGCGAACTTCCGTGAGCACATCCGTCGCCGAGCGGCCAATTGCTTCCTGGAACTGCCGCACGAAGGTTGCGCGCGACATGTTGCACAGCGCGGCGAACTGATCGAGTGTCCACGGCTTGCCGGGCGATTCGAACATCGCCGAGACGGCCGCCTGCAGGCGCGGCCGCCCCGCCAGCGCCAGCAGCCCGTGCGGCGGATGCGCCGCTTCGCTCGCAAAGCGCAGCGTCAACGCGAACAGCGCCGCCGACAGATGATTGACGAGGGTTTCGCTGCCGGGACATTCGTCCGTCGCCTCTTCGCGCATCAGTTGAATGAGCCGCGCGAGCCGCGAGCCCGCGACGCCGCCCGGCTGTTCGCCATTCGTGGCCGCGTCGCCGTTGCTCGTCGAATGCGCACCGCTGCGCACCACCAGCCGCGACGGCAAGTGATCGCGCAGCAGCCGGTCCGGCACGGCGCCGAGCAGAAAGCGGCCGCACAGGATGTCGGCCGTGTCGCCCGTGCCGCTGTTCTCCGCGACCGTCAGCGTGATGTTGCGCCGCTCCGTGACGGGGACGGGCTGCGCGCCGCTGCCATCGTGGATACGGTGCGGGCTGCCCGTTGGAAATACGATGATGTCGCCTGCGGCCAGATGCTCGGGCGGCCCGTTGTCGTCTTCGAGCACCGCGCGTCCCGACAGCAGCACGTGATATGGAATCTCGCGCACGCCCGCTGGGCCCTCTTCGATCGCCCATGGCGCGCCGAAATGGCAGCGGACATCGACACGCCCGCTCACGGGCATCAGCGACAGGAAACGGCTTAGCAGATCCATTTGAGCCGCCGTTTGAGCCGCGTGTTGAGCCGATTAAGCATGTTTTTGAATCATTCGAGGATTAGCAACGCGCACGCAGGACCGTACAGTAGAACCGTGCAATGCAAACCGATTCTACTGGACGGCAGCGACACGCGCGGCACAGCAGACTGATTCCGCCACCGCCCGTCTGAGCGAGGAACATGATGAAGACGCTTCATATCGATGTTGCAGTGATTGGCGCGGGCAGCGCGGGCTTGTCCGCCTTCCGTGCCGCGAAGGCTGCGGGCGCGAGTGTCGTGCTGATCGAAGGCGGCGCGTACGGGACGACCTGTGCGCGTGTTGGCTGTATGCCGTCGAAGCTGTTGATCGCCGCCGCCGAAGCCGCGCACGCGGCGCGCAGTATGGCGCCGTTCGGCGTGCATGTCGATGGCGCCGTGCGGGTCGACGGACGCGAAGTGATGGCGCGCGTCAAGCGCGAGCGCGACCGCTTCGTTGGCTTCGTCGTCGAATCGACGGAGAGCATTCCCGATGAAGAGCGGCTGATTGGCTACGCGCAGTTCATCGACGATAACGTGCTGCAAGTCGGCGAGCACACCCGCGTGCACGCGAAGCGCGTCGTGATCGCGACGGGCTCGTCGCCGTATGTGCCCGCGATGTATCAGGCGCTCGGCGACCGCGCGATCGTCAACGACGACGTGTTCGCGTGGGACGATCTGCCGCGCAAGGTCGCCGTGATCGGCGCGGGCGTGATCGGGCTGGAACTGGGCCAGGCGCTGGCGTGGTTGGGCGTCGACGTGACGATGCTGGGCGCGCGTGGGCGCGTTGGACCGTTGAGCGATCCGGCGATCAAGAATTATGCGCGTGATGTGTTCAAGGATTCTTTCCACTTCGAGACGCACGCGCAGGTGGAAGCGGCGACGCGCGAAGGTGACAGCGTGCATTTGCGGTATCGCGATGGCGCGGGGGAATTGCACGAAGACACGTTCGATTATGTGCTGGTGACGGCGGGCCGTCGGCCGAACATGGACAAGCTTGCGCTGCACAACACGACGATCGAGGTGGATGCGCGCGGTGTGCCTGTGTTTGATCCGCTGACGTTGCAGGCGGGCAAGCATCCCGTGTTTATCGCGGGCGATGCGAATGATGTGCTGCCGCTCTTGCACGAAGCTGCTGATGAAGGTCGCGCTGCGGGCGACAATGCTGCGCGTTATCCCGATGTGAAGCCGCTTGTGCGGCGGGCGGCGATTTCAGTTGTGTTTTCTGAGCCTGGGATTGCGATGGTTGGGGCGCGGTTTCTGGATCTTGCTGATGGGTCGTTTGTGACGGGTGAAGTTAGCTTTGAAGATCAAGGCCGCAGCCGCGTGATGTTGCGCAATCGCGGGTTGATGCATGTGTATGTGGATCGCGATACGCGACGGTTTGTGGGTGCTGAGTGGATCGGGCCGGATGCGGAGCATATCGCGCATTTGCTGTCGTGGGCGTTGCAGATGGGGCTTACCGTTGATGCGATGCTCGCGATGCCTTTTTATCATCCTGTTGTTGAGGAGGGTTTGCGGAGTGCGTTGAGGAGTGCTGCTGCGCAGCTTGCCGTTTAGTGGTTTTTGGGGTTGGTTTTTTCTTCAGCAGGGCTGTGATTTTGCTTCGCGGTGCTGGTTCGGGGGATTGGTTTTTGTGCTGGCATCCGGTTTGGCTTTTTTGGGCTTTGCGCTGGCATCCGCGTTTCGTTAGCGTGCTTCAAGCGTCGCCCCTGTGCGGGGCGGCACCTACTTTTCTTTGCCGCCGCGTAACTATTCAGCGGTAACCAGAGGCGAAACGACGACTCCTGTAAAGGCCAGGGCGAGCGCGTCGATCAGCGAACGGCTCTGCTTGCGTAAGGTGGCAAGGTAGGAGCGGATCGTGCAGAACGCCTCCATACCCGATTCCGAGCGGAAGCACCCGGAGATCTTCTGTTTGAGTTTGGGCATGCGGATATCGCGTTCGGCCTGGTTGTTGTCGAACGGTACGCGGTGATCGGCAATGAAACGCCACACCTCATCGGCATACTTGTGAAGCCGTGTGAGCAGGTTGCAGGTAAAGCTTTGCCTGATCCTGCCGCGGCGTTCCCGGCGCCCGGACTCACGTGCCTGCTGCGGATTGAGCTTGCGTGCCTGGGCGATCAGGGCGCGGCTGCGCCGTGTGTAATAGCGTTGGCGCGCCTGACTCAGCGAGGTGTTTCCTGCAGCCTGACTGAGGTCGACCTCGCGCTTTGCCTGGCAAAGCAGGTCAATCATCTGCTGGGCCCAGCGTTGCTGCGTGGACTCCAGGACAAACACCAGTTCGCGCAGATGATGAGCATTGCACAGCGCATGCTCACACTCATAGCCGGCATACGGCCGCCAGCCGTCATGGACCGCGACTCCCTAAAGCCGGGAAGAATGCCGAAGCTGTCCAGCGCCTCGCTGCCGCGCTTGCGGTGCGCGCCATACCAGCTCAACGCGTGCGTCGAGGCGACATGCAGCCAGCGGGACTCGCGCCCCACGCGCATGCAGCTCTCATCGAAATGCACCACGGGTTGCCCGCGTAGCGCCTGCCGGATCTGCTCAACGGCTGGCACCAGTAACTGCGCGGCCTGATCAATGCTGTGCTGGACGGTTCCCGTAACCACATGCAGACCAAACAGGTCCTTCAGCGCCTGGGCGGTGCGCGCAACCGGCAACTGCTGGTATTGCGTCAGATAGACGGCTGCGGCGCGAATCTGGGGCCGTACTGAACCGCCTGGCTCACGCCCTTGGGAAATGCGCCCGAGTGATGCTTGCCGCAGCGGCACTGCGCGATCTGCACGCGATGCTCGGTCACCTCAAAGCGCGTGGGTGGCAAATCGATCACCTGACGGCCTTCGGG
Organism: Paraburkholderia sp. PGU19; assembly: GCF_013426915.1. Lineage (GTDB taxonomy): Bacteria > Pseudomonadota > Gammaproteobacteria > Burkholderiales > Burkholderiaceae > Paraburkholderia. The sequence goes on from NZ_AP023180.1 coordinate 875,681, forward strand.
CAACACGGCCACGCGGGCTGCTGCGATGCGTTGGCCACATGCATCGCACACCAGCGCCACCGGGTGAATCTCGATGTGATCGGGTTGCGCGACGCGTTTGAGCGTCTTGCCCTTGTGCCCCGGTTGCGCGCCAGGCCTGGCCCCGCTCGTGCCGCGCAATGACTTCGGCTTGCGCCTTGGACCATCGCTTGACGGCGGCTTGCTGGAGTTATGACTGTCCTTCTCAAGCTTTGCCTCGAGCTCGTTCAGACGCCTCACCAGATCAACGATGAGTGCGTCCTTCTGCTCCGGTGTCAGGTCCTTGAGGTCGGGCATCTTCGTCATGTCCCTCACTATGCACAGCCTGGTAGCAGTTTACAAGCGCTGAATAGTTACGCGGCGGCAAAGAAAAGTAGGCAAAAGAAAGCGGCTCACACCGCCAGTTCTTGTTCTTGCCTAAGGCCCCCGAAGGTTCCTACGCTTCACACGGCAATCACGTGACCCATGTTCGTTGCCAGCGCTCTTGCGATGCGCCTCACCCGCTTCACACACCCGCGTTGCGGCACGCCGTGCCAGATTTTCCACCGCCGCACAGGTGGCAAACTGTGTGTAGGCCGTAGCACCGTACGCGCCTCACTTCGGACCGATAGCGCACGCGCCCCACCCCGCAAGAGCGCCACGCTATACGACGCGACAACCTACACACAGTTTGCCACCTGGGCGGCGCATACCATTCGCTGCCGCTTGCCCGAGTATGGGTATTCGAAGCGGGTGAGGCGCTCATTCGAAGCGTTGGCAACGAACGCGAACAAATACGTTGCCGTGTGAAGGGTAGGACCGGTTGGGGGCCCTCAGGCAGGAAGAAGAACTGGCGGTGTGAGCCGCTTTCTTTTGCCTACTTTTCTTTGCGGCGGCAAAGAAAAGTAGGTGCCGCCCCGCACAGGGGCGACGCGTGAAGCACGCTAACAAATCGCGGATGCCAGCGAAAAGCCCCCAAAAAAAACGAGCCGCGTGAACGGCAAACACCGTAGCGCGAACGCCAGCGCAAAGGCAAAAAACCCCTACCAGCGTCGCAGACAAAAACCTCAAACCCCTTCCACATGAGGCGGCAAATACTCCATCTTGGCCTCCTCATAAAGCCGATAAATCAACTCCAGCATCTCAGTCAGATCTTCTGACTCATCAAGCATCCGCATACTCATAATAATCGGCGACACGAGATTAGAGTCATCCAGCTCCTTGTAGCTGACATCATCCCGCTTGAGCCCATAAACACTGCTCGGCACAACGGATATCCCCTCCCCAGCCGCCACGAGCCCAAGCGCAATCTGCAATTCCCGCGTCTCGTAGATCCGCGCCGGCTCCAACCCCCGATCGCGAAACGCGGCCAACACCTGATCGGCATAACTAGGCCGCGGCGCCTTGGGAAAAATAATCAACGTCTCGTTGACCAGATCATGCAACGACAAAACAGGTTTCACCTCCGACAACGGATGACCAAACGGCAACGCAACAATCATCCGCTCCTCACGCAACACAACGCGCCTGATACTCGGATCTTCATGCCGAATGCGCCCAAACCCGACATCGATCGTGCCTTCCTTGAGCGCCTTGATCTGATCCATCGTCGACATCTCGTGCAACGTCAACTCAACAGCACTGTGCTCGGTACGAAACCGCCGAATGATCTTCGGCAACATCCCATACAACGTCGAGCCGACAAAACCAACAGAAAGACTGCGCTCGATCTTGCCGACGCGCCGTGTCATCGACTCAAGCTCAGCCGTTTCCGCAAGCAACTTCACCGCGTGTGAATAAAAGAACCGCCCCGTGTCCGTCAATTCGACCGGCCGTGAATTGCGCACGAACAGTTGCACGCCAAGGAGTTCTTCCAGTTGCTGCATCTGGCGGCTCAGCGGCGGCTGCGCAATATGCAGCCGTTGCGCGGCGCGCGTGAAGTTGCGCTCCTCAGCCACGGCGACGAAGTAACGCAAATGGCGCAACTCCATGACGATACCCCTGAGATATTGAACTGATACTAAATCAGTGTTGGACGGCCCGTATGTGCGGCAACTACTCTTCACTCACACGCAGCGCCCTCACAAATTATACCTTTCGGGTAGCCACCGAACGAGACGCAAGCGCCGACATCGAACTGGAGACTTCCGATGATCCCCATCTACCCGGACCGCAGTCCGAAGCTCAAACATATCGACGACTATCTGGTCGAAGACACCGCGCGCGGCGACTATCGCCTGCACCGCAGCGCATTCACCGACGAAGCGCTGTTCGAGCTGGAAATGCAGCACATCTTCGAAGGCAACTGGATCTACCTCGCGCACGAAAGCCAGATTCCGTCGAACAACGACTACTTCACGACCACGATGGGCCGTCAGCCCATCGTCATCACGCGCAACCGACAGGGCGAACTCAACGCCCTCGTCAATTCGTGCACGCATCGCGGCGCGATGCTGTGCCGCCACAAGCGCGGCAACAAAGCGACCTTTACCTGCCCTTTTCACGGCTGGACCTTCAATAACAGCGGCAAGCTGCTGAAGGTCAAAGACCCCGAAGGCGCGGGTTATCCCGAGTGCTTCAATCACGAAGGCTCGCATGATCTGAAGAAACTCGCGCGCTTCGAAAGCTATCGGGGCTTTCTGTTCGGCAGCCTGAATCCCGATGTGAAGCCGCTCACCGAATTCCTCGGCGAAGCCGCGCGCATCATCGACATGATCGTCGATCAGTCGGAAGACGGTCTCGAAGTGCTGCGCGGTTCGTCGACGTATACGTATGAAGGTAACTGGAAGCTGACAGCCGAAAACGGCGCGGACGGTTATCACGTGTCGGCCGTTCACTGGAACTACGCGGCGACCACCAATCAGCGCAAGGAAAAGAACGCAGCGGAAGACAAGATCCGCGCGATGGACGCAGGCGGCTGGGGCCGCCAGGGCGGCGGCTTCTACGCTTTCGAACACGGCCACATGCTGCTGTGGTCGCGCTGGGCGAACCCCGAAGACCGCCCGAACTTCAATCGCCGCGATGAATTCGCCGCGCGTTGCGGCGGCGAAACCGCCGACTGGATGATCCAGAACTCGCGCAATCTGTGCCTCTATCCGAACGTGTATCTGATGGATCAGTTCGGTTCGCAGATTCGTGTGCTGAAGCCGCTGTCGGTGAACAAGACGGAAGTAACGATCTACTGCATCGCGCCCAAGGGCGAATCCGATGAAGCGCGCGCTCGCCGTATCCGCCAGTACGAGGACTTCTTCAACGTGAGCGGCATGGCGACGCCCGACGATCTCGAAGAATTCCGCGCGTGCCAGCAAGGTTATGCGGCGCGCTCCGTCGAATGGAACGATATGTGCCGCGGCTCGACGCACTGGATTGAAGGCGCCGACGAAGGCGCGCAGAAGATCGGCCTCAAGCCTTTGCTGAGCGGCGTCAAGACGGAAGACGAAGGGCTTTACACGATCCAGCACCGCTACTGGGTCGAAACGATCCGCGATGCACTCGCACGAGAAAGGAGTGCAGCATGAGCACAATCATCACAACGCCCGCCATCGCGGATATCCAGGCGTTTCTGTACCGCGAAGCGCGTCTTCTCGACGACGAGCAATGGGACGAATGGCTCGAACTCTATCACCCCGATGCCGTTTTCTGGATGCCTTCGTGGGACGACACCGACCAGTTGATCACGGACCCGCAGCGCGAGATCTCGCTGATCTACTACCCGAGCCGCCAGGGTCTGGAAGACCGCATTTTTCGCATCAAGACCGAGCGGTCGAGCGCGACGATTCCCGACACGCGCACGTGCCACAACATCAGCAACGTAGAACTTGAGAGCCACGACGATGGCGTCTGCACGGTGCGCTTCAACTGGCACACGCTGAGCCATCGCTACAAAACCAATTACAGCTATTTCGGCATGTCGCGTTACGTGATCGATTTCAGCGGCGCTGCGCCGCGCATCCTGAACAAGTATGTCGTGTTGAAGAACGACTACATCAATCAGGTCATCGATATCTATCACATCTGAGCGCGCGCTCACGATCCGCCACGATACAAAGCATCAGGCAGCACAGGAGCAGTTCATGGAACATCGCATCGCACTCCAGTTCGAAGACGGCGTCACGCGCTTCATCACGTGCCGCGACAACGAAACCTTGTCGGACGCAGCGTACCGGCAGAAGATCAACATTCCGCTCGATTGCCGCGACGGCGCGTGCGGCACGTGTCGCGGCTTCTGCGAATCGGGCACCTACGACCTGCCTGAATCGAGCTACATCGAAGACGCGCTGACGCCCGAAGACGCCGCGCAAGGCTACGTGCTCGCGTGCCAGACGCGCCCGCGCTCCGATTGCGTGATTCGCGTGCCCGCTTCGTCGGCGGCGTGCAAGACGGGCGTCGCGCGTCACGAAGGCACGCTGGCGAATGTGCAGAAGCTCTCGGATTCGACGATCGAATTTTCGATCGACGTCGATGCACCCGATCATCTGAGCTTTCTCGCGGGCCAGTATGTGAACGTCGAAGTGCCCGGCAGCGCGCTGACGCGTTCATATTCGTTCAGTTCCGCGCCGGGCGAATCGCGCGTGTCGTTCGTCGTGCGCAATGTGCCCGAAGGCAAGATGAGCACGTATCTTAGCCAGCACGCGCAGCCGGGTCAACGCGTCGCTTTCTCCGGGCCGTATGGCGCGTTCTACCTGCGCGAAGCGACGCGGCCCGTGCTGTTTCTCGCGGGCGGCACGGGCATCGCGCCGTTTCTGTCGATGCTCGACGTGCTCGCCGCGAAAGACGGCGCAAAGCAGCCGGTGCGGATGGTGTACGGCGTGACCAGCGACACCGATCTCGTCGCGCTGCAGCAGCTCGATGCGGCGCAAAGCACACTGCCCGACTTCACCTACCGCACCTGCGTGGCCGATGCCGCGAGCGATCATCCGCTCAAAGGCTATGTGACGGCGCACGTCGACCCCGCGTGGCTCAATGGCGGCGACGTCGACGTCTATCTGTGCGGCCCCGTTGCGATGGTCGATGCAGTGCGCGGCTGGCTCGGCGAAATCGGCGTCACGCCGGCGAGCTTCCACTACGAAAAATTCTCTGCCACCAACGCGGCCTGACCATCATGAATCAACGTTTCGAAGGAAAAGTGGTCGTCGTGACGGGCGCGGCGCAAGGGATCGGACGCGGCGTCGCGATTGCAGCCGCGCGGCAAGGGGCGACGGTGGTGCTATGCGACCGGTCGGATTTCGTCCATGAGGTTGCGGCCGAAGTCTCCGCACCGGGCGCGCGCTGCATCGCCGTGATCGCCGATCTGGAAACCTATGCCGGCGCAAGCAAGCTGGCCGATGCCGCGCTCGGCGCGTTTGGCCGCATCGATGTGCTGATCAACAATGTCGGCGGGACGATCTGGGCGAAGCCCTATCAGGAATACGAGGAAGCGCAGATCGAAGCCGAAGTGCGCCGCTCATTGTTTCCGACGCTATGGTGCTGCCGCGCAGTGCTGCCTTCGATGATCGAGCGTCAGCACGGCGTAATCGTCAACGTGTCGTCGATTGCGACGCGCAGCATCTATCGCGTGCCGTATGCGGCGTCCAAGGGCGGCGTGAATGCGTTGACGGCGAGCCTCGCATTCGAGCATGCCGCCGACGGCATCCGCGTCAACGCGGTCGCGACGGGCGGCACGGAAGCGCCGGTGCGGCGCGTACCGCGCAACACGGAACAGCAGACGGAACAGGAAGCGCGCTGGTATCAGGGCATCGTCGATCAGACGAAAGCGACGAGCCTGATGCAGCGCTATGGGACCATCGACGAACAGGTCGGCGCCATTCTCTTTCTCGCTTCCGACGAAGCGTCGTACATCACGGGCACCGTGCTGCCCGTGGGCGGCGGCGATCAGGGCTGACGTCTCCAACGCAAATCGACACGCGAAAAAAAACGCGGCGCGGGGCCGCGTTCAAGCGTGTTGTCCGCTGCGTGCAGACAGGATGAAACAGCGCAAGTCTAAAGCATTGCGTGAAACGATAAACCCTGCAATAGACAATTCATTATCGTTGTTCCCGCAATATTCCCGGATGCATCACGATGCCGTGAAATATTTGCGGCAATACACGTTAATTCTCGTGTGCAAAAAAAACAATCCGCTAAAGGCATGCCTAAAGAAACATGATCGCAGAAATACTGTTTGTATGAAGCCGCAATAATCCCGTCATTGCGTGTTGTGAATTTCACTCATGCTGCTTTTTGGCGTTTTTACATTTGTTGTGTGCGCCTTTAGTCTCTCGCTCATTCAATGCTTTACCACACGCAGGAGAAGAGAAGAATGAAGCGCACTGCCCTCTCGATGATCTCACTGGCCGCACTGGCCACGGCCACCAGCGCCGCTCACGCACAAACCAGCGTCACGCTGTATGGCACGATCGACACGGGGATCACTTACGTTCACAACGCATCGGGTAATAACAGCCTGTGGTCGCTTGGCAATACCAGCGCAGGCAATCTGTCAGGCACGCGTTGGGGCCTCAAAGGCAGCGAAGATCTGGGCGCAGGGCTGAAGGCGATCTTCCAGCTCGAAAGCGGCTTCGATCCGAGCACGGGCAAGATGGGCCAGGGCAGCCGCCTGTTCGGCCGTCAGGCATTCGTCGGCCTTTCGCAGGATCAATACGGTTCCATTACGCTCGGCCGTCAATACGATCCGCTGATCGACCTCGTGCAAGGCATCACCGCCGACAACTACTTCGGCAGCGCATTCGCCACGGCCGGCGACGTCGACAACTACGACAACAGCTTCCGCGTGAACAACGCGGTGAAGTACACGTCGCCTGTGTTCGCGGGACTGCAGTTCGAAGCGATGTACTCGTTAGGCGGCGTCGCGGGCAGCACGGGTTCCGAGCAGTCGTATTCGGGCGCAGTCGCGTATAACAACGGGCCGATCGGCCTCGCGGCAGGCTACTACTACGCGTCCAACAGCCCCGCGTCGGAAGGCATTCGCACGACCTGGAACAGCACCTCCGACGGCACCTTCGACGGCCCCGTCAATCTCGGCTATCAGACAGCGCACTCGATCGGCATTGCACGCGTGGCAGGCCAGTACACGGCCGGTTCATTCACGTTCGGCCTCGGCTACAGCAATGCGCAGTATCGCCGCGACGACAGCTCGGTGTTCGGCTCGAACGAACGCTATAACACGGGCCAGGGCTTCGTGAACTATCAGGCCACGCGTGCGATGCTGGTCGGCGTCGGCTACAGCTACACGCATTCGAACGGCGACACGTCGGCGACGTACCATCAGGTGTCGCTGGGCGCGGACTACAACCTTTCCAAGCGGACCGACCTCTACATGACGGCCGCGTATCAGCACGCGAGCGGCCAGACGCGCGACGCGAACACCAACACGATTACCGACGCGCAGGCATCGATCGGTTCGTATGGCTATGCGGGCACGAGCCATCAGGAGATGGTGAATCTCGGCATCCGTCACAAGTTTTAAAGCGCATCGCTGATCGTCATAGACGGCGGTTTCGATCCGGCACGCAGATGCTGCCGGTTCGAAGCCGCCATTTTGCTTTTCCGGTACCCGTTGATAATGGCTCAATCATTCTGTCGATAATGGACCTTGGTGTAAGCCATTATCAGCCTTAGTCTCCGTACGTGGGCTCCAGAGCCCGGCATACTCGGAGATCATCGGATGGAAACGAAAGTCTTTCTGGCAGGCGCGGCGGGCGCGATCGGCAGCGCGCTGGTGCCGCTGCTGGTCGACGCGGGATACAGCGTTTACGGCAGTACGCGCCGCGCCGAGCGCGCATCGCAGATCGAACGGGCGGGCGCGACGCCCGTGATCGTCGACGTGTTCGACGCGCGCGCGCTGACCGAGGCGTTGCGGCGCATCGAACCCGCCTGCGTGATCCATCAGTTGACCGACCTGCCGCCCGCGCTCGATCCCGCGAAAATGCAGCAGGCGATCGCAGGCAACGCGCGCATTCGCGACGAAGGCACGCGCAACCTGATCGCAGCGGCGCGCTCGGCGGGCACCAAGCGCTTCGTCGCGCAAAGCATCGCGTGGGCGTATCGCGAAGGCGCGCAACCCTACGACGAAACGCAGCCGCTCGATACGGAAGCCGAAGGCAATCGCCTCGTGACGGTGCGCGGCATCGTATCGCTCGAAACGCAGGTTCTGAGGGCGCCGCTGATCGGCACGGTGTTGCGTTACGGTCAACTGTACGGTCCCGGCACGGGCAGCGACCACGCGAAAGGCGCCAGCCCCGTTCATGTCGACGCGGCCGCGCACGCCGCCGTGCTCGCGTTGCAGCATGCACGAGCCGGCGCGTTCAACATCGCCGAGGACAATCCCGTCGTATCGACGGAAAAGGCGAAGCGCCAGCTTGGCTGGTCGGCGGACTGGCGGCGCAGCGCGGCGAACGTGCAGCGCGCGGCGCAATGAATCCCGCTCACCTGTTCGCGAGCGCGAACGTGCGGCACGCACGCACGTTCGCCACCGTCGCTGTTCTCGCGCTCGCCCCGCTTGCCGTGCTGCCGGCGCGCCCGGCCATTCAATGGCTCGATGCGATGTGCAGTACGCCACTGCTCAGCGACGCGTCGTCGTCATCCGATGCCACAGCCCTGCGCCCAACATCGACATCGCGCGTGCTGTCATGCGAGCCTCTCGCGAACGTGCCGGGCAAATCCGTGACGACGGTCGTGGTCGACTTTCCGCCGCGCGCCTACACGGGCGCGCACCGGCACCCCGGGTCGGTGACGGCCTACGTCATCTCCGGCACGCTGCGTTCGCGACTGGACGGCGGCCCGGCCATCGATTATCAAAGCGGCCAGACATGGTTCGAACCGCCCGGCACACTGCACGACTTCGCCGAGAATCCGAACCCCGCGCAGCCCGCGAAACTGCTCGCCGTGTTCGTCGCCGATTCGAACTGCGGCCCACTCGTGCTGCCGCCTTGATCGACGGGTATCAGGTCTTGTAGAGCATCTTCTGCAGAACCCGCGCGAGCGTCCGGGCGCCCGCGTCGATCTCGTCCACGCCGACGCCCGCAAAGCCCAGCACCAGACCTGCGGGCGCCGCGCGCTGGACCGCGTACGACGACAACGGCCGGGTTTCGATGCCGGCTTCGGCGGCGAGGCGCGCGGCCAGCGCATCGTCGGCACCCGCGGGCAAAAACGCGGGCGCATCCAGCCCGGCGACGATCGGCGGCAGCGCGAGCAGCCCCGCCCAATGGCGGCGCGCCGCTTCGCGCAGCGCTTCGGCGCGTTCGCCATACAACTCGCGCATGCGCCGCACATGACGGCCGGCATGCCCTTCCGCGATGAACGCGTGCAGCGTCGCCTGCTGATCGAGCGGCACGTGCCGGCCCGTCAGCGACCAGGCAGCGACGAACGGATCGACCAGTCGATCCGGCAGCACCGCATACGCAATGCGCAGCGCGGGAAACAGCAGCTTGCTGAACGTGCCGCAATAGATCACATGCCCTGCGCTGTCGAGACTCTTCAGCGCGGCGAGCGGCCTTCCTTCGAAGCGGTACTCGCTGTCGTAGTCGTCCTCGATCACCAGCGCGCCGCGCGCGTGCGCCCAGTCGAGCAGCGCGAGCCGCCGTTCGAGCGACAGCGCGGGACCGAGCGGCGCCTGCCGCCCGGCCGTCACGTACGCGAGCCGCGCATCGGGCGCGAGCGCGCGGCCCGCCGACACGTCGATGCCGTTCGTATCGACGGGCACAGCGGCAATGCGCGCGCCCGCCGCTTCGAGCACGAGCCGCGCGCCCTGATAGCCGGGGTCTTCCATCCACGCGGCGTCGCCGGGGTCGAGCCACAGACGCGCGGCCAGATCGATCACCTGCTGCGCGCTGCCGACGATCGCCACGTGATCCGCCGTGCAGGCGATGCCGCGCGTCACACGCACATGCTCCGCGATCACTTCGCGCAACGGACGGTAGCCCTGCGCATCGCCGTCGGCGAGCATCGAGCGGTTCGAGAGCCGCGAGCGGCGCGCCGCGACGCGCGCCCACAACGCGAACGGAAAGAACTGCAAATCGGGCTGACTCGGACGAAATGCGCGCGTCGGAAACGAGCGGCCTTCGACGGCGAACGCGCTGCGCGCCAGCAAGCGGCCGCGCGCGGACAGCGCGATGCCTTCGTTGCGGCCCGCGTCCACTTTCTTGCGTGCATGCCGCGCGGTATCGGACACGGGTGCGGATTCGAAGCGCCCGTCCGGCAATTCGCTCGCAACGAAACTGCCGCGCCCGACCGCGCCGGACAGATAGCCTTCCGCCGCGAGTTGCGCGAACACGCCCAGCACCGTGCCGCGCGACACGCCATGACGCGCGGCGAGGTCGCGCGTCGCGGGCAGGCGCGCGCCCGGGCCGAGCCGCCCTTCGAGAATGGCCGCACGCAGTTCGCCGTAGAGCCAGCGCTGTAGTGGCACACCGTCGGGCCGTGCGTTCAATGCCAGGTCGATTTCCGTTGCACGGCGCATGCCCTTACCCCGTAATTGGATCAACGCCCGGAAGAACAACCCAAAACTCGACCAGGCCAATTTCACGATTATGCCTGCGGCCCCGCTTCGCCAACTTCATACAAATGCGCGCGACGCAGTTGATACACTGCACTGAACGGGCTGATGGGCGCCCGCTCGTTCTGCGTCCGGGTCTGCGTCTTGCTTACAATAGCTGCCCTTGTATCGATCGCACGGCCAACACCGGCACACGCCATGAAAGTTCCGCTTGCCCCGCACCGCCCTTCGCCCAACCGCGTCTACCCGCCGGGAACGCCGGGGCTGCACGGCCTGACGTCGGTGATTACCTTCGTCGTGGTGGTCAGCGGGTTGTACTTCGCGCGCGAGGTGCTGATCCCCATCACGCTCGCCGTGCTGCTGAGTTTCCTGCTCGCGCCGCTCGTCGGCCTGTTGCGGCGTCTTCATTTCGGCCAGCTGCCGTCGATCTTCGTCGCGGTGCTCCTTGCCGTCGTCACGCTGCTCGCCGTCAGCACGCTGATCGGCGCACAGATCGCGCAGCTTGCGAGCTCGCTGCCGCAGTACCAGGCGGCCATCGAGCGCAAGGTCGAGACCGTGCAGGAGAAAACGGTGGGACGCGCCGATGCGCTGCTGTCGCGCGCGGCGACTGCGCTGGCGCGCGTCGCGCCCGATCGCCCCGCGGTGCCTCACGAAGCGGGCCGCTCGCAAAAGCCGACCGTCTCGGCGCCGCTGCCCGTCGAAGTGCACGAGCCCATTCCATCACCGCTGCAACTCGCTCAGCGCGTGTTCTCGCCCGTTGTCGGACCGCTCGAAACGATGTTCATCGTGCTCGTCGTGACGATCTTCATCCTGCTGCAGCGCGAAGACCTGCGCGACCGGCTGATACGCCTGTTCGGCGCGCGCGACCTGCATCGCACGACCACTGCGATCAACGACGCGGCGAGCCGCCTGTCGCGTTACTTCGTCGCGCAGCTCGGCGTGAACCTCGGCGCGGGTGCGACGATCGCGATCGGCCTCGCGATCATCGGCGTGCCGGGCGCGCTGCTGTTCGGCGTGCTGACCGCGCTGCTGCGCTTCGTGCCGTATATCGGCACGTGGATCGCGGCGCTGCTCGCCGTGATTCTCGCGGCCGCGATCCAGCCGCAATGGACCATGGCAGTGTGGACGATCGTGCTGTTCGTGACCATCGACGTCGTCGCGGGACAGGTGGTCGAGCCGCTGTTGTACGGGCATAGTTCAGGGCTGTCGCCGCTCGCTGTGGTCGTCGCGGCAATCTTCTGGAGCTGGCTGTGGGGGCCCATCGGGCTCGTGCTGTCGACGCCACTCACGCTGTGCCTCGTCACGCTGGGCCGTTACGCAGAGCGCCTGAAATTCTTGACGGTGCTGCTTGGCGATCAGCCCGCGCTCACGCCCGCGCAGAACTTCTACCAGCGCCTGCTCGCAGACGATCCACACGAGGCCATCGTGCAGGCCGACCGGTTTCTTCGAGAAATGGCGCTTACCCGCTACTACGACGACGTCGCGCGCGAAGGCTTGCGGCTCGCGCGCAACGACACGCTGCGCGGCGTGTTCGCGCCCGAACAGCTCGCGCGCATGAACGAGACCTTGCTCGATATCATCGAGAACCTCGAGCAATTCGACGGCATGCCCGAAGAGAAGTCCGATCCCAATTCACCCGATGCACCGCCTGCCGCGCTGCCGGAAGACGCCGCGCAGTTGCGCGTCGTGTGCGTCGCGGGCCGTGGCCCCTTCGACGAAGTGACGACGGCCATCGCGGTGCAGTTGCTGACGCGTCGCGGCTTTGCGCCCGTCACGGCGAACTATGCGCAGTTCCGGCGCGGCCACTCGGACACGCTCGGCATCGACGGCGCGGCCATCGTCTGCGTGGTCACGCTCGACGCCCCCGAAGCGCCGCCCTATCTGCGCAATCTGCTGCGGCGCATCCGCGATCGCGCGCCCGGCGCGCAGTTGATCGTCGGGATTGGCGGGCAATCGGAGCGCGTCGATGAAGTCGGCGCATTGAGCGACACGCAAAACGCCAACGCGTTCAGCGATCTCGTCAATCAGTGCGTGCAGGCCGCGAACGCCGTATCCGCGCCGCTCGTCGAGAAAGCGCCGCGCAGTGTCGGCGCGTGAATGTGCGTGAATGCAAGTGCTTTGGCTTTGCGCGCGAATGCACCATCCACTTCATACGTTCGACCTGTATAAGGGGCTGACACGTCGTTTGCCTACACCTTTGTGTAGCAGAGCACTCACGCGGTGATAAGCTGAATGAAAGCGCGCGTCATGCGGCCCGCAAGCTGACGTGTGCTTCTTCCATCGCCGCCGGGAGGCTCATGTCCGCGACCGCCCTGAAGTGGAGGCAGCAAATCCGGCTGTGCACCGCGCACGACGGCGCGCGCATCGCGTACGCGACCTGCGGCAGCGGGCCGCCCATCGTCAAGGCCGCGAACTGGATGAGCCATCTGGAGTTCGATCTCGCGAGCCCGGTATGGAGTCACATGATTGCCGAGATGTGCCGCGACCATACGCTGATCCGCTACGATCAACGCGGCTGCGGCCTGTCGGATCACGACGTCGCCGATATTTCGTTCGATGCCTGGAAGCAGGATCTGATCGCCGTCATCGATGCGAGCGGCGTCGACCGCTTTGCGCTGCTCGGCATTTCGCAGGGGGCATCGATCGCTATTACCTATGCCGTCGCGTTCCCGGAGCGCGTCTCGCATCTGATCCTGCATGGCGGCTACGCGCGCGGACGGCTGGTCCGCTCGCGCACCGAGCAGGCGCGCGATGAAGCCGAAACGCTCGCCAAGCTCGCCGAGATCGGCTGGGGCCAGCATAACCCCGCCTTCCGCCAGTTCTTCACGACGCAGTTCATCCCGGGCGGCACGCCCGATCAGCACCACTGGTTCAACGAACTCGAACGCATTTCGACCACGCCGCAGAACGCCGCGCGCATCATGCGTGTTTTCAACAACATCGATGTGGTCGATCTGCTGCCGCACGTGCAATGTCCGACGCTCGTGCTGCACGCGGTGCGCGACGCGCGTGTGCCGTTCGAAGAAAGCCGGCTGCTCGCGAGCCTCATTCCCAACGCGCGCTTCGTGCCGCTCGAAAGCGAGAATCATCTGACGCTCGAATCCGAGAACGCGTGGCAGCGCTGGCGCGACGAAGTGCACGCCTTCTTGCCGCCCGCGAAGCATGCCAACCCCGTGTTCTCGTCGCTCACGCGGCGCGAGCGGGAGATCGTCGAACTGATCGCGGGCGGACGCGATAACGCGCAGATCGCTGCGCGACTCGGTCTGTCGGAGAAGACCGTGCGCAATCACATCACGAGCATCTTCGCGAAGCTCGAAGTGGAAAGCCGCGCGCAGGCCATCGTGATGGCGCGCAAAGCGGGCTTCGACGCGCCCGCTGCCTGATTGTCGCCTCGACGCGCTGCATGATGGGGCGCATGTCCCGGCTTTTCCCGGCTTTGCTGCAGTGCTCACTGCGAGTACCGGGACTCGCGTCACATGTCCGATCAAACACCGATCCGCACAATGCGCATCAGCGTTTCGCTACGGCATGCAACACACCACGGCGCAGCGCTTTGAGTCGGCGCCGTCTCTGTTCGTTCTTCTTTCGGCGCCACCCCACTGCAATCCCGCCGAAATGGAGTTCTCAGATGCAAGCTGTAGAGTATCAACTGCCTTCCCATCGCTACGCCAAATGCGTCGAAGTGTCCAAGCGAATCCGCTGGGATATCGACAACGACGTGATCCGCGGACGCACACTCGATATCGATCAGAAGTTTCTGCCGGACGGGCTGTCCCAGGTGTATCGCCTGCCGTTTCTGAGTGACGCTGAGCGCCGCTTCTATTCGCAGGTACAGGGTCGCACGTATGCGAACATGTTCAAACTCGTCGAACGCTTCATCGGCGCAAAGATGCTCGAGCTAGGACGCGATCATGCGCTCGGCGACCAGATCGCACTCGAAGCCGTCGTGCGTCTGACCGACGAAGAACTGAAGCATCAGGAACTGTTCCGCCGCATCGAATTGCTCGCGGGCGCGGACATGCCCGCAGGGTACCGCTTCCTGCCCGATGCCGACGATATCGCTACGTTCGTGCTGGGCAAATCGACGTGGGGAATTGTCGCGCTGACGTGTTTCATCGAAATCTTCTCGCAGGTGCATTACCGTCAGAGCATCGAAGCGGACGACACGCTGTCGCCGCTGTTCAAGGACGTGTTCATGTACCACTGGAAGGAGGAATCGCAGCACGCGATCATCGACGAACTCGAATGGATGCGCGAGGACGCGAAGCTCGACAAGCCCGCGCGCGATGCCGCCGTCGACGATCTGATCGCGCTGGTGGCGGGCGTCGATGGCGTGGTGCAGATGCAGGCGCAGGAAGATGCCGCGTACTTCTGCCAGCATATGGACCGTACGCTGTCGCATGCCGAGATTGCCGAGGTGCAGGCGGCGATGCTCGACGCGTATCGCTGGCAGTACATTGTTTCGGGTGTCGAAGAGCCGCGCTTTCGCTCGCTGCTCACGAGCGTGATCGACGAGGAGCAGGGTCAGCGCATTTTCGCGGCGCTGGCGCCGATCATGAAACCGACGCTTGATCGGCAGACGTTGCCGCTTGTCTAAAGCGAGCGAAAAGAGGATGAGCAAACGCGATACGTTTTTCGCGTTTGCTCATTCGAAGAATTGGCCCGCGCAGTACGCGGGCCATGCGCAACGCTATCGACGCGAGGCCCTGACACCACCAGCAATCGAAGCCAAAAGAACTATTGCGAACCATAACGCAAAAAAACGGTTCGCCGCATCCGGATTAGTATCGAACAAACTACCGGAACCTCGAACCATTCCAAAAAGATAAAGCCCGCCCCAAGCGACAACTGTCGCGCCGACGGCGCCGAGCACGGCTCCGAGAAAAATTCGTAGCAACTTCATTTGATTGGGAAAAACAGGATCGTCTTTGATCTACGGAAATCTGACCACACTCCGGGGATGACGATATTCCAACTCACGCGAGCACCTGTTCCGAATCCAGTCAGTTTTTCACCGTTCCACAAATCAATATGGCCACCACTTGCGTCGCTATCTGATTCGCCGTCGCGCGTCCAGTAACGATCAAACATGATGATGCCCGTTCGCCCCTTGACTCGGGACAGCCAATCCGCTCCCGTGACGTCTTCGGCTTTTCCAAGTCCGGCGAACGGTTGCAACCTGAGCCATTCCCCCAGTTCGTTGGCACGCGTCGCAGTCGCCTTGCCGTCCAGTATGACTCGTCCGATGGAAGCTTGTCCCGACAGCGGCTTAACAAGCTTCGCGGAGAACGACTTCATCTCGATCCCGACGCGATGAAGCGTAACGCTCAGTCGAATCGCGCACTGGTCCTTGTAACCCGGGTCGTTGTAAGGGTTGCCAGTCGGATAGTTCTCCCATAGTTCCCGAAACGAAACAACCCTCAACTGCACCACGTGGATAGACCCCGGTGTCGAGTTCGTTCTAACTACTGTTTTTGGATTCGGCACGTCTCAAGCTCCTTCCCGTCTTACGAGAGCCTCTTCGCCCCAATGGACCGTGTAGTAGTCGGCCTCGTCTGTGTTTACGCGCGATAGCAGACCACTTGCTCCCATACGTCCTGAAAAGGTCTGTCCATCCGCCGTCTCGACAGAATATGGATAGCCATCGAGAACAATATCAGGTGCGACTGCTCGAACCTGTTCGTCAAATGTATCGATCGAGAGCAAGGCGGGTGCGCAGACAACTGTCTCGCCTGCGTTGCCAGCGACCGCGCGACCTTGAGTGGTTTCGAGAAATATTCCCGGATTGCTGCCGACGATTACCCGGTTTCTTTTGCATGGACATAACACGAGGTCGCCATCAATCACGACATCTCGGCCTTTCTCCGACATGCCCCTGCCGGTGCCGAATATCTTGTAGATTCCCTCGCAGTTGCCGCAGGTCGCTTCGTCACCGCTCAAGGCAACCTTTTTGCCATCGTCGTGAATTGTGGATGAAAACGCGAGCACCACGCCGCGTGTCGTCGTGGTGTCGCCGTGCCGCGCCGCCGCCTTATGCATGCGTCTCCCCTGCTTGTGCGTTAAGGCTGCGGACCAATGTGCAGGCTGGTTGAGTGCGCCCGCCCATCGTACCAATACATGTTTCGTTGTTCTGTTGTCCCAGCATACCCGGTCTCCCATGCGAATCGAGTTCTCGACTGAAATGGTGCTTTTGACGAGAGTAACCGCTGTCCCTCATATCAATTGTCAAAAATCGTCGAACTGCGGCAGACGCTAAACTGCTGTCTGGATATGGCCGTCATCCCGCAAAACGAAAAACCGATTCTTGCCGGTTGGCTTTTCGTGCCATCTTTCCATTTGTCGATTTTTGCGGCCGAGATGCGGCGACGGTCGCCTTGCCGGTTTCTTGATTCTTTGATACTTAAGCATGTAACCTCCGAACGACCGGAATGCATGCTCCAAACGCAGAACCACAGCACCGCTAGCGCAGAGGGCGTATGAAGGTTCCGTACCGATACCTGTCCGCGATGGTCATCAATGTCGCGCTGCCGTGGCTCGCGTACCGGCTTGCGTTGCCGCATTGGGGCACGACGGGCGCGCTCGCCGCATCTGCCGCGCCGTTGATCGCGTGGATCGCATGGGACCTGTACCACTCGCGGCACTTCGATGCGTTGAGCGCGCTCGTGCTGGCCGGCATCCTGCCGCTGCTCGCGTGGGCGCTGATCGACCAGGGCGAGCATCGGCGCGCGCTCGAAGACCCGATGGTGTCGGGCGTCATCGGCATCGCGTTTCTGTTGTCGCTGCTGTTGCGCAAGCCGATGGTCTACTACCTCGCGCGTTCGACGGTGTCGCGTGAATCGCTTGCAGATGTCGAACAGTTCGAGTGCCACTATCGCGAGCGTCCCAAACTCGTCGCGCGGATTCACCGGATGACGGTGGTCTGGGGCATCGGTCTGACGGCCGAGAATGCCGCGCGTTACTGGGTCGTGACGAACCTGAGCGACGCGCAACTGGCGTTGCATATTTCGACGGCGTTGCGCTGGGGCGTCTATGGCTCGCTCATGCTGTGGACGCTCTGGACGCGGCGCCATCTCAAACGCATTGACGCTGAGAGAAAAATGGAGTCAGCATGAAAGAGCCCCTGTTGATTGCCGATGCACGGTTGCCCGATGGCACACGCGTCGACGTGTCGATCGTCAATGGCCACATCGATGCGATCGCCCCTGATTTACCGGTCGAAAACGATGTCACGCGCGAAAACGGCAACGGCGCCCTGTTGTTGCCTGGTTTCGTCGAAGGCCACACACATCTCGACAAAACGATGTGGGGCATGCGCTGGTATCGCAACGAAGTGGGACCGAAGCTCACCGATCGCATCGAAAACGAGCGCAGCTTTCGCGCGCGAAGCGGACACGACGCGGCCACTGCTTCGCTCGCATTGGCACGCGCCTTCTTGCAGGCGGGCACGACCCGCTTGCGCACGCACGTCGATATCGATACCGACGCTGGCCTGAAACACCTCGAAGGCGTGCTGAAGACGCGCGACGCATTGCGCGACGTGCTCGACATGCAGACGGTTGCGTTTCCGCAATCGGGCATGCTCAAACGCAAGGGCACCGTCACGTTGCTCGACGAGGCGCTGCGCGCGGGCGCCGACGTGCTCGGCGCGCTGGACCCGGCCTTGATCGACGGCGATCCCGTCGCGTCGATGAATGCGACGTTCGATCTGGCTACACGCCACCAGAAGCCAATCGATATCCATCTGCACGAGCCCGCCGAGATCGGCGCATTCACCCTGAAGCTGCTGCTCGATCGCGTCGAGGCGCTCGGCATGCAGGGCCGCGTGGTAATCAGCCACGCATTCTGTCTCGGCGCACTCGCGCCGCGCGAGCGCGATCCGCTGCTCGAACGGCTCGCGTCGCTGAACGTCGCGCTGCTCACGACAGCGCCCGCTTCCGTGCCCGTGCCGCCGCTTGCCGCATGCATCGAGAAAGGCGTCACGCTGTTCGGCGGCAACGACGGCATCCGCGATACATGGAATCCGTTCGGCTCGCCGGACATGCTGGAGCGCGCGATGCTGATCGGCATGCGCTACGACTTGCGTCGCGACGATGCGCTCGCCATCGCGTTCGATTGCGTGAGCCACACGGCTGCACGCGGATGCGGGTTCGCCGACTATGGTCTGCACGTCGGCGCGCGCGCGGACCTCGTGCTCGTCGACGCGGAAACCGTTGCGCATGCCGTTGCGGCGCGTCCTGTGCGCAAGCTGGTCGTTGCACATGGGCGGATCATTGCACGCGACGGCGTGCTGGTCGAAGGCGTGTAAGCCGCCCCTCTCAAGCAGCGAATAAAAAAAGCCCCGGCATGTGAACCATGCCGGGGCCAAGCTTTGCGCTGTGTTACACGTCCTGGATCAGGCCACTTACGACGCCGTCATGACGGGCGCGACGGCCGCCGGATCGCTGATGCTCGTCTTACCCGTTTCGACGTGACCGGCAAGGCGGCGCTGGAACGACGCGTCGTCGTTGTCGCTCACCGTCAGGTCGTACCAGTGGTGGCTCGCCGACAGCACCCAGGCCTCTTCGATCGACCCGTTCGGCGGCACGATCACAGGGCGCGGATGCGCGCCATACGCGTTATCGACTACCGACAGCCGTGCGACGCTGTCGCCGTGATTCGTGAACTTCAGGTACACGTTGCCATTGCCGACGTCGTAATGCGCCTTCACTTCCGGCAATGCGGGCTTGCGGTTATGGCCGGACAGGCCCTGCGCATTCGCCTGGTTCGACTGCGGCTGCGCGTTGCCCGCAAAGTGGCGCACGAAACCATTCGGGCCGTACACGGTGAACGCATACACGCCGTTCGTCGACGCGAGGTTGAACACGTCCTTCAGCGTCTTGCCCGCTTCCACCGTATAACGCCACGGACCATCCGTGCGGTTGGTCGAGTACACATAGAAGTGCGCGCCCTGATCGCCGGTGTTGCCAATT
The DNA here is from genome assembly GCF_013426915.1 of Paraburkholderia sp. PGU19. GTDB lineage: Bacteria > Pseudomonadota > Gammaproteobacteria > Burkholderiales > Burkholderiaceae > Paraburkholderia. The sequence goes on from NZ_AP023180.1 coordinate 895,139, forward strand.
TCGATCGTCAGCGAGTTCGCCTTCTCGTCGACCTTGCCGTTCACATGCAATTCATACGGCAACGCACGCGCGAAACGGATGCCCCCTTCCTGCGGATCGATCGCGCCCGGCACGGCAGGCACCGTCGGCGCGGGCTGCGTCGCGCACTGGTTGTCGGCCATACTCTTGTAGTTGCTCGTGTCCGGCAGCGGCGGCACTTTCGCGTCCGGCGTGCGGAAATCGAATGCCGTCGTGAGGTCGCCGCACACCGCGCGGCGCCATGCCGTGATGTTCGGCTCATGCACGCCGAAGCGCGTTTCGATGAAACGGATCACCGACGTGTGATCGAACACCTGCGAGCACACGAAACCGCCCTTCGTCCACGGCGACACGATCGTCATCGGCACGCGCGGTCCGAGACCGTACGGCAGGTTGTCGGCCGTATAGCTGCCGCCGCGGCCCGGGTTGACCACGTTGTGAATCTCGCCGTCCGTCGTCACCGTCGAAAGCCCCTGCGCGCGCGACGTCGCCGGTTGCGGCGGCACGATGTGATCGAAGAAGCCGTCGTTCTCGTCGTACATGATGAAGAGCACCGTCTTGCTCCACACGTCGGGGTTCGACGTCAGCGCATCGAGAATCTGCGACGTGTATTCCGCGCCATAAGCAGGCGTGTACTTCGGGTGCTCCGAATACGCGGCGGGCGGGCACAGCCACGACACCTGCGGCAAGCGGTTCGCCTGCACGTCGGCCTTCAGGTCGTCGATCGTGCGCACCGTCTGCGCCCGCTGAAACAGCGACGAGCCCGGCTGCGCGTTGATGAAGTTCTCGAAGTTCTGCAGGATGTTCGTGCCGTAGTTGCCGTTCAGCGGGTCCGAGCCATCCGTGCCCTGCTGATAGATCTGCCACGAGATGCCGGCCGCTTCCAGACGCTCCGGATACGTCGTCCACGACAGCAACTGATACTTCGGCGGCACATCGCCGTCCACGAAGTCGTTGTTGTCCAGCAGCGGGCCGCCCTGCGTGCCCGTCGGATCGACCATGCCCGTCATCAGATACGAACGGTTCGGGTGCGTCGGCCCCGGCAGCGAACAGAAGTACGCATCGCAAGTCGTGAACGCATCGGCCAGTGCGTAGTGGTACGGAATGTCCGAGCGCAGGTGATAACCCATCGTCATGTCAGTCTTGTTCGCCGGCCACTGGTCATAACGGCCGCCGTCGATCGCGCCATGCGTCTTGTACCACGAGTGATCCAGATCGCCGACGCATTGCGCGCTCGTGGTCTGCGTGTTCAGGTGGAACGGCAGCACGGGTTGGGTCGGATCGGCTTTCGACGGCTGATACCAGACGGGCTTGCCATTGGGCAGCGGGATCGGAAAGCGGTCGTTATAGCCGCGCACGCCGCGCATATGACCGAAGTAATGATCGAACGAACGGTTTTCCTGCATGAACACGACGATGTGCTCGACGTCACGGATCGAGCCCGTGCGCGAATTGGCGGGGACGGCGAGCGCATTGCGGATCGATTCCGGCAGCATCGTCACGGCGGCGGCTGCGCCCGCGGACGTTGCGGCAGTCTTTAGAAAACGGCGACGGCTATTGGATGTCATGATGTTATTGCCTTCTTCTCGGGGGGAAAGGAATTAACAAGGGAATAACCGCGCGTATCCACGCGCGTTTTTATCTCTTTGTGTCTTTGCTTCTTTATTTCTTTATTGCCTGAACGTCGATTCAATGGCTCGCTTCGCCTGGCGCGTAGCGAAGCACGGGCGTGACCTGCTGGTTGTCGGCGGCAAGGCTGGCCTGCGCGCCGAGAATGGCGGCGCTGTCCTGCGCGTCGCTTCGCGTGTTGTCGGTTGCGTTGATGCGGCTCGCGGCCGGCGTATTGAAAGCGTTGGCCGAATTGCCCGTCGTGGAAGACGGCAGCGGCAATCCAGACTGCGCCGCGGAAGGCCCAGCGGTATTGGCTTGCGGCGCGCTGGGCGTGGAGTTGCTGACCGTGGCGCCGTCGTCCGCCCCGCATGCGGCGAGGACGAACGATGCGAGCGCAACGATTGCGCCGACGCGCAGAGAAGAGAGAGGAAGTCCGTTCATTCGAGCGTCCAGGTTTCGGCGAAATCGACCGATGACGACTTGCCCGGGAGGGCTGGCCGTCGCTGGAAACGCAGTCTGAAGTCGAATGAAGAACTTATTGTGAAACGTTTGACAAGGAAAAGAAATACCTTGAAATATCCGTTATCGGAAAGCCATTAGAAAGCGAAAAGAAACACGAAAGTCATCATGAAATTGTCTTTAAAGCAATTCGGCATTAAATGCCACATTGCTTTCCTTCCGCTTCGCGTAAGCGGCATATTCGACCGGCAACGCTTCGTGTCTAGCGCTCTTCGGCGTGACGAGCGGCGTGCCTCGCGCGAACTCGACGCAACACCTTGCGAGCACATCCGTCGGATCGACGAGATGCGCGCTGCGGCCTTTGCGCGTCACCGTCGCCGCTTGCGGGAAAAGAAGCGGCAGCTCGGTGCAGGCAAGCAGAATGACTTCGACCTGCTGCAACAACAGACTTTCGACGGCCGCGATGATGTCATCGGCGCATTCGCCGTTCGTGAAGCCCGCCTTCACGCCCCGCGCGCCGTAGATCGCATTCATCACGCGCGCCTGCATGGCGAGCGGCGGCAGCACCTGCGTCATGCCGCGCGCTTCGAGCGCCGTGCGATAGACACCGCTTGCAATCGTGCCGTCCGTGGCGAGCAGGCCGATGCGATCGACGGCGGGGAACGTCGCGCGCAGATAGTCGGCCGTCACGTTCATCATGTTGACGATGGGCACGCGCAAGCGCGCTTCGATCGGCCCGATGAACGCATGCGCGGTATTGCACGGAATCGCGATCAGATCGGCGCCGCCGTCTTCGAGCTTTTTGCATGTCGCGTAGAGCGCGAGCGTCGGGTCCGCGCCATCGCCCGTCAGATGATCGGTGCGGTCGGGAATCTGCGGGTTCTGTTCGACGAGGACCTTGATGTGATCCTGATCGCGCGCGGCGGGTGTATTGCGCACGACCTTGTGCATGAAGTCGACAGTCGCGGCGGGCCCTACGCCGCCGACCACGCCAAGCTTGATCTGGCGCGCCGGCTTGCGATGATCGGCGAACAGCAGATGTTGCGCATACACCGAATAGCTGTCGACGATGGGCACGGCGAGCGCGCCGAGCCGCCGCAACGACAATGCGCTATCGGTGCTGCCTGGCAGCAGCACGTCGACGCCCTGCCCGATCAGTGTTTCGCATGCTTCACGCAGCCCTTCCATACCCTTGAAGCCGACGCTCACGACTTCGACACGCGCGTTCTCGCCGTATCGCTCGAACAGGCGGCGCTCGCATAGCACCGGCGATGTCATCACGCCGACGCGGCGTGCAAGCGGATAACGCTGGCGAATATGCGCAAACAGCGCAGCGACCATATCAACGATTGCGAGTGTCGTGTTCTGCTGTAATTCGTCGATAAACAAATGGCTGTCGAAGCATGGCAGCGCAACCGCGGGTAAGCCGCGCTGCTCGAAATGGCGTATCGCATCGAATACGCGCAACTTGTGTTGCGCTGAACCAGCCACATAAGAAATCGATGCACGGCGCTCTATATCCGATACGCGTTCGACAGCAATATCCAATGGCTGAAACGTACGCGCAGCGGCATTGGCGTCATGCATTTTGCGCAACACATCCACACTCGCGAGACGCGCCGCGCCGCCGACAATCCCGAGCGCACGCCGCCCCATCCCAGACGATGTATTCATAGTCCCTCGCTTGCTGTCTTATTTGAAGCGCGCATTCCGGCGACGCCAATTCGAGGTCACCGGCGCCTTACATCGAATCCCGTTATCGTGGCGCCGATCAGAATATAAATCCGAATGCGTATTTATGTCGCATGAATAAATCGGAAAGTTTTCCTATAAACAACAGCCTTGGCTAATTCAGCCTTTTAACGGCTGCCAATTGCGTCTGGTTAACCCCTACATGCGTCAAAATTGTTAATTCACGGCGATCGATTCCATTCGGAACGGCAACCCTATGCTCGCTTATCCCACTCGCTTCGGGTCCGACCTTTGCTGACTTTGCAGCCTTGGGAGGCAGATAGACGCCAGGGCGCCAATGGGAGACCAGCGAGAATGGCAACGAAGAATCCACACGACAGTGATGACGAATTGCAATGGCGCGCAATCGGCGCGCACATGACCGACAACCGGCGTGTGCTGGTCGTCGACGATTACGCCGATGCCGCCGACGCGTTGCAGTTGCTGCTATTCGCAAACGGCTTCGAATGCCGCGCGATGCATCGCGCCGAGGACGTCTGCGAACTCGCTTCCCAATGGCAGCCATTTGCGGTCGTGCTCGACATTGCCATGCCGGGCGTCGACGGGCTCGAACTTGCGTGCCGCCTGCGCGCTTCCGAATCGACTTCGCATATGTTGCTGATCGCGTGTACGGGCTACGCGTCGCAACTCGATCGCGAGCGGGCGCGCGAAGCCGGCTTCGATGCGCATTGCGCGAAGCCGCTCACGCCGCAGCGTCTGCTCGAACTCTTGAAGCGCGCTACCTCGGACGACGCATAGCGCGCGTGTAATTCATACAGGCAGGCCTGCGCCGCGCCGCCGCGTCCATACCGTAAAGGACTAGTCACCCGCCTTCACGCATCATGCGCGACAACGGCGAGAGGGGCAGGCACGCGAACTGCTGTCGCATTGTCAGCCCTCGCCGCATAAGGTTTAGCGCGCCCGGGCGGCTGCGGCGAAGCACCAAGGGAGGCGCTAGCCGGGGATCTCGCGTTGACAGACAGGAGAACAACGATGCATAGAAGAAATTTCATACTCAGCACCAGCGCCGCACTCGCTGCGGGCGGTCTTGCCCTCTCGGGCTGCACGATGACGGGTTCGAATTCCACGACGAGCACCAGCAATTCGGACAAGCGCCGCGCGATCGATTCGAGTGTCGATGAAACGCTCTCGCGGCTCTACACGACGGCGCACGGCTCACGCGAGCTGGTCGCGAAAGCGCGTGGCGTGCTGGTGTTCCCATCCGTCGTGCAGGCAGGCTTCTGGATCGGCGGACAATATGGCCAAGGGTCGCTGCGCGTCGGCGGGCAAACGGTGGGTTACTACAGCACGGCAGCAGGCTCGTTCGGCCTGCAGATCGGCGCCCAGTCCAAGGGCGTGATCTTCCTGTTCATGACACAGGATGCACTCGACAACTTCCGCAACAGCCAGGGCTGGTCGGTTGGCGGCGATGCGACGGTCGCGCTCGTGAAGGTCGGCGCGAACGGCAACATCGATACGACGACGGCGACGAAGCCCGTGCAGGCATTCGTGCTGACCAACGCCGGTCTGATGGCGGGCGTGTCGCTCGAAGGCGCGAAGATTTCGCGGCTCGATATCTGAGCGCGATAAAGCGCCGATGGACGCGGGGCGCGCAATGCGCCCCGTATTGGCTCCGTTAAGTCGCGAACGCTCGTGCGGGAGCAGCACGAATGTGTAAAGCCCTCTCGTTTTCCAGACGCGTTTTACATTCGCACGGCAGCGCCCGTCCATCGCGCACGTTCACCAAGTTGACGCATTTCATCCTCTACAGTGCTTCATGCACCGCAGTCCCGCGTCGCTCAAAGATCTGAAGAAAACGCCGAGGCGCGCCGCAGAAGCTTCACGGTATGCGTGTGCATATGGCACACCGTTTGCTGTTCATCAAAGCCGTCGTCCCTCGTCTCTCTCGCCGACCCGATCCGCCGCACGGATCGCGCCAGCCATCTGCGGCGGCAATTCAAGCGTCTCACTCAATCTACTCTTTCACCAGGAGTCACAACCTTGACGCTGAACGTCCTTCTCGTCGCCTCGGAGGCGATGCCGTTGGCGAAGTCCGGCGGTCTGGGCGACATGGTGAGTGCGTACGCCGCCGCGTTGCGCGAGGCGGGCGTCGCGTCGACCATTCTGTTGCCTGCGTACCCCGCGGCACTTGAACGCGCGGTGGGCGTGACGCCCATCTGCCGCATCAGCGGCCTGCCGGGCGGCGAGGCGCGACTGTTGCGCGCGCACATGCCCGATACGGGCGTGCCCGTCCTGCTTCTGCAGATGGACCATCTGTTCAGGCGCGACAATCTCTATCAGGACGAGCAGGGCCGCGACTATCTCGACAACGCGATCCGCTTCGCGTCGCTTGCGGCTGCCGCGACGCGCATCGCGCGCGGCGTGCGCGGCGTGCAGATGCCCGACATCGTGCATGCGCACGACTGGCACACGGGCCTCACGCCGCTTCTGATGAAGCTCGCAGGCGTCGCCGCGAAAAGCGTGTTCACCGTGCACAACCTCGCGTTTCAGGGCAACTATCCGCTCGCGCTGGGCAGCTGGATGGGTGTGCCGCCCGAACTGCTCGTGCCTGCGTTGACGGACCCGCGCAGCATCGAGTTCTATGGCGCGCTCAGCATGATGAAAGCGGGCATCGTGCACGCCGATCAGGTCGTCACCGTCAGCGAGAACTACGCGCGCGAAATTCTCACGCCGCATTTCGGGCATCTGATGGAAGGCGTGCTGCAGGCGTGCTCGCACAAGCTGTCGGGTATCACGAACGGCATCGATAGCGCGACATGGAATCCTGCTATCGACCCGCTGATCGCGCGCGCCTACTCCGCCGACGACGTGCGCGGCAAGCAGGCCTGCAAGCGCGATCTGCAACAGACCTTCGGCCTGACGGTCGATCCATTCGCGCCGCTGGTTGCGATCGGCAGCCGTCTGACGTCGCAAAAGCTTGCGGACGTCGTAATCGAAGCGCTGCCTTTGCTGCTCGCGCGCGATCCGCGGCTACAGGTGGCGATTCTCGGCAAGGGAGACGCGTATCTCGAAGCCGCGGTGCGCGACCTCGCCGCCGCGTGGCCGCAGCGCGTCGGCGCATACATCGGTTATGACGAACGGCGCGCGCACCTGCTGCACGCGGGCGCCGACGTGTTGCTGCACGGCAGCCGCTTCGAGCCATGCGGCCTCACGCAGCTCTACGCGCTGCGCTACGGCACGATTCCCGTCGCGTCGCGAGTCGGCGGGCTGCGCGACACGATCGTCGACTACACGCCCGAGCGTTCGCCCGAACTCGGCTTGCCCGAAGACGGCGCAACGGGCTTTCTGTTCGACGGCGAAACACCCGAGGATGTCGCGGCCGCCTTGCAGCGCGCGCTCGACGCGTTCATGCGGCCTTCGTCATGGCATGCGCTCCAGCGCAATGCGATGCGGTGCGATTTCAGCTGGCGCAAGCCGGTGCAGGCCTATCTGAAACTCTATGGCATGCTGACGGATGCACGCCCGGCGCAACCGCGTGTCGATGTCGAACGCATCGCAGCGTCGACGACGCAACGTCGCGCGAATACGAGCGGCGCAGCGAACGGACAGGGTGCGTGGAGCAATGGCGCGGCGTCACAGGAGACGGTGGCGCGAAGCGCGTGAGTGTGACGCAACACCCCGCATGCGGGCTTTGAAAACAGCGAATAGCGAACAGCAATAGAAACGGACCTCTTCTCGCGAAGAGGTCCGTTTTTCTTTTTAGCACTACCACTGCCTCTCAGGTCCGCCACTACGCTTGCATACTCGCGCCTTCAAGAAAAACTCACTCCGTCAAACGCTCTTCGAGCCGCTGGAAGATCCGCTTCGTCTCGCCCTTCGCATGCAACGAGAACAGCAACAGCGAGCGGCCCGTCACCTGATACACGTCGCCCGATTCGAAATCGGGCAATTCGTCGCGCTCCGGCGCGTTCGTGTCGATCATGCAACTCCACTGATCGCTGCCCGGTATCTCCGGCAACATGAAGTCGACGACGTCGTGATACGCGTTGATGACGAGCAACAGCGTCGCGTCGGAGGCCGGACGCCGGATACCGCTCGCCTGCGCGCGCCCGTCGATCACGAGACCGAAGCAGCGCATCGCCGAGTCGTCCCATTGCTCGTCCGTCAGCACGACGCCGACGGGGCTCAGCCATTTCACGTCCATCACGCCGATGTCTTCGCGCATCTCGCCCGTGAGAAAGCGATTACGCCTCAGCACGGGCAACGCGTGGCGCAGCGTCGTCAGCTTGCGCACGAACTCGGTAAGCGAGCGGCCGTTGTCGTCGATACCCGCCCAGTCGATCCAGCTGACCTCGTTGTCCTGGCAATACGCGTTGTTATTGCCCTTCTGCGTGCGGCCGAATTCATCGCCGGCAAGCACCATCGGCGTGCCCTGCGAAAACAGTAGCGTCGCCAGCAGGTTGCGTTTCTGGCGCTCGCGCAATGCGATGATTTCGGCGTCGTCGGATGGTCCTTCCTCACCGCAGTTCCACGAGCGGTTGTCGCTATGGCCGTCGTTGTTGTCTTCGCCGTTCGCCTCGTTATGGCGCTCGTTGTACGAGACGAGATCGTTCAGCGTGAAGCCGTCGTGCGCGGTGATGAAGTTCACGCTCGCCCAGGGGCGCCGGCCGCGCCGGTTGAAGAAATCGCCTGAAGCGGTGAGGCGCTTCGCGAGATCGGCGGCCGAGGCTTCGTCGCCCTTCCAGAACGAGCGCACCGTGTCGCGAAAGCGATCGTTCCATTCGGCCCAGCCAGGCGGGAAGCCGCCCACCTGATAGCCGCCCGGCCCGCAGTCCCACGGCTCCGCAATCAGCTTCACGCTGGAGATGATCGGGTCCTGCCGGCAACTGTCCAGAAAGCCGCCGCCTTCGTCGAAGCCATACGGCTCGCGTCCGAGGATGGTCGCAAGATCGAAGCGAAAGCCGTCTACGTTCATCTCCGTCACCCAGTAACGCAGACTGTCCGTGACCATCTGCAGCACGCGCGGATGCGAGAGATTGAGCGTGTTACCCGTGCCCGTGTCGTTGATGTAATAGCGGCACTCTTCCGGCATCAGCCGGTAGTACGACGCGTTGTCGATGCCGCGAAACGACAGCGTCGGTCCACGCTCGTTGCCTTCGGCCGTGTGGTTGTACACGACGTCGAGTATCAGTTCGAGACCGGCATCGTGCAGCCGGTCGATCATCTCCTTGAACTCTTCGATCACGCCGGGACCGCGCGCGAAGTAACGCGGATCGGCCGCGAAAAAGCCAATCGTGTTGTACCCCCAGTAGTTCGTCAGCCCCTTGTCGAGCAGGTATGAATCGTTGACGAACGAATGAATGGGCAGCAGTTCGAGCGTCGTCACGCCGACGCGTTTGATATGGTCGATCACGGCTTTCTGCGCGAGGCCGTCGAAGGTGCCGCGCATCTTTTCCGGCACGCCGGGATGCAGCTTCGTATAGCCGCGCACATGCGTCTCGTAGACGATCGTGCGGTCCCACGGCACGCGCACGCGCGTCGGATGTGTCCAGTTGAACGTCTGGTCGACCACCTGGCACTTCGGCATGAACGACGCACTGTCGCGCTCGTCGAACGTGAGATCGTCTCCCGTTTCGAGCGTATAGCCGAACAGCGACGGGTCCCAGCGCAACGACCCAACGTGCGCCTTCGCATACGGATCGAGCAGCAGCTTGTTCGGATTAAAGCGATGACCGGCCTCGGGCTCGTACGGACCATGCACCCGATAGCCATACACCGTGCCCGGCTTCAGGCCGGCCATGTGCACATGCCACACTTCGTCGGTGTATTCGGGCAGTTCGATGCGCTCGAGTTCCTTCTTTCCTTCGTCGTCGAACAGGCACAACTCGACCTTCGTCGCATGCGCGGAAAAGAGCGCGAAGTTGACCCCTCTGCCATCCCAGGTCGCGCCGAGCGGAAACGGCAAGCCCTCGGAAATGCGGGAATCGGTTGGCATAGTTGTGTTCCTCAGGCGAATTGGATGGGCATGGCGCGTGTTGTCCCGCGGACGCGCCAACGTAAACTTGTAGCAACCGGTGTGCCTGACAGGTCAATGAATTCCATTAAGCACGAGCAAGCGCTTGAACGCCAGTAACGTGGCGTCAGCGTGTCGTCGCGATGATCCCGGCGGGTATGTCGCAGCTCAGTATCGAATCGAACAGGTTGCGTCGCAAATCGCGTTGCGTTTTCGAGCCGAACGGGTTGACGGGTCTCGGGCGGTCTTTCCTCCATGTCGGACCAGGAATAGTCGCGCCGCAGCGCGTCAGAACTTACAACGACGCCGATACATTTTGCTAAACGTTCTTACTTGCAAACCCGCCGCGTCGCGCGCGCCATTCATGCACGCACGGTGCGCGCCGACTGGCTGGAAGTCCCGCTGCGCATGGCAGCGGGCTATGTGCGGCCGCGCGGAAAACCCTCCGTGCAGAGGCGTCGAACGTATCGCCATCCGGATTGGCACGGGTCATGCGTGCGTGCAAACCAATTGACGATCACGTGTCGCTTGCACCCGAGCCCGGCTGTGAGATCAGAAGTTTGCCTGTAAATATGGATTCGAACGCATTATCGGACAGCCGCCTGCCTACCATCCTGCTCATCGACGACGAGCCGGACCTGCTGATCGCGTGGGCGCTTCTGCTCGAGCTGGAGGGTTTCCACGTACTCACCGCCTTCGAGCCGCGCAAGGGCGTCGAGCTTGCACAGCGCGTGCACCCCGCGCTTGTCATCACGGATCTGATGATGCCCGACATGGATGGCGCCGAGGTATGCCGCACGCTCAAGAACGATCCCGGTCTCGACGGCATGCCCGTGATCCTGTGGAGCGCATCGACCGACATTCCCACCGACCTGGATTGCGAATGCACGCTGCACAAGCCCGTCACGCGCGAAACCTTGCTGGATCAGGTCGATCTGCTGCTAGGCCGTCTGCACGACGGTGCCAGGCCCGTACGCGGCGGGGGCGATGCGTCGTTGAACTAATGCCACGCGCGGCGTCAGTCGCCCTGATCAGGCCGCACGCGTCTCCGGAAGCAATCCCAGCAGGCGATCGAACGCGGCCTTCGCGCCTTCGCATGCACACGCGATATCGCGCGGCGTGACGATCTGCACACGCATGGCGTCGATGAAACGCTTCCAGCGGGGACCCGGCGGCACACCGTCGCCGCTCAGATAGCGCAACAGATGCGGTGCGAGCGTCTCGCTCAAACGCCGGTAGAGCACGGTGCCGCCCAGTTGCGATCCTTCGATCACATAGCACACGCCCCAGCGGAAAGCGGCATCGCTTGCATCGGGCGGCGTTGCCCGTTCGAGAGGCTCATCTACGATTTGTTCAATAGGCAATGAAGGCTCGGCGAGATCCCGCTCGATCAGCGGCATTCGCGCAACGTAGGGCAAGGCGCCTTGCGGTCCATCGTCGAAGTTTGCCAGCCATTGCTCCAGCGGCGCGAGCCAGGCGGCAACTAGTTGCACGTGCAAGCGATAGTCGCGTAGCGTCGGTGCGTCGGCTGAAAGCGGCATCGCCGAATCGATCAGTGCATGGCGGCTACCCGTTGCTGCGCGCAGCGCGGCGAGCACGCCGGGGGTATCGGTGGAAAACGTTGAAGGCGGCAGACTCAAGCGGGCTTCCGGAACGGGTTGAATGGACCGTTCATCTTAATGGCGATGGACCGCACGCACCGCGCGATCCGACATGAACCCGACATAAAAACGGGCCGCATTGTCACGCGGCCCAGCGGGCTTCGCCCGTCTGCTTTTTCGCTCCCTGTGATCGAACGGCCGGGCGGCCACTAATGAGCCACTAACGAAAGCGCCGCCCGGCAACGCCGCGATCAGTGATGCTTGCGGTTTTCGCGTGCGATGTCCTTTGCGTCTTCCTTCGCATCGCCATACGACTTCTGCATTTCACCGGCGCCTTGCTGCAGGTCGCCCTTCAGTTCCTGGCTACGGTTGCCCGTGGCTTTGCCGACGGTCTCGTTAACCTTGCCCTTCACCTTTTCGACCGTACCCTTCACTTGATCCTTGTTCATGGCTGACTCCGTCTGGTTACGCCGACGCAACGGTTGCGCCAGTCACCCGTAATCGAGCATTCGCTGTGCCTGACCCGCACAGCGCAGCCGCCGTGCAGCCGTCGTACATTGCTAACAACCGACTGCGGGCGCGCGCGCTTCGAGCGCCCGCAGCAATTCGTCGAGCTTTTGGGCGCGCGAGCGTTGCGACGGCACCAGCCGCGCCGCCAGCACGGCATTGAGCCGGGTGCGCCAGTATGAAAGCGGGAAACGATGTTCGGCGGCCATACGGGCGAGTACCCGTTCGAGATGTTGCAACTCGCTTTCCAGCTGGTAGTTGTTCATTGTCGGTCCCCTGATATTGTTTCGGTCCGAGGGGCATAGGCGTGGCGCTCGACACGTCGATCGCGGCTGAAACGAACCACGCATGCGCTGGCCCATATACAGCACCCGCCATACCCGGATGCACTGCGCATCGCGGGCGCGCCAGAGCCGCGCTAGACGTAGGGGCGCTCACGCATCCATTTCGTCATGATCCACTTGTCGCCGCTCGTGACGGGCGCGCCGCCGTGCAGCGTCAGCGGATCGAGCTGGCGGCGCCCGTTCATGTAGCGGAAGTAGATCGCGCCGCCTTGCCGCGCCATCACCGCGAGCCCCGCGTCCGGAAACACCGTTTCGCCGCCGCCCTCGACGTCGCTCAGGTAGACGATCAGCGTCGCGACACGCTGACCGCCTCGCGCCGTGTGCAGCACGCTGCCGTTCTGGCCTGGCGGGAAATAGTCGAAGTGCGGACGATACTCGCCGCCTTGCCGGTAGTGCAAAATCTGCAGGCCTTCACCGTGCTCGAGCGGCCAGTTCATCAATGCGGAGATGCGGCGGTCCAGCCGTTCGATGAACGCGTCCTCGCAGCGCTGGAACCAGAAGCCTTCGCTGGTGCGCAGCTGGATCACGTCTTCGCGGCCATTGTCGGGATTGACGGTGGTCGAACGCTTGAGCCGGTGCCGCGCGCGTTCGATCAGCTCGGCGCATTCTTCGCCCGACAGCACGTCGTCGAACGCGATCACCTGTGGGCGCTCGATGCGTATGCACACCGTCACGTCACGGTCGTGCGCGTGCACCGTGTTGCCCGCCGCGACGGGACAGGCATCGTAGTGATAGGCGCGCGCTTCGTCTTCCGGCGAAGCAACGACGGTCGCCACCGCGCCTGTCTCCGACGCCGCGCGGCGCACGAACTCACGCGCCGCGTCGATCTCGAAGCCGCCCTGCACCATCGCCTCGATCATCGATTCCTGCGTACACCCGCGGCTCACGTTGGTCGCGAGCCATTCCCGCCATGCAGCATCCATCTCGCGCATCACATCCCCCGCTGCCTCGTTGTCGCGCTCGCCGGGACCCGGTCAGGACCGGCTCAACGCGCGTTCATGCTCCCATTCATGCTGCTTTCGCCCGAAACGCGGCCAGCCCGCGTTTCGCCTGCGCGCGGATCGCGTTCTGCACGAAAGGCGTCCAGCCGAGCAGCGCGCCCTTCGCGCCCAACGCCTGACTGGCCCAGCGCCATAGGTCAAAACGGTCGTGATGCTCGACGATCAGTCCGTCGCGAAACACGAACCGCGCGTCGATCTGGTTGACCACCGTCCTGCCTGTCTGGCTGAACACATAGCTCGCCACCCAATGCGCGCTGCCGCTGTCGCCATCGGCGGCGACATGGCTGAAGGCCAGCGTGAACTCCTTCGCGCGCGACACCAGCATGCGCCACATGTCGGTCACTTCGCCGCCGTGCAGCTCGACGAACACGGGGTCGCTGAAGGTCACGTCGGGCGCGTAGCACGCTGCCATCGCGTCGACATCGCGCCGCTGGAATGCTTCGTAGAATCGCTCGATCAATGCCGCATTGGGATGAGTCATCTCGGTCTTGTGCTCGCCGTTTTCGTTTTTGCCAGCCTGTGCAGCCTGTGTTTACCTGCGCCTGCCGCTTCGACAGTGCCATTCACCCAAGGTACAACACGCTCACGCGATTGCGCAATCGTTCAGATATGTCGCCGTCTTACGCCGCTTCCGGGTCCGAGCGATGAATCGCGATGCCTTCCATCGGGTCCGGCTCCTCGCGCCACGGCGCGCGTTCGATCACCCGTTGCGCGTCGGCATAGCCCGCTTCCCAGCGGCGCCGGATGCCATCCTTTGAAAAATCGATGTCCTTGTGCATATCGTCGCGCCCGAAGTTAGGCGCATCGAACTCGATCACCTGCATCGTGGTGCCGCAACCCCAGCTCAGCAGTTCCTTGACGGCAGCCGTGTCGCGCTGGTCGTCGGGCAGATGCTTGCCGAGTTCGCGGATCACGTGCCGCAGCCGGTGAATCTGCCGCTGCCGTTCGAGATGACTCTCGGCGCGGCTCGAATACTGGATGTCGCGCTGTCGGCTCATCGCTTGCTGGATCGACGCGGGTTCGTCGCCATGCGCGGGCCACAGTTGCACGGTGAAGATGACGGAACTGTTCCGCGGCCGGTCGTCGAGCACGGCTTCGAGCGGCGTGTTCGAATAGATGCCGCCGTCCCAGTACGCCTCGCCGTCGATGCGCACGGAAGGAAAGCCGGGCGGAAACGCCGCCGACGCCATCACGTGCCCGACGTCGAGCGGTGCGTCGCGATTGGTGAAATAGCGCATATGGCCGCTGCCCACGCTGACCGTGCCGACCGTCAGCCGCGTCTGCTTGCGGTTCAGATAGTCGAAATCGATCAGCGACGCGAGCGTCTCGCGCAGCGGCTCCGTGTGATAGAACGCCGCCTGCTCGATGCCGACGGGCGCATGCAGCGCGAGCCACGCGTCGGCGCGCGGTGTGAAGAAGGCGGGCAAGCCCTGCGCCATGATCGACAGGTTGCGCAGCCACTGCTCGTAGCCGGGAATCCATGCGGCCCATGCGGTGGCCAGATACGCAGGCAGACCGAGCGCGGCGCAGCCGGGCGCGCAGGCCGACAGCCAGTCCGGTATTTGCTGGCCCGTCCACGTGACGCGGTCCCAGAATGTGCGCAGACGGCTCATCCGGTTTTCGGGGCGATTGCCCGCGATGATCGCGCCGTTGATCGCGCCGATCGACGTGCCGATCACCCAGTCGGGCTCGATCCCGGCATCGTGCAGCGCTTCGAACACGCCCGCCTGATAGGCGCCCAGCGCGCCGCCGCCTTGCAGCACGAGCACGACCTGGGCGTCGATCCCGGGATGCGCGGACGCGCCGCGCGTTTCCTCGCTCTTGCGTACCCCGGTGGCGGCGCGTGACGCCTGCGCAGAAATCGCCGTCGCGTGCGCCGCGGTTTTCTTGACCATCGTGCGTCTCCGTCGAGAAACGAAGCGTTCATCTGGAGACCTGCGGCCGCGCCGCAGGCAATCACACGATAGCGCACCTTTATTGCGCGCGCACTTCAAGGCGCGCCTGTCACGGCAACGCCACATGTCCCTGCCCGCCGCTACTTCGCAATCCGCAGAATGGCCGAGGCAAGCTGCGCGTAGCACGTGAGGGTCTGCATCGAAAACGTGCTCGCAGCGCGCGACGACAGGTTCGCGCCTTCGCGGCTCACGTTGATGAGGATCATCTGCGCCTGAACGTTGCGCGCGATGTCATAGAGCGGCAGCGCGGTTACGAGCAGCAGCGGCAGCAGCAACGCAAACTCGACACTGACGATGCCTCTGTCATTGCCTCGTGCGTAACGGCGCCCCTTGAGCCGTGGTCTCGTCTTCATGTCAGAAGCCCTCGTTGCGCATGGTCGCGACGACGCTGAAGTTGAAGAAGCCGCCGGGAAAGAACGAGCGGATCATCGGCGTGATCATCGGCCACGCGCAGTTGATCTGCAGCACGACGAGATGCAGAACATCAGCGGAAAGAGCAGCTTGAGCGCGATCTTCGCCGCCTGTTCTTCGGCGCGCAGCCGGCGTTTGGTGCGCAGCGCGTCGATGAACACGCGCAGCGAATCGCCGACGCTCGTACCGAAGCGGTCCGCCTGGATCAGCATCGACGTGAGCGTGTCGATGTCCTCGATGCCCGTGCGCAGCGCCAGATTGCGCAGCGCCTTGTCACGGCCCGCGCCCGCACGCAGTTCGAGCAGCATCAGCTCCAGCTCCTCCTTCAGCACGTGGCTCTTCACGCCGATTTCCTCGACGACAGCGATGCGGGCTCGCACAGGCCGCGCGCTGTCGCAGCGGCGTCGTTGGGCTGAGTTCGCTGTTATCCCTTTGACTGACTTCGCCTGAATCACGCGGCGGCCTTCACGCCGTTCAGTTGATGCTGAACGGCGTGGCACTTAATGTGTCCATTGCATTGTCGATCGCACCGCAATGGAGTGGACACCCGTCATGTCGGACCACGCTTCCCTGAATCACGCGCGCGACCAGCCGCACGCCTTCCCGGCCCAGGCCAGCCCCTGCGACGATCTCGCGATCCGCGCGCAACCCGCCGCCGGGATTCCCTGCCGCCGCAAGCGGCTCGCGCTCGGCGCGACGATACTCGGCTCCAGCATGGCGTTCATCGACGGCTCCGTCGTCAACGTCGCGCTGCCCGCGATTCAGACCGAACTCGGCGCCAGCGTCGCGGCGATGCAATGGGTCGTCAATGCGTATCTGCTGCTGCTCGGCTCGCTCGTGCTGGTCGGCGGCGCGCTGGGCGACAAACTCGGGCGGCACGCCGTGTTCGTCGCGGGCATCGTGCTGTTCACGGCGGCGTCGGCGGCGTGCGGCCTCGCGCCCGAACCCGCCGCGCTGATCGCGGCGCGCGCCGTGCAAGGCGCGGGCGCGGCGCTGCTGGTGCCGAGCAGTCTGGCGATCATCGGCGCCGTGTTCGACGAACGCGAGCGCGGCCGCGCAATCGGCACCTGGGCCGGCTTCGGCGCGATTACGTCGGCGCTCGGGCCCGTCGCGGGCGGCTGGCTCGTCGATGCGTTCTCGTGGCGCGCGATCTTCTATCTGAACGTGCCGATTGCGGTCATCACGGTGGCGCTCGCGCTATCGTCGATACCGGCGAGCCGCGGGAAAAGCGCCGCGCAGCGCCTCGACTGGCTGGGCGCGCTGGTGGCGGCGCTGGGGCTCGGCCTGCTCACTTACGGTCTCACGCTCGCTTCGTCGCATGGTTTCGGCGATACGATCGTGATCGGCATGATCGCCGGCGGACTGGCTCTGTGCGCCGCGTTCATCGCCATCGAGGCACGCAGCCAGGACCCGATGATGCCGCTCGATGTGTTTCATTCGCGAGATTTCAGCGGCGCGAATCTCGTTACGCTGCTGCTGTATTTCGGCCTGGGCGGCGCGCTGTTCTTTCTGCCGTTCACGCTGATTCGCGCGCACGGCTATACGGCGACACAAGCGGGCGCGGCGCTGCTGCCCGTGCCCGTCGTGATCGGCGTGCTGTCGCGCTTCACGGGCGGACTGGCCGCGCGCTACGGAGCGCGCCGGCTGCTGACGGCGGGCCCCGTGATCGCGGCGGCCGGTTTTGCGCTGCTCGCGCTGCCCGGCTGGCTCGACATCGACCGCGCGCGCTACTGGACGAGCTTTTTCCCCGCCCTCGCCGTGCTCGGGCTCGGCATGACGATCACGGTCGCGCCGCTCACGACGGCCGTGATGACGTCCGTTGCCGCCGCGCGGACGGGCGTCGCGTCGGGCATCAACAATGCCGTCGCGCGGATCGCGAGCCTGCTGGCGATCGCGGTGCTCGGCATCGTGTTCGTCTGGTCGCACGACGCGGCGCTGTCGAAGCGGTTCGAACAGTTGAAGATTCCCGCCGACCTCCAACGACAGGGTCAGCTTGCGCCGGACATGATGGCGGGCGCGCATGCCGTGCCGGCTGAAATCGTCGCCGCGCAATCGGATGCGATCGACGCCGGGCTGCGCGCCGTCGCGCTGGTGTCGGCGCTGTGCGCGCTGCTGGGTGCGGCGTGTGCGGCGGTGACGATTCGCGGACAGCAGAAGCCGCAGGGTAAGCAATAGGGCACCATACATCGACACTTCCGTCCAGCCTGAAACATCGCGCGCTACGCGTCACGGATACTGACCGTCATCCACTCAACGACACCGACGACAGGAGTCCCCATGGCAATCACCTGTTTCATCCGCTATCAGATCGATCCCTTTCAGCGCGACGCGTTCAGACATTACGCCGAGAACTGGGGAGAGATCATTCCGCGCTGCGGCGGCCATCTGCTCGGCTACTTCCTGCCGCACGAAGGGACCAACGACATCGCGTGGGGCCTGATCGCGTTCGACAGCCTCGCCGCGTACGAAGCGTACCGCGCGCGGCTGCGCACCGATCCCGCAGCGCTCGAGAACTTCGGCATGGCGCAGGCCAAGCGCTTCATCCTGCGCGAAGAACGGACGTTCACGGAAGTCGTCGACGGGACGCTCGGCAAGCCCGCTCACCCTGTTCGCGCGTAAACGCGCATCAAGCGCCAGCAACGCCATCGCGCCGCGCAATAGCACAAAAAAGCACGAATACGTGCGCATCGCACGCATTCATGCCCGTTGGGTCGCGGGATTCGCTGCTTTGCGGAACTTATCGTGCGCCGCGGCGGTCGCTTTATTTTCCAGTCGAATCGTGTGGCTTCCGGCGCCGCATCGCGTCCAGCCGTACGCGCATCGCCGCCGACCACCGGCCCTACATGCGCAAATTTCTCCTGATCTGTCTGCTCGCGCTGTTCTGCGCGCCCGCCTTCTCCGCCGTGACGGCCACGACGAGCGCGTCCGGCGCGTCCGCCACCACTGTCACGCTGACACCCGACCAGGCCCGCCAGGCGCTGCAGGTGCTGAACGACCCCAAAAAACGCGCACAGATCGAAGACACCCTGACGGCCATCGCCGCCGCAGGCGTGCTCGCGACGCCAGCCGCGCCGGCCTCGGGTGCATCGGCGACGGCGGCGACTGACGCCGCGTCGGGCGCGAGCGTGCCCGACGCGTTCAAATCGAACGGGCTCGCGTCGCAACTGGTGCGCCAGGGCGCACACTGGATCACGCAAGGCGGCATGACGCTCAAGCGCTCGGCCACGGTGCTGCTCGACACGTCGTCGGCCCGTTACTGGTGGAACGTGCAGCTTTCCGATCCGCACGAGCGCGCCCACGTGTTCGGCGTGCTGCTCGCGCTGATCGGCACGCTGCTGCCCGCGATTGCGCTCGAATGGCTCACGCGCAGGCTGCTGCGCCGGGCGCGCGCCGCGATCATCTTGCGGCGCGAGGCACGTGAGGCCCGCGAAGCGCGCGAGCACGCGCGCGAAGCCGCGGCCCTGGATGCCGCTGCGAGCGCCGAGGCCGCCGATATCGCTGAAATGGCGGCAGCCCAGGCCGCAGCCGGCTTCGCGCCGAGCCCGGCCGCCCCGTCGATGTCGGCGCCGCCCAGGTCATCGGCTGAATCCTCGCAGCCAAAGCCCCGCAAACCCGACAACCAGCAAAAGGAAGCGCGCAGCAAGCGCCACGCGGAACATTACTGGACCACGCTGCAGCGTCTGCCGAGCGCGGCGCTGCAACTGCTGTTGCGGATGCTGCCGCTCGTCGTGTTCGTCGCGGCCGCAAGCGCGCTGATGTCGATCTTCACCAACGACGGCACGGTGCAGGACGCGGCGCTCAACGACCTGATCGACCTGTACGTGATCTGCCGCGCGATCGTGATCGCAGCGGGCTTTTTCCTGCAGCCCGATGCGCCGGGGCTGCGCCTGTTGCGCGTGCCCGATAGCTGGGCGCTGTTCATGCAACGCTGGGTGATTCGCGTCGTCAGCGTGATCGGCGCGGGCGGCGCGCTGATCCAGATCGCCACCGCGCTCGGCCTGAGCGACGCGGCGCATCTGCCCCTCGTCAAGCTGCTGGCGCTGGTCGGGCACGTGATGGTGTCGATCATGATCCTGCAATGCCGCGCGCCGATTTCCGCGCTGCTGCGCGAGCGCACCGGCGAGACCGACGCCGACCGCCAGTGCACCGTGACGATGCTGGCGCACGGCCTGATCGACATGTGGGCGGGGGTTGCCGTGTTCATCGTGATGGCGCTGTGGTTCGTGTGGGCGCTCGACGTCCACAACGGCTACCGCACGCTGCTGCATCTGGGTGGCCTGTCGCTGGCCGTGCTGGTGGCCGCGCGCGTGGTGGCGATCGTGCTGTTCGGCGCGCTCGGGCGGCTCTTTCATGTCGAAGAAGGCGAGCAGCGTTCGCTGGTTCATCAGCACGCGTACCGCTACTACCCGTTGATCCGGCGCGTCATCTCGACGCTCGTGGTGGTCGTCACCGCGCTCATGCTGCTGCAACTGTGGGGCCTCGACGTATGGCAGTTCTTCCGGCCCGGCGCGATCGGCCATCGGTTGACGTCGGCCATCGTCACGATCTGCGTGTCCGCCGTGATTGCGCTGGTTGTATGGGAGATCGCGAACCTATCCGTCGAAAAACGCCTCGCGCAGTGGACCAAGAGCGGTGACCTGATGCGCGCCGCGCGGCTACGCACGCTGGTGCCGATGCTGCGCTCGGCGCTGTTCGTCGTGATCGCGCTGGTCGTCGTGATGACGGGTTTGAGCGAGCTTGGCGTGAACACGGCGCCGCTGCTGGCGAGCGCGAGCATCTTCGGCGTCGCGCTCGGCTTCGGCTCGCAAAAGCTGGTGCAGGATTTCATTACGGGGATCTTCCTGCTGATGGAAAACGCGATGCAGGTCGGCGACTGGGTGACGCTGGCGGGCGTGTCCGGCACGGTCGAGTATCTGTCGATCCGCACGGTGCGCCTGCGTGGCGGCGACGGCTCGCTGTTCACGGTGCCGTTCAGTTCGGTGTCGACGGTGAACAATACCAATCGCGGGCTCGGCAACGCGGCCGTTCGGGTCAGCATCGCGTATGGCCAGGACGTCGATCTTGCGATCGCGACGCTCAAGGAAATCGGCGCCGCGCTGCGCGAAGACGAGCAGTTCAAGGACGGCATCCTGTCGGACTTCAGCTTCTGGGGCGTCGATGCCGTCGACGGCGCGGCCGTCACGCTCGCCGGCCAGATTCAATGCCGCGACTCGTCGCGCTGGCCCGTGCAGCGCGAATTCAACCGGCGCATCTTCGATACGTTCCGCGCGAAGGGCATCGAGATCGCCAATCCGCAGCGCAGCATGTTGGTCACAGCGAATCCCGCGCAAGGCGCTTCTGATTCCTCTAATGACGAGTTCGAAGGTCCGCCACGACCGTCGAATGTGCCGGATGGACCGCAACAGGCGCAAAAGCCGTCATCGAAGGTGGCGCGGCACTGAACGTCAACAACGTGGCCGCCGCGCTCATGACGAATGCTCGACGCCAAGCAGCCGCGCGTCGAGCAGATCGGCGAGCGCTTCGCCGCCCCGTTGCATCACGTAATCGTGATTCCATTTGAAGAACGGGCGCGCGAGCGGCGCCAGAAGGTTCATCCAGCCGCGCTGCGTGCGTACGCGCCATTCGTAGCGCACCACCGTCGCTTCGCCGTGCGTCGAAAAGTGCCAGCGCCCCGTTCCTTCGACGTCGCCACACGCCTCGCCTTCGAGCACGGCAAGCGGTTCGACGCGGGTCACACGCATGTCGAACGCGACGCGATACGGCAGGCGCCCCTTCCACGTGTAGCGATGCAATGCGCCGACGCCGTCGCTCGCGCCCGGCTCCACTTCGATCACCCTTTCGACGCAGGTCCACCATTGCGGCCAGCGCGCCGGATCGTGGATGGCGTCCCATACGGCCGGTAGCGGCGCGTCGACGCGCCAGATCGTCGTGAAGCGGTATTCGCCTGCGCGCACGGGTTGTCTCCTGTTCTTGTTGCTTCTTGTTGCTATATAGCGACCTTCCACCAGCGCGGCAACAGCCGCTTCACATCCGCGCGCCGATACCGGTCGTCGATCAGATGCACGACGCCCGCATCCTGCTCGGTGCGAATCACGCGCCCCGCCGCCTGCACGACCTTCTGCATGCCCGGATACAGGTACGCATAGTCGTAGCCGTTGCCGAACTGCGCATCGAAGGTGCGGCGCATCTGTTCGTTGACGTCGTTCATCTGCGGCAAGCCGAGCGTCGCAATGAACGCGCCGATGAGCCGCTCGCCGACCAGATCGATACCCTCCGAAAACGCGCCGCCCAGCACCGCGAAGCCGACGCCCGCGCCGCTCGCCGTGAAGCGCGCGAGAAACGCGTCGCGCGCGGTCTCGTCCATGCGCGGCTCCTGCGTCCAGATGGGCACCTGCGGGTGCCGTTCACGCATCGATCCCGCAACGCGCTGCAAGTAATCGAAGCTGCTCAGAAAGCCGAGGTAGTTGCCCGGTCGCGCGGCGTACTGCTGCGCGATCAGATCGACGATCGGTTCGAGCGAGCGCTCGCGGTCGCGCCAGCGCGTCGACACATGATGCGCGACATGCACATCGAGCTGCTCGGCCCTGAACGGCCCTTCGACGTCGAGCCAGCCGGTGTCGTCGGGCAGGCCGAGCATGTCGCGATAAAAATGCTGCGGGCTCAGCGTGCCGGAGAACACGATCGTCGCGCGCGCGGCGGCGTAGCGCGGTTTGAGAAACGGCGCGGGAATCACGTTGCGCAAGCAAATCTCCGTCGCGGGTTTCGCGTGGCTCTGGCTGCGATGCGCATCGAGCGTCACATCGACGATCGAATGATCGCCGAACTGCTCGACCAGCGACATGAAATGCAGCGCGTCGAAATAGAAACGCAGCGCGTTTTCATCGACGGATTGCGGGGTTTCCGCAAGCTGATCGCCAATCGATGCGATCAGGTTTTGTAGCGCCGATTGCAGTTTTGGCGGCACTTCCGGCAGTACTTCGTACGCTGCATTGCGTTCGCGGTTTAGCGCATTCCATTCGCGATTCAGCCGATCAAATGGCTTTTTCAGCGCGACAGGCGCGGCATGGCGCGCGCCGCGAAACGCGTGTTGATCGAGCGTCGCGCTGTACATGCGGCGCGCGCGGTCGGGCAGATTGTGCGCTTCGTCGGCGAGCACGGCGACGCGCAAGCCGTTCAGCTGCGTGAGCGCATACAGCATCGCGCTGCTGTCGAAGTAGTAGTTGTAATCGCCGATCACGATGTCGCACCAGCGCGCCATTTCCTGCGCGAGATAGTACGGACAGATGCCATGCGCGAGCGCCGCTTCGCGCACGGCTGCGCGATCGAGCGTGCGCGCCTGCAATGCCGTGTCGCGCGCGGCGGGAAGCCGGTCGTAGAAGCCGCGCGCGAGCGGACAGGATTCGCCGTCGCACGATTTGTCGGGATGCTCGCAGGCCTTGTCGCGCGCGACGAGTTCGAGCGTGCGCAAAGGCAGCGCGGCTTCGCTGCGATGCAGGGATTCGACGGCTTCGAGCGCGAGCGCGCGGCCCGGCGTTTTTGCCGTGAGGAAGAACACGCGGTCCAGATGATCGGCGCCGCAAGCCTTCAGCAGCGGAAAGATCGTGCCGAGCGTCTTGCCGATGCCCGTCGGCGCCTGCGCCATCAGACAGCGCCCGTCGCGCGCCGCGCGAAACACGGCCACGGAAAGCTCGCGCTGTCCGCTGCGAAACTCGCCGTACGGAAAACGCAGCGCGTTCAATGCGGCGTTGCGCGCATCGCGATGCGCTTCTTCGCGTGCGGCCCACGCGACGAAGCGCTCGCACTGATCCTCGAAGAACGCGCGCAGCGAAGCAGCCGTGTGCTGTTCCGTCAACACGGTTTCCTTCTGCTCGCCGATGTCGAAGTACACGAGCGCGACCGTCAGTTCTTCGAGCGCGCGTGCCTCGCACAGCAGATGCCCATACACCAGCGCCTGCGCCCAATGCAAAGCGCGATGGTTCGCGGGCATCCGTTCGAGATCGCCGCGATGCGTCTTGATCTCTTCGAGCCGGTTCAGCGCGGGATCATAGCCATCGGCGCGGCCACGCACGGTGAGACCGCCATGCGTACCCGTCAGCGTGATCTCCGCTTCATAGCCGGTCGCGCGGCGCGCCGTCACGGCCTGATGCCCGGCGATGCCTTCGAGCGCCGATGGCGCGGGCGTGAAGCGCAGATCGAGATCGCCGCGCCGCGCGGTGAATTCGCAGAGCGTGCGCACGGCGACGACGTAGGTCATGCCGCCTCCGCGTCCGTTGCACCGGCGAGCGCATCGTCGGCGCTTTCGGTCCAGCGGATGTCGAGCACGCGCACGGGCATGTCGTGCTGCACGCAGTACGCGAGCCAGCGGATCTGGTTGTCCTGCAGACGATCGCCCGGCCCTTTCACTTCGATCAGTTCATAGCGCCGCTCGCGCGGCCAGAAACGGATCAGGTCGGGCAGGCCCGAACGGTTCGCGCGAATATCCAGCAACAGCCGGTCGAACCACAGCTTCAGATGCGCGGCAGGCAGGCAATCGAGCGCAAGCGTCAGCAGCTCGGGTGTGAGCATGCCCCAGAACACGAACGGCGATTGCAGGCCCGCTTTGATTTCGAAGTGACGCAGGATCGTCTCGCGATACACGCCGCTTTCGAGTTGCGCAAAGCAGGCGTCGAACTGCGCGCTGCGGCGCGCGCGGAAGTCGGGCGCGTGCAGATCAGCGGGACCGCGCTGGAACGGGTGAAAGAACGCGCCCGGCACGGCCTCGAAAACGGGCTCCCAGCACAGCAGACCGAACAGCGAATTGATCAGCGCGTTTTCGACGTAATGCACGGGCGCATCTTCCGTCGACAGATGATCGCGCACCGCGTATTCGACGGCGACGGGCTCCAGTGGTCGCGGCAGTTCGAGCATGCCGCGCTGCGCAGCGCGCACGCCAGCGGGTTTCTGCGCGGCGACGCCGAGGCGCCGTTGCAGGCGCGGCAGCATGCGCGCGACGCGCTGCTGCTCCTCTTCGCTCTCGGGAACGGTGGCCGCCTGCAGCGCCAGCGCGAGCGCTGCTTCATCATGGCCACCGCGCTCCAGCACACGCATGCGCCTGTGCCGCGCGCCTGGCCATGCGCAGCGCTCGTAGATGCGCAACGCCGCATCCCAGTCGCGCCGGCGTTCCGCCTGATAGCCGATCGCGTACAGCAGCTTCGCGCGGCGCAACGCGAGCCAGGGGTTGTGCTGTGTATCGATTGCATCGACGGCTTCGAGTAGCGGGTCGAACGCTGCGTCGCCCGTGAGTTCGAGTGCTTCGCGGCACGCTTGCAATGCCAGATAACAGTCGACGTCGCCCCGCTGCTGGAATGCCCGCGACGACGGCGCGAACGCCACGCGCTCGTACTGATACACGCCGAGATCGGCGAGCACGAACTCGGACCAGTCCTGATGCAGATTGCCGAAGAACATCAGCCGGAAGCGCTCGCACAGCGGCGCGACGAGTACGCGCAGCGCGGCTTCGTCAGCGGCGGCATCCCACTCGCGATAACGCCGTTGCAAAGCGTGCGCAGGGTCCGCGACGCGCAGCGCTTCGAGCCACTCGGCCTTGCGAAGGCCCTTGAGCGCGGGCGCCGCGGCGAACATGCGTTGCAGTTCGGGGCGCGTCGCGCACGCAAACAGTTCGTCTAGCGACATGCCCGCGTCCGCATCGATCCAGCCGAGCGCGGCGAGCGGCGCAGCCGCCTGCACGGGACAACCGATTTCCGCATACGCGAGCCGCCCCGTGCGAAACAGCGTGCCTTTGCGCATCAGCATGCGCACGAGCAGCGCGCGCGATGCTTTCGGCAGGCGCGCGTCGTCGCGCAGGAATGCGTCGAGAAAGGCGCGCTCGCTGTCGTCGAGCAGATCGTCGTAACGGCTGGCGATCCACGCGAGCGCGCGCTCGAAATTCGACAGGTAATAGAACGGATCGGGAGCGTCGGTCGGCACGGCTATCGGACACGGAAGGCTGTATATTTATACAGCCATGATAGCAAACGCGGCGCCCTGCCGAGCCAGAAAGCGCACCCGCCTCTCATGCCCCTCAAGCGCCGCGCACTTCCGTCTCCGCATAGCTCACCTGCACGGCGGGCACGAACCACGCGAGGCATAGCCCGATCAACGCGGCGAGCGCGGCGACCGACAAGCCGATGTGAATCGACGCGATGAGCGCTTCGCGCGCCATGTGCATCATCGGATCGCTGGAATGCCCCGCCGCCACCAGATGCTCGATCAGCGCGGACTGCTCGTTGCGATCGACCAGCAGATCGGGACTCGCGAACGACTTGAGCCATTGCGTCGCCTGATATGAATCGAGCGAGCGGGTCACGCCCTGCGTGTACATATGCCCGAGCAGCGCGCCCGTGATCGCAGTGCCGAGCATGCCGCCAAAAATCCGCAGCGATTGCAGCAGCGCCGTCACCGCGCCGAGGTGATCGCGCGCGACGATCTGCTGCGAGCAGATCGTCAGGTTGGTGGCGACGAGGCCAAGTCCCAGTCCGCTCACGCCCATGCACGCCATCCACACGATATGCGGCTCGTGGCCCTTGAACGAGACGAGCGCGACGCAGCCGATCACAAAGAACGCGAAGCCGGCATACATCAGCCCGTTCGCGCGCCGGATGCGCGTGACGATGCGATTGTTCAGCACGCTGCCGACCGTCGTGCCGAGCAGCAGCGGCGTGATCAGCATGCCGGAATCGTGCGGCGACATCGCGTAGCCGCCCTGGAACAGCAGCGGCACGTAGAACACCATCGAAAACAGCGCAAAGCCGCCGAGCACCGACATCGCGAAGAGCGGCGCGAGCTTGCGATCGAGCAGCACATCGACGGGCACGACGGGATAGCCCATGCGCTTTTCCCAGAAGTACAGCGTCAGGCCGCACACGGTCGTGATCGCGAACAGCAGCGCCGTCGTGCCGCTGACGCCCTCGCGCGGCAGCAGTTCGATCAGCAGTTGCAGCGCGCCAAACGTCACGGCGACGACAAACGCGCCGAGCCAGTCGAGCTGGATCGGCCCGCTCGCCTTAAGATGGCGCAGCTTCGGCACAAACATCTGAACAAAGATCAGCGACACGACGCCGACGGGCACGTTGACGAAGAACACGAGCCGCCAGCCCTGCATCTGCGTGAGCATGCCGCCGAGCGTCGGGCCGACGATGTTCGCGATGCCGAACGACGACGTGACGAACACGAGCCAGCGCAGCCTGAGCTTGGGATCGGGGAACAGATCGGCGACGGTGGCGAACACGGTGCCGATCAGAATGCCGCCGCCGATGCCCTGCAGGCCGCGCGCGGCGACCAGGAACAGCATGCTTTTCGCGAGCCCGCACAGCACCGACGCCAGCGTGAACAGCAGGATCGCCGCGATCAGGAACGGCTTGCGGCCATACAGATCGCCGAGCCGCCCAAAGATCGGAATGGTGATGACGGACGCGAGCATGTACGAGGTCGCGACCCACGCGTAGAAGTCGAAGCCCTTGAGATCGGCGACGATGCGCGGCAACGCGGTGCCGACGATGGTCTGGTCGAGCGCGACCAGCATCGTGACGAAGGCGATGCCGAGCATCGCGAGCAGCGACTCGCGAAACGGCAGCAGTTGACGGCTGGGATCGTGAACGGCACTGGCGGACCTCATGGCGTGCTCCACCGTAAAGACGTCCGCGTGCGCAGCGGACAGGCTGCCGGGCCTTTGCCCGGGCATGCGGCTCTATCGAGAGTGATACGCGCGTTTAAAAATAGCAAGGGCATTTGCCTGGCGGGCGCCCGTCATTGCCGCCCGCTTTGCTGCCTGGCTTCCAGCGACGTCCGACACAAACCGGCCGCCGGAATTCCTGCCTATACTTACCTGGCCATTTCGGACAAGGACAAGCGGCCAGCCGCCGCGCGACAGATGACCATCACATCCGTTTGCTAACTCGAAGGAGACCTCTGGTGAACGACGCCGATCTGGTCGCCGCGGCCCACGCCGCCTTCAATCCCTACGTTCTCGAGCAGTTGAGCAGCCGCATCGGTTTGCCGCCCGACGCGATCCGGCATGTCGTCGAACGCGCGGCGCCCGCCATCGTGCTGACGATGATGGCGAGCGCAAGCAGCGCGGAAAGCGCGCAACGCCTCTTCCTCGTGATCATGTCCACCGAATCCAATGCGCGCATCGCGGCACAACTCGCCGGCCTGACTGCCAGTTCGCACGGGCTGAAGGCCGTCGAGCGTTCGGGCCATGAGCTGGCGATACGCATCGCCGAGAGCCGCGAGATCGCGTTGATCAGCGACCACATCGCCGCCCTGACGTCCGTGCCACCGCAAGCCGCGCATGCGCTGACGGATGTCGCATCGGCTGTGGTGTTCGGCGCCGCCAAGCACCATATGCTGCTCGAACAGGGCTGCGCCGGCGACCTGCCTGGACTGCTCGCCTATCAATGGCCGATTGCTGCGCCGTGGCTCGCCGAAGGATATTCGAAGGCGCTCGGATTCGAGAGTTCCGCTGCGTTCGCGGATCGTGTCCCGCAACAGCTCGTCGGACTCGCGGCGGCCATGCCGCGCGTGAGCGCTACGGCGGGAAACGGGTCGGCCGGCTGGGCGACGAACGGGGCGCCGTCATCCGCGGATGCGGCGCGGTCCGGCGCATACTCTGGAGGCGATCCCTACGGACTGGCGGGTGGCGCTGCGGGCGCTGCTGCTGCGCGAGCGGCGCCCGGTGTGCCCACGCAATTGCTGACGACAGTCGAACCCTCCGCGCCCCGCTCGCGCCGCGTTCCCGTCTGGGCTTGGGGCATACTCGTCGTCATCGTGCTGCTGATCGGCATCATCCTGTACGGCTACCGGCAGCGAACGGGCACGGACGAAGGGAGTGCGCAGCTCACCAGCAGCACGGCGTCGGGCACCTTGTCCGCGGTGGCGCCAGTGTCTGGCGCATCCGTGCCGCCTGCGGCACAGGCGGCGGCTGATTCGGGTGCGTCGGGAATGGCGGCGGCGTCGGAGGCGGTGGCGTCGTCTGAAGCCGCGTCTGCCACAGGGGCCGCTGCCGTGGGAGGCTCTCCTGCCAGCAGCGCGAACCCGGCCTCTGCGGCAAGCCAGTGAAACGGGCAGTGTTCGATTGCCGCCCCAGGCCGCGATCCGCCGATCGCGTCTCGTCGAGCGCGCACCCGACGAGGCCGCTTGCCCTCATGCGAACCTTTGCCTACTAGTGACGACTCGCACCATGGAACCGTCCACTGATCCCGCCGATCGCAAACCGTCCGCCGACACGGCGCACCGCGAGATACCCGCGAGGCATCCATTTGCCGCGTTCGGCGGCTGGCTCGCGCGCGTCGATCCCGGCACGCATCGACGCATCAAGGGGCTGCGCCTCGTGACGGCCTATGGCCTCGCCTCGGCGCTCGGCACATTGCAGGACGTCACGCATGGATTGCCACGCGATGCGTCGGTCGGCCTGCTCGCGGCCAACTTCGCGCTGTGGGCGAGCGTGTCGGAGGCGCGCACGACGCGGCCCGAATCGAGCCGCGATCTCGCGCTGCTATGCGCAGCGGCCGCGCTCGGCGCGGCCATGTACGTATGCGTTGCACAGCCATTGCGCTTCTTCGGGCATGCGGGTCCCGAACTCGTACTGGTCACGGGTGCGTTCCTCGTTGGCTATCTGAAGCGATTCGGCGTGACGGGCGGAGGACTCGGCTCGCAGATCTACATCGGGCAACTGCTGGCCTACGGCGCGAACCTCGTTCCCGCCGATCTGCCCGCCATTGCGATTGCCGGATTGATCGCGATGCTGGCGTCGATCGTGCCCCGGCTGCTGAGCGGGCCCGCCGAACGGCCGGCCGTCGTCGCCGCGCTGTCGCCCGGACCCGAGCCTGTGGCCGGACGGCCCTCACCTGAGTTCGTGATGGGTCTGCAGGCCGCAAGCGGCGCGCTCGTGGTCGTCGCGTTGAATGCGTGGCTGAATCTCGCGGAATCGGCGTGGGCGATCACGGCCTGCACGTACGTGGTCGCGGGGTCCGCGACAGGCACCGTGCAGCGCGTGCGGCGGCGGATCATCGGCACGCTCGTTGGGGTGCCGCTAGGGCTCATCTGTTTGCCGATCGCGGAGCATGCGCCGCTGCTGATCTGGCTCGCTGCGGCGCTGGCGATGATCGTTTATTCGATGGCGCTGCCCGAGCGATACGACATCCCGTGCGGCGCGTTTGCGTTCACGCTGATCGTCACGCTCGCGGTGAACGGCATCCACTCGATTCCATTTCTCACGGCGCGGGCGTGGGAGACGTTGATTGGTGGGGTGCTGGGGCTGCTGGCGGCGATGGTTATTTTTCCGTTGAGGTCGAGGGGGAGATGAGGCTGCACTGAGAAGGCTGCATTGAGCCGACGAAAAGCGTCCGCTTATTTTTTAATCAGAACAACGGAATATTCCCAGTTCGTATTCGTTGCGCGTTACCCGTGTTGCAGCAACGCGAATATCTCCCGCTAATGAAGGAATAAACCCCACCCCCACCCCGTTCAATGACCGTCACGACCTTTCGACAGAACAAGGAGTGCGGTCATGAAGTCTCTATTCGAGGTGTTCGGCATCGCAGCCTGTGGCGCGGCGTTAGCGACGCTCGTTTCATGCGGCGGCAGTTCCGGGTCGAACAATGTGAGCACGCCTGTGGTGTCGTCGTTCACCGCGGCGGCGCTCGTCTCCGATGGCGCTGTGCCCGCGCCTCACACCGATCCAAACCTGAAGAACGCCTGGGGCGTTGCATTCAATCCGAAAGGCTTCGTCTGGGTCGCCGACAACGGCACCAATCTCGCAACGCTCTACGACGGCAACGGCGTACCGCAATCGCTCGTCGTCACGATACCGGCGGGCACCAACGGCGACGCAGCGCCCACGGGCATCGTGTTCAACGGCACACAGAGCTTCACCGTCACGCAGAACGGCAAATCAGGCCTCGCGGCCTTCATCTTCACAGGCGAAGGCGGCACGATCACGGCGTGGGCACCCGCTGTCGGCCCGACCAATGCCTTCAAGATGTACGACGATGCCGCAGGCGGCGCCGTGTACAAAGGGCTCGCACTCGCGGCGAACAACGGCAGCAACTTCCTCTATGCAACGGACTTTCATAACAACAAAATCGACGTGTTCGATACGAACTTCACGAAGGTGACGATGCCCGGCGGCTTCAAGGACAGCGCCATTCCAGCCGGTTTTGCGCCGTTCGGCATCCAGTTGATCGGCTCGAACCTGTTCGTCACGTACGCGATGCAGGACGCGGCCAAACATGACAACGTGGCGGGCGCGGGCCTCGGCATGGTCGACGTATTCGACACGGCGGGCAATCTCAAGCAGCACTTCGCGACGGGCGCACCACTGAATGCGCCGTGGGGTATCGCGCAGGCACCGGCCAACTTCGGCACGTTCAGTGGCGCGATTCTGATCGGCAATTTCGGCGACGGCACGATCAACGCGTTCGATGCGTCGAGCGGCAAGTCGATGGGGCCGCTGAAGTCGTCGAATAGCAGCACGATCGTCCAGCCAGGCTTGTGGGGCATTGCGTTCGGCAACAACCTGAGCAACCAGCCCTCGAACACGCTGTTCTTCGCAGCGGGGCCGAATGACGAAGCGGACGGCGTGTATGGAAGAATCGATCTGAATCCGGCCTCCAGTTCGGGCACCAGTTCCGGCTCCAACACGGGCTCGAGTTCGAGTGGCGGTTCGAGCATCGGTATGTAGCGCTCTGCCCGTTCTTCACTCACTCAAAACACAATGGCCGCTCCTTCAAGGAGCGGCCATTGTGTGTGTGTGTAGCGCTTCACGCGCAAGCCAGCGTGCATCAAACCTGCCGACGCAACTCCGCAGGCGGCACCTTCATCAGATGTCGATACTTCGCCACCGTACGCCGCGCGACGAGCACGCCCTGATCCGCGAGCATCTTCGCGAGCGCGACGTCGGACAGCGGATCGCGCGTGTTTTCGGCAGCGATCATTTCCTTGAGCAACGCGCGCACGGCCGCTGCCGAACAGGTGCCACCGCTCTCCGTGCCTAGCTCGCGTGGGAAGAAATGCTTGAACTCGAAGATGCCGCGCGGCGTCGCCATGTACTTGTTGCCCGTCGCGCGTGAAATCGTCGATTCGTGCAGGCCGAGTTCTTCAGCCACGTCGCGCAACACGAGCGGTTTCAATGCGATCTCGCCGTACTGGAAGAACGGCTTCTGATGCGCAACGATGCACTCGGCGACGCGCTGAATCGTTTCGAAGCGCTGCTGCGCGTTGCGGATCAGCCAGCGCGCTTCCTGCAACTGCTGCGCGAGCGGCGAGCGGCTCGCGCCTGCCGATTGCGCGAACAGTTCCGCGTACATACGGTGAATGCGCGCGCGCGGCAGCACGGCGGGATTCACGGTTACGACCCACTTGTTGCGCACACTGCGCACGATCACATCCGGCACGATGTAGTTGTCATCGGCGCGGCCATATGAATTGCCCGGCTTCGGATCGAGCTTGCGCACGAGCGCGCACGCCACGCGCAATTCTTCCGCATCGCAGCCGATCTGCTTCTGCAACTCCGCATGCTCGCGGCGCGCGAGACGGTCGAGATGATGTTCGACCACCTGCTTCGCGACGTCGCGGCCCGGCGTATCGGCGGGCAACGCATCGATCTGCAGCGCGAGACACTCCGACAGCGACCGCGCCGCGAGTCCCGGGCGGTCGAGCGTCTGCACGAGCCGCAGCGCGACCAGCAATTCTTCTTCCGTCAACGCGGGTTCGATGTCGAAGACGTCCGTGAGATCGGCGAGATCCTGGCGCAGATAGCCGTCGTCATCGAGTGCTTCGATGATGAGGCGCGCCACTTCGCGATCGCGGTCGTCGAGCCGATAAAGACGCAACGCGTCGTGCAACTGCTCGTGCAGCGTCGGTTGCACGCGCGCCCATTCGGTCGGGTCGGCGGCATCGGAATCGCCGTTGTAGCGCGACGGGCCCCGGCCGTAAGCGTCGCCTGAATAGTCGCCGCTTGAATAATCGCCGCCGTCATCCGGCGACGAGGCAACGCTTTCTGTCGCCGGCTCCGCCGACGAGCCTTCCATCGCGTTATCGCGTTCGCTCGCAGGCAGTGTTTCGCCGTCGGCGCCGTTGCTGTCGGCCGTTTTGCCTGCCGACAGATCTTCCGACACAGACGGGTCGTATTCGAGGAAGGGATTGGTGTCGAGCGCGTTGCGCAGTTCCTGCTGGAATTCGAGCGACGACAGTTGAAGCAGGCGCACGGACTGCTGCAGACGCGGTGTGAGCGCGAAAGTTTGCTTCGCGCGTAGTTCGATTGTAGGCGGCATACAGACTCTTCCTGTGATTGTTCAAACAGCTTCGCGCCCTACCTACGCAACTGTCGTACCAGTTTTCGCAACTGTCTGTTTTGATTCGCCTTTGTGTTGCAGAGGCGCACGCCGCGTGCCCGTTCCCCCAGCGCATTTTACAAACGCTCTGAAATTCGAACCGAATCATGCGGCATCGGCGCCTGCGCCCGGACGACGCCATACGCGACGACCCGCGACGACCTTCGAGCGCTGATGGGCACGACGCTTGCTGACCGACTCATAGGGACGCGCCATTGAGCAGGATCGATGCGCGGCGCGTCCTGTGTCGGCGACGGACCAGACGGAACCGCGGCGGCAGTGTTCTTTGGTCGGGTCATCGGCGGCATCGAGCCGCGATCGATCGCACGGACAACAGGACCGCAACCCTGATCATCAACCGAGAAGGAGAAACCATGAAAACCATCCAGTTCCTCAAGGCCGCAGGCAGCATCGCATGTCTTGCATTCGCACTGAACGCTACGGCGCAAACGACGGCCTCCGCGCCGCCCGCCACTTCCGAGAGCGTTGGCCAGCATATCGACGACGGCACGGTGACCACCAAGGTCAAGGCCGAGCTGCTCGGCGCAAAGAACGTGAAGTCCACGCACATTCACGTGAAGACCCGCAAGGGCATCGTCTGGTTGACGGGTTCCGTGCCGTCCGCTGACGACAAGGCTGCTGCGCAGGACGTCGTGCAAAACGTGTCCGGCGTGCAGGGTGTGAAGAACCATCTAAAGATCGCAGCCGATTAAGCGTTTGACGCTTGCGTGTAATTAACGCGCTCGCGTTAAAGCGTTACCAGAGGCCGTCCTTGATCGGGCGGCCTCTTTTTCTTTGCTGCGCCTCTCAGGCTTTCATCGCCGCGTACTGATCGCGCATCGCGCGAATGCGGTCATGGTTTTGCAGCACGCCGTGATATAAACGCTCGACCACTGCGCGCACGTCTGCCGGCAGGTCTTTTTCTAGCACTTCGTGAAAGCGCTTCATCGCGGCGTCCTCGCCCTTTTCGCAATCGGCGAGAATTGCGTGATCCGCGCGGCTACCTACAGCGGACTTCACATCGATCCATCCGCGATGCAATGCGCCAGCGACGCTGCCACCCTCCTCCGGTTTGCCGCCGAGTTTCAACACGAGATCCTGCAGTTCGCGCGCACCTCGCGTGCAACGGGCCGCGCTTTCGAGCAACGCCTCCTTGACGCTCGCGTGATTCGCGTCCTCAGCGGCTTTCATGAAACCGCACTCGCCGTCCTTCGACATCCCGATCAGATTGTTCAGCACGGCAATGACGTTTGTGGTCATACGTCGCTCCTTTCCGTTATGCGTGGGAAGCCAGCATTTACGCACCCGTCATGCCCGATCTCGGGCATGCGTGTCGTCTTTGCCATTGCGGCGAGTAATTGCTTCCAGTTCGGATGCCGGCACAATGCCTTCGCGGCCGCGAACGCAGGCCCCACGCGTGAATGGCAAAAAGGCACGCATATTGCTCGATAACGAGGCTGGACCCTCGCGCATCGCGCAAAGCCTTCAACAAAAGCGCGGTCGATAGATAACGCGGGCCAGCCATCGACAAGGGAGAGCTTCACCATGAGGATCAGGAGCGCAGAATGCCTGCTGTTCGTGGCTATCGCCACGTCAGCCATCGTTGCGCAGATACGCGCACATACGCTGTCATCCAGCCAGACCAACGTGCCGACACAGACAGCCCCACACACCGCTCGCATGCAAGCCTGCGATCAAGCGCACAACGGCATACTGCGGGCAGCGTGCGAAACGCAGAGCGAGCGTGGTTCCATCGAAGGCGACGATCGCCCGACCAACGGCGTCGATACGCCACTCGCAGGCGAGCTCTGGGTTTGATCGTTGGGTTCGACGAAGATTAGGCGCGCGGCTGCCGGGTGCATTGCGGCAGCCGCCTTTTTTTGCACGCGGGTTATGTCTTCACCCGCCGGTCCGACTCCATCCCTTCGACGCGGAACAGGCCGCTGTGCAGAATGACGCTTTCGCCGCCGTTCTGATCGAGCGCCTCCGCGCACACGGATCGGATACGTGCGCGGCCGCGCTCGTACGCGCCGATCAGTGCATCTTCAAGTGGCGAGTCCGCGCCGAAATGATCTTCGAGCGCCTCTGCCGAAATCGCGCAGGCGACAGGCTCGCCGTCGACGCACGCGTTGAAGCGCACAGTCAGGCTCGACCCATCGAACACGGGAGCATCATCGGTGAATGTGATGTGCATGAGAGAGTCCTCGTACGCCGCACGCGGCATGAACACCTTGATGATCCCGTTCATGACGAAGCCTTGCGCGCCTTGGCGAGTTGTTGTGCCATCGCAAGATGGTGACGATTGATCAAGCGCGCGCGGGTCGAACGTCGCATCGACGTCGACACGATCACCCTTGCCCACATGCCTGAAACTTTGGATCTTCGCGGCCTTGGCAGAACTTACGTGCGCGCGGACCAGTTCGGCCTGTTCGAATCCGTCTAAGGCCAATACCGCAACCTTGCATCCAGCCACAGTGCTAGCCATGTGCATGTCCTCCCTTCGCAACCTTCTTGTGAGCAATCAACGTTCGTTCATATTCGTTCATATAGCGAGCAAGTTCGATGCCCAACGCGGGCGACGCATTCGACTGCAACAGTGACGAAGGTTCAGGCATTGCTATTGCACAAAGTTAGCGCGTCACTGCATGTCAGTCACAAAAGACTGGAAACCGCGAAATGAAAACGATGACACGCAACGCGATCGATGCGATCGCCAAGGGACTGTCCACCGCGATGCCTGCGGGGCTGCGGCATGCCGACGACACACGGCCCGGCTATACGCGAAGAAGGCTCAAAAGCGTATTCGTCTATTTCGACCTCGACGGCCGACGCATTGAAGACGAAACGCAGATCGCACGCATCAACGCGCTGGCGATACCGCCCGCCTACACTGACGTCTGGATCTGTCCCGACCCGCGCGGTCACATTCAGGCGACGGGCCGCGATGCGCGGGGCCGCAAGCAGTACCGTTACCATCCGCAATGGCGCGAAACGCGCGACGCCGACAAGTTCGGCCGGATGGCCGCGTTCGGCCACGCACTGCCGAAGATACGCGCACGAGTCGCACGCGACCTCGCGCGCGAAGGCATGCCGCGCGAAAAGGTGATCGCAGCCGTCGTGCATCTGCTCGATACGACGCTGATCCGGATCGGCAGCGTCGAATATGCACGCGACAACCAGTCCTATGGCCTCACCACGCTGCGCAAGAAA
Source organism: Paraburkholderia sp. PGU19 (assembly GCF_013426915.1). Lineage (GTDB taxonomy): Bacteria > Pseudomonadota > Gammaproteobacteria > Burkholderiales > Burkholderiaceae > Paraburkholderia. The sequence continues at coordinate 931,330 of NZ_AP023180.1, forward strand.
CACGTGAAGATTCGCGCTGGCGAAGTGCGTTTCCGCTTCGCGGGAAAGAGCGGCATCGAGCACGACGTGACCGTCGACAATGCGCGCGTCAAGCGTATCGTGCGCAAGTGTGCGGAATTGCCGGGCCATGATCTGTTCCAGTACATCGATGAAGTCGGCGCGCGCCATGCGATCGGCTCCGCCGATATCAACGAGTATCTGCGCGATATCAGCAGCGCAGACTTCTCGGCGAAGGACTATCGCACGTGGGCAGGCAGCGTGTATGCGATGGCGGCGCTGCGCCAACTGGTGTGCGAGAGCGCCGCAGATTCGCGCCGTCATGTCGTCGCGACCGTGAAAGAAGTGGCCACGTTGTTGCGCAACACGCCTGCTGTATGCAAGCGCTGTTATATCCATCCAGAAGTGATCGCAGCCTTTGAAGCTGGCGAATTGCAAAGCCTGCTGCCGCAGCGCGCGAAGCGCCACATGAAGGTCGACGAAGCGGCATTCGCCGCGCTGCTCGTTCAAGTGGAAAAGCGCGCGCGGCTCGCAAGCCGCAGCGCGCGCAAAGGCGGCAAGCGGCCTGCGTCGATGGATGTCGAAAGTACCCGGCTCGCAACGCTGCTCACAAAGTCGAGCGTGCTGCGCAAGCAGGCGAACGCGCAAAAGCGCGCCGCCCATCGCGCCTGAAGCTGTGTCGCCGCCTCACTCTTCGATCCATGTCGTTCGGATCCTCATCTGCGTACCCCATCGAATGAAATGAAAGCGGCTGACGAGCGCGAAGATCCTGTTGCCGTCATCGCCATAGCGAGCAAGCGGTGTGCTCTGCAAAGGCGCGCCCGCTCTCGCTCCGCGGTCCGAGAACGCTGTTTTCCAGGCGGTTTTCATACGCGGCCAGATGCCGCAGCGCCGCACACACACACGCTGCGGCGTTTGATAATTACAAAGAGGACGTAAATCTTTCGTGCGATAAGTGGCGCAATATGAACCTTGCGCTGCTTGCCATTCAGACCAAGGAGAAGACTTCATGCGTATTTCGACATCTTTTCTGTTCGACCTCGACGGCACACTCGTCGACAGCGTGTACCAGCATGTGCTCGCATGGAAGGAAGCGCTCGACGAAGAAGGCATCGAGTTATCGGTGTGGCGCATTCATCGCAAGATCGGCATGAGCGGCGGGCTGTTCACGCATCAACTGTTGCGCGAGACGGGCGGCGACATGAGCGCCGAACGCGTCGAGCGCTTGCGGCGCGCGCATGCTCGCGCTTATAAACAGTTGCACGCCAAGGTGCGTCCGCTGCCCGGCGCGCAGGCGCTACTTGCCGCGTTGACGGAAAGCGGCACGCCGTGGGCGATTGCGACCAGCGGCCGCATGGAAACAGCCGCCGTCAATCTCGAAGCGCTCGGCGTCGATCCGTCGAAGACGGTCGTCGTGACGCGCGACGACGTCAAGTACGCGAAGCCCGATCCCGACCTGTTCGTCGCCGCAGCGCACCGGTTGAAGGTGCAGATCGAGCATGCCGTCGTGGTCGGCGACAGCATCTGGGACATGCTGGCTGCCCGCCGCTGCCGCGCGCTCGGCGTGGGCCTGCTGTCGGGCGGCTACGGCCAGGAAGAACTCGAACGTGCGGGCGCGCTGCGCGTCTACGAAGACCCTGCCGATCTGCTCGAACATCTCGACGAGATCGCCGCGCGTCCCTGAACCCTCGACACCCTTCGCATTCGTCCGACACTGCAAGGCGTGCCGCGTGGCACGCCACGTGCAGCACTCCTGTCACGACCATTTCCGCACACAGACAGGAGCGCCAACATGACACGCGACCCAACCTCCCACGACAACCCGAGCGCCCGCCCGGACAATGCGCCGCGCGGCGAGCCGGAACCGCCCGACACCTCGAAAGATCTGCCCGAATTTCCCGACCCCGTAGAAGTAGGCGAAGACGGTTGATAGGAATAGCGGTTGCTCGAACACAGCTGTACGCATGTTTCGTACGGACCAGGACAGGGAGAACCAATATGACGTTGCAGAACCAGACACGCGGTGGAGCGGATATCGTCGCCACGAGCCGCGCCAGGAGTCGCGGCCCCGGCCCCGAAGTGATGGCGGCCGATACGCTGGACGGCGACAAGGTATTGAGCGCCGACGGCGACGACATCGGCAAGATCAAGGACATCATGCTCGACGTGCGCTCGGGCCGCATCGCGTATGCGGTGTTGTCGAGCGGCGGTTTTCTCGGCATTGGCGACAAGCTGCTCGCGATTCCGTGGAGCGCGCTTACGCTCGACGTCGACCGCGAGTGTTTCCTGCTCGACATGCCGACGGAAAACGTTAAGAACGCGCCGGGCTTCCACAAGGACCATTGGCCGTCGATGGCCGATTCCACCTGGGCCACGTCGATCCATCAATACTACGGACGCGAGCCATACTGGGGCCGGGACGATGAGTACGGCGCCGGCGACGTCTCGCCCGGATCGTCGGATACGCCCGAAGCGGGCGGTGTGAAGCTGTAGAGCAAGCCACGCTTCCTCGACGTAACCGACGCAGTACCGTCCGCTCGCTACGCAACGCCAGCATAGCGGGCGGATTTCCGTTTATGGGGAACATGATGGCTAGCACCAGCAAGCGCAGCGGAACAGCGCGCGCGAAAAAGAGCACGACGGCCCACGCGTCGACGCGCGCCCGAGGCGGCCGTCCACCGCGCCAGCGTCATTCGCAGGCGCGCGCCGCGCACCGCGCGCGAACGGCGGCATCGAGCCGCTCCGGGAAGACCTCGAAGTACTGGTCGCATCACGTGATGGAGACCAGTGACGCGATGGACATCGAGAAGGACATCTTCAGGACAGGAACCGCCGACGAGATCGCGCAATCGCTGAAACGCTCGTCGACGCGCAGCAAACGGCGCAAAGGCACGCCATATCAGTCGGCGATGTCGATGCTCAACTTCTATATCAACCGCGCAGGCCGCAACCTGCCGAAATCGCGAAAGAGTACGCTGGAGCAAGCCAAACGCAAGCTGCGCGAAGCGTTCGGCCGCGCGCCATGAACGCGCCGCGCGCCACCTGCTGATGCACGACGCCATCTGGTGGTATCTGATCGTCGGCGGCGTGCTGATCTTCATGGGCGTCGCCGCCACGACGTTCAAGCGCCTGCCGTTGTCCGCGGCGATGCTCTACCTCGGCATCGGCTACGCGCTCGGACCGCCCGGTCTCGGGCTGCTGCAACTCGACCTCGCCCGCGACGCGCACGTACTGCGGCCCGTTACGGAAGTCGGCCTGCTCGTTTCGCTGTTCGCGATCGGGCTGCGTCTGCGGCTGCCGCTCTTCGCGTCCATGTGGACGTTGCCGCTGCGGCTCGGCTTCGTCGCGATGGTGTTGACGATACCGCTGCTCACGCTCGTCGGCGTACTGCTGCTCGGCCTCGACTGGGGTCCGTCGTTACTGCTCGCGGCCATCCTTGCACCGACCGACCCCGTGCTCGCGCATGACGTGGGCGTCCAGGATTCCGACGATCTCGACCTGCTGCGCTTTTCGCTATCGGGCGAAGGCGGACTGAACGACGGCATCGCGTTGCCGTTCGTGCTATTGGGACTCGCCCTATGCACGTCCGGCCCGGCGCACGGAAACGAGGCGAGCGGCTGGCGCCTCGCATTCGAAGCGATCGCGGGGATTCCAGGTGGCCTCGTGACGGGCGGCTTGCTCGGCTGGATAACCACCCGGTCCGTCGCATGGCTGCGCACGCGGCACGCGCAGGCGCTAGGCCTCGAAGGCTTCTTCGCGCTCGGGCTGATCGGACTCGCTTACGGCGCGGCCCTGCTTGCGCACTGCAATGGCTTCGTTGCCGTCTTTGCGGCGGGCGTCGCGATGCGCGGCGTCGAGCATCGCGCGAGCGGCAGCCGTTCGGCGCGCGAAGCGATCGGCACCGTCGACTCCGAAGATGTCGTCGCGACGGCCTCCGATCCGCAAAAGGCCCACGCCTTCATGGCCGAATCGGTGCTCGGCTTCACCATCGAACTGGAACGCATCGCCGAAGTCGCCGTGATGATGATCGTCGGCAACGTGCTTGCGACTTCCGGCGCATCGCTCTTCACGTGGCACAGCGCGATACTGATCGCGGCGCTCTTTATCGTGGTGAGGCCACTTGCCGTCGAAGCGTCCTTGCTCGGGTCGAATGCCGCGCATGCGCAGCGCCGCCTGATGAGCTGGTTCGGCATTCGCGGCATCGGCTCTTTCTACTATCTCGCGCTCGCACTGGAGTCGATGCAGCAACGTCACATGCAAGACCTGCTTCCCCTCGTGCCGTTGACGCTTGCCGTCATCACTTCTTCCGTCATCGTGCATGGCATAAGCGCAACGCCACTGATGAACTGGTATCACCGCATCCAGAAAACGGATCGCTAATTTCACTCAAAATAGCTTTAAGCGTTTTATTCGCTTTAGCACAAACCCCTATGCTTGGCGAATAGAAAAGCGCGTCACTTTTAAAACAAACGCTTCATTCGCAACAGAGGGCGTTCACAAGCAAGAATGACGCTAGGCGCACACCTGAATGTTGTCTATGATAGGCGCTGACGCAATTGAGCAGAACAAGACGTCACAACATCAATCTGCCCGTTCAGATCAGCAGAGCACTTTCTGTCAATGACGCCAAGCGAATTGCATCGCTATTTGAGGAACATCGTTTTCGCATTCATGCGAGTGTGCCTGGCGGTTTGCACTGCCCGCACACCGCGAATTGACAGGCCAGGCCTGCTTGTCATTGCACTGGCACTGTCCGTTCATTCCGCCTTTGCCGACGACATTACCCCATCCGTCACCCAACCGTCATTTGCGCTCTATTACGGCAAGTCACCGCCCGTAGAAATGCTTTCTGCATTCGACGCAGCCGTTCTCGAACCCGATAGCGGCTTCGATCCGCTTGCGCATCGCTTGCCGCATACCACATGGTTCGCTTACGCGAGCGTCGGCGAAGTGCTGCCCTCGCGCAGCTATTACGCCGATCTGCCGAAAAATTGGCTAGCGGGACACAACGAAGCATGGGCATCGCGCGTGATCGATCAAAGCCAGCCTGAATGGCCCGCGTTCTTTGTCGATCGTGTCATCAAGCCGCTTTGGGACAAAGGCTATCGCGGCTTCTTTCTCGACACGATGGATTCGTGGCAACTCGTCGCGAAGACCGACGAAGCACGCGCCCGGCAGATTCAAGGGCTGGCCAATGTGATTCGCGCGATCAAAACGCGCTATCCCGATGCAAAGCTGATCTTCAATCGCGGCTTCGAGATTCTTCCGCAGGTGCACGACCTCGTGTATGCGGTTGCGTTCGAATCGCTATATCGCGGCTGGGATCAATCGAAGCAGCGCTATACGGCAGTCTCCGAACAGGACCGCGCATGGCTGCTCGGACAGGCGAGTACGATACGCGAGCAGTATCACCTCCCCGTCATCTCAATCGACTATTGCGCGCCCGCCGATCACGCTTGCCAGCAGGACACCGTCGCGAAGATCAGGGCGCAAGGCATCGTGCCTTACGTGACAGACGGCGCGCTCGCGACGATGGGCTTAGGCGCCGTCGAGCCCGTCAAACGCCGCATCCTTGTGATCCAGGACCCGCCGCCGCGCACGGACCCGAACGTGTCGCCCGGCGTGCGCTTTCTCGCCATGCCGCTCAACTATCTCGGCTACCGGATCGACTATCGCGATGCGCGCGACCCGATGCCCGAAGGCGATCTGCGCGACCGCTATGCGGGCATCGTGCTATGGCTCGAAGGACAGGTGCCGAACAGCAAGGCGTATCGCGACTGGCTCACCGCGCAGATCGACGCGAAGATCCCCGTTGCCGTGTTCACGACTTTCGGCACGCAGATGGACGCCGATCTCGCGAAGAAACTCGACCTCGAAACGGTGGCGGGCGCGCCGTCGAACGGCAAGCTCGACGTCGAATCGTACGATCCGAAGATGATGGGCTTCGAAATGAAGCCGCATCCGCTTGCCCGCGATTTCACGCCGATCCGCGTCGGCCCGCATAGCCATTCGCTGCTGCGGCTGCGCTCGGGCGATTTCGTGATCGACGGCGCCGGCATCACGCCGTGGGGTGGGTATGCGATGCGCCCGTTCGGCGTGTATCAACTCGATGCCGTCGATCAGGAGCGCTGGGTCGCGCAACCCATCGAGTTCCTACGCGCCGCATTGCGCTTGAATAACAACATGCCCGTGCCGGACACGACAACGGAAAACGGCCGGCGCCTGCTGATGTCGCATATCGACGGCGACGGTTTTGCTTCTCGTGCCGAGTACACCAGCTACACGCAGCCGAACACCGACGTCACGCCGCAATATTCGGGCGACATGCTGTACCGGTTGCTGCGCGATTCGGGCATGCCCACTACCGTCTCTCTGATCGAAGGCGAAGTCACCGACGAAGGCCCCTTCAAAACTTTTGCGCCGCATCTGCGTACCATCGGCAGAAAGATATTTGAACTACCGAACGTCGAAGTGGCCACGCACACGTACACGCACCCGCTGCAATGGATGCGTGTAACAGGACTCGGTGTCGCCGGCACGCATGTGCAGACGGAGGGCGGCAGCCAGACGAACGGAAGCGGCCTGTCCATTGATATTCCGGGCTACCAGTTCAATATCGACCGCGAGATCAAAGGCTCGATCGACTATATCAACCGCAATGTCGCGCCAACGTCGAAGCCGGTGCGCATGGTGTTGTGGAGCGGCGATTGTCAGGTGCCCTCGCCCGTGCTGAAAGCGGCGTATGACGCGGGCGTGCTGAATCTGAACGGCGGCGACACACTGATCACGAAGAGCGATCCAAGCTGGACGGCGATTGCTCCGCTCGGCGTGATGAAGAACGGCTACTACCAGATATTCGCGCCCAACCAGAACGAAGAGCTGTATACGGACCTGTGGCACGGACCATTCTATGGCTTCTCGCGCGTACTCGAAACGTTCGCGATGACGGACAAGCCGATTCGCTTCAAGCCGATGGACATCTACTACCACATGTTCACGGGCACGAAGTACGCGTCGATGAAAGCGCTGCAGCAGATCTTCGATACCGTGCTCAGGCAACCCGTCACGCCCGTCTTCACCTCCGAATACGCGCGCAAGGTGCTCGACTGGCTCGACACCAGTGTCTCCCAGGAGCCGGGCAGCAACGTCTGGGTCGTGCGCAATGAGGCGAATCTGCGCACCGTGCGGCTGCCCGTCGGCAAGGTTCCCGACATGTCGAACGCGACGGGTGTCGCGGGCTATCTGCCCGGACCGGGCGGCACCTACGTGCACCTGACGGGCGACGGCATCGCGCGTTTCGCCGTGATCGACCAATCGGCGGCCCGCTCAGTGCCCTATCTCGCCGAAGCCAACGGCATGCTCGATCACTTCGTGCGCACGCGCAACGGCTTCTCGTTCGATCTGCGCTCGCACGTCGCACCGATGTTCCGCGTCGCCAACGCCGGCGCATGCCGCGTGACGAAGCGTCCCGTGACGGGTACCACCAACGACTATCACCAACTGCATGTCGACGTCGCCTGCGACACCTGAGCGGCAGCGGCTCTTTTCGCCCGCTGTGATTCTCGTGCTCGGCCTGCTGGTCGGCGTGATGCTGGCGCTCGCCTTTCCGCGCGAGAGGATCGAATCGCGGCTGCTCGAAGGAGCAAATGTCGACAGCCTCACGATCGCCTATCTGGAAGCATGGCTGCGCGTCGATCCGAACAACGCGGAAGTGCTCTCCGAACTCACGCGTGAATACCTGAAGGGGCAGCGCATCTCGGATGCGACGCGTATTCTCGACCGTCTGTCGCGCTCCAACGAGCCGAACGCGCGGCAAAGCGCACTGGCCATTCGCATGTCGCTCGCGCAGCAACGTCTGTTCTCGTTGAAACCGAACGACCCGGCGCGGCCCACGCGCATTCGCGAACTCGATGCGCTGCTGCACGAAGCGCTCGGCTACACGTGGGACATCGAGCAATTGAAGATGCTTGCGCAGCAGGCACGCGGGTTGAGCGACAACGATCTCGCCGCGCACTACTACACGCTGCTCGCGCAGTCCGATCGGGAGCACGCGCGCAAGTGGCTGGCCGAGCTTGCGCAAACGCAACTGGGCAACCAGCAGCATCGCGCCGCCGCCGACGCGTGGTTCGCAGTACAAGCGCAAGCCACCACGCTGGACGAGAAGCGGGCCGCTTTCATCGCCGGTTTGCGCGCGCTGCAATCGGGCAACGACATGCCGGCGACGATGCAGGCGGCCGACCAGCATATCGGCGATCTTGCCGACGATCCTGAAACGCTGCGCTTTCTCGCCAATCTCGCGTTGGCTGCGGGGCGTCCCGATCTGGCGTCGAAGTACGTGAAGCGATTGATGAAGATGTCCGCGCTGGATCATGAACCGGCGCTAGTGCGGCGGGCGTCGTTCGTGCCAAAGCGCGCGGCGGACCCTGGCGCCGTCGAGCATCGCACGACGCGCGGCGTGTGGCTGCGCGCGGCGTGGTATCGGCCGCACGTTTCGCGCAGCACGGCGCTGCGTCACGCATTAAACAACGCTTCCAGCACGCAAACCACAGCCCGTATCGTACGCATTACAGCGGTCCCACCGACACCGACGCCCGCAAGCGATGCAACCGCGTCCGACTACGAACTCGCGTATCGCGTGTTCCTCGCGAACGGCGACGTCGCGAACGCGCAGCGCATCGCGCAAACGGCCGTCGACCGCGATCCGCAATCGATCCCCTGGCGCGAGCGTCTCGCGCAAGTCGCCGAATGGAACCGGCGTCAGGACATTGCGCTCGCCAACTACGTCGCCATCGCAAAGATGCGCGGCACCGACGACGACTGGAAGAAGGTCGCGCGTCTCGCGCCCGGACTCAACGACAACGCCGCGATGCTCGCCGTCACGCTGCATCAGGCCGACCAGCAGCCGGGCAATCTGAAGCTGCTCGATGCCGTCGTCTTCTCGTACGAACGCATTGCCGATCCCGATTCCGCGTTGAACTTTCTGCGCACGCGCTTCAACGGCCCGTCGCGCCGCCAGGCCATGGAACGCTATGCGCAAGTCGCCGAACGCAAGGGTGACGACGATCTCGCGCTGCGCACATGGCGCGATCTCGAACGCGAATACGGGCCGAACGCAGCCTACGGATTGAAGATCGGCACGATGCTCTATACGCGCACGCAGTTCGACGCGGCGCTCGCCGCGATGAATGAAGCGAAGCGCGGCGCGCCCGCGTCGAACGATGAATTCTGGCGCTTCTACGCGCTACTCGCCGACTCGAACCAGAACACGCGCGATGCGAGACTTGGCTATCGTCAGTTGATCGCGGGCGGCAAAGCCGACGCGCAAGACTACGAGGTGATGACGAACTTCTTCAACGACTCGCCGCTCGACGCAGGCCGCCTCGCGGAATACGCGTATCGTCATGGCGGCCCGCCGCGCATGCTGTCGGAAGCGCTATACGGCTATCAACGCGCGCATGCGTGGGGCCGCATCCGGATCTTGCTTGCCTCACTCACGCCCGAGCAACTCAAGGCCGCCGAGCAGTCGTCCACGTTCCTGCTCGCACGCGCCGAATACGAACGGCAGACAGGCGAGAACGATGCCGCACTGCGCGACATCGAACGCGCCGCCGCGCTCGATCCGAACAACTCGGAAGCGCGCGCGGCCTACATCTGGGTGCTGAACGAGCGCGGCACGGATGCCGCTCTGCTCGCCGCTCTGCGCCGTCATGCGGGCGACGCGGAGAGCGATCCGCAGCTATGGCCCGCGTATGGCGCGGCATGGTTGCGGCTCGGCGATGGGCGTAAAGCGCTGCACTATCTGCACAAGCAGGCTGCGCAAGCGCAGCAAAGCCTGTTGTGGCGTCTCACGTTCGCCGACGCACTGGAACTGAACGGCCGAGTCGATGAAGCGTGGCGCGTGCGCAAGCAGGTCTGGCTCGAACTGGCGCGCCGCCGGCGCGATCCGTCGAAAGCAGCGCCGTTGCCCGCCGCCGAGCAAGACGATCTGCGCGGCCGCTACGTCGCGCTCACGCAGCTGTACGCGAACGGCGACCGTTCGCGCGCGGTGTTGATCGACCTGCTGCGCGCCGATCGCAACGGCGCGGGCGACGATCAGACTGCTGCGTCCGAGCTTGGCGACATCGGCCAGTTGCCGCCCGCGAAACAGGACGAGATCCGCAAAAGCCAGCGCCTCTATTCGGCCATCGCACGCGAGGCGGCAATCTCCTGGGCGCAGAACGAAGAGGCGTCCGACATGGAGCGCGCCTGGCTCGAAAAGCAATATATCGACGCCAGCCAGCGTCCCATCTACGCCGAAGCACAGCTCGCGATCAACGACGGCGACGTCAACGAACTGTCGCGCCTGCTCGACACATTGCCCGATCTGATTCCGAGACAGGCCCGCGCCGATGCGCAGGCGCTCACGGGCCGCACGTCCGCCGTGCAAACCAGCGCAGTCGACTCGCTCACGCGCGAGCCCAACGACGAAGTGATGCAGGCGATGGCGCGCGAGCAACTGCTCAGCAATGCGCAGGCGCTGGCGGGCGCATTCCGCTATGTCGATCAGGGCTCGCTGCGCTTCACGGAGGAATCGGCGACGGGCAGCGTGCGCCTCACGCCCTCGCAGAACCTGCAATTTCGCTATCAGCAGCGCGACCAGACCGTCGACGGCTCTCAACTCGCCTACGCGCCGAAACACGACCGGCTCGCCGAGGCGATCTATGGCCACAAGGGGCAATACGACGAAGAGCACGTCACGTTGGGCCGCCGCAATGCGCTCGAAGACTTCACGACGGCGCGCGTCGAAGGCACGTACAACGTCACGCAGCGCCTCACGCTGACCTATGCGCTCGGCTACAACCAGGCCGCGACGGAGTCGACGCAACTGACGGTGGGCGGCACCAAAGACCTTGCCACGCTCGGCTTCAACTACCGGCTCGATCCGCACTGGTTCGGCGGCGCGCGCTACGAGTACGCGCGCTTTCACGGCCAGGACCGCTCGTATCTGGGTAACGGCAGTCTCGTCGAAGCGAACTTCGGCTACAAGATCAAGGCCGATTATCCCGACTACACGATCCGCGCCGTCTTCGCACACGGCCAGTACAACGCGACGGGCACGCCGGGCGACCCGCTGCGCGTGCTGCTGCCGCAGAACACGCCGTTCACGGCCGCGTCCTTCATGCCGCAGACCTTCACGCAAGGCGGCCTGCTGTTTTCGTTCGGCGACGATCTGCCCGAGCAGTATTCGAAAGCATGGCGGCCGATCTTCGCGGGCGGCCCGATCCGCGACTCGCGCGCGGGCTGGTCGGGCCAGGCGGAACTCGGCGTGGCGGGCAGCGTGTTCGGCAACGATCAGATGCTGCTGTACGGCGCGTATCAGGGCGTCTCGTCGAATCATTCGACTTCCGTGAAGGAAGTCGGCGTGCGCTATCGGTATCTGTATTGAAGAGCCTTTGAGGAGAATGACATGGACCACAGCAAGAACCTTCGCGCACGCGCGTCGAAGTTGTTCGCATCAGCGTTGGCGTTGATGGCGCTCACGCTCGCGGGCTGCGCCGTCGTCGATCGCAGCGCACCGCCCGCGATCGCGAAGACCGACAGCCTCGCGATCCTGCCTATCGCGAACAACACGGAGACGCCGCAGGCGGGGCAGCGTGCGGCGTCGATTGCGCAGAGCCTGCTCGCGTCGTACGGCTATACGAATCTGTCGCGCTACCCGGCGAGCGCCGACGACGAAACGCTGTTCGACGCCGCGAAGCCCGACGCGCAGCAAAACGCGCTCAACTGGGCGCGCCAGCAGAATGCGCGCTATGCGCTGACGGGTGCCGTCAACGAATGGCGCTATAAGGTCGGCGTGGACGGCGAGCCTGCCGTGGGCCTCACCTTCGATGTGGTCGACGTGCAAACCGGCAAGGTCGTATGGACGGGCACGGGCAGCCGCACCGGCTGGAGCCGCGATGCCGTGTCGGGTGTCGCGCAGAAGCTGGAGCGCGATCTGCTGTCGCCGCTCGCGCAGTGAGGCATGCCCTGCTCCGCACGACTATCATCGAAGCTGGCTTCGATTTAAGGCGAACGCCATGAACACGCAGGCTAACGAACACTCCGCGCCGCGCGGGCGGCACCGGCGCCGCCAGGCGCAAAGCGTCGGCGCGGGCTCCTGGTGGGCCCGTGTGATCGCGCCGCCGCGCGGCTCCGCGCGTCGCCGCACGATCGCCGCGCTCGAAACGATCGTCGCGACGCTGATTGCGATTGCGATCTGCTGGGCCTTCGATCACGCCGATCCGCTGTTGGTCCAGAGCGGCTTCGGCTGGATCTGGATCGTGCCGCTCGTGATCGCGCTGCGTTATGGATCGTTTGCGGGGGTGTTTTCCGGGCTGATTCTGCTGGCTTCGTGGTACGTGCTGTACCCCGGCTACAGCGGCGCGTCCGCGCCCGCTTCGCTCGCGCATGCGTTGATGGAGACGCCGCACACGCGGCTCTTTCCCGTGAGCTTCTTTCTCGGCGGCTTCGTCGTCACGATGCTGTGCGGGCAATTCGGCGACATCTGGATCACGCGCTTGCGGCAAGGCCGCATCGCCAACGACTATCTCGCCGAACGCCTGTCCATTCTGACGCGCAACCAGTTCATGCTGCGCATCTCGCACGAACGGCTCGAACAGGATCTGCTCGGACGTCCCGCGACGCTGCGCGATTCGCTGGCGCGGCTGCGCACCGTGATCCTCAATCAGGAGCCGACTGAAGCGCAGCAAGGCGTCGTCGATCTGCGCGGCGCGCAACCGTTTCTCGAAGCGGCTGCGCAAGCCTGCCAGATCGAAAGCGCGAGTGTGCATGCATGGCGCGGCGGCAAGCCGGCGACGGCAGCGGGGGCATCGATTGGCGCGCCATCGGCGTTCGATCCCGACGATCCCCTCGTTCGCGAAGCGCTCGAAACGCGCACGCTGGTACATGTCGAATCGAAAGCGAACCAGGACATGTCGCTGAGCCGCTACGTCGCCGTCGTGCCGCTGATCGATGCGCAGAAGAATCCTGTCGGCGTGCTCGCCATCGAACGCATGCCGTTTCTCGCGCTCACGCGCGACAACCTGCAGTTCCTGCTCGTGCTCTGCAACTTCTACGCGGACGGCGTGCAGCACGCCGTCATCACGCGCGACACGCTCGCGGCCTTCCCCATGTGCCCGCATACTTTCGCGCTCGACTATGCGCGGCTCGTGCATTTGCAGCGCGATACGCAGGTGCAGTCGTCGATCGTCGCGCTAGTGTTTCATAACGACGAACGCAGCACGACGCTATACGAACATGTGCTGCGCACGCGCCGCGCGCTCGATGTGCAGTGGCCGTTGCGCGACGAGCGGCGTCGCGTGGTGCTCACGCTGATGCCACTGTCGGGTGACAGTGCCGTCGACGGCTATCTGCTGCGGATCGAAGAGAATCTGCGTGCGCAATACGGCGTCGACTTCGAAGCGGCGCGCGTCGCCGTGCATTCGATGGCCGTATCCGCCGACGAACCGATCGCCGACCTGCGGCGTCTGCTGGAGCGCTGCGATGTCCGCCGCTGACGGCGTCACGACCGATCCCGGCCGGCCCGTGGGCGCGCGCATCACGTTCGTTGGCGTGCTGCTCGTCGCGCTCGGGCTGGCGTTGCAGATCGCCGTCTTCATGATCGCGACACGCAGCATGCCCGACACGTCCGCCGAATGGCTCGGCGGTCTCGCCAACACAGACGTGTCGACACTGCAGGCCGCCACGCATCAGAACACGCAGACGCTGTTGCTATGCCTGCTCGTGCAGGCCTGTGCCGCGCTCGCCACTTCGCTCGGTCTCGCGGAGATGATGCCCGCGCGCTACCGGCTGCCGCGCCTGGGACTGCTCGTGTCGCTGTGGTTTCTGAACTTCGCGGTGCCTGTCGGCGGGATGTTTTGCTCGATCGGCGCGCTCGCGATTGCCGCCGCGTTGCCGCGGCCACGCGCGCAGTTGCCCATCGTGCTCGTCGAGGAACCCGAATTCGCCGCGAATTTGATCGGCACGGTATCGTATGGGCGCGGCGCGCGCCTGAAGGCGGAATTGCAGAACGCGGAAGCGGGCACGTCGTTTCGCATGACCGCCCTGCTCGCGATGCAGACGATGCCCGCGCGCACCGTCTCGCCGCTGCTGCAAGGCATGCTCGCCGATCCGCTCGACGACATCCGGCTGCTTGCGTACGGCATTCTCGACAACCGCGAGAAAACGCTCACGCAGCAGATCCTCGTCGAACGTCCGAAGCTCGATGCGAAGCGGCATCCCGAACTGAGCGATGCGGAACGCGCGCACGCGAACAGGACGCTCGCGCAGCTGTATAGCGAACTGATCTACGAAAACCTCGTGACGGGCGACGTGTACCGCAATGCCGCCGATCAGGCCGACGGCTTCGCGGCCGCCGCGCTCGAACACGACCCGAACGAAGCAGCGCTGTGGCGTCTGCGCGGCCGTCTTGCCATCGCGCGGCGCGATCTCGACGGCGCGGACACGATGCTGCAACGTGCGATCGATTGCGGCTTTCCGCGCGAGCGCATGCTGCCCTGGCTCGCCGAGACGGCTTACCTGCGCCGCGATTTCGCGCGCGTGCGCAAGCTGCTGGCCGAAATGGACAACCGCGCCGCGACGCCGACGCTGGCCGCCGTCCTCGATTTCTGGAAACCGCGCGGTCCGGCCGCCGCGCGGCCCCGCTCCATCTGAGACCGCCCTCATGTTCTCGTCTAAAACGCCGTCACTGCCGCACGCGGATTCCGCCGATATCGCCCTGCTGCTCGAAGGCACGTTCCCCTATGTGAGCGGCGGCGTGTCGAGCTGGGTCAATCAGGTCATCCGCGCGTTTCCCGAGTATTCGTTCGCACTGTGCTTTCTCGGCAGCCGTCCGCAGGACTATCCGAAGATGCAGTACGCGCTGCCCGACAACGTCGTGCATCTGGAGAATCACTATCTATATGATTTCGCGCCGCCGCCGCTGGTGAACAAACAGCGCGGCGACGCGTCCGCGTTCATGCGCTCCGCGCATCTGCACGAAGCATTGCGCAACCCGGCAATGCGCCACGCGGCGGGCCGCATGCTCAAGGACATGTTGAACGACCTGGGCCCCGGCGGCGCATTGGGCGAAGACGCGTTTCTCTATTCGAAGGAAGCCTGGCACTATCTGACCGAGCAATACCGGCAGTTCTGCACCGACCCGTCGTTCGTCGATTACTTCTGGACCGTGCGGATCATGCACAAGCCGCTGTGGCAGCTCGCGAAGATCGCCGATGGCCTGCCGCGCGTGAAGATGTTCCATACGGTATCGACGGGTTACGCGGGTTTTCTCGGCGCGCTCGCGCGCTATCGCCATGCGCGGCCCTTGCTCGTGTCGGAGCACGGCATCTATACGAAAGAACGCAAGATCGATCTGTTCCAGAGCGAATGGATACGCGACAACCGCAGCATCTTCGAGCGCGACGTGTCGCAGATCGGCTATTTCCGCGACCTGTGGGTGCGCTTCTTCGAGACGCTCGGCCATGTGTGCTACGACGCGGCTGAAGACATCATCGCGCTCTATGAAGGCAATCGTCGTCGGCAGATCCTGGACGGCGCGCCCGAAGCGAAAACGACCAACATTCCGAACGGCGTGAATCTTCCGAAGCTCGCGCCACTGCGTGCGCAGCGCGCCGCCGGCGTGCCGAAGACGTTGTGTCTGATCGGCCGCGTCGTGCCCATCAAGGACATCAAGACCTTCATCCGCGCGATGCTGACCGTGGTGCGCCGCATGCCCGACGCCGAAGCGTGGATTGCCGGCCCGGAAAACGAGGACCCGTCGTATGCAGCCGAATGTCATGCGCTCGTCGAGAGCCTCGGCCTGAACGACAAGGTCAAGTTTCTCGGCTTCCAGAAGATCGACGAGTTGCTGCCGAAATGCGGCGTGCTCGTCCTCAGCTCGATTTCGGAAGCGCTGCCGCTCGTCGTGCTCGAAGGCTTCGCGGCGGGCGTGCCGTCCGTCACGACGGACGTGGGCTCGTGCCGCCAGCTGATCCACGGGCTGGATGGTGACGACGCGGCGCTCGGCGCGGCGGGCCGCGTCGTACAGATCGCCGATCCGCGCGCGCTCGCAGAAGCGGCGCTCGATCTGCTCGACGAAGACAACTGGCGCGCCGCGCAGCAGGCGGGCATTGCGCGCGTCGAGCGCTATTACACGCAGGACCAGATGGTCGGCTCGTATCGCGATCTGTATGCGCGGCTCACCGCGCAGGCCGATCTCGCCGATCCACCCGCATCGGAAGCCGATCTTCCGATGCCGATGCCTCACTGAACGGGAACACGCGACCATGGCAGGCATTGGTTTCGAACTTCGCAAGATGCTCCGGCGCAACACGCTGCTGGGGCTGATGCAGGCTTATACCTACGCGGGTCTGATCGGCGCGGGGCCGTGGGTGCTGTCGATCGTCGGTATTCTGCTGATCGGCGTGCTCAGCATTCCGTTCGTGTTGCCCACGGGATTGATCACGCAGTTCCAGGTGTCGGTCACGTATCTGATTTCGCTGTCGCTCGTGTTGACGGGGCCGTTGCAGCTCGCGTACACGCGTTTCACGTCGGACCGGCTGTTCGAAAAGCGTCGCGATCTCGTGCTGCCGAATTTTCATGCGGTGATGTTCATCGTCACGGTGGCTTCGACTGTGCTCGGCGGGTTCGCCGTCGTGTTTCTCTTTCCGCAGCAGACGGCCGAGTATCGCCTGCTGATGCTCGCGGGCTTCGTCGTGATGGGCAATATCTGGATCGCGACGATCTTTCTGTCGGGCATGAAGCAGTACATGTCGATCATCGTCGTGTTCTTCATCGGCTATGCGGTGACGACGGGCGCGGCGCTCTCGTTGAACCGGTTCGGTCTGACGGGCTTGCTGTCGGGGTTCGTGATCGGACAGACGGTGTTGCTGGTGGGCCTGCTCGCGCTGATCTATCGCGACTACCGCAGCGACCATTTCATTTCGTTCGAAATGTTCCGCAAGCAGTATCGTTTCCCTTCGCTGATGCTGACGGGCTTTCTGTACAACCTCGGCATCTGGGCCGACAAGTTCATGTTCTGGTATTCGCCCGGCACGGGACAGCCGGTGATCGGTCCGCTGCGGGCTTCGATCATTTACGACATTCCCGTGTTTCTCGCGTATCTCGCGATCATTCCGGGCATGGCCGTATTTCTGATGCGTATCGAAACGGACTTCGTCGAATACTACGACGCGTTTTACGATGCCGTGCGTGAAGGCGCGTCGTTGCAGCACATCGAGCGCATGCGCAATGCGATGGTCGAAGCGTTGCGCAACGGCATCTGGGAAATCATGAAAGTGCAGGCGATCGCCGCGATGATGCTGTTCGCGGCGGGCACGATCCTGCTGCAATGGCTGCAGATATCGACGCTGTATCTGCCGCTGCTGTATATCGACGTGATCGCGGCCAGCATGCAGGTCGTGTTCATGGGCACGATCAACGTGTTCTTCTATCTCGACAAGCGCAAGATCGTGCTGTTGCTGGTGGGTACGTTCGTCGCTTCGAATGTAGTGTTCACGGCGATCACGTTGTCGCTGAACCCTGCTTTCTATGGTTATGGGTTTGCAGGTTCGCTGCTGCTCGTCGTGCTTGCGAGTCTTTATCTGCTGGACCGCAAGCTGGATTCGCTGGAGTATGAGACGTTCATGTTGCAATGAAAGCGCGGCGTGGACTGCCACGCCGCGCGCTTCACCTTGCGCTCAAACCTCGTCGCCAAAGCGCGTTTCGGCGATCTGCTGGCGGCGCTGGTCGCCCTGTCGCTCCAGCATCCAGCCTGGATACTCGGACGGCAGGCGGCTCACTTCGTCGAGCTTCTTGAGGTCTTCCGCACTCAGTTCAACCTTCGTCGCGGCGATGTTGTCGTCGAGTTGCTCGACCCGCTTCGCGCCGACGATCACGCTCATCACAGAGCGTTGATGCAGTAGCCACGCCAGCGCAATCTGCGCGACCGACACGCCCTTCGCATCGGCGATCGTGCGCATCGCGTCGACGCAATCGAACGCACGCTCGCGGTTCACGGGCGGGAAATCGAATGTCGTGCGGCGGCTGCCGGCTTCGCCTTGCTCGTCACGCTTGTATTTGCCGCTGAGCAAGCCGCCTGCAAGCGGACTCCATACCATCAGGCCAAGGCCCTCGCTTTGCAGCATCGGCACCAGTTCGCGTTCGAGATCGCGGCCCGCGATCGTGTAATACGCCTGCAACGTGTCGAAGCGCGCGAGGCCAAGGCGTTCCGAAATGCCTAGCGCCTTCGCGATCTGCCACGCGGCCCAGTTCGATACGCCGACGTAGCGCACGTGGCCGTGCTGCACGAGCGTATCGAGCGCGCGCAGCGTTTCCTCGATCGGCGTGGCGGGATCGAAGCCGTGTATCTGATACAGATCGACATGCTCGAGTTGCAAACGCTGCAAGCTCGCCTTGATGCCGTCCATGATGTGGTAGCGCGATGCGCCGCGCGCATTCGCGAAATCGCCCGTCTGACCGAATACTTTCGTCGCGACGACGACGCTGTCGCGCGGCACTTTCAGGTTCTCCAGCGCCTGACCGGTGATCTGCTCGGAGACGCCGGACGAGTAGACGTCGGCCGTGTCGATGAAATTGATGCCCGCGTCGATCGCGCGGCCGATCAGACGTTCGGCATCACTCTGCTGCAGATCGCCGATGTGTTGCCAGATGCCGCCCGTGCCGCCGAAGGTCATCGTGCCGAGGCACAGTTCCGACACGAAAACGCCAGTGCGGCCAAGCTGGTTGTATCGCATGGTTCGAGACTCCAGGTGGGTGATGATGCGGTGCTGGGTCGATCAGGATACTCAATGCGTGGCAATGCTGCTGGTGGGTTGACATGGCTTCAAGGTTGTCTCGTGCGATGCAGCATGGACCGCTTTTTCGAGCACGCTTTCATCACTATTTCACATAGCATCGGCGTCATGTTCTATCAGCCGATGAGATTCGTGCGCGTGAACATACCGTGACCGGTGATGCCGTCGTGCGCTGGAAGTTGTCGACCGGTAGTTGCGTTACCCCACGCACAAACGCCTGCCCCGGCACGCCCCCGCGAAACCTGCGAGACTGAATGGGTCTAACGGTTTTTACGGGCATGGCACGCCGCGCACTGGATATGCGGCGCCCCGCCCCCATCTTCGACCTCATGACTTCCGCCTCTTCCGCCGCTCTCGGGCTGGCCGACCCCCTGGCCGATTTCCATCCGGCCGTCGCGGGCTGGTTCCAGAAGACCTTTGCCGCGCCCACGGACGCGCAGGTCGCCGCATGGCCGTTGATCCGCAAAGGCCGGCACACGCTCGTCGCCGCGCCGACAGGTTCGGGCAAGACGCTGACCGCGTTTCTCGCCGCGCTGGACGAACTCGTGCGCGACGGCCTCGCGCACGGCGGCGCATTGCCGGACGAGACGCTGGTGGTCTACGTGTCGCCGCTCAAGGCGCTGTCGAACGATATCCGCGTCAATCTGCAGATGCCGCTCGAAGGCATCGCGAGCGAACTCGCCGCACGCGGGTTGCCCGTGCCCGAGATTCGCACCGCCGTGCGCACGGGCGACACGACGCAGCAGGAACGCGCCGCGCTGAAGAAGCGCGCGCCGCACATTCTCGTCACGACGCCCGAATCGCTGTACGTGCTGCTCGGCTCGGCGTCGGGCCGCAAGATGCTCGCGACGGTCCGCACGGTGATCGTCGACGAAATTCACGCGATGGCGGGCGGCAAGCGCGGCAGCCATCTCGCGCTGTCGCTCGAACGGCTCGACGCGCTGTGCGGCCGGTGCCTGCCGCGCATCGGCTTGTCGGCGACGCAAAAGCCGATCGAAGCCGTCGCGCGCTTTCTGGTCGGCGGCGCGAGCATTGAAAGCGATGAGCCCGCCGACTGCGCGATCGTCGATGTCGGCCATGTGCGCGAGCGCGATCTCGCGCTGGAGATTCCGCCCGTGCCGCTCGAAGCGGTGATGTCGAACGAAGCCTGGGAGCTCGTCTACAACCGGCTCGCCGAACTGGTCGCGCTACATCGCACCACGCTCGTGTTCGTCAACACGCGGCGCATGGCCGAGCGCGTCGCGCGGCATCTGACCGAGCGTCTCGGCAAGGACGCCGTCGCCGCGCATCACGGCAGCCTCGCGAAGGAACATCGCCTCGACGCGGAGCAGCGTTTGAAGCGCGGCGAACTGCGCGTGCTGATCGCAACGGCATCGTTGGAGTTGGGCATCGATATCGGCGACGTCGATCTGGTCTGCCAGATGGGCTCGCCGCGCGCGATCGCGCCATTCCTGCAACGCGTCGGGCGTTCGGGCCACCATGTGGGCGGCATGCCGAAGGGACGGCTGTTCCCTGCTTCGCGCGACGATCTGATCGAATGCGCGGCGTTGCTCGATTGCGTGCGGCGCGGTGAACTCGATCTGCTACACATTCCGCGCGCACCGCTCGACGTGCTCGCGCAGCAGATCGTCGCCGAGGTCTGCAACGCCGAATGGAGCGAGGACGCGCTGTTCGAACGCTTCCGCCACGCCGCGCCGTATGCTGCGCTCGAACGCGAGCAATACGACGCCGTGTTGCGCATGCTCGCCGAGGGCTACACGAGCCGTCACGGTCCGCGCGCTGCGTACGTGCATCGCGACGCCGTCAACGGCACATTGCGCGGACGGCGCGGCGCGCAGTTGTACGCGGTCACGTCGGGCGGTACGATTCCGGAGAACGCCGATTACGCGGTCATACTCGAACCGCAAGGGCTCAACATCGGCACGGTTAACGAAGACTTCGCCGTCGAAAGCCTCGCTGGCGATGTATTCCAGCTCGGCAATGCGTCATACCGGATCATGCGTATCGAAAGCGGCCGCGTGCGCGTCGAGGATGCGCAAGGCCAGCCGCCGAACATTCCGTTCTGGCTCGGCGAGGCGCCCGGGCGCAGCGACGAATTGTCGGCGGGCGTCGCGCGGCTGCGCTCGGAGATCGAGCGGCGGCTCGCCGTCGCGAAGACCACTTCACTCATTGCTTCGGATACCGATACATTTGACGATTCGCACGGCGGCATCGCAGCCGTCGCCGAACAACCGGCTACGGTTGCGCTCGATCTCGAACCCGCCATCGCGTGGCTCGTTGAACAGACTCATCTGCCTGAAGCGGCGGCACGCCAGATCGTCGAATATCTGGCGCGCGCCCGCCAGACGCTCGGCGCGCTGCCCACGCAAGACACGCTCGTGATGGAGCGTTTTTTCGATGAATCGGGCGGCACGCAGCTTGTCATTCATACGCCCTTCGGCAGCCGCGTCAATCGCGCGTGGGGCCTCGCGTTGCGCAAGCGCTTTTGCCGTACGTTCAATTTCGAGTTGCAGGCGGCCGCGACGGAAGACGCGATCGTGCTGTCGCTGACGGGCGCACACAGCTTCGCGCTCGATGACGTGTGGCGCTATCTGCGCTCGGCGACAGCCGAGCATGTACTGATCCAGGCGCTGCTCGACGCGCCGCTGTTCGGCGTGCGCTGGCGCTGGAACGCGACCACGGCGCTTGCATTGCCGCGCTACACGGGCGGACGCAAGACGCCGCCGCCGTTGCAGCGCATGCGCAGCGACGATCTGCTCGCGACCGTGTTTCCCGATCAGGCCGCGTGCCTCGAAAACATCGCCGGCGAGCGCGAGTTGCCGAGTCATCCCCTCGTCGATCAGACACTGGACGACTGCCTGCACGAAGCGATGGATACGGATGCGTGGCTCGCGTTGCTGCGCCGGATCGAAAGCGGGCAGATCGCGCTTGTGAGCCGCGACCTGCCCGCGCCATCGCCGCTCGCTGCGGAAATCCTCACGGCGAAACCGTACGCGTTTCTCGACGATGCACCGATCGAAGAGCGCCGCACGCAGGCCGTGCTGAATCGCCGATACACGAGCGGCCCCGAATCCGCCGACGATCTCGGCGCGCTCGATGCCGACGCGATTGCGAGTGTCGGTGAAGAAGCGTGGCCGCAAGCGCGCAACACGGACGAGATGCACGAAGCGCTGACGGGCCTTGCGTGCATCACGGAAGCCGAGGCGCAGCGCAACGAAGCCTGGCCCGCATGGCTCGTGGAACTCGCTAAAACAGGCCACGCCGCGCGAATGCAGATCGCGCAACACGACGCGTTGTGGCTGCCCGCCGAGCGCCTGACGTGCCTGCATGCGATTTATCCGCGGGCTGAAGTCGAACCGGCGCTGCGCGTGCCGAAGGGTTTCGACGATGCCTGGACGGAAGACGACGCGCTCGTCGACGTGGTGCGCGCGCGGCTGACGGGATTTGGGCCGCTGCCGCTTGCGTCGATCGCACGTGCGCTGGCGCTGCCCGCTTCGACCGTCGCGCAGGCGCTCACGCGGCTCGAAGCGGAAGGTTATGTGATGCGCGGCCGCTTCACGCCGGGCGCCACGGATGAAGAATGGTGCGAGCGGCATCTGCTCGCGCGCATCCATCGCTACACGGTGCGGCGCTTGCGGCGCGAGATCGAGCCCGTCGAGCGGCACGACTTCATGCGCTTCCTGTTCGCGTGGCAGCGCCTGACGCCCGATACGCGTGGCGAAGGGCGCGACGCGCTCGCCGCCGTGCTCGATCAGCTCGAAGGTTTTCAGGCGGCCGCGAGCGCATGGGAAGAAGACATTTTGCCCGCGCGGCTGAAGGACTACTCGATCACATCGCTCGACGAGCTGTGCCGTTCCGGCAAGATCGTCTGGACCCGGCTCACGGATCGCGCGCGCGGCGCCAGCGGCCCGGTGCGCAGCACGCCCATCGTGCTGTTGCCGCGCCGCGCGCTGCCCGTGTGGACCGCGCTGCTGGATACGTCGAAACAGCCGGAGCTGTCGCCGAAAGCGCAACTCGTGTTCGATGCGCTGACGCAGCATGGCGCGATGTTCTTCGACGAGCTATCGGGCGACGTTCGTCTGCTGCGTGTCGAACTCGAAAACGCGCTCGGCGAACTGGTCGCGGCGGGGCTCGTCAATTCGGATAGTTTCGCGGGACTGCGCGCGCTGCTGAAACCTGTCGCGAAGCGCAACGCGTCGTACTTTCCGAGCCGGCGTCCGCGCGGCGCAGGCGCGTTAATCGGCGGAATGGACGATGCGGGGCGTTGGGCGCTGTTGCGTCGTCGGCCTGTCGGCGCTGTGTCCGAAGAACCCGCGCCCTCTTCTTCGCGACGTTCTTCGACGTACGCGCCCGAAGTGATCGAGCATGTCGCGATGGCGTTGTTGCGGCGCTATGGTGTCGTGTTCTGGCGGCTGCTGGAGCGCGAAGCTGAGTGGCTGCCGCCGTGGCGCGATCTGCTGCGTGTGTATCAACGGCTCGAAGCGCGCGGCCAGGTGCGGGGTGGACGCTTCGTCAATGGTCTCGCGGGCGAGCAGTTCGCGCTGCCCGAAGCGATTCCGCTGTTGCGTGAGGTGCGACGTCATGCGAACGATGGTGCGTTTGTGTGCGTTGCGGGCACTGATCCGCTGAATCTGGTCGGGACGTTGCTGGCGGGTGGCAAGGTGCCTGCTGTTGTGGGTAATCGCGTGTTGTATCGTGATGGTGTGGCTGTTGCGTCGCTCGTCGCGGGCGAGTTCAATTTGCCCGATGATGCCGATGGCCAGACGAAGCAGTTGATGCGGATGCGGCTCGCGCGGCGATATTGAATTGTTGGTCTTTTTGGTTTTGCTTTCGCTGGAATCTGCGGGCTGCTCTTTCGCTGGCATCCGCGTTTTGTTAGCGTGCTTCAAGCGTCGCCCCTGTGCGGGGCGGCACCTACTTTTCTTTGCCGCCGCAAAGAAAAGTAGGCAAAAGAAAGCGGCTCACACCGCTAATTCTTGTGTTTGCCTGAGGGCCCCCAACCGGTCTTACGCCTCAAACGGCAGCGATTTTGTTCGCGCGTGTTGCCAACGCGCTGAATGGGCGCCTCACCCGCTTCAAACACCCGCACAAGGGCTAGCGGCAGCGAATGGTATGTGCCGCCCAGGTGGCAAACTGTGTGTAGGTTGTCGCGGCGTACAGCTTGGCGCTCTTACAGGGTGGGACGCATGCGCTATTGGTCCGGAGTGAGGCGTGTGGGGTACTACGGCCTACGCACAGTTTGCCACCTGGGCGGCCGTGGAATATCTGGCACGGCATGATGCAGCGCGGGTGCGTGAAGCGGGTGATGCGCACCGCAAGAGCGTTGGCAACGCACGTGAGCACGTGCGTTGCCGTGTGAAGCGTAAGAACCTCTGGGGGCCCTCAGGCAAGAAGAAATGTTGGCGGTGTTAGCCGCTTTCTTTTGCCTACTTTTCTTTGCGGCGGCAAAGAAAAGTAGGTGCCGCCCCGCACAGGGGCGACGCTTGAAGCTAGATAACGCATCGCGGATGCCAGCGCAAAGGCCCAAAAACCAAACCGCGGTCGCAACACGCACAACGGTGCCCGCCTCAACCGCGCCGCGCTCGCGGACTAGCGCATCACTCGCCTGGCGCATACAGATCCAGCAACTTCAACGTCACGCCATTGGTCCACCCAAACCCATCCTGCAACGGATACTCACCGCCCCCTCCGCCGCCCGTCCCCGACCCTTCGACGACATACTTCTCAACCAGCTTCTGCTCCTTCGCATAAACGTTCTTCACATCCGCGAGAAAGCGCGTGCCAATCTGCTGCGCGAGATCGCTGCGCCCATACCGCCGCAACCCTTCGATCGCGATCCAGTGCAGCGGCGCCCAGCCGTTCGGCGCGTCCCATTGCTGGGTCGTTTCGTAGGTCGAGGTCGTCAGGCCGCCCGGCTTGAGCAGCACGCCCGCGACGACGTTTGCCGTCTTCTGCGCCCGATCGGGCCACGCGGCGCCCGCAAACAGCGGATACAGCATCGCGGGCGTCTGGTTGTCACGCGGCTTCGCGAGCTTCCAGTCGTAATCGCCGTAGTAACCTTTGCTATTCCACAGATACCGGTTGATGCCTTCGGCACGCTTCGCCGCCTTGCCAATGAACTGCACGACACAGCTGAAATCCCGCGTCTCCGAACAACCGCGCGCGATGGTCGTCTCCAGATGGAACATCAGGCTGTTCAGATCGACGGGGATGATGGCGGTCGTGCGAACGGTCGTTAGATTCATGTTGTCGCCGAACCAGCGCGAGCTGAAGTCCCAGCCGCTTTCCGCCGTCGCGCGCAGATCGCGGTAGACCTCGTTCGGCGCGCGGCCGGTTGCCTGCTGCGCCGTCTGCACGTCTTCGAGATACGACTCGTCGCGCGGCGTGTCGAGTTCGTCCCAATAGCGGTTCAGCACGGTCTTGTCCGGCAACACGACGACATTGCGCGTCGCATCGCCCGGCTTCGTCGTCGACGCGCCCTGCATCCAGTACGCGTATTCCTTGCGCATCGCCGGCAAATACTTCTGATAGACGCGCCCGCCTTCGACCTTTGCCGCAAGCTCGACCATGTACGAGAAGAACGGCGGCTGCGAGCGGCTCAGATAGTAAGTCCGGTTGCCGTTCGGAATGTGGCCATACGTGTCGATCATGTACGCGAAGTTGTCGAGCATGTTGTCGACGAGATCTTCATGTCCCGACTCCTGCAAGCCCAGCATCGTGAAATAGGTGTCCCAGTAGTAGCCCTCGCGAAAGCGCCCGCCCGGCACGACATAGGGCTTGGGCATCGGAATCAGCGAGCTGTACGGCGGTGCCGTCGTCGTCGTGCGCGTGAGTTCGGGCCACAGCCAGTTGATGTGATCGCGCAGCGACTGGTTCGGCGGCGGCGTGATCACCGGCTCGGAAGGTGGCGTGAAGTACTGGTCGACGAAATTTTTCAGCGAGAAGTTCGGCTGGCTCTTCTGCGTTTCGTAGGCCTGCAGGATCGTTGCGGGGTCCGCTTTCGGCAGCGCGTCGACGAAGGTCTTCTGGTCGGGATAGATCTGCTGGGTCTGCACGGCGACGAACAGGTCGCCATACAACTTGTCGGGCGGCGGCGGCAACCTGCCGCCCACCTGCGTATCGGCGCTCGCGATGCGCGCGAACCCTGCCAGCAGCACAAAGCTTGAAAACGCAACAGCGCGGACGGCGGTTCGCCTGCGCAGAGGCGGCGCGGATGAACGCGCCGCGCGTTGCATCGGGTCAAAAAGAACTGCGGTTGAATGAAGTGTATCGATGCCACGATCAGACGACAGCCTACTCATGTCTCCCTCCTCGGAAAGGTGGACAACCGGTCTGGTCTGCCGTCGCGCTTTTTGATTGCCACGCGAGCATCGCATAGGAGCACGCGCGTGCGCAATCGCGCGTGAACGTTTGCGGAACCCATCCCTGAAAAGCATCATTTTTTCTATGCTTTCTGGTTAAAGAAAGCTGATTCCAAGGTCGTTAATCAATTCGGAGCCGTACGTCCGGCCGCTTCGTTACAATGAAGCCGATAAGACTCTTCGCCGCCGCGTGCTGGACTCGTATTCGGAGCTCGACTGGAGGCAACTTTTTTGCCCGGGGACCCTTCATGAACGACGATCAACACGATCAGGTGCTTTTCGCCCGGTTCGGAACGAGCAGCCCCTGCTGGCGGCTGTCGAGCGACAGCAATGCGCTCGAACTGACGCCCGAAACGGAAGACGACACGGCCACGGTCGCGATTGCCCTATCGGGTGCGCAGGCCGCGCAGATTCGCAGGCTCACGGGCGTCACCGCGCACCTGACCATGGACGTGCGCCTGTTCGGCGAAGCGCTGCGTCTGCATCTGGTCGGCAAGAAGCTCAACAGCAGCACCTGGGCGGGCACGGCGTCCGCGTACGAAGACACCGAATCCGTCGCGCGCGATCTGGTGCACGGGCTGTCGTTCGCCGAGCAGGTCGTGTCGGAAGTCAATTCCGTTGTCGTGATCGTCGACAAGAACGGCCGCATCCAGCGCTTCAACCGGCTCGCCGAAGAACTCACGGGCATGAAGGAAGAAGACGTGGTCGGGCGCAGTGTGTGGGCGCTGTTCATGTCGTCGGAAGCGGGCGCGGCGTCGAGCCAGAACATCTCGGGCTTTTTCAATCAGGGCGTCGCCTATGAAGTCGAGCGGCGCGTGCGCACCGTGCACGGCGAGCGGCTTTTCCTGTTTCGCAACAAGTTCGTGATGAGCGGCAGCGGCGTCGACGAACAGTTTCTGATCTGCTCGGGCACCGACATCACGGAGGAACGCCGCGCGCAGGAGCGTCTGTCGGAACTGGCGAACACCGATTCGCTGACGGGCCTGCCCAACCGCAACGCGATTCACGACAAGACACGCGCGGCCATCGCCAGCGCGGCGGCGGGCGAATCCGTCGGCATCCTGTTTCTCGATCTCGACAACTTCAAGAAGGTCAACGACCACTACGGCCACGTATTCGGCGACCGGCTGATCCAGGATGTGTCGTCGGCGGTGCGCGAGTGCCTCGCCGACGAGGACACGCTCGCGCGGCTGGGCGGCGACGAGTTCATCGTGCTGTCGCCCGTTGCTTCCGTCGGGTCGATGGAAGCGATGGCGCAGCGCATTCTGGAGCGGCTGCGCGTGCCGTTCAGCCTCGGGCTCGTCGAGGTCTACACGGGCTGCTCGATCGGCATCGCGATGTTCCCCGAGCATGGCGACAGCCTCGAAGCGCTGATCCGCGCCGCCGATACCGCCATGTACGTCGCCAAGGACGACGGCAAGCGCACCTATCGCGTGTTCTCGCCGGAGATGAACCGCAAGGTCGCCGAGTACATGTGGCTCGATACGAACTTGCGGCGCGGCCTCGAAGAAGGCCAGTTGACGCTGCACTATCAGCCGAAGCTGTCGCTGGCCACGGGCACCGTGTACGGCGTCGAGGCGCTGGTGCGCTGGAATTCGCCGGAACGCGGGCAGATCATGCCCGCCGCGTTCATTCGCTACGCGGAAGAGTCAGGGCTGATCGGGCCGCTTGGCCGCTGGGTCATGCAGACGGCGGCCGAACAGGCCTCGCAATGGAAGGCGCGCGGTCTGTCGCTGCGCGTGGCGATCAACGTGTCGGCGCGGCAACTGGTGGATACGGCCGTGGTGTCGCATTTCACGGAGGCCTTGCAACGCGCGCAACTCGATCCTTGTCTGCTCGACATCGAGCTGACGGAGAGCTGCCTGATCGAAGACGAAGCGGCCGCGATCGACCTCATCACGCAATTCCGCGATCTCGGCGCGCAGGTCCATCTGGATGATTTCGGCACAGGCTATTCGTCGCTGTCGCAACTCGGGCGCATACCGCTCGACGTAATCAAGCTGGACCGCAGCTTCGTGAGTTCGATCAACGCGGACCGGAAATCTCAGGCGCTGGTGCGATCGATGGTAGCCGTCGCGCAGGCACTGCAACTGAAGGTGGTGGCGGAAGGGATCGAGACGGAATCGGAAGAGCTGTTCATGAAGGGGCTGGGCGTCGAATACGTGCAGGGCTATCTGTACGGTAAGCCGATGCCTGCAGCCGATTTCGAGCGCTGGCTGCATGACAGGCAGAAGATCCGCTTGATCGCCTGAACCCCCGAAAAGTTCGCTCGACCTTTCGAATCTCCCGCCTGTCGGCCGCTCATGCGGCTGGCTACTGCGTATTGCATGCTGCTTGATGCCTTTGCTACGTGGATAGTTGCGTCAATACCTGACGGGTGCAGACGGAGCGCGTAACGCTAGGCGCGGGGGCGTTCTGCCAATCAGACTAATGTCCTTCCTGCTTACGCAACGTTCATCGCAGCCGGGCGCAGATTGCTCGCGCGGCGGTTTTGCAGCATCACGAGCCGCTCCATGAAGGCGAGATCCTTCTCCTCGATCGTGAACGCGGACTGCACCCAATCCTCCGTAATTTCCATCAGTTCGGCCCGCGACAGCTGCAGCACGCGCTGACGCGCCCGCACCATCGCGCGGATGCCATTGAGCTTGGGGCGCAACGTGTCGATGAAGGTGCGCGTCGCGATATACGCCTCGCCCGGCTCGAACAGATGATCGACGAGGCCGCGGCTTTCGTACCACTCGGCCGTGTGCGATTCGCCGCCGCCGATCAGTTCTTCCGCGAGACGCATGCCTGCCTTGCGCGCAACGAGCGAATAGCCGCCCATGCCCGGGAACAGGTTGAAGGCGATCTCCGGAAAGCCCATCCGCGCGTCGTTCTGCGCGAGCACGAAATGATGCGCGAGCGCCGCTTCAAAACCGCCACCGAGCGCGCTGCCCTCCACCATCGCAATCGAAATCGCGCCCGTGTCGAAGCCGCGCGCCGCCGCATGCACGCAATCGACACAGGCGCGCGCATACGCCATCAATTCCTGGCGGCGGCCTCCACGGATTGCGTCGGCAAAAAAGCTGAGATCGCCGCCGACGTTGAACATCGTCGGAATCACGGAGCCTGTCACCCAAAAATCGATGCGCACATTGGATTCGCGCGCGGCTCGCGCGAGTTCGAGAATGTCGTGCACCAGTTCGAGGTTGAAGCATGGACGCGGTTGCGCGCGCAACATCATCCACATGACGTTGCGCTCTTCTTCGTAATACGCGGAGATTTGCGACAGCTTGCCAGCTTCGAGGAACGGACGGCAGGCGTGATGGTTTTGCAGATTCATTTTCAATGGTCCTTTTGAAGTTAGAAACTCGGGTGAAGCATTGCGAGCCTAAAACAGACCAGAATCTGGTGGGGCGGCCTAACCAACAGAAGAATGCAGTTCTTCATAAGTATAGCGACGCCCGCTGGACGGGCTTCTTGCCAGGCGCGGCTGGCGCAAACGATTGCCGTCCGAAATAAAACTTCAAACACACGTTTTCGTCACCGCTTTAATCAGGGCGCAAAGCGGTAATTAGAATATCTGTTTTAATTCCAGCGAATTCACGATGCAAACGTTTTAATGCAATCCGAAGTTATTCTGATTGCATTGTTTTGTGAATTCGTGGCGAGGAGAGGCAAAAAGCGGCAAAGCGGCGAGGCCGTGCTTTTCAACGCGTCGGTCGATCGATGCGCATGCAACGGCACACGCAGTGACGGCGCGCTTTACTGCAAGCGCGCGGACCAGCTATCGGCGTCTTCCCGCGACAGTCCCGCCGCGAGCGCCGCCTCGCGGATCTGCCGCCACGTCTGCGGATCGACGGGAATGCCGTTGGCCTCGCGCTCGGCGCGCGTCGCGCGCTCCGGCTCGCCCGGCGCATAGATGCGCTCCGCGCCGCCCGCCAGTGGCGACGCCTTCACCCATTCGACGAACGCATCCGCCTCGGCCTCGGCATTGGGCGCGTCGAATGCGGCGGGATCGGCGATTACCGACAGCATGCAGTTGATGATCGCGTTGGTCTTTTGCAGCGTGTCCTCGTGCGTCGTGTAGCCACCCGACAGCGCGCCGCCGAAAATCTCGCACATCGCCGCAAGCCCGAAGCCCTTGTGTCCGCCCGCCTGTCCGCCAACGGGCATCAACGCGCCGAACGGTTCTTCCATCATCACTTTCGGCTCGACGGTCGAGTTGCCTTCGTGGTCGATCAGCGCGCCGGGCGGCACCTGCTTGCCCTGGTTGTAGGCGACCCGCGTCTTGCCGTAAGCGACGGCGCTGGTCGCGAAGTCGAGCACCAGCGGCGCCTTGCCCTCGCGCGGAAAGGCCGCGCAAAACGGATTGGTGCCGATGCGGCGGTCCGCGCCACCGAACGGCGCGACCAGCGGATCGCCCGCCACGTTGACGAAGTGAAATGACGCGAGGCCCGCCTTCGCGCACTGCTCGGCCCAATGCCCGATCCGGCCGATGTGATGCGCGTTGCGCAGCGCGACGGCGCACACGCCGAGCTTTTTCGCGCGCTCGATGCCCTGCTCCATCGCTTCGTGCGCGACGACCTGGCCGAAGCCCTTGCCGCCGTCGACGGTCAGCACCGCGCCGACGTCCTTCACGACGCTCGCATGCGCGTTCAGCTTCAGTTCGCGATCGCGCAGCGAATCGACATAGCGCGGAATCATGCCGACGCCATGCGAATCGTGTCCCGTGAGATTGGCTGCGACGAGATGATCGGCGACGAGCTGGGCTTCACGCGGCGAACTGCCCGCCTGCTCCCATATCGCGCGCACGTAGGCGTGCAGTTGATCGACGGGAATACGGGGAGCGCGCGTGTCGTTCATTCGATGATCGGTTCGGCAGGGAAAACGGATGGACAGTGAGAGAAGCCGGCCGGCTTCTCTCACGCGGAAAAACGCTTCAGCGTCGAACGTTTGGGACAGATTTCAAGGCGCGGCGGCGATCACCTCGGCAACAGCCGCCGTCAGCTTCTTGCCGTACGGCACATGCAGGAATTCATTCGGACCGTGCGCGTTCGACTTCGGCCCAAGCACGCCGCACACCATGAACTGCGAGGTCGGGAAACCCGCCTTCAGCACGTTCATCAACGGGATCGTGCCGCCCTGCCCGATGAACGCGACGTCCGCGCCGAAGTGCTGGCGCGAGGCGTCGTTCAGCGCGGTGCCGAGCCACGGCGCGAGTTCCGGCGCGTTCCAGCCCGTCGCGGCGCCCGCGTCAGGCTTGAACGTGACCTTCGCGTTGTACGGCGGATCGAACTCCAGCAGCGACTTCATCTGCTGCACGGCGTTTTCCGCATCGACGAGCGGCGGCAGGCGCAGCGACAGCTTGAACGCCGTGCGCGGACGCAGCACGTTGCCCGCATCCGCGAGCGACGGCAGACCCGCCGCGCCCGTCACCGACAGCGACGGACGCCAGGTGGAATTGAGCAGCGCTTCTTTCGGGTCGGTGGTGGTCGGCAGCACAGGGCCGCCGTCCTGGCCGCAGGCCCACGGCAGTTTTTTCCACACGTCGTCGCCGAGAATCTTCGCGGTCGCTTCGGCTTCGTCGAGACGGTCGAGCGGAACCGGGCAATGGAAGCCCTTCGGCAGCAGCGTGCCGTCGGCGGCGTCTTCGAGCCGTTCGAACATCTGCCGCATGATGCGGAAGCTCGACGGCGCGATGCCGCCATAGCCGCCCGAGTGAATGCCTTCGTCGAGCACCTGCACTTCGAGGTCGCCGGACACGAGGCCGCGCAGCGACGTGGTGAGCCACAGCTGATCGTAGTTGCCCGCGCCCGAATCGAGGCACACGACGAGCCCGACCTTGCCGAGCCGCTCGCGCAACGCGTCGACGTACGGCAGCAGATCGTAGCTGCCCGACTCTTCGCAGGTTTCGATCAGGCCGACGCAGCGCGGCCGTTCGATGCCTTGCGCGTCGAGCGCCGCGAGCGCGGTGAGGCTGGCGTAGATCGCGTAACCGTCGTCGGCGCCGCCGCGTCCGTAGAGCTTGCCGTCTTCGAGCTTCGGCGTCCACGGGCCGAGGTCGTTGCGCCAGCCGTCGAATTCCGGCTGCTTGTCGAGGTGGCCGTACAGCACGATGGTGTCCGTGCTGCCCGAGCGCGTGGCGGGCGATTCGAAGAAGATCACGGGCGTGCGGCCCGGCAGGCGCACGATTTCGAGCTTCAGTCCGCGCACGGGCTGCTGCTCCGCCCACTTCGCGGCTTCCGTGATCACGCGCTCGATGTAGCCGTGCTTTTCCCAATCGGCATCGAAAGCCGGGCTCTTCGCGGGCACGGCGATGTAGTCGGTGAGCGCCGGCACGATCTCATCGTTCCATTTGCGATCGACGAATTCGCGCAGTGTGTCGTGGTTCAGCTTTTGAGTTTGTTGAGTGTCGTCGGAGATCATGATGGCCATATCCGGTGCAGTCGAAACGCACATGATAGACCTTACGGCGCGGCTTGCCGAATTCGTGTGAACCTCATATGACCCATAAGGCGCCTGCCTTGCAATCACCCTTCACACGGCAAGCGGACGATGCCCGATCGCGCGACAATGTACGGATAGATACAACGCCTGGGGAGGCTCGATGAACAGCGAGATGATGATACAAGGCGTCGCGGCCGTGGCCGCGCTGGGGCTGTACTTTCTGCCGTCCATCGTCGCCGACCGCCGCAAGCGCTACGACATGCTGACCATCGCCCTGTTCAACGCGTGCATGGGCTGGACGGTGTTCGGCTGGCTGGTCGCGATGTACTGGGCGTGGCAGCCGAATCCGCCCGTCAATCTGGAAGGCGAAGTGGTGCGCTCGCGCCGCACCCTCAGCATGCGGACCTTCACGAAGGGACTCGGCGAACGCGTGCGGTGGCGCGAATCGCGCGACCGTTCGACCAAATAGCGCGCCGCCTGCCGCTCAACGACCAGGACCACATGATGCAGATCACCCCGTTCCAGATTTCGATTCCCGACTTCGAACTAGCCGCGCTCAAAACGCGCCTCGCGCAAACACGCTGGCCCGACACGTTCGATAGCGCGCCGTGGTCGCTCGGCACCGACATGAATTATTTGCGCGATCTCGTCGACTACTGGGCGAGCGGATATGACTGGCGCGCGACGGAAGCGCGGCTCAACCAGACGCCGCAATTCGTTGCGCAGGTCGGCGATCTGGCCGTGCATTTCGTGCATCGGCGCGGCGCGGGTCCGAAGCCCTACCCGCTCGTCATCACGCACGGCTGGCCCGGCTCGTTCATCGAGTTCGCCGAACTGGTGCCGCAGCTGTGCGACCCGGCGTCGTTCGGCGCGGACCCCGCCGATGCATTCGATGTCGTCGTCCCGTCGATGCCCGGCTATGGCTTTTCGGAGCGGCCTTCGAAGCCGGGCATGTCGGTGTTCGCGATCGCCGGCCTGTGGGTCGAGCTGATGCGCGGCCTCGGCTACGCGCGCTTTGGCGCGCAAGGCGGCGACCTGGGCGCGGCGGTGTCGATCGCGTTGGCGGCCGGCCATGCGCAGCATGTCGACGGCATTCATCTCAACTTCCTGCCGAGCTCCTACGCGCCGGGCGTCGCGCCCGACGATCCGTCCATCACGCAGGAAGAGCGGGATTTTCTCGCGTCGAAGGCGGTGTTTGCCGATGCCGAAGGCGCCTACGCGCACATGCATGCGACGAAGCCGAACACGGCGGCATTCGCGCTGAACGATTCGCCTGCGGGGCTCGCCGCGTGGATCGTCGAGAAATTCCGCGCGTGGAGCGATTGTGACGGTGACATCGAGCGGGTGTTTTCGAAGGACCAGTTGCTGACGGATCTGTCGTTGTACTGGCATACGCAGACGATCGGCTCGTCGATGCGGCTCTATGCGGAAACGCGCGCGCGGCCGTTGCGCTTCGAGCCGGGCCAGCGCGTCACGCCGCCGCTCGGCTTTGCGCGCTTTCGGAAGGAAATCAGCCAGCCGCCGCGCTCGTGGATCGAACGTGTGTTCAACGTTACGCAGTTCGCGGATATGCCGCGCGGCGGACACTTCGCCGCAATGGAACAGCCCGCGTTGCTTGCCGAAGAAATACGGCGCTTCTTCCGGCCGCTGCGCGGCTGAACGTTTAACGCGGCGCTAGCGACGCGACTGCGCAAGCGTATCGAAGCGCTCGCGCGCCGCGTCGAGCGCGCCGCCATGCGTCTCAGCCCAGCGGTCGAGCGCGACGAGCGCATCGCTCAACGACAGCCCCAGCGCGCTCAAGCGATATTCGACGTGCAACGGTTTCGTGCCGCACACGTCGCGGATCACGAGCCCGTTGCGCTCCAGCTCGCGCAGCGTCTGCGACAGCACCTTCTGTGAAATACCGCCAATCCTGCGCAGCAGCGCGTTGTTGCGCATCGGCCCGTCCTGCAGCGCGGGCAGGATCAGCAGGGTCCATTTACTCGCGATCAGTTCGAGCGCGAGCCGCGACGAACAGGCCTCGTCGAACACGTTGCCTGGGTGCTGCGCGTCGTTCGCGGCGTCGACGGAAGGGTCCGGCGCGGGCATTGCCATGGTTACCAGAAGGTGCGTAATGGTCAGCGGATGACTATACCTCTACGCTGCCTCCATTCTTCAAATGGAGGTAATAATGGCGTGGTTAATCCTGCTCGCGGCAAGCGTCGTGGAAATCCTGATGGGCCTTGCGCTCAAGTATGCGAATGGCTGGACGCGGTTCTGGCCTAGCGTCGGCGGCGTGGCGGCCGCGCTTGCGAGCGTCTTCCTGCTGACGCTCGCGATGAAGCATCTGCCCGCAGGCACCGCATATGTCGTGTGGACGGGTATCGGATCGATGGGCATCACGCTGCTCGGCATCGTGCTGTTCGGCGATCCCGTGTCGGCCCCGCGCATCGCGTGCATGGTGATGATCGTTGGCGCGGCGGCGGCGCTCAAGTGTATCGACGGGTAGTGCCGTTTTTGTATCTGGCGTGCGCCGGCAGCGCGCGAAACAATTAGCCGTTCGCGCGACTGGCGCTCAATCGAGGTGGATCACCACCGGGGAACGCGAACCGGGATACAGATTCCGTCACGCCGCGCGCCTGGGCCTTGCCTTGATCCTTCGATCGGACTTCCTTCAACGGAGCTCACGCAATGCCTCAAACCTCGCATCTCGTTGCATTTGCTTTTGTCGCGCTTGGTATGGCGCTCACGCCCGGGCCCAATATGGTCTATCTGATCTCGCGGTCGATCTGCCAGGGCCGCGTGGCCGGTCTGATTTCGCTCGGCGGCGTGGCGCTTGGTTTCGTGGTCTATATGTTCTGCGCGGCATTCGGCATTACGGCGTTGCTGCTTGCCGTGCCGTTTGCGTATGACACGCTGCGGTTTGGTGGCGCGCTCTATCTGCTGTATCTCGCGTGGCAGGCCATGAAGCCGGGCGGACGCTCGCCGTTCCAGGTGCGTGATTTGCCTGTCGATAGCCCGCGCAAGCTGTTTACGATGGGCTTCATCACCAATCTGCTGAATCCGAAGATTGCTGTGCTTTATCTTTCGCTGCTGCCGCAGTTTATTGATCCGCAGCATGGCAGTGTGCTTGGGCAATCGTTAATGTTTGGCGTGATTCAGATCGTGCTGAGTATTTCCGTCAATTCGACGGTTGCGATGACGGCGGGGTCGATTGCCGTGTTTCTCGCGAGAAAGCCGGCGTGGCTTGTTGTGCAGCGGTGGATGATGGGGACTGTGCTGGCTGGGCTCGCTGTCAGGATGGCCACGGAAGCGCGGCGCTAGGTTTTGCTGGTTTGTCTGCGACGGCTGGGGGTGCCTGGGTTTCCGCTGGCATCCGGTTTGGTTTTTTTGGGCCTTTACGCTGGCATCCGCGTTTTGCTTTCGTGCTTCACGCGTTGCCCCTGTGCGGGGCGGCACCTACTTTTCTTTGCCGCCGCAAAGAAAAGTAGGCAAAAGAAAGCGGCTCACACCGCTAGCCCGTGTTCTTATCCACGGGCTCCCAACGTCCCCGCACTTCACACGGCAATGCTCTGGCTAGTGCTCATTGCCAACGCTTCGAATGACCGCCTCACACACTTCAAACACCCGTACACGAGCTAGCAGCAGCGAATGATATGTGCCGCCCAGGTGGCAAACTGTGTGTAGGTTATCGCGGCGTACAACTCGGTGCTCTTACATAAAAGCGCGCGTTATTGGTCCGGAGTGAGGCGTGTGTGTCTCTACGGCCTACACACAGTTTGCCACCTGGGCGACGAAAGAATATCCGGCACGGCATGCTGTAACGCGGGGGTGTGAAGTGGGTGATGAGCCATGCAAGAGCGCTGGCAACTATCATGAGTCACGTGATTGCCGTGTGAAGCGTAAGACCGGTTGGGGGCCCTCAGGCAAACACAAGAACTGGCGGTGTGAGCCGCTTTCTTTTGCCTACTATTCATTGCGGCGGCAAAGAATAGTAGGTGCCGCCCCGCACAGGGGCAACGCGTGAAGCTAGATAACAAAACGCGGATGCCAGCGCAAGGGCTCAAAAAACCAAACCGGATGCCAGCGCAAACCCAACCAAACCAAGCCGTCGCAGACAAAGCAACTGCCGCCCGCCCAGCGACACGGCACGCGCCGCAAAGGCGCCAAATTCAAACCGCCGCACCACGAACAAACTTATGCACCAACCCCGCCGGAATCGACCGCGGCTGCCGCCACACCTCGTCCTGCGCGAAAGTTTCCTGCCGCAATTCGCCATGGTCATCAAACCATTGGCAAACGAGCCATTCACCCGCTTTCCGGGCAATCGCCCCGACATAAGTCACCGTCATCCGCGGGCCGCCCGTTTTGAGCGTCACCACGTCCCCGACAATGACCTGCACCGTTTGCGTCGTGTCAAATGCGTCGAAAGTAGCAGTCAGCATGGATGTCCCCGTTATAAGCATTAGGCTGGCTGAAAATTCACTGCCATAAACGCACCGCGATCCAACGAATTATTAAGAGTGGGGGAAGATTAACAATTGAATATTTCGGCAGCAAGTAATTTTTATTGGAAGCGTTTGCAGCAAAAACGAAATAGACGGCCGGATATATCGAACGTTCGTTCGTTATTGTTTAGTCCGGCAATCGCCTGCCAGGAAAGGCGGCATGTTGTCGCGCAGCACGGTTCAGGTCGGAGTTTAGGCAGCGTGTTCAGGGTATACGTAAATATGCCCGACCACCCGCTGTCATGATGCTGACATTTTGCGCGTTATCACGGGTTTAATAGCGATGCTGCGCGATTAACTGGCGTCATCTGTGAATAAGAGCATCACTGCTGAACGGGAAAGATTAGTTGCAATGCGCAATATACCGTGACTGTAATCGTATGACTCTTAACCGTGAAAACGTTATCGGACGATTTTCGAGCGTATTTTTGTTCTGTCAAAATACAAAAATGCAGCCGCTCGGGATTTTCCCTAAGCCGTTTTGATCGCGCGCAAAGACGCGCGCTGCTGATGCCGGACCAGCGTCACACTGAGCGCAATGCAGATGACCATCAATACCGCATTGATCGCGAGGCTACGCTGGAACGCGTACGCATAGCCCGCCGCCGACGCGTTCGCCGACAACGCGCCAAAGAACACGCCGCTAATGGCAGCCGTGCCGAACGCCGAGCCGATCTGTAGCGTCGACGTCACCACGCCCGACGCAAGCCCTGCCTTCGCCGGCTCCACTTCGCCGAGCACGATGCGCATGATGGACGGCAACACGAGCCCTTGCCCGACGCCGGCAAGAACGAGCCCCGCATAGAACAATGCACCGAGCGCCGCGTGCGTCGCAGCCCAGCCCGTCACCGAGAAACCAAGCGCCATCATCGAGAAGCCGAGCGTCAGCACATGACCGCCGATGCGCCGCACGACGGCGGGCGACGTCAGTGGCCCGGCGACGAAGCCGAGCGCGAACGGCATGATCGCGATGCCGGATTGCAGCGGCGTCCAGTGCAAGCCCGTCTGCAGATAGATGCCGTACGTGAGAAAGAACGCGCTATTGCAATAGAACAGAAAGGCGAGCACGAGCCCCGTCGAAAACGCCGGATTGCGGAACAACTGAAGATCGACGAGCGGGCTGCCGCCGCTACGCTCGACGCGACGCTCAGTCGCGATGAACGCGCCAAGCGCAGGCACCGCGAGCGCGAACATCGCGAAGGTCCACCACGGCCAGCCGGCTTCGCGGCCGTGTGTCATCGGATAGATCAGCAGGATCAGCACCAGCGACAGCAGCGCGACGCCTCCCAGATCGACGCCCTCGCGCGTCGCCGACTGGTTTTCCGGCACGTACTTCCAAGCGCCGATAAACGCCAGCACGCCGACAGGAATGTTGATCAGAAAGATGGCGCGCCAGTCGAGGCCGAACGGCTGGTATGTAATCAGCGCGCCGCCGCCCAGTTGCCCGACGATCGACGCGAGTCCGAACACGAAGCCGTAAAAGCCCATCACGCGAGTCTGCTGATGCAGCGGCACGACGGTGCGCACGGTCGCGAGCACCTGTGGCGCCATCACCGAGGCCGCCATGCCCTGCACGATGCGCGCGATCACGAGCACGTGCCCATTCGGCGCGAAGCCGCACAGCGCCGACGCGACGACGAAGCCCGCCATCCCCGTCATGAACATGCGCCGCCGGCCAAACAGGTCGCCGAGCCGCCCACCCGTGATCAACAACACCGCATACGCTGACGCGTAGGCGGAGACGATCAGCTGCAATTGAGCGTCGCTGGCGTTCAAGCCCGTGTGGATCGCGGGCAGCGCCAGATTGACGATGAAATAGTCGAGCGGCGCGAGAAATGCGCCGACGAACAGCACAGTCAGCGCGAGCCCTTGCCGCTCGAAGCGCTGCTGCCCGTGCGCTTCGGCGCGCGGCGCCCGCTTGTCTGCTTGCTGCGCGGATGCGGACGGCAAGACGACGCCCGACGCTTTCATGCACTTTTCATTCATGACTGAACGTTCAAAAATTCGAGAAAAAATTTTCAGGTGAGCGCACGCATCGCCACATCGACGACTGCTTTCAACTCGTCTTCCTTGCGCTTGCATTTGTTGAGCACGCGCAGACCTTGCGTCAAGCACAGCAGAAAATCCGCGACCGCCTTTTCATCGAGGTCGCCGTTGAACACACCCGCGGCCTGCCCGCGGATCACGGCCGCCGCGAGCAGCGTGACGACACGCCGCTGGATCGCGCGGATCTTCGCGTGCAGCGCTTCGTCGTCGGGTTGTAGTTCGAGCGTGCTATTGGTGATGAAGCAGCCCGTCAGCGTCGACGCAGTGCGTGTGTGATGCAGCAGTGCATTGCGCAATGCGACATCGGGCGGGACATTTGCGTTCAGCCGCTCGACGAGGCCGGCAATCGCCCCTTCCGCGTAATGATCGAGCGCGGCCATCATGATGCCGTGCTTGTCGCCAAACACGCCGTACAGGCTGCCGCGCAGCACGCCCGTCGCGTTGCAGAGATCGTCGACGGATGTCGCGTGAAAGCCGTTGCGCCAGAACACCTTGCCGGCTTCAGCGAGCACGGCGGCCGTGTCGAATTCGCGTGGGCGGCCGCGCGGACACGCCGCCTCCCGTTTGGCGGCGCTCGCGTGCCGGGGTGCTGTGTTATCGGTCATGCACGGGAGTTTATGACTGTACGTTCAATAATTCAAGGAGATATCCTGGCGGAGTGCGTCTGATCAGTGTCCTCGCACAATAGACCTCAAAAATTGAGCAATAGACTTGGAAACGCCGCTAAAGGCCGTGCAATCGACTTTGAAAAATGAAAGCTGCTTTTGATACTTCACGTATCAGTGGCTTCCGCGCAGGGTCGAAAAAGACGTATCCATCATTGCGGTAATTCGCCGCCCTCGCATATCACGAATAACTCGTGATGCAAGCGTGGTGGCGGCTGGACGAAGGCCACCGTCGCGGCACGGAAACTGCTGTCAGTGATCACGGGCCGACGTTCGAGCCCTTCCGGTGCGACGAATGGCGGTGACCATGAAAACATATGAAAACGGACAGGCCGAGCCGGAGCTTGTTGTCGAAGATGAGGCGGAGCGTTCATGGATGAAGCGCCTCGGTCCTGGATTGATTACCGGCGCGGCGGACGATGACCCCAGCGGAATCGCAACCTACACCCAGGCGGGTGCGCAGTTCGGATTCGGTCTGCTTTGGACAATGCTACTCACCTACCCGCTCATGGTCGCGATCCAGTCCGTCAGCGCACGGCTGGGACGTGTCACTGGCCGTGGTCTGGCGACAAATCTCCGCCGTCACTATCCGGCGCCCATTCTCTATGCGGCCGTATTGGTGCTGCTCGTCGCCAACACGATCAATATCGCCGCCGATCTTGCAGCCATGGGTGCTGCTGCAAAGCTCGTGCTCGGTGGACCTGTCCAGCTTTACGTCGTACTTCTTGGCGCCGCCTCTATCCTGTTGCAGGTCTTCGTTACCTACGAGCGCTACGCACGCTTCCTGAAGTGGCTGACACTTGCGCTGTTCGCATACGTGGCCATGGCGTTTGTCATCCCGATCGACTGGAAGGCGGTAGGAGTGAGCATCGTCAAGCCACCCGTCAGCTTCTCAGGCGACTACCTGACGACAGTCGTCGCAGTGCTGGGTACGACAATCAGCCCGTATCTGTTCTTCTGGCAGGCGTCTCAGGAAGTCGAGGAGATCCGTTCACACCCTTCCCAGCAACCGCTATTACGCGCGCCGCTGCAGGCGAGTGTCCAGCTCAAGCGGATCAACATCGATACGTGGGTTGGCATGGCGCTGTCCAATGCCGTTGCCTTCTTCATCATGCTATCCGCTGCTGCGACGCTGCATGCCCACCATGTCGAGGTGAAAACGACAGCCGACGCAGCTAGCGCGCTTAAACCGATCGCCGGAGAAATGGCGTTTGCCCTCTTCAGTCTTGGAATTGTCGGAACAGGGCTACTCGCCTTGCCTGTTCTCGCAGGGTCGGCAGCCTACGCGGCGGCGGGCGCGATGAAATGGCGAAATAGCCTTGCCTTGCAGGTCAACCTGGCGAAACCGTTTTACGCAGTCGTTGCAGTCGCAATTCTTGGTGGCGTTGCGCTCACATTCGCGCATCTCGATCCCATCAAGGCCTTGTACTGGAGCGCCGTCATCAACGGGATCGCGGCCGTGCCGATCATGGCGCTCGTGATGCTGATGGCAGGCAGCCGGGACGTGATGGGGAAGTTTGCCCTGAAGGGTGTGTTGCTGTGGATTGGATGGCTGGCAACGGGCGTAATGGGCCTGGCGGCGATCGGCATGTTCTGGCCGACCTGAGGCAAAGGGCAGAGCCATAATGGCAGCACAATGAGTCAGCCGAAGACGTAGCGCCTCCGCGACGCCTCGCGCGATCTACTATGCGCTCGCGTCCCACATCGCGGTGGCCGCCTGCAAATACGTGGTCGCGTTGCTGACAAATTCGGGAGCAGCTCTGACTGAAGCGATTCGTTCGAGTGCCGACTCTCTCAACCAGTTCATCATGCTTTACGGCCATCGACGAGACGTAGCGCTGAAGGGGGGAACCTCACATTTCGGCGATAGCTGCGTGCGTTAATAGTCTCATCAAGATTAGCGGGACTCCGCCGGTTTCCAGTTGCCGATCATTTCTGCCGCATCAGCCCTATCGCGTTTAATTAATCGCTCGCCAAGGACAAGGACAAAACCTTCGAGGTCCCCGGTTCCGTTATTCGCGACAAAAGCAGACAATGTTTCTCCGATCGCCTGCATTAGGGAGGATTGAGTAAGGGTACTCGCGATCACCGACGATCCACGGGCTAATTCGAGGGTGTATCTGCTCTCAATCAGAGAGCGAGCAGCTTTGAGCCGACTGCTTTTCGACACTCGCGGGTTTGCGCTTCTTTCAATCATTTCGTTGTAGCAGCAACTACTGATTCGACGCAAAGTACTACCGCCACCACTTTAAATAATGCAACGTTGATGAATGTTACTCAATGATCTCTGCAAACGTGAGACAAACATCTCGTCGCTATCCGCCAGATAATTTGTCAGTCGTATTCGAACCAGCGACAGCGCAATGCCTCAAGGCAAGCTACTCAAAACACCGTCGAGCAAAGACGATAAGAAAGTACTCTGAGACGCATTTTCACAATTGCGCTTGAGCGGCGAACACGTGCATCAGTCCGCCATCCGCGGCTGGCGCGACCCCGGACATTGCGACTGCGCGATGCAACGCTAATGGCGCGCTGGCGCGGGCCGTCGCCTAAAATGAAAGTGCGACGACCGACCTGAAGGAGGATGTCGTGAGTGAAACGTTTATGGCGTACCTGATGGGTCC
This sequence comes from Paraburkholderia sp. PGU19, assembly GCF_013426915.1. Classification (GTDB taxonomy): domain Bacteria; phylum Pseudomonadota; class Gammaproteobacteria; order Burkholderiales; family Burkholderiaceae; genus Paraburkholderia. The sequence continues at coordinate 973,772 of NZ_AP023180.1, forward strand.
GGCCGTGATGTTAGTGGTCGGCGTGGTGCTATGGCTTGCCGCCCGCTATCACGGGAACGCAAGCGAGGGACGATCAAGCCGATGGCTCGATACCCATTACGTCGACCTGATGCATCATCGACATTGAGGGTTCCCCCATCAGTGATCGTGTCGTTCGGTGGATGGCAACGAAAGACCCGTAGCCTCGCCACATCAATTCGATGATCGCGCACTGACTGCCCGATCCGGGCGGTGGTCCATATGGATCGACATCTCAGTGCAAGCGCGAAAGAGTACGAAGCAGGGAATCGCCGTCCTGGGTCACGCGAGGCAGCACGCCCCCTCCCGCCAACCGCTCCATTGCGACCAGCTGACGGTCGAGTAATACGTCGAGTTCCGTCCGGTCGGCAATCTGGTCGGCGGAGTCCTTGACCAGCATCAAGGTCGCGAATTCGTGAGCGCTAAGCATGCTGCCTCCTGATAGATCGACCAGGTGCACCAGGTGCGATAGGGATCGAGCCGGTCAAGGCGTTCGCTTTTGGCGACGCATGGCCGGCGGCGCGTCTGGCTGCAATGTGCGGTGGAAGTGGATAGTAGAAGCAGGTTCGGGACGCGGCAATTCGGGTCGTCCCGCATATTGGACGTGCCGACCATTACAGTTTGTCAGATGAGGCCGCTAATATGCACACGTGCCCCTTGCCAACCCCGATTGCAGCAATCTGAAGAACCGGGCCTGAATCGATTTCAACTGCCGGCAAATTCATAGGCGAAATGAAAGCGCTGGCCGGAACTTTTCTCTCTGTTGCGCGCTCTGGTAGAAGCACACGCCGCGGATCGCGCGCACCGATCGACGGACACGATGCCGCTCATGCAAAGAAGCTGCGCGTGTGAGATCTCGCTCAACACATACTTTGGGAGCGGCACATGCAACTTGGAATGATTGGACTGGGACGCATGGGCGCCGACATGGTGCGGCGGCTTTCGCAGGGCGGTCAGCAGTGCGTCGTGTTCGACGTCCAGCCCGCAGCGGTGCAGCGCCTCCAGCAGGAAGGCATCGACGGCGCGTCGACGCTCGAAGATCTGGTGGCCAGGCTGAATAAACCGCGCGCCGTGTGGCTCATGGTGCCTGCGGCCGTGGTTGATTCGACGCTCGAAAAACTGGTTCCGCTGCTAGAGCCGGGCGATATCGTGATCGACGGCGGCAACTCGCACTATCACGACGACATCCGCCGCGGCAACGAACTCGGTGCGAAAAAACTGCATTACGTCGATGTCGGCACGAGCGGCGGCGTGGCGGGCCGCGAACGCGGCTATTGCCTGATGATCGGCGGCGAGACAGACATTGTGAAGCACCTCGAACCGGTATTCACCGCGCTCGCGCCGGGCGTCGCCGCCGCGCCGCGCACCTCGGACCGCCAGCAGGACAGCAGCACGGCTGAACAGGGTTTCCTGCATTGCGGACCGCAAGGTGCGGGCCACTTCGTCAAGATGGTCCACAACGGGATCGAGTACGGGATGATGGCCGCGTACGCGGAAGGATTGAACATCCTGCGACACGCGAACGCGGGCAAGCAGTCGCGCGAAATCGATGCGGAAACCTCGCCGCTGCGCGACCCGCAGTTCTATCAGTACGACCTGAATCTCGGCGATATCGCCGAAGTGTGGAGGCGTGGGAGCGTGATCAGTTCATGGCTGCTCGACCTGATTGCGGGCACGCTCTCGCGCGACGACGAATTGAAGGCCTTCGCGGGTCGTGTATCTGATTCGGGCGAAGGCCGCTGGACTATCGATGCCGCGATTGACGAAGGCGTGCCTGTGCCCGTGCTGAGCGCCGCGCTTTTTGCACGCTTCACGTCGCGCGGCGAAGCGGAGTTCGCGAATCGCGTGCTCTCCGCAATGCGCAAGGACTTCGGCGGTCATGCGGAAAAGCCAGGCTCTGCGACCACCTAACGGAAGGCGGCGGCGCACGCATGCGTCACGCCGCCCTGTCCGGAAACGAGGGAGCCGGCATCCTTGCAATACCACTTCGCGCCACTGCATGACGCTCGTGATGAAGTTTGAATTGCTCCAATGCCGCTATCCGTGTGCGCATTTCAAGGACCTGCAGCACGGACTGCCGACTCGCCCTTATAGCAATCGAGCCTCAACCGCGGAGCGCCACAGTAGCCACAATGAGGGCCGAGAAGATCAGCGCAGGCGCGAGATGCAGGAACGACTCCCGGTTTCGTAGCAACGTGAAGAGCACGGCGACCAGGATCGCACCGGCCAGCGTCAGGCCCAGGACTCTCGTTTGTTGTCCAAAAAGAAGTGCCGCACACAACAGCTCAAGAGCGCCGCAGAGCAAATGAAACCATGCCGGGTAACCCCAGCGCGCGAAGTCGCGCTTCACCGCGCCGCGTCCTGCGAGATTGACCACCCCGGCAACCGCGAACAGAACCGCTACGATCGTCGCGAGAATCGATTCGAAAGATGCAGTGTTCAGCGCCATCGTCACGCTCCGTTGCTGTGCTGAAAGTGCTTCTGTACAGAGAGGTCAGCAATCAGTCCGGGGCCGTGGGGTTCCCACGCAAGAACTTGCCGGGCATGTTGACCGCTTACTGCCTGGTCGAGCGCCAGTGCGTCAGCAAATGGCCCAAGCGATTGGCGAGCATCGTCGAGCGGCCAGTATTCGAGGCGATCGGCACCGACCGAGGCCCGAATCGCTTCACCCATTTCGGCAACAGCAACGGCTTCTTCCGCGACCACGTTGAAGATCTGTCCCGCGACCCGACCGTCCCCACTTGCCGCCCGCTCCACCGCGCTCAGGTAGGCCGTGGCGAGATCATCGACGTGAACGGCAGGCCAGTGGTTGCGACCATCGCCGACGACTCTCACACTGCCCGTCTGACGGACCATGCCGGCAAGCATGCCAAAGATGCCGCCGCCGTAGCCGTGCACCATTGCCGGCCTGAGGATCACGGCAGCAATCGAGCGGCGTGCTGCTAGCGCCAGCACCTGTTGCTCCACTGCGGGCCGCCAGGCGATGAGGGGTGTCGGGTTCAGCGCCGATGCTTCAGTTACGGGCTCCCCTTCCGTATTGCCGTAGACCCAGGTGCCCGACGTATAGACGAACGCCGCGCCCGGATGCAAATGCGAAAGCATTGCTACAGCCGCAGCCTCATCGGCAGCAGCGGCCGAAGCATCGTTGGTCGACGCGGCGTGCACCACGCCATCAGCGGCACCGGCTGTCGCAGCGAACGACTGGGGCTCGCGCAGGTCGCCGGAATGCAGGGTCACACCGAGACGTGCCAGCGCGCCGGCGGCCGCCGAGCTGTCCTCACGCACCAGCGCCGTCACCTGATGGCCGAGGCTGATCGCCTTGCGCGCGACCGCTTGCCCGATGAAGCCAGTACCACCTGTCATGAACAGTTTCAAAGCGTTCTCCAATGATGGCTGCCACGTTGAATAGCCATATAAACGAGACCGGTCGGTCTCGTTTCGACAAATCTAAACGAGACTGACCAGTCTTGTCAACTATTCGACGATCTGGTATTTATCTGACATGAACACGTCCTCTCTCCCCGACCTGAGCCCGCTGCAACGCCGTAAGCGGTCCGCCATCCTCGACGGCGCGAAAACCGTTTTTTTAAGCCAGGGTTTTGGTCTGGCAACGATGGACGATGTCGCCGCGGTCGCTGGCGTCGGCAAACAGACGGTCTACCGCCACTTCAAGTCGAAGGAGGCGCTCTTCGTTGGTCTGGTGAGCTCGATGTGTGCTCAGGCGGGGGGATTTCTTGCCAGCGCTCAGAACGAGAAATCCGATGGATCACCCGAAGTCGAGTTGCGCGAGTTGGGATGGGTGTTGGCACAAGTCCTTATCACGCCGGATAATCTGCGGCTTTACCGGGCCATCGTTGCTGAGGCCGAGCGTCTTCCGGAACTCGGCCAGGTGTTTTACGAAAACGGGGCAAAGGTCGTGCGTGCCTTCGCCGCAAAAATTCTGCGAAAGCGATTTGACGAATCGACTGCTGCATTGCGGGCAGCGACATTCGTTCAGTTGGTGCTAGGCGACGCGTATCTGGAACTGTCGATTGGCTTCACGGTGCCCGATGTCGACGCGCGCTTTGCGCTGCAGATTGATGAGGCGGTGGCGGCTGCACTTCGCTAAGGCGCGCCGCATACGATGTCGAGCCACTGCATGCGAAGCGCTACGACTTGTAGCACGGGAAGCAAGGCACCGCGTTCCCGAACCCGAACGCATTCGCGCATCGGTCTCCGCACGATCCTGGCGCTTTTCTCATAACGCGCAGTTCGCGGCCGCAGGCCTTCGCGTTGGGGAGGATCAACCCGCTTTCAGCGGTAACGCGACTCACAATCCTCGCGAGCGCTCGACTCAACCCGTTGCCAGTCCTGCTCGCGATATCGCTCGTCCTGTCCGGGCGTGGCGCCATGTGTGTAGGCGCGCCGATATTCTTCATAGGCGCTGCCTGTATCCGCGTAGTGAGTGTCGAAGTCTTTCTGGAACTCGTCGTCATAAGGGTCTTCCAGGGGAGTGCCCATGATGGGATCGGCCATCAGACCTGTCGTGGGCGACTGTTCCGCGTGTACCGCGTTCGTGGTGTTATCCGACGGGTGGGTTACTGCCTTTGAACTGTGTAATGCCCGGCTGGATGCTCGATGAGAAAGACGCCAACTGTGGAGTCATCGCGGAAAAGCACGCCGGACAGCGACTCCGGCCACCCGTCCGGATCGGCCAGGAATATGGCGAGCGTCTTCATAGCTCAAAGGCTTACGATAGAAACGCAGGTACACCGCTCCCAATGCCATGGCGGAACCTGGGGATCGAACACGCAGAACGGTCCCGCGGCTCATTTCGATGAGCACTCCCGCGAGGGCACGGCACATGAACGTAGCGAATGGAAGGATCAGACGAAACGACTCGAGGCGTGTTGTAATGTTCAGACATGCCGAGCTTGCGCATTCGGGTGCAGGTAGCCCGGATGCCGACATCAAGGCCGCACCGTTTGCGCGGAGCAGACGCTTTGCGCTTTGGATTGCGTCGGCAAGCGCATTCGCTGTCGGGGTCATGGGTATCGTCGCGTATGGCAATCGGTTCGACTTTGATCAGGCGCTCGGGATCATCGGACTCACGTCACCAGCGCAACGCACGTCCTGGTCCGGTCATGTCGCGCTACCATCGTCGCCTCCCGCTCGCGGAACCGCGGTTGCCAGCGCTGAACTCGCCCCGCCTGTGTCTTCCGCTCCGTCCGATCACCGCGCTGGACCTACTCCTGATTCTGCTGTGCCACAGTCGGTCACACGAGGGCCCGCTCAAACAAGCGTCGCCGCGACACAGAATCGCCGCCATTCGACGCCGCACGTGAGAGCAATCACGCGGCATGCGCCCGAGATCAGCCGACCCACATCGCCAACGCAACAAGCGTCTTCGTCCGGTCATGTGTCGAAGTCATCGTCACCTCCTGCCCGGGGAACTGCAATTGGCAGTGCTGAGCTTGCCCCGCCCGTGTCTTCCGCTCCGTCCGATCACCGCAATGCACCTTCTCCGAATTCTGCTTCGCTGCGGGTGGCTGAAGGACAGTCTGCAGGCAGTCACGGCACAGGTGGTTTGGGTGTCGGCGGTTCCGGTGCTGGCGGTTCCGGTGCTGGCGGTTCCGGTGCTGGCAGTTCCGGTGCTGGCAGTTCCGGTGCTGGCAGTTCCGGCGCAGGCAGTTCCGGTGCTGGCAGTTCCGGTGCTGGCGGTCACGGCGCAGGCAGTTCCGGCGCTGGCAGTTCCGGCGCTGGCAGTTCCGGTGCGGGCGGTTCCGGTGCGGGCGGTTCCGGCGCAGGCAGTTCCGGTGCGGGCGGTTCGGGCGCGGGCGGTTCCGGTGCGGGCGGTTCCGGTGCAGGTGGTCACGGCGCAGGCAGTTCCGGTGCGGGCAGTTCCGGTGCGGGCAGTTCCGGTGCGGGCGGTTCCGGTGCCGGCGGTTCCGGTGCAGGCAGTTCGGGCGCAGGCAGTTCGGGCGCAGGCGGTTCGGGCGCAGGCGGTTCCGGTGCAGGCGGTTCCGGTGCAGGCGGTTCCGGTGCAGGTGGTTCCGGTGCGGGTGGTTCCGGTGCGGGTGGTTCCGGTGCGGGTGGTCACGGCGCAGGCAGTTCCGGTGCAGGTGGTTCGGGCGCAGGCAGTTCCGGTGCAGGCGGTTCCGGTGCTGGCGGTTCGGGCGCAGGCAGTTCCGGTGCAGGCAGTTCCGGTGCAGGCAGTTCCGGTGCAGGCAGTTCCGGTGCAGGCAGTTCCGGTGCAGGCGGTCACGGCGCAGGCGGTTCGGGCGCAGGCGGGAACGGCGGAGGCGGTCACGGCGGAGGCGGTCACGGCTCGGGCGGGTCAAAGTAATCGCCGCCTTATATTCAGCCGCCCTTTCGTGCATGAGACGAAGGTCATGGCGGTTGCCGGACGGGTGCTCCCGATTGTATGGAACATGAGGCGCGAGATCCCTTGCGTATGTCCATTCTTTCTAGCAGAAGCTCCGATGGCTGTATGCAGCCGGCCGCCCCGTTCGGGACAACCCTTGAGAGGCGAATGACAGTTGCCGAAGCGCATTGGCCATATGAGCGTCCATTTGCTCAGGTATAGGATTGTCGCGCGCAGCCACGTGCCAGGGTGGGATGCACTTGACGTGATGCTGCGGATGGGCACGAATGGAATCGGCATCATTTGCGATCCTGAGCATGCGCGCGTCCATCCCGGTCGCCCGAATCCCGAAGCACCTCCTCGCGCGTGCGCATAGCTGGCACGCGGCGCGTCCGAAGCGCGCCGCCGCGGACGCGACCATGCCGCAATAAGCACGGGTGCCGGCACCAGGCCCGCAGGTCTCCTGAAAATATCCGCCATGCAATCGAGCAGATATATCGATCCCCTTTGCCTCACTATTGGTGAGAGTTGGCATCGCAAGCAGATTCGATGACACCTTCGATGCGCGGCATTCGCCAGGTCGATAAGATGATGCGTGGAGTCGATGCAACTCCTGCCTGACGGCATACGTGCCACGCATTTTTCATCGATTGTTCCTGCAAGAGCCACCCGACGTCATGACGCCCGCTTCGGCGCGATGGCAAACAACGGCCTCTCGTCAAGGGCACGCGAGTAACGCGCGTTGGCATGGCATGGGATATCGGAAGATGGCTGCTGTCCCATTTCCCCGGCAAGATTGGCCCGAGGCAACGCAGTCCTGCGGGACCGCGCCAATACTGAGTTGCGCGCCACCTTCCGCAGCGAGTTCAAAGCCGAAATGTCACTCAGCGGCGCCCTCTCGCTTGAGATGATTCGTTCAGATCGCGAGGCGCTTGACCGTGTCGGTCGCGGTTTCACCCGCTAGCCGCTGGAGGATGAGTGTAAGCGGTAGTTCCGACTCATCTGGAACCGGTGTATGAGAAGGAACAAGATTGCGTCCGCAGCCACCACATTGCGGACGCAGCTTATGACTGACCTACAAACTGACTTTGACTTCCTGCCATTGCGGGTGATCGGTAAATCGGCCGACGGCAAGAACCGGTACGACCGTGATGGCAAGCGCAAGCTGATCGAAGCGTGCCAGAAGCCGGGAGCCTCCGTTGCCGGGCTGGCATTGAAGGCTGGCGTGAACGCCAACCAGCTTCGCAAGTGGATTGGCCTCGAACGTAAAAAGACACGCTCCCGAACTGAGCGGCAGCCGACACCAGCCAGTGCGCCGGCATTTGTTCCTGTTCTGGAAGTGGTTGATGCCGAACCTGTGCACTTGCCTCACATGCCGTCCCTGCCCGACGCCCAGCCGGCTGCTGCACGGCGTGAACCGATGCGCCCATCGCAACGCCCGCCGTTGCCGTCACGCCTGATGGCGCAGTTGCCCAACGGGGTGAGTCTCGAACTTGAATGTATGCAACAGGACACGGCGCTGCTCACAGCGATGATCGACGCATTGAGGAGCCGGTGATGCTGCGCTTCGCTGACGACCTGCAGGTCTATCTGCATCGCGAGCCGGTCGACTTCCGGTGCGGTATCAATACCCTTGCCGCCGTGGTTGAGAATTCGATGCGACTGGATCCGCTCGCGCGCGCCGTGTACGGGTTTCGCAACCGCAAATGCAACCGGATCAAGCTCCTGCTGTACGAGCGCACCGGCTTCTGGCTGTTATTGCGCCGCCTCGAGCAAGACCGTTTCGTGTGGCCGCGACGCGATCAGGAAGTGATCGAGCTGACGACGCAGCAGCTCCACTGGCTGCTCGATGGCATCAACATCGACGCGCTTCGCCGTCATCCTGCACGCTATTACGAGCACGCCAGCTAGCCCGGTACGTTGCACGTAAACAACGGTCGGGCGCCTTTTACAAATTGACGTAAACCCACGGCGCACCGCGCTTCGCTATCCTGGAGCGCATGAAGAATGCACCTGACCTCAAGCGCGTACCCCGGGCTGTCCAGGGCTATATCCACGCCCTCGAAGCTCGGGTAGCCGGCGACGCGAAACACATCGACGAACTGAACCAGCGCGTCGGGCAGCTCGAGGAACAGGTCCGCCTGCTTACGGCCGAGCGTTACGCGCCGAAAAGCGAAAAACGCAAGGATCGCGTGTTCGACGAAGCCGAGCAGATTGCCCGGAGCGAACCCTGCGACGAGGACGACGAAGGTATCCAGCCGGCGCTGCCTGACACCGGCTTGCCACCGGCCGGCAAGCCTGAGCGGCGCAAGGCGGGACGCAAGCCTTTGCCGGCGTACCTGAAGCGCGAACGCATCGAGTACGATCTGCCGGAAGAGCAGCGAGGTTGTCCGTGTTGTGGCAATCCGATGCATCGTATCGGCGAGGACATCAGCGAACAGCTGCATGTGGAGGTCAAGTGGACGGTTCACCAGAACGTGCGTGCAAAGTACGCGTGCCGGCACTGTGAGCGTCACGCCGAACAGACGCCGGTCGTCCTCGCACCGATGCCGGTACAGCCACTCCCGGGCAGTCATGCGGATGCGTCGGTGATCGCGACGGTGGCGACCGCGAAATACGTCGACGGCATGCCGTTGTACCGGATGCAGGCCGCCATGGCCCGCTGGCAGATTCCGGTGAGCCGGGGCACGCTGGCACACTGGGTCATCCGCCCCAGCGAATTGCACTACACCCGCCTGTACGACGCGCTGTACAGGACATTGCTGTCGCAGTCGCTGATCCACGGCGACGAGACCACGCTTCAGGTGCTCAAGGAACCCGGCAGATCAGCCCAGAGTAAAAGCTATGCGTGGGTCTACCGCAGCGCCGAAGACTGCCCCGAACCTGTGGTGCTGTTCGAGTACCAGCCGGGGCGAGGCCAGGAGCATCCGAAGAAATTCCTCGGCGACTACAGCGGCATGCTGGTAAGCGACGGATACAGTGCGTGGCGCACGCTGAAAAAGGCAACGCACTTCGGCTGCATGGCGCACGCGCGCAGGCTGTTCGTCAAGGCGGACAAGGCAGCGCAGAAGAAAGGGGATGGCGCAAAACCGAAGCCGCCGAACGCTCGTGTGGCAAAGGCGCTTGAATACTTCCAGGCCCTGTACCGTGTCGAGGCGCTGGCCAAAGGCGATCTGCCTGCCGGCCAGACACGTGCCGACTACACATACGATCTGCGGCAGAAACACAGCGTGGCAGTGCTCGATGCCTTCAAAGCGTGGCTTGACGAACTGGCGCCGAAGGTGACGCCCCAGAGCCTGCTCGGTAAGGCAATCGCCTATACGCGCAACCAGTGGGAATACCTGAGCCGCTACGTCACTGACGGGCGAGCCGCAATAGACAACAATATCTGCGCGCGGGACATCAGGCCGTTCGCCACTTCGAGAAAGTCGTGGCTGTTCAGCGACACGGTCGACGGCGCAAAAGCGAGCGCCACGATTTACAGTCTCATGCTGACGTGCCGTGCCTGCGGTGTCGAACCGTACGACTACCTGTTGCACGTACTCAAGGAGCTGCCGCAGCGTCCACCGGACGCCGACGTGACGGACCTCTTGCCATTCAACTATGCGCGGCATCAAGAGGCCAGGGCACAGGACGGCTGACACACCCGGCGCTCCTCAGCGGTGCCCCTACGCACGACCATCAGTTGCACGATTCTCCCTTCGGTGTGCTAAAGCTGCCGCTTACGGATGAGCAACGAGTCCGTACCGGGCGGCGCCACGCCCTCCCCTTTGCCCGCAGAAGGCGCGACCCGCAGCGACGACGATGCGATGACCGACGCCCCGTTCGTGCGCAGTCATCCACGCCTCCAGCAACTGTTTCCCATCCTCACCGAAGCTGAAATCAGCAGAGTGCGGCGCTTTGGCAGAGTGTCGCGCTATCCCAAAGGTACAATGATCTATCGTGTTGGGGAGCGCACCCCGGGCATGTTTGTGCTGCTGTCCGGCAAGATCCGGGCTGTCGCCCGCGACGGTCTCGGCCGCGAGCAGATCATTCACACGTTCACCCAACGCGGCGAGTTCACTTCCGACGTGAACCAGTTTTCGAACAAGCCTTCCTTCGTGGATTCTTGTGTCATTGAAGATGTCGAAGCCGTGTTGGTCCGGCCCGACGACCTCAGTCCGCTTCTGATCGGTGAAGCCGAGCTTGGCGAAAAGATCATGCGCGCGCTGATTCTCAGGCGCTTCGTTGCAATGGAACGCGTGAACGGTGCCGTTCTGGTCGGCGCGCCCGGGAATCCCCGGCTGCTCGCGTTGCAGAATTTCCTGCGCCGAAACACCTATCCAAACGTCACACTCGATGCGGAGCAGGACGCTGATTCCATCGCGCTGCTCGAAGGACTGACACCTCAGCCGGATGACTTCCCGCTCGTTGTCTGTCCGAACGGCACGGTGCTGCGCAACCCTGATGAGGGGCAGCTCGCGTCGTGTCTTGGACTGATTCCCGACTTCGACCCGGCCCATGTCTATGATGTGGCGATCGTCGGCGCGGGTCCCGCCGGACTTGCGGCAGCCGTCTATGCAGCATCCGAGGGATTGTCGGTCGCTGTGCTCGACTGTCGCGCCCCCGGAGGCCAGGCCGGCGCGAGCGCACGCATCGAGAATTTTTTCGGTTTCCCCACGGGCATCACGGGTCACGCTCTCGCGGATCGCGCTTTCGTTCAAGCGCAGAAGTTCGGTGCGCATATCGGCATTCCGTGCGAGGTCAGGGCGTTGTATTGCGACAAGCAACCGCCCGTCGTGGAACTGACCAATGGCCGTCGAATCACCGCGCGCACCGTGGTCATCGCGACGGGCGCAGAGTACCGGCGCCCCGTCGTCGAGGATCTCGAGCGTTTTGAGGGCCGTGGCGTCTATTACTGGGCTACCCCGATCGAAGCGAAGCTATGTCGCAGGGAGCCGGTATTGCTGATCGGAGGCGGTAATTCGGCGGGCCAAGCTGTCGTGTTTCTCGCCTCGCACGCCGAGCATGTGCACATGTTCATTCGAGGCGCGACGCTCGAGGACAGCATGTCGCACTACCTGATCGAGCGCGTCCTGGCGCTGCCGAACGTGACGGTTCATACGCGGGTCCAACTGACCGCGCTCGAAGGAATCGAGCGTCTCGACCGTGTGCACTATCGCGGCGCCGGGGGAATCGAAGGGAATATGACCTTCCATCACCTGTTCGTGTTCATCGGCGCGGATCCCAACACGAGCTGGCTCAATACATGCGGCATCTCGCTCGACATCAACGGTTTCGTACGGACGGGCATCGATCTTCCCGATGCGAACATGCTGTCGATATCGTTGCAGACGAGCGTGGAAGGTGTCTTCGCGATTGGCGATGTCCGCTCAGGGTCGACCAAGCGTGTCGCTTCGGCAGTGGGCGAAGGCGCGGGCGTGGTGGCACAGATCCAGGGCTTCCTGTCTCGCGTTTATTGAACGCCCTTGCAGGGTGTGGCAAGACAGCGGAAGAAACAAACCAGACGCGCACAGGCAAGCCCGCGCGCGTCTCGAAGCGAATACCTCTACAGGTCGACCACTGTCAGACGCCGGTACTTCGACAGTCCCCCGCAGTCAATCCGGGATTTACGAACCGAAGTACACCGGCTTCATACCATCGTTTGCATCCGGGCGGATCGAGCCTTCGATTTTGTGGCCCACGCGCGAAACAGCGCTGCGGAACGAATGCAGTTGCTGATGAGCACCCGATGCCGACGTGCCATCGGCGACGCCGCCGGCATCTGCAGCAGCGTCAACCGTCTGCTGGGTATTGATTGGTGCGACCGCCTGGTTGGATTGGGCGAACGACGAGACAGCCGGAATTGCGAGGGCAGCAGCAACAACGAGCGATTGAACGAGTTTCATGATACTTACCTCCAGGCTTTGATTGCTTCGCAAACACCCGTTTGCGTTTCGGTGAAGCAAGTCTAGGCCGGAGGCGGCTCGTAATTAAGTCCTCGTAGAACAATTGAATGTTGTTGGGATAGGTACAAACCCTATACTCATCGACGTAGTGGCATGCAGCCGGTCGTACCGCAGGGACGGGTCAAATGCCCAATGCGCAGCCGTCTTTGCGGTGATCCGACGCACCGGCGAGCGTGCCGTTTTCCCAGTCGATCCAGATCGCCTGCGCGCCGCCGATGGCCCAGTTCGGCGGCACCAGCCTGAAACCGCGCCGGGTCAGTTCGTCACGCGTTGCCACCGGCAAGGTGGACTCAGCTTCGACGACACCCGTGCCCGGCTGCGGAAACACACGTGGCAATGCGATGGCCGACTGCATGTCCAGCCCATAGTCCAGCACCTTCGACAGAAAGTGAGCGTGCCCCATCGCCTGATAGTGACCGCCCATCACGCCGAAGGTCATCTGCACCTTGCCGTTCTTCGTGACCATGCCGGGAATGATGGTGTGCATCGGTCTTGCGTGCGGCGCAATCGCATTGGGATGCCCTTCTTCGACGGCAAAACTCTGTCCGCGGTTGTGCAGCATCACGCCGCTGTGCGGCGCCATGATACCGCTGCCAAAAGGATGAAAGAGCGAGTTGATGAAGCTCGCGCAGTTGCGGTCTTTGTCGACGACGCAGATGTAGACCGTGTCCTTGTGATCGGCGGGACGGTACGTCGACACGTCCGTCATGGCGCGCTCGAGTGAGATCCGGGCGCGCAGTGTCGACACGGTTTCGTCCGATAGCAGCCGGTCGATATCGAGCGGCTGGCCGCGCGGATCGCCGAGCAGCGCATCGCGGATCGAATACGCAAGCCGCGTCGCCTCGATTTCGCGGTGCAACCGGTCAGCGCCGAGCGGATCGTCGGTCGCATCGAATCCTTCGAGAATCTTGAGTATCAGCAACGCGATGATGCCCTGCCCGTTCGGCGGACACTCATGCACCTCGTAGCCACGGAAGCTCGCCTTGATGGGCTGCACGTATTCGCCGCGATACTGCGCGAAGTCGTCCAGCGTGTGCAGGCCGCCCTACTCGTCAGACACTCGACCATATCCTCGGCGATGAAGCCCTCGTAGAAGACACGCGGACCCGCTTCGGCGATGGCCATCAGCGACTTCGCGAGCAACGGCTGCCGGTGAAGCGTTCCCGCTGCCGGCGAAGCGCCGTCTATCAGCATCTGCTCGCGGCTCGTCTTGTCCAGCCGCAGCAATGCGACCTGATTCGCCCAGTCGGCGGCCGCGCGCGGCGCTACGGCGTAGCCCTCGCTCGCGAGTTTGATCGCCGGGGCAAACAGCGACTTGAACGGCATCGAGCCATGATCGCGCGCCAGCGTCGCCCATGCTTCGACGGCGCCCGGCACCGTCACGGCATGAGGCGAATGGCGCTCGATCGACGCCACGCCCATCGACCTGAGCACGGGCACGCTGGCCGCCTGCGGCGCCCATCCTGAGCCATTGAAGGCGATGATGTCGTCGCCACCGCCACGCGAATAAAGCGCGAAGCAATCGCCGCCTATCCCTGTCGAGCCGGGTTCGACCACACATTGCGCGGCGCAGGCCGCAATCGCCGCATCCATTGCATTGCCGCCCGCTTCCAGAATCTTCACGGCGGCAAGCGTCGAAGCGGGATGCGATGTCGCCGCCATGCCGTCCTTCGACATCACCAGCGATCGTCCCGGCTGCTCGAAATCTCTCATGCTGTTTGCCCGTCCCATCAGTTGTTGTTCAGCGTCTTGCGCCATGCGAGCGTGTCGTCGAGCGCGTGCTTCGCGGCATCGAACATTTCGTCGATCTGCGCACGGCTCACGATGAGCGGCGGGCAGAAATTGACGGTATCGCCCAACGCACGCGTAATCAGTCCATGCGACAACGCGCGCGTGCCGGCATAGACCGCGACGCCCTCGGACGGCGCGAAAGGCTCCCTGCTCGCCTTGTCCGCCACCAGCTCGACGGCGGCAAGCAGCCCGGAGCCGCGCGCTTCGCCGACGAGCGGATGCCGGCCAAGCTCGGCCACCCGCTCCTGGAAGTGTGGCGTGACGGCTCGCACATGTTCGAGAATGCCGTCCTGCTCGTAAATGTTCAGCGTCTCCAGCGCGACGGCCGCGCACACGGGGTGACCGCTGTACGTGAACCCGTGCCCGAACGTGCCGATCTTTTCGCTCTCCGTGACGAGGCCGCGATAGATGCGCTCGTTGACCATCAACGCCGAGATGGGCAGATAACCTGCGGATAGCTGCTTGGCCATCGTGATCATGTCGGGCTGCATGCCGAAAGTCTGCGAGCCGAACATGTTCCCCGTGCGTCCGAAACCGCAGATGACTTCGTCGGCCACGAGCAGAATGTCGTGGCGCTTCAGCACGGACTGAATCTTCTCCATATACGTGGCAGGCGGCACGATCACGCCACCGGATGCCATGACCGGTTCCGCAAAAAACGCCGCGATGGTGTCCGCGCCTTCTTCGAGAATCAGCCGTTCAAGCGACTCGGCGCAGCGCGTGGCGAACTGTTCTTCGCTCTCGCCGGGCAAACCGTATCGATAGAAATGCGGGCAGTCGGTGTGCAGAATCCTGTCGATAGGCAAGTCGAAGTCGCGATGATTGTTCTGTAACCCCGTAAGACTCGCCGATGCAATCGTCACGCCATGGTAGGCGCGTGTACGCGAAATGATTTTCTTCTTCTGCGGCCGGCCGATCGCGTTGTTGAAATACCAGATCAGCTTGACGGCCGTATCGTTGGCCTCGGACCCCGAGTTCGCGAAGAACACCTTCGACATCGGCACGGGCGCCATCGAAATCAGCTTCTCAGCCAGCAGAATGGAAGGTTCCGACGACTTGTGCCCGAACGCGTGATAGAACGGCAGCTTTCTCATCTGCCTGTCGGCAGCATCCGCGAGCCGTGTTTCGCTGAAACCGAGCGATGCGCAGAATAGCCCGCCGAGTCCTTCAAGATAGCGGTTGCCTTCGGAATCGTAGACGTAGACACCTTCGCCGCGCTCGATCACCATCGGTCCGACTTCGCGATGAAGACTCAGATTGGTGTAGGGGTGAAGGTAGTGATTGATGTCGTTCTGCTTCAGGTTTTGCATGGGTTGGTTCCTTGATTCGTCTCATCCACGTTGGTGTTCTCGTCGTGCGGCATTGGGACTACTTCATGGCTCCCGACAGGAATCGCTGAAGGCGCTCGCTTCGCGGCGTTTTCATGACTTCACGTGGATGCCCTTCTTCTTCGATCACACCCTGATGAAGAAAGACCACATGATTGGAAACCTCGCGCGCAAAGCCCATCTCGTGCGTGACCACGATCATCGTGCGGCCCTCTTCCGCGAGATCGCGCATGACCTTGAGCACATCGCCGACGAGTTCCGGGTCGAGCGCCGATGTGGGTTCATCGAAGAGCAGCGCTTCGGGCTCCATCGCGAGCGCCCGCGCAATCGCAACCCGCTGCTGCTGTCCACCCGACAGATGCGATGGGTAAGCATCCGCGAAACGCGTCATGCCGACCTGCTCCAGATAGCGTTCAGCGCGTTCCGTGGCCTCGGTCCTGGTCAGCTTCAGCACGTGCCTCGGCGCTTCCATGACGTTCTCCAGCACAGTCATGTGCGCCCATAGATTGAAGTGCTGGAAGACCATCGCGAGGCGCGTGCGCATTCGCCTCAGTTGCGCGGGATCACTGATGCGGATTTCGCCGCTTCCGTTGGTCGAGGTGCGTACTTCATTTCCGTTGAGGCTCACGCGGCCCGACGACGGCGATTCGAGAAAGTTGATGCACCGCAGGAACGTGCTCTTGCCGGACCCCGACGAGCCGATCATGCTGATTACGTCACCGCTTTTTGCCGACAGCGAAACGCCCTTGAGCACTTCGTTATCGCCATACCGTTTGTGCAGATTTTCGACAGTCAAAGCATTCATATGGCTAGTTCTAGCTTTTAGCGAGCGTGGCAAAGTTCTGGGGGCGCAGATAAACCAGGTATCGGCGTTCGGTGAGGCGGACCAGAAGTGTGATGATGGTGGTCAGCCCGAAGTACACGGTCCCGACGGAGATGAATGCTTCGAACGGCGCGTAGTAGTTCGCATAGAAATCGCGCGCGACGCCCGTCAGATCAACGATCGTGATGCCACTCACAATCGACGTACCGTGCAGCATCAGAATCACTTCGTTGCTATACGCAGGAATGAAGCGGCGCAGCGCCGAGGGCAGAAGAATTCTTCTCCATGTCGTTAGCTGGCTCATGCCGTAGGCTCGCGCTGCTTCAATCTCGCCGTACGGTGTTGCGCGCAATGCGCCCGCCAGAATCTCCGTCGTGTAGGCACAGGTGTTCGCTGTCAGCGCAATCAGCGCGCAGTCGTAGGGATCGCGCAATAACGAAAGAATGGGCGTGCCGCGCTGCCACGCGTCCTGCATCCACTGAAACTGGCCGAACCCGTAGTACACGATCATCAGTTGCGCGAGTAACGGCGTGCCGCGCATGAACCATGTGTAAACGGCAACCGGCCCACTGACGAAACGGTTGGACGACACACGCAGCACAGCGAGTGGAATGGCGATCAGCAAACCCAGCACGAGAGAGAAAACCGTGAGTTGAACCGTTACCCACAGACCGCTCGCGTACGAAGCAAACAATTGTCCGAGCTGTTCATATGTCATCGGTGCAGGCTCCCTTCCCGAACACCTCTATGAAGATACGTGCGTGCCCGCGCAAGACAGGCCGTCGAGCCCGATGTCACCACCAGATACACCGCGCAGGCCGCAAGGTAGAACGTCATCGGTGCCTGCGTCGTGCGGCCCGCCTGGTCGGCAATGAACATCACATCGTGCAGCCCGATCAGCGACGCAATGGCCGTCGCCTTGAGCAGAACCAGCCAGTTATTGACGGCCGCGGGAAGCGCGAGGCGCATCATCTGCGGGAACAGGATGCGCCGGAACGCAAGCCAGCCCGAAAAGCCGTAGGCGCGAGCTGCCTCCATCTGGCCGCGCGGCACGCTCAGAATCGCGCCGCGAAACGTCTCCGTGTAATAGGCGCCGAAGATGAAACCGATGGTCAGCACGGCGGCAACGAATGCGTTGACATCCGGCGCATGAAGACCCACCAGTGACGCCAGCTGGTTGAGGATCAGTTGCCCGCCGTAAAACACGAGCAGCATCATCACGAACTCGGGCACGCCGCGGATCAGCGTGGTGTAGGCCGAAGCCATCGAAACGACCGCCCGCGAGCCGTACAGCTTTGCCACCGCGCCAGCCATGCCCAGGCACACCGCGAGCACCACGGACAGCACAGCGAGCATGAGCGTAATTCCGGCGCCCTGTAATAACGCGGGGAAATACCGCTGGAGTTCGAGCATGGTTCCACCCGTGATGACTTGTTGGAGGCCGCGACCGACGTGCGCTCGCGGGGCCTTGCCGGCAATATCAGTAGATGTCGAAATTGAAGTACTTTTTCTCGATCGACAGATACACGCCGTTTGCGCGGATCGCGTCGATAGCCTGATTGAACTGCTGCTTCAGATCGTCATCGCCCTTGCGCACAGGGATGCCGTAGCCCTCACCGAGCAGCGCTTTCTGTTGCGGCGTCGCGCCGAGAATCGGCTGCCCGACGAACTGGAAGTTCGCGCCTTCCGGTTTGGTCAGAAACGCGCTGTACGCAGCCGTCGCGTCCTGCAACCCTGCATCGAGACGGCCCGAGCGAAGATCCATATAAGCCTCGTCCTGCGTCGCATAGCGCACGATCTGCACGCCGCTCTGCGCCCAGTACGCACTTGCGTATTTGTCGGCCA
Organism: Paraburkholderia sp. PGU19; assembly: GCF_013426915.1. GTDB lineage: Bacteria > Pseudomonadota > Gammaproteobacteria > Burkholderiales > Burkholderiaceae > Paraburkholderia. The sequence continues at coordinate 991,868 of NZ_AP023180.1, forward strand.
GCGTGCCCCGCTGCACGCCGACGCGCTTGCCTTTCAGCTCGGCTGGCGTCGCGTCCTTGATCGGGCTCGTTTTCGGTGCGATCAGTCTGCGCGGCGAGTTGTAGTACTTCTCGGTGAAGTCGACCTTCTGTTTGCGCTCGGCCGTGATCGCAACGGACGCGACGATTGCGTCGATCTTCTCGGCCTGCAATGCGGGAATCAGGCCGTCCCAGTTGATCTGGACCAGCGTGCAGTTCGCATGCATTTGCGCGCATAGCGCGTGAATGATGTCGATATCGAAACCCACCGGTTTGCCGTCCGGCTGAATCGACGAAAACGGCGGATAGGCGCCCTCGTAGCCGATGCGAATGTCTTTCCATTCCTTCGCATGTGCATTCAGGGCAATCATGCATATGGCCAGTCCCAGCAGATTCTTCGCGAGTCGTTTCATGTCGAGGCTCAAAAGGTTTGGTGTAAGACATGTGCAGCCATGCGCTTCCGCCGCACTCGTTTTATATTCGTACAACTAATGTTTATAAAAAATTCACCGCTATGGAGGGCATGTTTTCCTAGCGGCCCGACGTCATCCATTGTCGAAGCGCCGGCACCGTCGCTTCAATGTGCTCCCGAACGGTCGCCTCGACGGCCAAGGGGTCCCCGCTTTTGATGGCGTCGATGATCGTCGTATGGTCGTCGCGCGAGGTCATCTGCTTGTCGGCAAGTTGCAGCCAGAGACGCATGTGAGGCTCGACGACGGTATGCAGGCCGGCAATCTGCGCGACCAGACGTTTGCGGCCGCTCAACTGACACAGATACTCGTGGAAATTCCGATGCGCGCTCACCCACTGATGCGCGTCCTGCTCGTGGCTTTCCATCACTTCCAGCAACCGTGCGAGTTCAGCGATGTGCGCGGGCGTGATGACCGGCAGCGCCAGCTTCGCTGCAAGTCCCTCGAGCGCGCCACGCATGCAGAAGACCTCTTCCATTTCGTCGGCATCCAGCCCGCGCACGATCGCGCCGCGGTTTGGCCTGATGACGACGAGACCCTCGCTTGCGAGCCTGCGGAATGCTTCGCGCACGGGCATGCGGCTCGTGTCGATCTCGGCCGCTATCTCTTCGGGGATCAGGCGGTCGCCGGCGCGGTACTCCCCATACGGATGCGATACAGCACATAGGCATACGCCTCTTCTTCCGCCGTGACGGCGAATCCTGCGCGAAAAGAATGAACGCTTTCTTCCATGGTCTGCCTGATCGGCTCGCTTTAAGTGAAATCTCTATGTAAGACTGGATATTTGTATCCGTGGATTCAATATATCAATCCAATAAAGCGGCCAAATAGGTGGAAACCCTTGGATTCAGTTGAGAGGAGATAGGCGGAAGACCGGGGAAGTCGATGGACATCGCGAGCGGGAAGCCGACATCATGCTGCCGCATTGCTACTGACATCTGGAGCGCACGCGCTCCAATCGTCGATTGCTGTTTATCGCAGAATCTCGTTCTTGAGAGAGACGCCGACTACCGCTCTTCAGCGCCGACTCTGTCGACGCCAACAGGCACCTGCTCCCACGCCTGTTCGATCGCCTGAAGCGCGCTGAACACGATCGACCGGTTGAGCGCTGCGGCCAGCACGCCGTCTCGCTCCGCGTAGGCTTCGCACAAGCTCTGATGATCGGCGCACGAACGCTGCAAACGCCCCGGCAACGACGTGCTCAACCGGCGCAAACGGTTAGTACGCTTACGCATCGAATCCAGCACCTCCTTGAAGATACCGTTGCCGCATACCCGAAGTTCTTCGTCGCGAAATGCGACATTTGCCCAGAAATAGCCGTCGACGTCGCCTTGAGCGGCGGCCTCCGCAAGACGACCATGGGCACGCCATAACGATTCGATGTCTGCGTCGGTGGCGCGTTCGACGATGGCCGTCGATACCTGTGCGTAAAGATCCTTCGGTGATTTCGCGGTAATTCAGCATCTACCATGCCGTCGCGATTGCCGTGATCGACGGCGCGGGCGGCGAAGAACAGTTCAGCGACGCGAAAGTACGCGACCCGGTGACGGTTGCCTTGGGCGAGAAGGTGAGCGCGATCATCGATCCCGCGATCAAGCCGGAACAGGTGGACATGACGATCACGCTCAAGGATGGACCCAAGCTGCACAAGTTTATTCAGCATGCCATCGGCAGCACCGAAGTACCGATGACCGATCAGCAACTCGAAAAGAAGTTCGCTGACCTCGCCGACGGCATTCTTTCGCCAGCTCAAACGCGTGCATTGATCGAAAAGTGCTGGCAAGTCGAGCAACTGAATAGCGCGAGTGAGATCGCATTGGCTGCGCTGCCGCAGTAGTTGATCGGCACCCCTTCACCTCGAAAATCGAAATTCATCCTTGCGAATAATGCGCTTAATTATCAGCGACAGCGTTTCTAAAATTGTTGTCACTGGCACCGGCTCAATCCTGCGCTGTGGGAGGCTGTGTGTCCTCAATGCGGTGCAGTGACGGCCGAGAAGGCTTATTGCCTGGCGCATGAAGTGATTGAGGAATGCAAGGCATGGTGCGTCTAAACGAAGTGGAGATCATCTGCGAGGGTCTTAGGCGGACCAGGTCGGCATCGTGTGTGCCACCGCAAACGACCGCGTGAGCCTGATTGCTACAAGACCTGACATACAACGAGCGCCAAGGAGAAATACAAATGGCCCGTTTGCCTTTAATTTTCATTCCAATCAGGAGGAACAGATCATGAACAAGACAAGTAGCATATTGCTCGCGGCCATTGCCGCACTCACGCTGTCGGGCGGCGCTTATGCGCAGAACAACACGCTGGCGACCCCAAGCACGGTGTCGCCAGCCGCCGCCAAGCCAACGAGTGACTATGGCACGCCTGGCGGCACCAACTCGGACAGTGGCATGACCAACCGTTCGCCGAACTCGAGCGCGCAGAGCACGAACAATAGCTCGACGCCCGCCACTAGCGCTTATGGGGTCAACAACACGCTGGCGACTCCGAGCACTGCTTCGCCCGTTAAGTAACAGCAATCAAGACGGACAACCCGGCGGAACCAGACGCACAGCCGCCCCACGCTTCAATTGCGCAAAGCGCGATGCTAATTGTGGCTACGCCGTCGCTGTGCGCGGTTCGTTCGCTATTCGACGGTTAGGGTTTGGTCGGGCTTTTGCGCTGGCATCCGCGATGCGTTAGCGTGCTTCACGCATCGCCCCTGTGCGGGGCGGCACCTACTTTTCTTTGCCGCCGCAAAGAAAAGTAGGCAAAAGAAAGCGGCTAACACCGCCAGTTCTTGTATTTGCCTGAGGGCCCCCAACCGGTCTTACGCTTCACGCGGTGGCGCTTTTGTTTGCGTGCGTTGCCAACGCTTCGAATGAGCGCCTCACCCGCTTCAAACACCCGTATTCGGGCCAGCGGCAGCGAATGGTGTGTGCCGCCCAAGTGGCAAACTGTGGGTAGGTTGTCGCACCGCACAGGTTAGCGCTCTTACCAGAAACGCCAGCCTTGCTACTCAGTCCGGAGTGATGCACGTACGGCGCGAAAGCCTACACACAGTTTGCCACCTGGGCGGCGGTGGACTATCTGGCGCGGCGTGCTGCGATGCGGGGGCGTGAAGCGGTTGAGGCGCATCGGCAGAGCGTTGGCAACGAGCGCGAACTGACGTGTTGCCGTGTGAAGCGCGGGACCGGTTGGGGGCCCTCAGGCAGGAAGAAATGTTGGCGGTGTGAGCCGCTTTCTTTTGCCTACTTTTCTTTGCGGCGGCGTAACTATTCAGCGCTTGTAAACTGCTACCAGGCTGTGCATAGTGAGGGACATGACGAAGATGCCCGACCTCAAGGACCTGACACCGGAGCAGAAGGACGCACTCATCGTTGATCTGGTGAGGCGTCTGAACGAGCTCGAGGCAAAGCTTGAGAAGGACAGTCATAACTCCAGCAAGCCGCCGTCAAGCGATGGTCCAAGGCGCAAGCCGAAGTCATTGCGCGGCACGAGCGGGGCCAGGCCTGGCGCGCAACCGGGGCACAAGGGCAAGACGCTCAAACGCGTCGCGCAACCCGATCACATCGAGATTCACCCGGTGGCGCTGGTGTGCGATGCATGTGGCCAACGCATCGCAGCAGCCCGCGTGGCCGTGTTGCCCGAAGGCCGTCAGGTGATCGATTTGCCACCCACGCGCTTTGAGGTGACCGAGCATCGCGTGCAGATCGCGCAGTGCCGCTGCGGCAAGCATCACTCGGGCGCATTTCCCAAGGGCGTGAGCCAGGCGGTTCAGTACGGCCCCAGATTCGCGCCGCAGCCGTCTATCTGACGCAATACCAGCAGTTGCCGGTTGCGCGCACCGCCCAGGCGCTGAAGGACCTGTTTGGTCTGCATGTGGTTACGGGAACCGTCCAGCACAGCATTGATCAGGCCGCGCAGTTACTGGTGCCAGCCGTTGAGCAGATCCGGCAGGCGCTACGCGGGCAACCCGTGGTGCATTTCGATGAGAGCTGCATGCGCGTGGGGCGCGAGTCCCGCTGGCTGCATGTCGCCTCGACGCACGCGTTGAGCTGGTATGGCGCGCACCGCAAGCGCGGCAGCGAGGCGCTGGACAGCTTCGGCATTCTTCCCGGCTTTAGGGGAGTCGCGGTCCATGACGGCTGGCGGCCGTATGCCGGCTATGAGTGTGAGCATGCGCTGTGCAATGCTCATCATCTGCGCGAACTGGTGTTTGTCCTGGAGTCCACGCAGCAACGCTGGGCCCAGCAGATGATTGACCTGCTTTGCCAGGCAAAGCGCGAGGTCGACCTCAGTCAGGCTGCAGGAAACACCTCGCTGAGTCAGGCGCGCCAACGCTATTACACACGGCGCAGCCGCGCCCTGATCGCCCAGGCACGCAAGCTCAATCCGCAGCAGGCACGTGAGTCCGGGCGCCGGGAACGCCGCGGCAGGATCAGGCAAAGCTTTACCTGCAACCTGCTCACACGGCTTCACAAGTATGCCGATGAGGTGTGGCGTTTCATTGCCGATCACCGCGTACCGTTCGACAACAACCAGGCCGAACGCGATATCCGCATGCCCAAACTCAAACAGAAGATCTCCGGGTGCTTCCGCTCGGAATCGGGTATGGAGGCGTTCTGCACGATCCGCTCCTACCTTGCCACCTTACGCAAGCAGAGCCGTTCGCTGATCGACGCGCTCGCCCTGGCCTTTACAGGAGTCGTCGTTTCGCCTCTGGTTACCGCTGAATAGTTACGCGGCGGCAAAGAAAAGTAGGTGCCGCCCGCACAGGGGCAACGCGTGAAGCACGCTAACGCATCGCGAATGCCACCGCAAAAACCCCAGTCAATCGTGACAAACCGGCTTCGGCGCAGGCAACGCCGCACACGTCTTCCGATAAGGCACCCCCGACATAAACTGTCGCCACTCCGCACAATCAAGATTGCGATTTGCAATCGCGCAAGCATCTGTCAGCATCGACTCGCTGTCCCAGTTCCGCAGCGACACCGTCTGATCCTCATGCAGCACGGCCACGCGACGTCCGCCCGGACTGATGTCCACACTCGATACCGTACCGCCTGCGGCACGCAACCGGGCCAACTGGCTCCCCTTGCGGAGATCCCACACGTGGCGTTCCCCCTTCGCTTCCCCGCTGACGAGCGCCTCGCCATTGCCAATGAATACCAGCCGGTCAACCGGGCCATCATGCGGGCCGAATCTGGCCACGGTTTGTCCGCTTTCGACGTCGTGCAGAATCGCCATCTCATCGTCGCCCCCGATACGAGCCGCTTGCCGTCAGGGCTGAATGCCAGCTGACGCACGCGATCCTTGTGCGGATCAGGCAACTCGGTCATGGCCTGCCGTGACCCAAAGCGGAACAGGCGCACGACGCCATCGCTTCCCGCCACCGCCAGCACCCGGCCGTCGGGGCTAAACGCGACGACCTCCGACCCGCGCTTCCCGGACAGCACGGTTTCGCGTCCGGCCGGCGTGATCTCGTACACATGAATCGAACCGTCGGACAGCGTGATCGCCAGGCGCCGATTGTCCCAACTTATCGCAAAGCGCTCCACTTCGGCATCCACTGGTTTCTGAAGCTGCAGAAGGGCGTGGCCCGTCATCTCCAGTACATCGACAGTGCCGTTGGCGCGCTGAATCGCGAGGAGCGATCCGTCAGGACTAAATTCGGCACGGAGCATGCCCCGTTCGCTGCGCAATTGCGCGGCATCGTCAGGATTCCAGAAGTCGGCGATATCGGTGCCTGCGGGAACGGTCGCGAGAACCTTGCCGCTGCGGTTGAATTCCACCTCCTCGGCGTGGTACAGGGATTTGCCGCTGCGCAACACCGCCCCCGGCGCGAGCGACCATATGGTGTACAGCGTCTCCTGTTGATCGATCTGGTACGCGACGGTGTCCCCATTCGGCGAAAACTGGAAGGCGGCAACGCGCTGCCCCTGCCTCGTCTTGACTCGCGCCCGGCCGCCGTTGGTAGGCTGAACCATCTCCTGACCGCTGGCCAGGGCTGTCGCCAGCCAGCGGCCGTCCGGGCTCAATGACATGCGAACGGTCCTGCCGCTTTCATCAGCCACCGTGCCGATCTTTTGCAGCGGTTGCATCTTCCACACGCTAGTGTTTTGGGCATTTCGGAGCGCAAAAAAGCCCCTCCGGACTCGAAGACTCCCTGCAGTTCGCCTTCGCCTGCGTCCAATGTTCCGATGACCGTGTCCGTCGATTCATCGCGAAGCTCGACGACGCGCTTGCCGTCGGGGTTGGTGTGGAGCAGCGCATCGAAGCGGCAGTCGAGTGTGCGCGCGAGCAAGGCGCGTGTGGCCCTGGGCGACGGTGCAGTGCCGGTCTCGGTGCCCGTGCCGGGGAGCGGTGCAACGACAATGCTCCCCCGGAACCGTAGAGCAGCGTGGCGTCGTCGCCGCCGAATCCAAGGCAACGGCCGTCGCCCGTGCCAAGGCGCTTCAGCACAGGGACACCCGGTTGGCCGGGCATCGTCAACACGTGGACGGATGAATGGCCTGCAACCGCGACGAACTGGCCATGGTGACTGACGACTATCCTGCTGATGTCGGAGGCATCGCGGACAGACACACGCCCGATTTCCTTCGCATCGCGCGTTTGCCAGGTGACGACGGTTTTCTTCGCATCGGCGGATACGAGACGTGACGCATCCTGGTCGTACGCCAACGCCAGCACAGCAGTTTCGTGGCCTCTCCAGCGCCGCCGTTCGGTCCAGGTCATCAGGTCCAGATCGATGACGTCGCCACCGTTGGTGCCCATGGCCATCCGTTTGCCGTCAGGGCTGGTTGCTGTCGCAGTCACCTTATCGCCGATCCGCAGCATTTTGTGGACGCCGTCGTCGGCAATCAGCCGCGCTAGTTGCGCAAGCTGCGCATCCAGTCGCACTGGGGCGGCGTGGCTGGCTTCAGCGCCCAGCAGCAGCGCGCGATCGGGATGCTCCGCGTCCTCGGCGCTCGCGTTGGCAATCACGCCGGAGATAATCGCATCGCGAGTCAGTTGCCCGGCATGCGCGGTGGCTTCGTCGGCCCGCTTTTGCTGAATCGCCGCCAACTCGGCATCCTTCACTGCGACCGCCTGCGCTTCTTTCGCACGACGATCGGCCTCGGCTGCGGAGTCGCCCATCTTTTGCAACTCCACTGCCGCGCGCTGCATCTGTTGCTGGGCTTCCTCGATTGCGAGCTTCGCCTGGATCGATTTCTCGGTCTCCTTGACGAGCTGCTGCTTCGCGGCTACGGCGTCATCTTGCGCCATACGCGCACGGCTTCGTTGCACCGTCGCTTCGTATGCGGCGTATCCCGCACTGGCCAGCAAAGCCACTGCAACCACCAGGGCGGCACCAACCAGCATCGCGTTGCGGCGATTACGCCGCTGTATCTCCAACGCCTCACGCACGCGCGCGGCGGCCGCCGCCGCCGCGTCACGGGCCTGCCGCGCATCGCGACTGTCCTTGACGACGCGTGTCAGCACATCATGGGTAAGTTCCAGCCTGCGCACGCCGAAACGCTCATCGACGCGCAACAGCCGGCCAGCCACGAGCCGCTCGATATCGGTGCGTGAGATACCGGGCAGCACGAGCGCATCCTCGAGCGCATAGCTGTCCCGATGTCCGGCGTCCGTGATCAGCTCATCCTCGATAAACACGCGCACGCGCGGGTCGACATCTCGCAACGAGCGTTCATAGAAATCGACCAGGATCTCGCGCTCAGCGCTCGACACCAGCTCAGCACCGATGTGATCGCTACCCGTGCGATACGGCGCAAATTGAGTTCGCTGCAGATCACGCTCAGGAGTGCGGGATCGACCTCCATCCGGCTATAGTCGTCTGCCGAAGGCGCTTCGGCGCGATTGCGCCACGCGAGACCGATGATGCGTTCGGCCACCGTCGGCGCCACGAGCGCGCCGCCGCTGTCGATCACCGCCCGGGCCTGGTAGCCGTCCATCGGCAACAGACGGTATCGGTTGCGCATCAGCGACGGGATCGTTACGCGCAAGCCTTCCACGTCCGCCAGGAAGTCTTCGCGAAAGCTCAGGACGACCTTGCAGTCCCGGCGGCTGAAATCGATGCTCTGCGCGGGTACCGCGCCGGCATCGAGCGCCTGGCGCAACACTTCCGGCGGCCGGTTTTCAATCAGGTCCGAAAGCTCGTTGACGAAGCCGGCCGCGCGACGGCGCGTCTCCTCGTCGACCTGCCCGAGCGTGAACAGTTCTTCGAACTGGTCGAAAACCAGCACGGGTATCACAGCCCGGTTGCGCGTGTTCCAGAATCCGGCGCCGGCGCGATGAAAGTGTTCCCACAATGACGCCTCCGGCAGCGGCGCGGTTGCGTCGACACCGGCGGCGCTGCAAGCGGCGGCGAGCGCCTGCCAGACCTGGTCGCGCAGCGGCAACGCGGCGCCGTGCGCGAGACGTATCATCACGGGCACGTGCAGATTCTCGCGCAAACGCGGAAAAAGTCCCGCATTGAGCAACGAGGTCTTTCCAAGCCCCGAGCGGCCGAACAGGACAGTCAGCACTTCACGGCGCACCAGCCGCGCGAGTTCTTCCGCCTCGTTCTCCCGGCCGCGGAAAAAGTACTGGTCCGCCTCCGTGAAAGACGCGAGGCCCGGCCAGGGGCGCATCGGCGTCAGCGCGTCTGCCGACAGTGCTGCGTGCCCGGATTCCACCGCTTCGTCAGCCATATCAGTTCCGCCGGCAGCGGCTGGAGATTTGCCGGTACAGATCGCGCACGTGCGCGACGAAGGTCTCGTCCGTGCGCGCGCCCGGCAGCGTCATCCATTGGGCGGAGCGAAAGCGGTCGGGGAGCCAGTCGCCGTACTTGGGCGTGTCGTCGATCACCACGGGGAGGAGGAAGGGTTCGTCGGGCGCCATGCCGCGAGCGCGCTCGTCGGCGGCCATCCACTCGCGCCAGAAGTAGTCCCGCCGCCGGTCGGGGTCTTGCGTGGCGCGCGAAATCACAGGCATGAACAGGCTGCTGGTGTCCACGCCGCGCCGGATACTGCGCTCCCAATCATCGCCGCCCCGTAGCTCGCTCCGGTCGAACCATACGTCGATGCCGGCAGCATCGAGTTCCTGCGCGAGGCCTTGCACGACGTCTACATCCTGACTCGAATAGCTGATGAACACCGCACCCTCGATGGCGCGCGGCGCGACGGGTGTCGACGGTGCCTTCGCAACGCCCGTGGGATGACGCTGGCTCCAGCGGCTGCGCAACTCGGCGCAAAAGACAGTCGGCTCCAGCGATACGACACGGGTTGCCGGGCTGAAGTCGGCGAGAAAGGCTTTCAACGCCGGGTCGCGCGCGGCCATGGGATCGACCAGGTACTCCACTGTCTGGCGAGGTGACGAGAGCCGCTCGTTCTTGGCTGCGCGCAGAAAAAAGCGCGCGAGCCAGTCCGGCAGCCGGCAACCGAGCAGCAGCAGATGGTCGTCGCGCAATGCGTCGAACAGCAGCTTCGGCTGACGCGCGTCGTCCTGCAACGCGTGAAGGAACTCCAGGCGATCCTCGTCGCAGATCACCCAATCGGGCGCTGACGATTGGCGGCCGAGCAGATGGAACACGGTTGGCGTGGGCAGGCGCCCGCGCGGAAGCGGTAGATCGGCAGGTCGATTTGGGGAGAAGCTCACAACGGAAGTGCGCGTTTCCCCGCCGTGACGAACAAGGTCGATGGCGCGAGTCAGCAAGCCGTCGAACGACAGGGTCACGAACAGATCAAACGGGGACACGGCGGCGAGGTCCAGCAACGCTTGAGGAGGCTCGATCGCCAGATCTCTCACGACCTGAGAGGTGCGAACGTACAGGTCTTCCTTGCGCGCGCGCGGCAGTAGCAGGTAACGGCTGACGACGTCATCCAGCCGCGGAGGGTTGTCGAACTCAGTCAGGCCAATGCGGAGCTTTTCGGCCAACCGGGTGGCGACAAGCGCATCGAATCCCATGGACTGACCGTCCTGACTGACAGGCAGCAGCCCGTCGTCCACCACCGCAATGACGCGCCCTTCATCGATGTAGTCGAGAAGGTCACTCCAGAAGAATTCGTCGAGTTCTTCCACGAAATTCGCTCCTGGAAATGTAAACTCCCCTGATCATTCGACGGTGCAGATAGCCTTCGCACGTTGGCCATTTCGAGTTGTGGCCAGCTCCGCCGTGAAGCGCTGAAATTTGCAATGGCACACTCGTCAACCGTCGCTCTTTCGACTGATAAAAAACGATTGGATAATGCCTTTTGTCAAAAGAGGCTGGTTATTCGAGCAATGACGTACGCGCCGGTCACTGTTTTGTCTGAACACACTGCCTCAGATCGACGATAGAACATTGGGGGGCGCAGCGACAGGAACCTGGGTGGGACAGCGCACACTTGGCGCTGCAAATATCTTGCAGGAAAAGCGGCACGCGGTGAGAAATTGTCTCCCCTATCGACATTCGCCATTGTTCCAGCGTTCGCCGCACGTCGCTCAAACGAAGCCCCGAGGACGCCCCGGATGTTCTCGATCGGGCCGTTGAAACATGTTCCTGCCTGCGATAGACCACCTTGCATGACAAGCGTTACTGATCCGTCTTTCTGATACACACAACCTTCGTTTGAGTCATCTCCTCATAGGCAAACCGGACACCTTCTCGTCCAAGGCTTCCGTATTTGAATCCTCCAAACGGCATGGCATCGAACCGATAGTCCGACGAGTCGTTGATCATCACGCCGCCCGCCTCCAGTTGATCGGCCGCCCTGAGGGCAGCATGCAGGTCATTGGTGAAGATGCCAGCATGGAGGCTGTACTCAGCGCTATTAGCGAGCGCAAGCGCCTCGCCCAGTGTCTCGATCCGTTGAAGAACGACAACCGGGCTGAACGCCTCGTGCGTCCACAGATCGCATGTAAGACTTACGTCCTCGAGCACGGTCGGCGCATAGACGGAACCTTCGTGAGTATTCCCGCAAAGCAGGCTGGCGCCCTGCCCGATCGCTGCGTCTACTACGCCTTTCGTTCGCGCGGCCGACTGCGCCGTGATCATCGGCCCCACGTCAGTGTCCGGCAACGCCGGGTTGCCCACCTTTAGCGCTTGGGTGCGAGCAACGAAACGCTTCCTGAACGCTTCATAGACGGACGACTGGATCAGAATGCGTTGCGTGCCAACACAGTTCTGCCCTGCAGCCCAGTATGAACCGGAGACACACGACTCGACGGCATCCTCGAGATCGCAGTCGGCCATGACGATGACGGGCGCATTGCCTCCGAGATCCATCGCAAGCTTTTTCAGGCCTGCAGAGCGGGCTATTTTCTCTCCGGTCGCGAAGCCGCCCGTGAAAGAAACCATTCTGACGTCCCGCGATGAGACAAGTGCTTCGCCAAGGGCTGCACCGCCCGTTGCAACCGACACAACGTTCGACGGCATTCCAGCCGCCACGAGATAGTTGACCAGCTTGATCGCCGAGAGCGGCGCAAGTTCCGACGGCTTGAGCACCACGGCATTGCCCCCGGCGATTGCGGGTCCAAGCTTGTGCGCAACCAGGTTGAGTGGATCGTTGTACGGCGTGATGGCCACAATGATGCCGAGAGGCTCCCGGGTAAACCATCCCTGCCGGTTTTCCGATCCGGCATATGCGTCGAACGGGACGACTTCACCTCCGTTTCGGCGCGCTTCGTCGGCGGACAGCTTGAGCGTGTTCACGCAGCGCAGCACTTCTCTTTTTGCCTGCCTGATCGTCTTACCGGCTTCCGCGACGATGACTTCAGCAAATGTATCCTTATCGCGATCCACCATCGATGCACAGGTTTCGAGCACACGAGCACGCTCGTGACGGGAAAGGCTGCGGCACGCGCGTGCGCCCTCTTTCGCGTTTTCGATCAGCATTGGCGCGCCTTCCGGTGGAATATTCACGACGGTACCCACTTCGACACCATCGAATGGATTCTTCACCGAAATAAAACTGAACGCTGCTTCAATCGTGGATGAATGGATATTCATTTCGACATACTTAGTGTTGTCCAAGGATCTTTCATTCCCTATGCGGCGCGGCTTTTCAAAGCGTCAACGAGCCGTCTACACAGGTGACGCACGAACCGCCAACGCGTACATTCCCGCTCGTATCCACGTTCACTTCGATTCGTCCATCCCGACCGACACAGCGTCCCTGTGTCGCCACATAGTTTCCGCCGTCGGCAGGCAACAGGCCGCGCTTCCACCGAAATGCAGCGACACTGCCATTGCCGCTTCCACAGACAGGATCCTCCTCCACGCCACATGACGGTGCAAAGGAACGCACTTCTATGGCCACATCTCCACCGTCGCGAGTACCGAATACGGTTACACCCGTCACGCCGAGGCGGCGCTCGAAGTCCGCCAACCTCGCGAGATCCGGCCGTAGATTGACTATGGTAGCCGCATCGTCCATTTGCGCGATGACCCAAATGGGGCCGACGTTTACGATGGCCGGCGCAGTCCTGATGTCGACTTTGCAGCCAAGAATGCGTTCGAGATCCGCAATATCCGCGGCGTGCAGCGGCTCGATCTTTGCGGGCGGGAGATCGAAGGCCAACTGGCGCTCTCCTCGTTGCTCTCCTATCGTCAACTCGACGAGGCCAATGGCGCATTGCTGAATCAATCGCCCGCTGGCGCGAGGTGTCACACGCCCCGCTTCCAGAATGGCATGAGCACTACCGAGTGTCGGATGCCCGGCAAAGGGAAGCTCACTGCGCGGCGTGAAGATCCGCAGCTGATAGTCCGCCTCGTCGGTCGTAGGCGGAAGAACAAACGTCGTTTCCGAAAGATTCGTCCAACGCGCGACGGCTTGCATCTCGTCCGTGGATAAACCCTGCGCGTCGAGCACCACGGCAACGGGATTGCCCAGCAGCGGTCGCGAGGTAAACACGTCAACTACTTTGTATGATCGCTTCATGGTGTCTCCAGCTGGCTGGATAGGATGTTGGTCAATCTTTTGCGGTCGCTACGCTGTCGATTTCCGCTTCCGTGATGCCGTACTTCGCCATGCGCGCGCGATGGTCCGCCGAACCGAGGTACTTGCGCAGCTGTTTATTCACAGCCTGCAAAAGAGCCGCATTGTTCTTATTGAACGAGAAGGCACCGACAGGCGCTCCCGTTTCCTTGCTCATCGCATGCGCGACCGCTTCCAGTTCCTTGTTTGCACTGGCAAGCACGCGATTCCCGACGGCCGTTCCAGCGAATGCGTCTATCTTTCCCGCGAGTACCGCAGCAACTGCCTCCGGTTGGTCCTTGAACATCACGATCCGGTCATCGCGTACACCTGCCGACTTTGCGGAGTCGAGCTGTACCTGACCATTGATAATCCCCAACCGCGCGTCGCTATGCTCCGCTAGTGCCCTATAGCTCGTCAGCGCTTTTGGATTGCCGTCGTGCACGACGAATCCATCGCCCAGCGCCCAGACGGGCACGCTAAACGCAACGTGCTCTGCGCGTTCGGCCGTTACGAAAATCGGCACATTCATGTCCCAGCGACCTTCTTGTAGACCAGGCAGAAATTCATCGAACGAGGTCAAATGATGTTCGATGGATGTCACACCGATCGCGCGGAGAACCACCTCGGCCAGTTCGATATCCGAGCCCGTCACGGAACCATCGAGACCTGTCCAGTAGAACGGCGGTTCATCGATATAGGCGATTTTTACTGTCATGGCCTTACCCGACACTTCTAGAAGTGAATGTTGTTCCGGCTATCCGGCGTGCGACATGCAGCGTGATCTCAGAGCCCTCATGCGCTGACGGCATCCAGAGCAGACGAAAGAGCAGCCAGCGCCGATCCAGAACGAGCAGACGGCAAATAACCAAAGCCCAGCCGAAATACACGATTGCTTTCTCCAAACCATATTCCGCACGCCAGTTGCAAATCGTAGCGAGGCAACAGATCCCAGAAGCGCGATACGGCATCGTCGTCGAATGCTTCACGACGTAGACGCAAGCAGCACAACGCGCCGGCATCGGGGCGCACCCACTCGATGCGTCTTTGTTCGCGCTCGCACCAGGCCGCCAGTTCCGCGAGGGCGCCGGCCAGCAAGCGACGTCGCGATCCAAGCACAGCTTCCCGATTGTGCAGCAGCGCGGCGGCGAGCGTTTCGTCGAGCACCGAGCCCGAGATGACGGTGTTCATCTTCGCGACGGTCAGGCGCAATCGCAGATCAGGGTCCGCCACCGTGAGCCAACCTGTGCGCAACCCCGGCGCGCCAAGCGCTTTCGATACCGACGCGCCGGTGACGATACGCGAGTCGAGCCCCGCAAAACTGTCGATCACGACATCGTCGCCATAGGTTGCCTCGCGATAGGTCTCGTCGATAAAAAGTATCGCTTCCGGAGAGTGCCTCTCCATCAACACAAGCAGCTTTTCGATATCAGCGCGAGATGTCTGAACACCGCTCGGATTTTGCGGCGAAGCGATGCTTACCAGTTTCGTTTCCGGCGACAGGCTCGCTGCAAGCTGCTCCAGATCCAGTCGATATCCGTTCTCGAACGATAACCTGACCTCGCGGACGTTGACGCCGGCGCCAAGCAGACAGTCGCGGCTCGGCGGAAAGCATGGTGTCACGAGAACCGCCTCGTCGCCCGGTCGGCAAACTTCGAACGCAAGAAGAAAGAGTCCGAGCGCTGTACCCTGCGTCGTCACGATCTGCTCTGCTGGGACTTTGCAGGCGTCCGCAATGGCCTCGCGAAGCGCTTGTGCACCCGCCGATTTGCCATAGCCAAGCTTCAGATCACGGATACCCTCAAGACCACCGAAGTCCAGCAGTTCCCCAAGCGTCAGGTCCTGCGACGTGCTCTCTGCCAGGTTGAATGGCCGGTTCACATCGAGCAGTGAAATGATCTCGTTGTAGGGAAAGCGTCCGCGCCATTCCCTCGTATTTTCGCTGGTGGATCGTGACAGTTGCTCTTCGTCAATACGCTGCTGGGAAGCGTTCATGCCTTTGCCTTGTATGGACTGTGGGCGATCCGTTTGAGCCGCCGGGTTCGAGCCACCCCATGCGACGGTCTGTGCTCTGACGGATGCGATCGGAACACACGCATCGTAGCGCTCGCGGGCCGACCATAACAGTCACAATTTCCGACTGAATCGACCATCACAATTTCGCTTGGCAAGCCACCGGCGCCGGAACGATAATCGTGAATCTTCTGCCGCGATGCTTTCATGGACACGCACACTTCATACCGTTATGAGCAACTGGCCGCGCTCATCGTCGGCATGATCGACAACGGCGCGCTCGCGCCGGGCGTGCGGCTGCCTTCCGTGCGCGCCGTCAGCGAGCAGCACAGGATCAGTATCGCCACGGCGCTACAGGCGTACCGTCTGCTCGAAGATCGCGGCATTCTGGTCGCGCGGCCGCAGTCGGGCTTTTACGTCGCGGCCTCGCCGCGCAGCACACTCGCGTTGCCGTCGCCTTCCCGAGCGCGAACGAAAGCGTCGCACGTCTCGGTCAGCGGGGTCGTGGCGACGCTGCTCGAGCATGCGTCGAATCCCGCGCTCGTGCCGCTCGGTTGCGCCTTTCCCGACTCGGCGCTTCTGCAAACCAAGCGGCTCGACCTCGCGCTCGCGCGTGCCGCACGTCGACAAAGCGCGCGGTACAACGGCTATTGCCCACCACATGGCGAACCGCGCTTGCGCCGTGAAATCGCGAAGCGCGCGATGCGCGTCGGGCACGCGCTGTCGCCCGACGACGTGATCGTCACGGCAGGCTGCACCGAGGCGCTGACCCTCGCGCTCACCGCCGTCGCGAAGCGCGGCGATACGATCGCGATCGAGTCGCCCACCTACTTTGGACTGCTCCATACGATCGAAGTGCTGGGTCTGAAGGCTTTCGAGTTGCCGACCCACCCGACGCGCGGCATCGACGTCGGCGCGCTCGCACACCTGCTCGATACGGAACACGTCGCGGCCTGCGTGCTGTCGTCGAGTTTCAACAATCCGCTCGGCTCCACGATGGCCGAGCCCGACAAGCTGGCGCTTCTCGCGGTGCTTGCCCGGCATGCCGTGCCGCTGATCGAAGACGATGTCTACGGCGACATCTACTTCGGGCGCGAGCGGCCAAAGCCGTTCGCCGCGCTCGAAGGCGGTGCCAATACGATCTACTGCAGTTCGTTCTCGAAGAGTCTTGCGCCCGGATACCGGATCGGCTGGATCGCAGCGGGCGCCTATACGCAGCAGCTGATGGAGCGCAAGCTCGCGTTCACGCTCTGCGGCCCGGCCCTGCCGCAAATCGCGCTCGCGGACTTCCTGGAAAGCGGCGCCTACGACACGCACTTGCGCCGTATCCGCCGCATCTTCGAACAGAACCTCGCGCGCATGACGCGTGCGATCGAGGCAACCTTCCCCGCCGACACGAAAGTGAGCCGGCCAGCCGGCGGCTTTATGCTCTGGCTCGAACTGCCGAGAGGCTTCGATTCACGCGAACTCTTCGAGGACGCGCTCGAGCAAGGCATCTGCTTTGCGCCCGGTGATGTCTTCTCCGCGAGCCGGCGCTTTCGCAATTGCCTGAGACTGAGTGCCGGGCACGTCTGGAGCGAACGTGTCGAAGACGGCGTCCGACGTTTGGGCCGGCTTGCGAAGGCGCAGCTCGCGCGCTGAACGCCCAGACGACTGGGCGAACCCGGACAAGCCTGGTTTGCGGGCGCGCGCACCCGGTTGCCGATCTGGCGTGACGACAACTCCATCGCGTCGATCGGTCGATACCCGGCCAGGCAAACACAGCAAGCTCCGACATCAGATATTCAGGCGCGAAACCTTAGTGCCTGAGAGCGACACGTCACCCATGAGCCCGGCATTGGTCATCACGATCGCTTCGACGGGCGCGGTGGCCGTCGTCGTATCGATCTCGCCGTTCGCGCCGACCTTCAGCAGCGCGACCGACCCTTCCCCACCGGCCGACCAGCCTTTGGAATTGCGAAACTTGCTGAGCGCATCATGCGTCATGAACAGGAAGATGACGGCCTTCGATTGCGCGCCTGCCTGCAAGCCGAATGAGCCCGACACCGTGCTGTAGTAGCCAACCGACTTCCCGCCTACGTGCAATGCGCCTTCGCCGTATTCGCCTCCGGCGACGAAGCCGACCTTCAGTACGGATGGGAACACGAGAACGCCGTTCGCCTTGCCGACCAGTTCCTTCGACCCTTTGACTGTCTCGTACAGGCGCGATAAGGTCGCGTGGACCTTGGCGTCGATTTCCTGCCGTTTCGCCGAGTTGGACTCGGCGAGGGCGTCGCGCAGTGTCACCGTGAAACCCGCCAGCGTAAGGCCCGAAACTGCGAGCGCAGCGCTACCCGTCCGTATAAAACTTCTTCTGTGCATGGTTACCTCCATCGTGGTTCACGGTCAAACCGTGTTGCTGCATTGATCTAAAGGATGTACTCCACCCGCAATCGTGCTGTCGTGCGCCCCCGGTTGCAATTTCACAGTGTTCGTCCTGTGGTAGCAGATAATCCGTTCCCAGGGCACGAATCAGCCCCCTAAAGCGATGATGATCGCAAGCAACGCGACGCCAATTCCGGACATTGCAAGACCGGACACCAATGGTCTTCCGCCGGTGTAGCGACCGAGCGCAAAACCGCAAATGAAGAGCGTGACAACCGCCAGTGTGTTCGAGATGCGCAATGCCAGCATGACTTGTGAAATAAACATGAATGGAATCACGACCGGAAAAGTCGCCAGGACGACGAGCGCGAATACGCCGAATGCGGCGGCATAGTCTCTTCCGTCAAGTCGGACAGTCGGCTCGCTTACGGTAAGCATCCCCCGGTGCAGTTCGTCAAGCGCGGCAGGCTGGACGATGGATCCGAAAAGTTGCGGGAGCGCATCTTTAATCAAGTGGTGCGCTTCGGGCTTGTCTTGTGTCGCCCGAAGCCGCGCCAGCAATGTAACCTTCCTGCGTCGCTCAGTTGCTGTGCGTATGAGACACATGACGGCATCCACGAGCCCCCAGGCGAGGTTGCAGCCGAGTGCGGTGAACATCATCGTCCGGACTTCCTGGCGGCCGGCGGTCGCAACGCTGAGGGCGCCTGTAAACGACAGTGCCATCAGTACACCAAAGACGATCTCGCTCACTCTATCGATTGGGTCAAGCAAAGGTTCGCGTTCGTTTGACATGTTAGGCGGCGCTCCTTGTGGTTCTTGCCGTCGCAATCGACGGCCCCCAGGTAATCCGCGATCCGGCTACGCAACGGATGCTCTCGACTATCCCTCTCCGACCTCAGGACGGGCAAATGGCTGCAACAGCCTGCGATGCACGAGCAACAGTAACGGCGTCGTGACCATCGAGAGCGCAACGACCAGCGTGACAAGAGACGACTGGCGCTGATCGATAACACCCGCAGCCAGTGAAGCCGCCATCACCACAAACGCGAACTCGCCGCCTTGCGACAGCAGAATCGCAAAGTAGCCGCGTTGCGAAGGCGGCACGCCAAATCTATTCGCAAGAAGCCACTGCGCGATCGACTTGATACCGACCAGTGCCACGACGAGTACCGCGACACGTACCGGCTCGCGCATCAAAACACCAAAATCGATTGACGTTCCCACTGCGATGAAAAACAAACCGAGCAACAAACCCTTGAAGGGCGCCATGTCGACTTCGACCTGGTGGCGATAGTCCGAATCCGCAAGCAGTACACCTGCGATAAAGGCGCCTAGAGACATCGACAGATGAACGCTCTCCATCAGCAATGAAATGCCTACGATCCAGAGCAGGGCAAACGCGGTGAAAATCTCGGGAACGCCAATGCTGGTGATCACGCGCAGCACGACATGCAACAGATAGCGGCCGGCAAGCGCGATCGCACCCAGCATGGCCAGTGCTTTCAAAGCCAGGAGCCAACCCGGTTCCGCTGCGGGGGTGGGCACCGTCGGTCCAAGCAGCGGCAGGAGAGCAATCAGCGGGATAGCGGCCATGTCCTGAAACAGGAGAATGCCGAATCCGGCGCGGCCCGTTGGCATGTCCATTAACTTGCGCTCCTGGAGTTCGGACATCACCATTGCCGTCGATGACAGCGAGAGCGCAAGCCCGCCCGCCAACGCAATCCGCCAGGGCAACCCTAACATCATGAAAACCCCTAACAACGCCGCGGCACAGACGGTCATCTGCATCGTGCCGTAGCCAAAGATGGTGCGGCGCATCGCCCATAGGGCGTCGACCCGCATTTCAAGTCCGATCACGAACATCATCAACACGATGCCCAACTCGGAAAAGTGGAGGATCGCGTCGATGTCGGTCACCAGCTTCAGTGCCCACGGGCCGATCATGATGCCCGCCACCAGATAACCCAGTACCGCCCCAAAGCCGAGGCGGACTGCCACCGGCACGGCGATCAGCGCCGACGCAAGAAAGATGACCACGTCGACCAGCAACTTTGTCATCTGGTGTTCTCCTGAACAGACCTTCGACAGAGCCCGAAGCAACGCATTGTGGACGGACTGCGGAACCGCGCCGCCGCCCAGGGGGACAGTTTGCGCGATCGATCAAGGCTGCGGTGGCGAGCGATCCCGCTGCCGCGTGCCGTCTTCGGGATACGTGAAACAGAACACGGCGCTCCGGCTTCACCCGATCGCGGCTAGACCATTCTCCGGAACATATTGAATGGGGCGATTCGGTTTTCGATAACCGTCTTGCTTCTGTCTCTCCCGTCTCGTAGCGTCGTCGAAAGGCATCACGCGCTCATCTTCAAGTCTATTCACTGCATGGCACCGGCGGTATTGGACCTTGGTCCAATCAGAAATCAGGCTTCTCACCAGTGGCGCGGTCGCACCGGTCGCTTTCGTCGACACCAGCGCAGCGCCCCTCGCCGTCTCACCCTTGCTGGTGTCCCAGTCCTGGCGCAGCCGCGCGTCGTGTCAGTGTGTGCGGCTGTAGCGGTCGAAAAGCTGAAGCATCAGACACGCGTAGAGGGTCACAGCCAGAAAGAGTCCCATGCGCACCGCGAATGCACTGTAGACGTCCTTGCCTGCCACGCTATCCTGCACCGACTGGCCGAGCAGGATGATCATCGTGACGAGGCTGTTCAGCCAGAAGCCCGGCGAGTAACGCGTCGGGCTGATGCGATAAAGCTTGCGCCCTACCAGCAGACCGAACAGCAGCATCCACAGGAAGAACATCCACAGGTCCACGAAGAGCCTCAGTGCAAACCAGAACACGACCGCGAGCAGGCCGCCTAGCAACGTGGAGCCGATGAGATCGCGCGCCGCGCTGCGGGCTGTCGTGGTGCAACTCTGTCTGCCGAGGCTGACGGACTTCATGATGATGGGCATGTAGCTCGCCGGGTCGGTCATCGCGAGCAGGTAGATGGGCATGACCACCAGCGCCGCGCGCAGCGCAACGCGTACGGCCAGGTTGTTCGGCATGACGGGCGCGGCAGGCTGCATCCGCGCGCTGATGGGTTCGGGAAACAGCTGGTGGACCAGGGCCGACACCACCACGGCAAGCACGAGCCCCTTCACCAGTGCGCCAACGACCGTCACGGCCGACTGGAAGTCAGCTGTGCCCGCTGCCGAGATCATCGTCAGTCCCGCCACCAGAAAGGTCGCGACCAGATTGTTCCCGCCGCGCAATCCGTAGCGAAAGGCAAGAAAGAGCATAAGACCCGTGATCATGACGCCAGCGAACGCGTAATGACGTAGCAGCGGAACAAGGAGCAAGCCACTGCCCGTGGTCAATGCGACGACCAGCGCGAACGCAATGCCTGCCTTGAACGACAGCGGCCGGTTTTGCGTCGCCAGCAAAAAGACGGCGAACACCGGCCCGACCACGGGAATCGGCAGGTCCAGCGCGAAACTGAGCGCGAGGCAGAGTGCCGTCCCTGTGGCAATGCGCAGCGCGCGGCGGCCGGGGAGCTGGAGTGTGTTTGCCATCGACGTCAGTAAAGGTAGGAGACCCAGCTCATCACGCGCAGAAACACGCGGCCCAGCGGATTGAGCGGATTGCCCTGGCTCGGAAACGCCATCACCTCGGCCTGCCCGCCAATGCGGAGGTTGTGCAGACGTGCGCGCTCACCCGGGTCGAACTCGACGATCACCGGAAAGCGCTGGGCGGGACGCAGCCAGTCGCGGCTGTTCTGCACGGTGGGCAGACTGCCGGGTGGCGTGCTCTGCCCCACGCTCACGCCATAACCGATACTGCGGACCCGCCCTTCGAAGACTTCACCCGGCAGTGCGTCCAGTGCGATCGCAACAGGCGTGCCGGGCTGGAGATGGCCCAGGTTGTTCTCAGTCATATCGGCGCTGACCCACACGTTGCCGATCGCGATCAGTGTCATCACGGGATTGCCCGCCGCCGCGAACTGGCCGACCTCGGCGCGCAGATCGGTGATGACGCCGCCCGTGCGGGCCGTGATCCGCGTGTCGGCCAGATCGAGTTCGGCCTTCTGGACGGCAGCCGCCGCGCTGCGCAACTGCGCGTTTTCTGCATCGAGACCGCCCTGCTGCTCGCGTGCACGCTCCACTTCGGCACGCGCTGCGGCGACCTGGCTTTGGGCCTGCTCGTGGGTCGCGCGCGCCACCTCGAGGCGTCGAAGCGAGACCGTGCCCTCGTCTTCGCGGTACAGCCGTTCCAGACGGTCGCTGTCCTGCCGCGCCTTGATCTCGTTTGCGATCGCCGCCCGCAGCGAGGCAAGCGCTGAATCGATGCCCGCCGTGCTGGCGCCGACCTGACGGCGCGTGGACTCGAGGTCGGCCCGCGCGCGATCGGCGGCAATACGGTATTGGTCGTTATCGACTTCGAAAAGAACGTCGCCCGCGTTGACCTCCTGGTTGTTATGCACGAGGACGCGCGTCACCCGTCCCGATACTTCCGCGGCGACGGGGACGACATAGGCCTGCACACGCGCCTGTTGCGTGTATGGCGTAAAGCGGTCGGCAAGCAGATACCAGATCAGGCTCACGACGATCAGGCCGACGATCCACTTCACCGCCCTGCCCGATGGATCGGCGTCGGGCGACGGTGCCGGCGTCGGCGCGGCGTGGGAGGACTCGGGCGTGTCGCTCATTGGGACGGACCTGAGGACGGAATGGCGGCAGCCGGCTGCGCGGCCGGATCGTTCAGCAGATCGCCCCAGTCGGTGCGTTCCTGCATCTGCGCGCGGGTCGCCGGATCAACGATTGGCTGCTCCGCGTACCAGCCTCCGCCGAGCGCCTTGTACAGCGCGATCAGACTGCCCACGGCATTGCTTCGGTTGACGATGTACGCGTCCTGCTGTGCGAACAGCGCGCGTTGGGCATCGAGCACGCGTTGGAAGTCTGAATACCCTTCGCGGTAGATCGTATTGGCAAGCGTGAGAGAGCGCCGCGCGGCCCCTTGGGCGTCGTTGAGAATGGTATCCCGCTGCAATGCGGCGATCAGTGCGGTAGCGGCGTCATCGGCCTCCCGCGCGGCTTCGCGCACGGTGTTCTGATAGGCGAGCGTCAACTGTTGCAGCCGGGCGTCCTGCACGCGCACGTTGTTGGTGATCCGGCCATGATCGAACACGTTCCAAGTGACGCTCGGGCCGGCTACCACGGCCAGCGTGTTCGATGAGCCCGTGAGCGAACTCGCGCTCCAGACGAGCGAACCGACCAGCGACACGGACGGATAGAGATCGGCTTTCGCGACGCCGATCAGTGCCGACTGCGCGGCCATCTGATACTCGGCAGCGCGAACGTCGGGGCGACGCAATAGCAGATCGGCGGGCACGTCCTGCAGCACGGCATGATCGACGAGCGGAATCGCGCCCTGCTTGTCGGACTGCACGTCAAGTTCCGGCAGCGGACCGGGCGGCCGCCCCGTCAGCACGGACAGCGCGTGATGCGCGAGCACGATCTGGCTCTCGAGATCGGGAATGCTGCTCAGCGTGCCCAGATACTGCGTCTTGGCCTGCTGAAGGTCCAGTTCATCCGTCTCGCCGCTCTTGAAGAGCTTTTGCGCGATGTCGAAACTGCGCTTCTGCAACTGGGCGTTTTCGCGCGCGATGCGCAGGCGCGCCTCGGCCGTGCGCAGCGTGAAATAGGTATCGGCGACCTGCGCGTGTAACAGGACCAACGCGGCGTCGCGATTCGCTTGTGCGGCAAAGAACGCGGCATCGGCCGACTCTATCGCACGGCTAAAACGCCCCCAGAAGTCGAGTTCCCAGCCGATGCTGAAGCCCGCGCCGTACTGCAAGTAGGCACCCGAGCGCGGGTTGAATCCATCCGAGTTCTTGCGCGCCGAGTAAAGCACTTCGCCATTGACCTGCTGCACCTGGGGATACCGTCCCGCAAGCGCGATGCCGAGCTGCGCGCGAGCCTCGATCACCCGCAGGCCCGCAATCTTCAGGTCGCCGTTGTTTGCATCGGCTTGCGCGATCAGACGCTCGAGGTTCTCGTCGCCGAAAATCTGCCACCACTGACGCGCATCGGGTTGCGCCGCCTGCTGCGTGACCTGCCCGATCGATGTGCTGCTCCAGTGCTCGCTCCACGCCTCATGCTGCGGATGAAAGTCCGGACCCACGCGCATGCACCCGCTCAGGAAGCCTGTGACGCTGCCGATCAGCAATACTGCCCGAAACGGCATCGCCACCCCGCATGGGAGCATTGAAGGCGACACGGCGTGGTCTCTGGAGACTTAGGGTTGTTCGGGATTCTGGCGCTGCCCGGATGCCGGCTGGTCTTTCACCCATCGCCAGAACAGCTGGTAACCCACCGCGAGCATCACGGGACCGATAAAGAGGCCGATGACGCCGCCCGTCACCATGCCCCCGATCGCACCGATCAGCACCACGGGCATCGGCACCGCGACGCCACGGCCCAGCAACAGTGGTTTGAGCACGTTATCGGCGAGGCCGGCAACGAAAACGTAGACCGAGAATATGATGGTCGCCGTGCTCACGCCCTCCGTAACAATCACGAAAATGATGACGGGCACGGTGATCAGCGTCGCGGGTAACTGCATGATGCCGATCAGCAGCACGGCGAGCGCGAGCAGGCCGGCCCCGGGAATACCCATGACGATGAAGGCAATGCCGATGAGCAGCATCTGGATGAACGCAATGCCGACCACGCCCTGCGCCACTGCCCGAATGGTCGATGTGCACAAATCGGCAATCTGCTGGCCGTTTTCGGGACCTGAGATGCGCGAGGCAATCTGCACTGAAGATTGATAGCCCTTCTCTCCATGCGCCATGAAAATGCCCGCGACGATCAGCGCAATGAAAAAGACCAGCAGTCCCGCACCCAGCCCTGTGACCGTGCCGAGGATTGCGAGCCCGGCTTCCTTGAGCTGAGGTGCGAACTTCTGCGCGAGCCCGGTGAGATCGGTCGAAGCCTGCGTCCAGAAGTCAAAAACCCGCTGGCCGATCAACGGCCACGCGGCCACGGATTGCGCCGGTGGCGGAATCTGGAAGCTGCCGCTCTTAAAAATGGCCATCGCCCGCTCGATCGAATTGGCCACCGCGACGCCCAGCAAATAGGTCGGCACGAGTATCACCACGAACGCGCAGAGGATGATCAATGTGGCGATCAGGCCATCCTTGCCGGCGAGCGAACGCCGAAGCCTGACCTGTAGCGGATACAGCGTGATCGCAAGGATCAATGCCCAGACCATGAGATCGAGGAACGGGACGAAGATCCGGAAACAGAAGATGGCCAGAACGGCGACAAGTCCGGCGCGAATCAGGACATCCAGTAATTGCCGGGACAGCACCCGTTGGGTATCCGGTGTGATCAGCATAACTATCCTCCCGGGGGGTCACCCTGAGCATTTGCCGGCGACAAATCAGGGCGCGCCCAATCTGGCACCGTCGGCATGGCAGGGAGAAACGCGCACTGATACTGACGTAGTGCCACTGTTGAAGCTGGTCTGCAAAGATCTCAAATCTTGCCGCGAACGTGCACCCGTTCTATTCACATTCAGCCGCGAACGCGTGATACCTTGCGAATGAAAAGCACTTTTACTGACTGATGCCGTGATGGGCGGTTTTAGTCGCAGCATCGCTGCTTCGTCAGGGTTTCCGCTTTCTTGTGGTCTCTTCAGGTCATATTCACGACCGCACGACAAATCACCGGTGTCCCACAGGTCGAGAATTTAGCCTATACATGTTGAACAAAAGTTTGTATTGGACTTTGGTCCAATGACGGCCTGGACAGCGTAAAAACTGTTCTGCTAGGGGAGAAGCATTGCATTTGTGGTTGTATGTGCGTTACCGTGCAAATCATCTTCCCAACCCGAATCGACGCAAGTGCTACTGCTCGCGTTACCGCGTCTGAGAGAAGATCGTGCGTGATGTTGCACATCCTCAGCCGGCTTCGACGTTGTGCAGCGTTTAGTCGAACGCGGTTCGTTTGGATTGGCGAAACGGAAGCATAGTGATGACAAGACGAAGCGTACATTGATCGCGGAAGCAAAAGCAGCCGTAACATGACGGGCATGACATCGCCGCCTGAGCCATCACGTCCAGGGAGACTGCATCATGTTCTTACGGAATAGAAGGTGCGCGGTTGCGCTAGCGGCAATCTTGCTGGCAGCCTCTGCAGCTGATTCGTTGGCTACCGAACAGGCGCAGCAACGTCGCGCAGGACGTGATGTCCGCCAGGAAACACGCCAGGGCGCTCGCCATACAAAACAGGATTGCCGGGCTGCCAATCAGCAATCCAACCCGCAATGCAGGCAGGATAAACGTCAAACCAAGCAACATGGCCGGCAGGCAGCCCGCGACATCAAATATTGACTTTGATTGGCTTTGCGACAATCCACGGTCATTTGCGCCGAGCCATTTGTCGTTGGACAGTCGCGAAATCGGAGAGGGTCTTCGAAGGCCGGCGAATCCATCAAGAACGGATGGTTCGCAAAGCCAATCCATGTCATACGAAGGGAAGCGATCCTAGCCGGATCAACATTTGATATGGCCGCTCCGGGCCCACCGCATGAGCGGCGTTCACGTGCGTGACCATTGGCGAATCAGCTTCCAGCTGCGGCTTGAGAGCCGAAACGCTGCCGGGCTCAAGAATGCTCGACGATCGGTAAAGACAGATCCACTCGTGCACGCCTGAGTCCGACATGTCAATTTCGAGCATCCAGTTCACCCCGCACTGAAGACAGCGATATCTGCACACTTCGAGCGGGCGGCGACCGAGTGGACGCAACCTCGTCGAACAAGGTGCTTTCTGCAACTGTGGATGGGGAACAGGGGTAGTACTCTGTAGCATTCCGTCGCACGCGTCGCAAAACATGGGAGTCGGGATCGCAGGAGAGTGGTGGAACAACTATAGCACTGGGTATCGCGTGGATTACAGGGTGCGACAATCTATTAATTAAATATAGGAACCGAACGCGTTTCCTCGAATGGCACATCCCTATAGAGTCACAAATCCACCACGACGTCTCCGACGGGCCGTGCGCAGCAGATAAGCACATTGCCATCGGCAGGCTTGTCCAGCGGCTCCGGGGCATAGGCAACCGCCCCCGAAACAAGCCCGCTCTCGCAGTTGTGACAGATTCCCGACCGGCACGACCATCGGACGGGCACGTCGCAGGCTTCGGCCAGTTCAAGAATACTTTGGTAGGAAAGCGTATTCCAATGTGCGGCGATGCCACTGCGTGCGAACGACACCAGCGGCCCCTCGGCGACCTCTGCAAGCGGCAGATGCGGAGCGCGTACCGACGTGTCCGTTATGCCTGGATTCAGCGACTCGACGCCGCCGAAGCGCTCCCTATGAAGTCGTGAATTCGGAACGCCCATGCCTTCCAGCGTTCGCTTCATGTCATGCATGAACGATGCGGGTCCGCAAAGATAGATGTCGGTATCCACGGGAAGGCCAATCTTCTCAAACACCGTGTGCGACACACGGCCCGTATCGTCAAAGTCGTCACCGATACGATCGCTCGCCGCCGGCGCGCTGTAGCAAACGTAGCCGCGTCCGTGCTCGAGCATGTCGAGCAGCCGCCGGGATTCGGCGCCGAGAGGATGATGCTTGCCATCGCGGGCCGCATGGACCCAGAGAACCTGCCGCCCGGAACCCGCCGCCGACAATGCATGCAGCATCGAGAGAACAGGCGTCACGCCGATTCCAGCACTGAGCAACACGACGGGATTCGTTCCTTCGTTGAGGACGAAGTCCCCGCGCGGAGCGCTGACATCGAGCGTATCGCCAACGCGAACACGATCGCCAAGATAGGTACCCGCTGCCCCGTTCGGCTCGACCTTCACGCTGATGCGATATCGGCTTGTCGACGGCGCACCCGACAGCGAATAGCTCCGAAAGAACGGCGGATCTTCAGCGCCCGGCTTCAGACGCAACACAACGTATTGCCCCGGACGAGCCTGCTGAAGTGGCAGTCCATCCGTCGCCTCGAATACGAACGAAAGAACGTCGGCGGACTCTCGCTGGATTGTCACGACCTCGAGTTGTCGGAAACCAGGTGCAACCGCATTCGACGCCGCGGCGGGCGCAAGCCCCGCGTTGCCGCTAGTCGCGCCTGCCTCGATGCTGCCGAGTAGTGTATTGAACGACGCCCGCCATCCCGGTGACAGCGCATCGATACACAATGCACGCTCCAATCGGTCACGCGGATGGGCAGGCGAATACAGCAGCGCATTGATTTCTTCGACGGTCATCTGCGCCTTCGCCCCGCGCAGCTTGATGATCTCGTCGCCCGCGCCGACGTCGCCTTCCTGCAGGACGCGCAGATAGAACCCCGGGCGTCCGCTGGACGTCAACAAGGCCGCCATCTGCGGCTCGTTCATGCGAATGCCGAGGCGATAGCAGGTCACGCGCGGTTGAGTGACTTCGAAAATCGCATGGCCTATCTGGTAGACGTCGCCGACACACACCTCACGGTCCGGCAACCCGTCGATCGTGAAGTTCTCGCTGAACTGCCCAAACCCGAATTCCTTTCTGTGCAGAAACGCTTGCCAGTGTCGATACGATTCCATCTGATAGGCCAGCACGGCGCGTTGTTCTCCGCCATGCCCCGCAAGATCCCCTTGACCGTCACCGTCAAGGCCGAGACGCCTCGCGACACACCGCCCTTGCACCGGAAGCTTCCAGCTTCCCGTACGCACGGTCCGCCCATTCCATTGGATGTCGCGCGGGAGGCCAACATTCACCGATAGCAGTCGCGCCATGTCAGTCACACCTCTATACGATTTCCGGCAGAGCGCGTCATTCCCGCGACGCGTCAAACGCTTCGCCAACAAGGGCACTATGCGGCGCTCATTTACGCGACGGAATGAATCCTGGCGTGCCCGTCTTCACGACTTCGTTATAACGTCGTCTGGTCTGAATCTGATTGATCTGTTCGAACGCGTCCGCAGGGAGTTCGGCGATACTGAAGTTCTCCCGCGCACGGGCTGCTGTCTTTGGCGTGGTCAACATCGCCGTGCCACGTTGCACGGCCCAGGCGAGCAGAACCTGCGCCGGAGTTTTCTCCGCACGCGCAGCGATCTCAGCGACGACGGGATCATCGAGGGGACCCGGCCTTATGCCATGTCCCAGCGGCGCAAAGGCCAGAAATATGACCCCGTTCGCGTTGCAGAACTCGAGCAGTTCCGTCTCGGGAAGAAACGGATGAGCTTCGACCTGCACCACCGCCGGTTTGATTCTTGCCGCCTCATATAGAGGTTGCAGGTCATTCAGCGTAATGTCGGACAGTCCGATCGCCCGGCATCTTCCGCCGTCGACGAGCGCTTCCATCGCACGCCATGTGTCGAGCAACGTGATGCCGTCGTCGTAGATGACGTCCCCGTTCTTATCACGCGGGTCCTGATCGTCTCCCGGCTGGAACGCGAATGGCGTATGTATCAGGTACAGATCCAGATAGTCGATGCCAAGCTTGCTGCAACTTGCTTCGAAAGCCAGCGGAACGCGCTCGGGCCGATGGTTCGAGTTCCACAGCTTGGTCGTAACGAAGACCTCTTCACGAGCCAGCCCGTTGGCTGCGAGCCCTCTGTGCAAGGACTCGCCCACCTCGCTCTCGTTTCTATATCGCTCTGCACAGTCGAAGTGTCGATACCCCTCCGTCAGCGCATCGTAGACAGCCGTCCTGGTCGTGGCTGCATCTGGGATCAGCGTGCCGAACCCAATGGCAGGCATGGAACCAGGCCCGTGTTTGAGGGGGAATTTTCGCAACTGGAAATCTGTCGGCACATCCATGGCGCTACCTCCGCACCCTCGCAGGCGCAAAGCAGCCCGTCAATTCGCGTGCGTACGCGACAACGTGCAGGTCCAACGGGATATCGGCTCGCGACTGTCGACGAAACCGCTGCTTCCGAAAGCAATCGGGAACCATCGAATGCCGACTACGATATCCGCTATCCGGCACGGGTGCAGCGGACGTGCCCTTCCGGTGTCGACATGTATTCGACTGTCTCTTCAATCGCGCGCATGGAACCGGAAAACACGGGTGTGCGGAATCCGGCGTCTATCCCGGCATCTGCGCGCCACGCCAGACCTGACATTGCTGGCGGGCAACCTCATGCAACGAATTGTGTACGCCGTAGATGCGGCGCAACCACATTGCATCGCTGACACCTTCCGTCACCGTACGCCTGACGATATCAATGCCTTCCTCCGCGCCGAGAATGCGCGCATGGTCAGCGATTGCGTCGAGCGTGGCAAGAATGTCGCCTCGAATGGGACCGCGATGCCCCGTCTCGGGATTCACGCATAGACCATCCAGCCCATAGCGGCAGGCCATGAACCGGTTCGCCCGATACACTTCGTAATCACGCTCACTGAGGCGTAGAGGCTTATCGACCAGCAGATAGCGCGCAACCGCCTGAATATAAGCGGCGATCGCGGCGGCCCATTCGACGCGTAGCGGTGTATCCATCACACGGATCTCGATCGTGCCGTATCCCGGGCTTGGACGTATATCCCAGTAGAAGTCCTTCAGGCTCTTGACGAGGCCCGTGTTCGCCATGCGCGCGAAATAGGCTTCGAACTCCGACCACGTCGTCACGAATGGCGCTCGCCCTGACAAAGGAAATGGCGCAACCGAATTGAGCCGGGCGCACTGGAACTTCGTGTCGCTCCCCTGTACATACGGCGAGGAAGCCGCCAGCGCGATGAAGTGCGGAACGTAACGCGAAAGCGAATGCAACAGAACGAGCGCCGAATCAGGGTCCGGGCAGCCTACATGCACGTGCTGGCCAAAGATCGTGAATTGCTGATATAGCGCGCCATATAGCCCCATCAGATATTCGGAGCGTTCGCGCCCGTCGGAACGCTGGTCGTACCAGTTCTGGAAGAAGTTTGTGCCGCCGCCGCACACGCCGACATTCAGAAAGTCCGCTGCCCGAACCAGGGTATCGCGAAGCACCTGCAATTCGCGCCTCGCCTGGTCGAAGTTCTGGCATATGCCCGTCGCCAGCTCGATCATCCCCTCGGTTGTCTCCGGCTTGATCGCGCCCGCGAAGCTCTGCTCGCTCACCCGGTTCAGCAACTCCGTCGCCGCCTTCGTCAGGTTGTAGTCATGGGTATTGACGACCTGAACTTCGAGCTCGACTCCCATCGTGAACGGATCAGATGATGCAAATGGCTGCAGCATGGGATGCCCTCTCGCACATCGATGCTCACGCCGAGCCCTGACGTACGAGCCGGCGCTGCCGCATCTGGTCGGATAAGCGTTGAGCGTGAGCGCTGCCCATATGCAGTACCAGGCTCAACTGCACTGTCATACGTCGAACGGAGACGAGCCCGAACGGGCTATTTTCATCATACCCGTCCTGGCTGTCCGAGTTGCGTCCTCCCGAAGTCCAGCATCGAAAGGCGTGCACGCATTTCGTGCATGAAGTTGTGCCACGGCGTCGTTACCGGGCGATGGCACCGTGCATCGTACGATCCAGGGTTTATACCGACTTCCGTGGCATCAACGGTTTTGCCCGGTTTTCAGGTGCGTTCCTTCGGCGATGCGTGCAGCTGCATCTGCGGCACCGGGATCTCGATGCCCGCCTTGTCCATCACGAGCTTGAGCCGTGCATTGAAAGCGCGCGCCACGCTCCATTGCTGTAGCGGCCGGGTCTTGATCTGCCCTTTCACCACGATCCAGTTCGCATCAAACCGGTCGAGCCCCCACACTTCGATGGGGCCGAGAATCTCGTCGCGAAAGCGGGCATCTTCGATCAGGTCGGCACCGACTTTCACGATCATGCGAGTGACTTCATCGATATCTGCCGAGAATGGCAGTCTGACTTCGAATACGGCATTGGCGAAGTCGCGCGAAAGATTCTTGACGATCTTGATCTGCGAGAAAGGAATAGTGTGAACCGCGCCTTGTCCGTCGCGCAGCCGCACTGTGCGGATCGTCAGGTCCATCACGGTGCCGGCGTGGCCACCGTCGACGTCGATCCAGTCACCGACGGAGATCGTCTCCTCGACAATGATGAAGAGTCCCGTAATCAGATCCGTGACCAGCGACTTCGCACCGAAGCCGACTGCCAGACCGATCACTCCCGCGCCGGCCAGCAGAGGTGTCAGATTGATCCCGAGACTCGCGGCGCCGACGATGGCCGCGAGGCTCGCAACCGTCACGAATATCGCGTTGCGCACCAGCGGCAACATCGTGCGTGCCCGTACGCCCGGATTGAGTGTCTTGTTGCGTGAATTGCTCGAGCCCAATGTTTCGAGGATGACGGTGTCGATGAGAATCCACATGAACCAGGCGCCAAAGACCGTCGCGATAACGGCGATTAGCGCATGTCTGAAGCCAGGCGTCATTGCGTTGTGTCTGATCAAGCGGGCGATCGGACCACTCCACAGCACCAGTTCAAAACGTATGTACGCGAGCCATATCGCAAGAAGGAACAACGCGGTGGCGAAGCGCAACAGTCGCATCAGGTGCGGCGACCGCCGCTGCATGCGCGAGTCCTTACGGCGCGTCAGGTGCAGCAGCAATGCCGACACGAACAGCGTGAGAACGAGAAACAGTGCGCTGAGAAGAGACGGTTGCAGGACGTTCCCCTCCTCACCGCGCCCGTCGATGATCGCGACGACGGATGCAATCGCGATCAGCAGGATCGGGATATGCCACAGTGAGGCGAGAATATCGAGCGCTTCCGTGGCGAACTTGTGATCGCGCCTGCGCGAATAGGGGCGGTTGCGTATCAGATGTGTGACGGGACGCCGGTACGCGAGCGCAAAGTAACCGATCAAAACGGCCGCCGCCATATTGGCGAAGCTCGACACGAGCCCGGCCAGATTCGCGCCGAGCAGGCGTATCACCTCCGGATTGGCCGTTGCGTCGCCAAGCGCGCCACATGCTCCGACTGCAAACAGCGGCCAAAGGCCCCGCGCAAGCAATTGCTGGACGGCGACGCGCCGATGTGCTGTACCGAACACGGAGAACGCGATCATGCAGATCGCCGAGAAGATCGATCCCGCGACGATCGCATAGGCAATCACCAGCCCGAGTGTCCGGCCGAGCGCGTCGGGCATTGCCTGCACGAACAGCAGAACCGCCACGAACGCGACGATCCACGGCCCGGTCTGCCGCAATGCGAAGCTCAACATGTCGAGCGAGGTCGGATTCGGCGCGAGTGCAACATGCCAGCCATAACGCGCACCGATGCGTCGCTGCAAATAGACCAGCAAGCCCGCGCAACCGCCCCATCCCGCAAGCGTCACCACCATGCCGATCAGAAGCGCGGCGAATGATTCCCCGCGAGAACCTGTGAGAACCGTTCGCAGTTCGCTGGCTGCCGCGCGGAAACGGGTCGCCCAGAAATGCAGCGGCGTGCGGCCTTCGTTCAGATTCGTCTCGACGGATGCCAGGCCGGAGGCGATTGCGCCGAGCAGATCGCCTTTGGCTGGTGCAGGCGCTGCGGGCGCAACATGCTGATTGGCGTCTCGCAGCCCTTTCAGCTGGGCAACCAGCGCAGTGCGTTGTGCGTCGTTGTCAAGCGTACCGATCAAGGTGTCCAGCGAGCGCGCAAGCTCTGCCTCGCTGGCGGCGGAAGATGCGGATGCGGCTTGCGATGCCGGAACTGGCTTTCCCGCGCCTGTCGCGGTGTTGACGATACCTTGCAGCGTGGCGGGCAGAGGAGCGCCATCCGCCGGAATGATGCAAGCGCCGAGCGCGATCAGAATGCAGACTACTGCCGGCCATGTGCGGAAGAATGACATGATCCTCCCCGCGCCAGCGCTCGACGCGCCTACGCGAACTGGTACGCGCGTGCGTTCGCAGGCGAAGTGCTGAACACGAGTGATCTGACGCCGGGTGAATGCGTTCATGGAGAACTCTTCCGGACGGTCCTCCTTTCGAGGGTATCGCGGCCTGGAAACCTATTAATCTAGGCGTTCTGACCCAAGGTCGTTATTGGACTTTAGTCTCATTCGTGCGGCAGTTGCTGACGGCCTCGTCCGATTCCCTGGTGCCGGCGACGTGGTTTGCACGAGACTGAAAGCCCGGATAAGGGTTGCGCCGATACGCTCAAAAGCTCACGGCAAACCCGAACGACACGCCGTGCACGTTGTGTCCAAAAACATATCTCACGAGCGCACGCGTGCGGGTGATGACGATCGGATACTTGCTGCTGTCGAGTTCGAGTCCAACGCCCAATGACGTGAGATCGTTGAAGCCGAGCACCCCGGCGCTGTCGCCGAAGTAATGCGAATAGGCCAATTCCAGCACATAGCGGACCGGCCGGTCGAGTGCGTGCCAGCCAGTCGGCGCGCGCCAGCGCGTCCACAGGCTCACTTGCTGCGCCGTGGCCGAACCCTGAACGGCCTCCGACGAACTACCGAAGCTGCGCAGGTAGATATCGGTTGCGCGCAATTCAGCGTCGATCTCATAGGTTTCGCGGTAGTGTTCGAAGTCGAGCACGAGCGAGCCGCCATAGCCGTATGCATCCAGCGATCCATTCTGCAGGAACTGGAGATTGCTGTCGGTCACATGGTTGACGAGCGACTGCCCGATCTTCAGATCGCTCGATACGCGTCCAATCGTACCGTTGAGGATCGGACGGAACACGAGTTCATTCGTGATCCGGAAATCCCAGCCGATACCGACCGTGCTGCTGAAAGTGTTCCAACGAGTCGGCAATGCGCGCTGCTGGGTACCGTCCGTGGCGACGAACGTCGGGTCGTAGCGGCTATAGGCGAGCGTGCCCTCTACATACAACGGAAAGGACTTGCTGATCGTAAACCCGCCCCCAGTTGCGACTGACCGAAGCCAGGATTTCCGGAAGTGCCATTGTTGATCGACAGCGAACTGGTGGTGACATCGGGGACCGTCGTGTAGCTCATCACAGCAAGCACGGCGTCGGCGTGCTGCTTCACGTTGCCGCCGATAACGGTGCGATTCGAGAGTTGTTGATCCGATGCTTGCTGGGCGTGCGCCGGAAGCGACAGCAAGGCGATGATCAGGCCCGCGCTCATCGCGAGGAATAACGTGCAACGCGACCGCGGCCGGCGGAAGATGGCCCTCTCCAGTGTGCCTTGGCGATCGTCTTCGAGACTGCAAGCTGACTCAATGGTGCGAAACCGCATCAAGCCCCCCTGTCAATTGACGCGTCAGGTTGCTTTCCTTTAGTGGCGACCGGTCTCCGTCCGGTGACTCGACACTTCCAGACTATCGCCGGCGGCCGCGCGCGGCTCTGGATACATGGCGGGCTTCTGATGCCGCGGCTCATTCTTTGTATCGTGGTTGGTCACATCCGCTTCGTCAATCGGCCGACATGCGATCCGGCCAACGGATACTGCCAATCGATCCGGGCAAAACATCAGCGAAACGCGTAAGCAATGCCGACTCCGTAGGTAAGCTGGTTCCGCGTGCCTCGCTGCGTGACGATCGGGCTAGCGGCTGCGTCCCCGCTGAGGCGCTGGTAGTAAATCATTGCGCCTGCATACCAGCTTGGATTGATCTGATAGATAGCGGCAAGCCATCCGGTGACCTGATTCAGTCCGCCGCCCGGCGTATACATGGGCAGTCCGCTTTTGGCGGCGTCCTCTGCCGTGACGCCGTAGTAGGTTTCGTTGAAGCCTGCGCTCACCCACGTCGCTCCCAATCCGCCTCCGACGAATATCCGTTGATGGATCGGGAACCACGCGCTGGTGTTCAGCGAGATACGCGCGCCTGAATAGACCGCGCCGGCATTCGTGACGACCGTCACCTCTCCACGCAGGCGATACGGGATATCGCCAACGTGACTGTATTCGTACCCGACGAAGCCGCCACCTTCCAGCGTCGTGTCCACGCTGTGAATCTGCGAGACCACGGCATCGTCGACATCCCGCCGGCCCAGTCGCAACGCCAGAGCCGGGCCCCATTGGAAACCGGTCAGACTGCCGAAGTTATATTGCGCGTAGGTTCCATACCATTCCAGCAAGTGACCGCCACTGGTCACATAGCGCATGCCCGGTAAAACGCCGACTATCCGGTCCTTGCCGCCCGCATACTCCGTCGTCGACCCGATACCGCCTCCGATAAAATTCGGCAAGGCGTTCGACAAGTCAATGGGGCTCGCTTCCACACTCCGAATCACAGCGCATAAAGCGACCGCACCGAGAATCTCGCGACGCATCGTCTTCATCCGTCTCATCCTCTGATGGGCGGGCGCATCGATCGTCACCGCCACCCGCTGCCGACCTGTATGTAGAACGCGTTCTGATCCTTGCTGTGTGCTACGTCGATGCCTACCGCCAGGCCGAGCTTGCGTGCGATCAGATAGCGCACGCCCGCGCCGACGCTCTGTACATTCTGCGACTCAGAAAAACTGTGCCATCGTCCATAGGCCTTGCCCACGCCTGTAAAGCCGAGCAATGACCATCGGGGAATGAAATCCCATCTCAGTTCCATTTCGGCCGTCAAGGCATTCCTGTCCTGGTACCTTCCCTTCTGAACGCCACGCAGATCGACATACGGTTGCGCGTAAAACGGAATGTCACCGGTGGAAAATCTGCTGTCCACACGCAGGCCAAGTATCAGCGTATGCGTCAACGGTTGCCATGTGTAACCCCGCGCAGCGTAGATATCGTAGTTTTGCGTGCCGCCGAAAGCCGTCCTGGCGGCCTGCGCCTCGATCTCGACGAAACTGCCTTCACCCGGATAGAAAATATTGTCTCGGGAATCATAGTCCACCACGATACTGCCGGCGCCGATGCGCTGATCTTTTTGAAAGCTGCCCAGTTCTCCCGGTGCTTCGCCAGAACCGAACGTAGACGACGAATCGAAAAAGATATAGCGCAAACCCGCATACCAGCGGCTGTTGCCAATACGCATCAGCATTTGCTGGATCAATCCAACACCCTGGAGCGTATAGGATCGCGGCTGACTGGAAAGGCCAAAGTAGTCCAGATGTGCGTCTACCTTGGCAATCGCACCAAGATAACGGTACCTGTCGTCGTCCCAGGTGTGAAAGTGAGCCGCGGCGGCGGCCCATGTACCGTTCTGGGTGTACAGGCCGCCCAGTGCCGTGACGTTCGGCGGCGCGCGATTCTTGCCATCGCGCGGAGGACCCGACCCGGCGTCGGAGGCCGGATCGGAAAAGAACAATAGTCCGAGTCCAAGGCCGTAGCCGACAGCGGGCTCGGTAATCAGAATGGGTACGGGTAACGCGCCCTTGTGTTTGAGCAGGAAGTCGCTTACGTCGAATTGCCCGTCATCCGGGTCCGTAAAACTGAGGGTTTCATCACTCGCGCGCGCGACAACCGGCGCGAAGGCGATAGCCGAAAAAATCACCGCAATCCACGTTGCCCGGTTCAACCCGTCACAACGAGGACGCCTTGGCCGTGTCGAACGATTCGTCGGGCAACTGCCGAGTCCCGTCCGCACGGTGGCAATCCCGTGCACGCGATGGACATCGCTGCCTGATTCCGGATTCTCACGGGCGAACGAAATGAACATGGCATCCACTACCCGAAACAGGCATCGCGACCGATGCGAAAAGCGAATCCATTGGCTGGATTGTTTCAGTCAAGATGGTTGCGTGAACTCATGTGGGATCGAAGGCAGCGCGCAATAAGATTGCTTTTCTTCTCTCGACGACTCTAATTGAATGCCGCTCTCGCGCCAACTTCTCGATGGAGTACTTTTCGCACACCGTCGTTTTTCTGACTTGCAGTATTCGATCACACTGCATCTAACTGTACCGATCGTGCGTCGAGTACTAATCTAGTGATAGATCAACCATCGGATCGTAGTGCAGCATCGCGTCAATCTATCAATCAGCGAATTCCTCCGCCTGCTCATGCGGCCTTGTGCGATCGACGCCCTGGAACATTTCGCTGCCTGACAAAGAAACAGGGTGACCATGTCGATAAGGATTGCACGACTGTTGAGCACCAGCCTCGTCGTCCTGTTGGCGGGCTGCCCATCGAAACAACAGGATCAGCAGGCTCAGACCCAGCCCGCTTCGGCGCCGGCTTCCGCGCCCGCTCCTTTGCCCGCTTCTGCTCCAGCCGCGGCCTCGGTCGCGGCCCCAGCGTCAGTACCGCTCCCGGCGTCGGCGCCCGAGCCTCAGGCCCAGCAATTCCCGCCGGAAGAAATCGAAGCGTTAGTCGCACCGATCGCGCTCTATCCCGACTCGCTGCTATCGCAAATCCTGATGGCATCGACGTATCCACTCGAGATCGTGCACGCTGCCCGCTGGGTGAAAACGCACAAGAACCTGAAGGGCGATGCTGCCGTGAAAGCAGTGGAAGACCAGCCCTGGGACGTCAGCGTGAAGTCGCTGGTGGCTTTTCCGCAGGTTCTTGAGCCGATGAATGACAAGCTCGACTGGACCCAGAGGCTTGGCGATGCGTTCCTCGCCAATGAAAAGGACGTGCTCGACGCTGTGCAGCGGTTGAGGATGCGTGCGCAAAAGGCCGGACATCTGGCGTCCAACGAGCAACAGAAAGTCATTGTCGAAGCACCTGCCCCGAGTGCGGGCGGCCAGGCCGCGCCGGCGCAGCAAACCATCGTGCGCATCGAGCCGTCGAACCCTCAGGTCGTCTACGTGCCCTCCTACAACCCGACCGTCGTCTACGGCGGCTGGAGCGCACCCGCCTACCCACCCACCTACTGGCCGCCGTATCCCGCCTATTACCCCGGCGCCGCGCTTGCGACCGGGTTCGCGTGGGGGCTTGGCATCGCTGCAGCAGGCGCACTCTTCAGCAACTGCAACTGGGGCGGCGGCGACGTCAACATCAACGTGAACAAGGCCGCCAACATCGACCGCAACTTCAACCGTACCAACGTGGAGGGCGGCAAATGGAAGCATGATGCGGGACATCGTCAGGGCGTCGCGTATCGTGACAATGCCACTCGCAACAAGTACGCAAACGGTGTACAGGGCGCCGACGGGCGACGCGACTATCGAGGCCGCACCGGCGGTGCCACAGAGCGTGCGGGGGTCGCCAATCGGGCGGAAGCCGGAAATCGCACGGGGCGTCAGAACAATGTAAGTACCGCCGACCGCACTGGCCGAAGCGCGGGTGCCGCCAGCAATCGGTCCGACAAGTCGGCTCGAGGTGCCACAGCCGGCAACCGGGCACAGACATCCAACCGGACGGCTGGCGCCAGCAATCGCGCAGAGTCGTCCAACCGCAACGCCGCAGCCGGCAATCGCGCACAGACGTCCAATCGAAGCGCGGCCGCGAGTAATCGCGCGCAAACGCCCACCCGCGTGGGCTCGTCAAACGCACAAGCCGGCTACGGAGGCGCGGGCGGCGGCCGCGACTCGGCATTCCAGGGCGTCGGCGGGGGCGCGGGGGCGACGCAGCGGGACTTCAATCGCGGGCAAGCGAGCGCGCAGTCTTCGAACTTCAACCGTGGGGGCGGCGCAGCCCGTGGTGGCGGTGGCGGCGGAGGAGGCGCACGCGGCGGCCGGCGCTAGTTCGTATCGTGACGAACCCTTCCAGCAGCGCCTCAACGCAACAAGCGGGTCATAGCGAGCACGTACAAAGCTGACACCGCAAGCTGCGCCAGCGTAATGGGCAACCCGTACCGAAGAAATGTGCCGAACGTGACGGGCCTTCCTTGACGCGCGCAAATGCCAGCCGCAACGATGTTGGCCGCTGCGCCGACGAGCGTCGCATTGCCACCGAGGGTCGCGCCGAACATCATGCCGATGAATACCGGCACGGAAACGGCGGGCCAGTGTGAAAAGCCCGCCGAAAGCGCGGTTTCAGGCACGACCTCGGCCATCACGAGATAACCCTTGACCATCACGATCGACGCGGCCGCGACGGGTACATTGGCAAGCAGGCTCGACAGCAGCCCGATGCCAGCAAGCAGCGTCAGCGCAACGAGCGTCAACTGCCCACCAAAAATCTGATAGAGCTTGAGCGCCAGGATCTGGAGCAGTCCTGTCTTCGCCATGGCTTGTACCAGACAGAAGATGCTCGCAAGAAAGACCAGGGTTTTCCAGTCCACGTCGCGCAGCACGTTATCGGTCGGTTCGACTTTGGCGGCAAAGCCCACCAGTAATGCCAGGGCGCTTGCGATCAGCGCGACGGCAGGCGGCACGATGCGCGACGGCAAATTTTCGCCGAAGACGAATAACACAATCATGAAAAGGAGTACGGCGCCAGCGAGCGTCGCATACACCGGCCGCTCAATCCGTCTCGCCGGGCCGCGCGGCGGCAAGGCGCGCTTCAGGTCCCACAGGTCCCGCATCAGAACAGGCAGAAGCGGCACGATGACGAGCACCGCGATCAGCCCTCCGAGCGACACACGGCGCAGGTATTCTCCAAAGGTCATTCCGATCGCGCTTCCTACGAGGAAGGTGGCTGGATCGCCCACTATCGTAAGCAATCCGGCCGAGTTGCTGATGATCGCTGTCAGCACCATAGGCCTGACGTAGTCAGCGTCGAGCGCGATACAGACGCGCACGATAATTGGCGCAAGAAGAATGACGGTCGTGGCGTTGGGTAACACAGCGCAGATTGGCGCGACGAGCGCAATCAGCATCAGCAGAAAGCGTGTTCCGCTTCCGCCTGTCGCGCGGAGATAGGCGTCTCCGATGATGTCGAACAGGCCCGTGGTTGCGAGGACCCGTGCCACGACCATGCCGCCGAACAGCAGGCCAAGCGGCCCGGCAGCCGTGCGGGTTGCGTCCACGAGGTCCCGATCGTCCAGTATGCCGAGCGCGATCAGGATGCATGCACCCGTCAGTGCCGCGACAGCCATGTCGATCACGTTGAATGCGATCAATAGAATGACGGCCGCGAATACGGCAACCGTGATATAGATCTGCACCTGGCTCATGTCACCGTCCAGATCTTTTAACGGAAAGGCGGCGCGTACATCAAGCCGCCTTGCGTCCACAGCCGGTTCAGGCCGCGGTCCAGTTTCAGCGATGTACGCGGTCCGAGGTTCCGCTCGAACATTTCCCCGTAGTTGCCGACACTTTGTACGGCGCGAGCCCGCCAGCCTCTTTCGACGCCCAGACTGCGATCGCTTTCGTCGTCATCGGCAAGCGCGCGCCTGACTGCCGCTTCGCTCAGCCTTGATTGCAGGTTATCGCGCGTGACACCCAGCTCTTCGGCCGCCACCAGCGCGAAGAGCACCCAGCGTACGAACGTCAGCCAGCTTTGGTCTCCACCGCGAACGGCCGGGCTGAGCGGTTCTTTGGCGATCCGCTCCGGCAGGATCTGCACGGATTGCGGCCCATCGGGTGCCTCCAGGCGCACTGCGGCGAGCTGTGCCGAATCGGCCGCATAAGCGCTGCAACGCCCTGCGAAAAAGGCCCGGCGCGCTTCGATGGCGGAGTCGATCTCCAATACCGTGATCTCCAGCCGGTTGTCAGCGGAGTAGTCGCGCAAATGCATCTGCGTGGAAGTCCCTTTTTCGACGCACACGGTTGCCCCTTTCAACTCGGCGGCCGTCTGCACGCCGCCCGGACGGCGCACGAGAAACCCCTGCGTATCGTAAAAGAGAACACCCGCGAACTGGACCTTGAGTGCCGCTTCGCGGCGCAGCGTCCACGTGGTGTTGCGGGCGAGAAGATCGATCATGCCTTCCGCGAGTGCCGGGAAGCGCGCAGAAGCTCTGAGCGGCACATAAGCTACTTTGGACGGATCGCCCAACGCCGCGGCGGCCACCGCGCGACAGAAGTCCACATCGATTCCGCTCCAGAGCCCCGATCGGTCCTTGATGGAAAACCCCTGGACGCCCTCGCTGACACCGCATCTCACCACGCCGCGTGCTCGAACCTGCGCGAGCGTGTCACCGTCGGCCGCGCACGCATTGATTGAAACCGCGAAAAGCACAAGGCAGATCGCCAGGACTGCCGCGCCGCATTGTGCGAGACGTACCATGGTCAACTCCCGGACCGACGTCGGCTGTGATCGACGGCTGCCGTCGAAGGTCATCATCGACGCCAGCCGTTGGTATTCGCCCTCCGCAAACGACACGCAGCGCGCCTTTTAATGCCACTTATCGATCTGGGAAAGGCGGATTGCGGTACAAGCCTGGAAACGTGCGGTTACCTGGGTTCACGAGCCGCGAGCCGTTGCGCTCCGCTCCTGATTGAATGCGATGAAGAACGAATCGATCACAATGCAGAGATGTAAAAGCACTCTAGCAGCCGTCATCAATCATCGCCACCCGACTTACCCTGCGCCGCAAGCACTGACTATTTGCATCGCAAGAACCGATAGATGTTCTAACATCATATAGAGAAGACGCCGCAATATCCCGCAAGCCATTCTGCAATCTGCCATCAGTCGTAACAGGACCGATTCGTCGAGGTTCCTGTCATCCAGTCTGAAGGAGCGGCCATGTCCTTGTGGAACCTACGACGAGCCAAAGCCACATGTCTTTGGCTGCTTGTCGTGCTGACGCTCGGCGCGGGCCCGGCGCGCGCCCAAAACGCCCAGGACGCCCAGAATGCGCAGCCTGCGCCAGCCGAATCATTCAAGCCGGAAGAAATCGAGGCGCTGGTCGCGCCGATCGCGCTGTATCCCGACTCCGTGCTGTCGCAGGTATTGATGGCGTCGACCTATCCGCTGGAGATCGTGCACGCGGCACGCTGGGTCAAGGCCAATCCCAACGTCAAGGGTGACGCCGCCGTAAAGGCCGTCGAAAATGAGCCGTGGGATGTCAGCGTGAAATCGCTCGTTGCATTCCCGCAAATTCTCGAGCCGATGAATGACAAGCTCGACTGGACCCAGAAACTCGGCGACGCGTTCCTCGCCCAGCAAAAGGAGGTCTTCGCCGCCGTGCAGCGACTGCGCGCCCGCGCGAAAGACTCGGGCAATCTCAAGTCGAACGAACAGCAGAACGTGGTCGTCGAGCCGGCACCTGCGGGTGGGCAAACCATCGTGAAGATCGAGCCCGCGAATCCGCAAGTGATCTATGTGCCCGCGTACAACCCGACCGTCGTCTATGGCGCCTGGAGTTATCCCGCCTATCCGCCGACCTACTGGCCGCCCTACCCGGCCTACTATCCGGGCGGGGCCCTGATGACGGGATTCGCGTGGGGAATCGGGCTCGCTGCGGCGGGTGCGATCTTCAGCAACTGCAACTGGGGCGGCGGCGACGTCAACATCAACGTCAACAAGGCCGCGAATATCGATCGCAACTTCGACCGCACCAAGGTGCAGGGTGGACGCTGGCAACACGACGGCAGCCATCGCCAGGGCGTGGCCTACCGCGACAATGCAACCCGCGAAAAATATTCGCGCAATGTCGGCGGCGCCGAGGGACGCAATGATTTTCGCGGGCGTGACACGGGCGCGGGTGGACGCGCCAATACAGCCGACCGGGGTAACGCAGGCAATCGCGCATCTGTTGCGGACCGGTCGAATATGGGCGATCGGGGTGGAGATCGGGCGGGTGGCGCGGGTGTCGCTGACAGATCGGCCGGAGGCAATTTCGGCGGCGGATCGAATCGCGCGGGCACCAGCGACTTTTCACGCGCCAGCGATCGCGCGGGCGGTGGCGGCGTCAGCGGCGGGCGCGACAACGCATTTCAGGGCGTAGGCGCGGGCGGCGCCACGCAACGCAGCCATGACCGGGGACGCTCCAGCATGCAGGGCTCGGGCTTCAACCGACCGAGCGGCGGCGGCGGCATGCGTGGGGGCGGCGCGCGCGGCG
The DNA here is from genome assembly GCF_013426915.1 of Paraburkholderia sp. PGU19. Lineage (GTDB taxonomy): Bacteria > Pseudomonadota > Gammaproteobacteria > Burkholderiales > Burkholderiaceae > Paraburkholderia. The sequence goes on from NZ_AP023180.1 coordinate 1,035,318, forward strand.
GAAGACGTTAGGGAGATACGAAAATGACATCCACCTCAAGATTTCGTTCGGAACGGCTTGCGGGCATCTTGCGCACCTTTGCCGTTGGATGCGCACTGTGTTTCGGCGCATTGTCTGCGGCGCATGCGGAGAAGGACTTCAGCACGCCCGATGCCGCGATGAATGCATTCGGCGAAGCCGTCACCAACAATGACGAGGCAACGCTGAAATCCATCTTCGGAAGCGACTTTCGCACTCTGATTCCGCCCGTCGGCGCCGACCTCCGCAGCCGCTTCCTCGACGAATGGGGGAAGGCGCATCAGGTCGAGCAGACAGGCGACGGCCATGCCCGTATTGCCGTCGGCAACGACGGATGGACCTTTCCCATTCCACTCGCGAAGAGCGCTAAAGGGTGGCACTTCGATATGCAGGCGGGCGTCGAGGAAATGCGTTTGCGTCGCATCGGCCGAAACGAACTCGCTGTCATTCAGACGATGCTCGCGATCTACGACGCGCAGCGCGAATATGCCCTCACCGATCACGATGGCGTCGGCCTGCTCAGGTACGCGTCGAAACTGTCGAGTTCACCGGGAAAGCACGACGGCCTGTACTGGCCGACAGAACCCGGCGCGCCTCCTAGCCCGCTCGGCCCGGCTTTCATGCAGGCGACCACTCGCAATGCCGCGGACGCCGGATATCACGGCTACCACTACAAGCTGCTGACGTCGCAAGGTCCGCATGCGCCGGGTGGTGCCTACGACTATGTCGCGCACGGCAAGCTGTTCGGTGGCTTCGCCGTGCTCGCGTGGCCCGTGCGCTACGGGGACACGGGCATCAAGAGCTTCATCGTCAGCCATGCGGGCCAGGTCTATGAACGCGATCTCGGACCCGACAGCGCGGCGAAGGCGAAAGCCATCTCCTCGTTCGATCCCGGACCCGGCTGGGCGAAAGTACAGCCTTGAAGTCAAGACTCAGGCTATACGATTGATCCGCCGCGTCAACCCGTGACAAAAACGGACCCTCGCGGCAAACGGCCCGCGCCTTCTTTCATTCCCGACTTTCAGGGCTAACGCACGCGTAAAGCGGCTCAATGCAGGGAGGCAACATGAGACGTTCCGCCTCTTGTATCGCCTTGCTGATCGTCGCACTAGGCGCCACGACGCTGGCTGGCGCCGCGATACACCGCGACCCCGGATTTGACGCGCTGACGGTCGATCCCGCCTTCTCCGCTGCCCCGACGGATGCGCAGCAGGTCGATCTGGAAAACCTCCTTCTGAGGGCGGGCATCGATCCGGATTCGAACAAGGCTCACATCATTCGCGCGTGGGTCGAGAAGATCCGGCACGACCCCGACATCGCGAAGGGCACCAACGGCGACACACGGCGGCTCAATCAGATCTTTCTCGATCCGGCCGCGCGTGAAACTTACATGTCGAACGGGCTGGCCCATCTCACGCCTTCGGATCGGCTCAAGTATGTGACACTGCTGACCCGATTCCTCGACGAGCTGGTTCCCGTCAACTGCTTCGGTCTGTCCGACATGCGCGCGGTGATGAATCGCATCTCGTTGCGTGAGATGACGGATTCCGACGTCGACCTGTACTTCTCGATGCTGTTCAAGGTGCTCGTCATCGAGGCGTCAAATGCGCCCGTTGCAACGGGAACGCCGCAACAGTATGCGGCCGCCGAGCAGCAACTCTCGCGCTCGCTCATCGCGGAACTGCACGGCGACGAGATGAACATGGAGCGATATGCGTTCTACGCGTCCAATCCGTCGAAGGCAACGGCATCGGATGTTTGCTGGATGACGAGAGTGACCTTGCACGCGATCATCGCGATGCCCGATCCCGACAGGGATTTCATCCTGCTTCGGACCATGACGCCACGCGGTGGGCAAGACACATCGTCCGAAGGAGAATTGAGCGTGCCGCGCACTGCCGATCCTTCGCCCGCCTCGTCGAATCCCGCCGGTGCCGGCGCACCGTAGCATGTCGCCGGCAACGCCGCATTCAAAGCAGCCGTTTGTGCAAGCGCGCGCCTCTCACTGTGCTATGCAGCCGGATAGAAACCGATCCCGTGCGTACCCAGGCCGATCCGCGTACCGGCGCTGCCCTGCGTGATCGCGACGATATCCGGCAGCGCGCCGATCACGGCGTCCTTGCCGGTATTGCGCGCAAACTCGATGGCGGCCTGCACTTTGGGCCCCATCGACCCCGACGCGAAACCCAGCTTTTCGAGTTCGTCGGGATGGGCCTCGGCAATGGCCTTTTGCGTCGGCTTGCCCCAATCGACGTAAGCCGCGTTGACATCGGTTGCGATAATCAGCAGGTCCGCCTCCAGTTCTTGCGCAAGCAATGCGGAGCACAGGTCCTTGTCGATGACGGCTTCCACGCCTCGCAGTTTTCGATTTTCGTCGTAACACGTCGGGATGCCGCCACCGCCCGCGCAAATGACGACCGTGCCTCTTTCGAGCAGCCACTTCACCGGACGGATCTCGAAGATCCGCCTGGGCCGCGGGCTCGCGACCACCCGGCGATACTTGTCGCCATCCTCTGCAATACTCCACCCTTTCTCCCGCGCAAGCCTTTGTGCTTCTTCCTTCGAATACACCGGTCCGATTGGCTTGGTCGGATGCTCGAACGCCGGGTCCGCAAGATCCACTTCGACCTGAGTCAGGATCGTCGCAAACGGGACTTCGAACGGTAGAAGGTTCCCCAATTCCTGTTCGATCATGTAGCCGATCATGCCTTCCGTTTGCGCACCGAGCACATCGAGCGGGTACGGCGCGACTTCCGTGTAGGCGGCGCTTTGCAACGCCAGCAACCCCACCTGCGGACCATTGCCATGCGCGATGACGAGCTCGTTGCCCGCCGCGACCCTGGCGATCTGCGCGGCAGCAACCCTGACGTTCTCGCGTTGCTGGCTGTCCGTCATGGGCTGACCGCGCTGCAACAGCGCGTTGCCACCTAGCGCTATGACAAGGCGCATGATATGACCTCCTGAAAACGCGTCGCCCTGCGACTACGGATGCGTCGCGGGACAACGGACATGGAGCGCGGGCCAGTCGTGTCAGATATCGGCCAGCGTCGAAACGAGGATGGCCTTGATCGTATGCATCCGGTTTTCCGCCTGTTCGAAGGCAATGTTGTAATCGGACTCGAACACGTCTTCCGTCACTTCGATACCGTTAGCCAGATTCGGATAACGCTCCGAAATCTGCTGACCGACCTTGGTCTCGCAATTGTGGAAGGCGGGCAGACAGTGCATGAAGCGGGTCCGCGGATTGCCCGTCGCCTCGATCAACGCCCGGTTCACCTGATACGGCAGCAACGCCTTGATTCTTTCGTCCCAGGCTTCGACGGGCTCGCCCATCGACACCCACACATCCGTGTGAATGAAATCGACCATCTTCACGGCTTCCTTCGGGTCCTCCGTGAGCGTCACACGTGCTCCGCTGTCCTTGGCGAACTGCCGGCATGCCGCAATGTGATCCTCGTTCGGCCATAACGACTTCGGTGCTCCAATTCGCACGTCCATGCCGAGCTTCGCGCCGATCAGCAACAGGGAGTTCCCCATGTTGTTTCGAGCGTCGCCCATGTACGCGTAACTGATGTCATGTAGCGGCTTGTCGGCGTATTCGCGCATCGTCAATACGTCCGCGAGCATCTGCGTCGGATGGTATTCGTCCGTCAAACCATTGAAGACGGGCACGGACGCGTATTGCGCGAGTTCCTCTACGATTTCCTGGCTGAATCCCCGATATTCGATCGCATCGAACATGCGGCCAAGCACGCGCGCCGTATCCTTCATGCTTTCCTTATGTCCGATCTGGGATGAGTTCGGGTCGATATACGTGACGTGCGCGCCCTGGTCGTGCGCAGCGACTTCGAATGCGCAGCGGGTACGGGTCGAGGTCTTCTCGAAGATCAGCGCAATGTTCTTGCGCTGCAGATGCTGCTGTTCCGTACCCGCGTATTTGGCGCGTTTGAGATCGCGCGACAGGTCGAGCAGATAGCGCAGTTCGCGGCCGCTGTGATGCATCAGGCTAAGCAGGCTACGGTTTCGCAGGTTGAAGGCCATGAGTTGTCTCCGTTTGTCAGGCGGTCGCGCCGGATTCCGCGGCGCAGTGCCAACACCTCAATAATCGACAGCGTCGCGGGCAATCGGGCACGTCATGCAATGCCCACCGCCCCGTCCGCGCCCAAGCTCGCTCGCTGCGATCGTGATCACTTCGATGCCCGCCTTGCGCAGAAGCGTATTCGTGAATGTATTGCGGTCGTAACCAATCACGACGCCGGGTTCGACGCACACCATGTTATTGCCGTCGTCCCATTGCTCCCGCTCCGCGGCGAAGCGGTTTCCGCCTGTTTCGACGACTCGCAGCTCCTTCAGTCCCAATGCATCGCCGACTACTTCGACGAAAGGCTTGTCTTCGCGCTGGATGCTCATGCCGTACGCCCGCTTGTCGTCGGGCCTGATCGAGAATGTGACGATTCGTCCGACCACTTCCGGAAAAATCGTCACAAGATCGCGGTCGCAGAAGCTGAACACCGTGTCGAGATGCATTGCAGCCCGTGATTTCGGCATGCCGGCGACCAGCACCTGCTCGGCCGCACCCTTCTCGAACAGCGATCGCGCAACCTGCCCGATCGCCTGGCGCGATGTGCGCTCGCCCATGCCGATCAGGACGATGCCTTTGCCGATCGGCATGACGTCGCCGCCTTCGAGCGTGGATGCGCCGTGATCCTTGTCGGGGTCTCCGTACCAGAACTCGAAGTTTGCATTCGCGAACGTCGGGTGAAACTTGTAGATAGCCGCTGCGAGCAGCGTCTCCTGCCGCCGCGCGGGCCAATACATCGGGTTGAGCGTCACGCCGCCGTAGATCCAGCAGGTCGTGTCGCGCGTAAACACCATATTGGGCAGCGGCGCGAGCAGGAAGCTGGAGTAATCCAGATACTCGCGAAACAGCTTCAGGACGGGCGCGTCGCTACCCGGGATATCGTCAAGCGATACGCCGCCAATCAGAAGTTCGGCGAGTCTGCGCGAATCCAGTTCGTTCATCCACGCGCGCACTTCGGTGCTCAGTCCGACGCCCACGCTATCGTCGCTGATTCTCCTGTCGAGCACCCATTGGCGTGCCTCCGGATTGTCCATTGTCTGCGTGAGCAGGTTGTGCACATCGAGCACCTCTACCCCGCGCTCGCGCATCTTTGTCACAAAATCGAAATGATCACGCTTGGCCTGGCTCACCCAGATCACATCGTCGAACAGCAGTTCGTCGCAATTGCTGGGCGTCAAACGTTGATGAGCAAGCCCCGGCGACGAGACCATCACCATGCGCAATTTGCCAACTTCGGAGTAGGCTCCGAGCCTTGTGACATCTGCATTCATCGCGTTCTCCCATCTGCGAAGAGAGGGGCATGGACCGTAGTAAGGACGGGCAGCCTGGATGATTGCTGCGAACAGAACGACGCGAGTCAGCTTCCCGATTGAGACATGATTCGGCTCGCCGCACTCCCGATTCGCTCTGGAGCAGAGGACCAGCTGTTTTATTTATGCGATTGCATGTCTATTTGGTGGCGTTTTTATTCGTGTAGTGAAGAACACGTCCGTACGTCCGCCTCCATTTCACCGAAACACCTTCTGCAACAGATTCTGGTTGATAAATTTGCATTGTTCAAGGAAGGAACGGACCAGCGCGACGAGGTATCACGCCGTCGATCTGGCGCGATACCACATGCAAAATTGCGCTTGACGTATACAGAAAACAGAACCCGCAATCAGCGGGTTTCAAGCCTCCTTCTACGCCTTCGGGCGAGCATCAGATATGCGCGCTACCTATTGATTCGTCCCATATCGTGCTGCGGCGATAGCCGCATCGCGCTCTTTCTTCGCCTCTGCCTTCTTGTGGTCGTAGACCTTCTTTGCCGCAGCCACCTTCTTGTCATAAGCACGATTGGCGGCGGCCTCCTCATGACGCATTTTCACGATCGCATCGTTACTGCCTGCCTGTGCTGAAGGCGCTGCAGCCGGCGGGGGCGACTCGTTTTGTGCCGCCGCGGTCGAGGCGAACACGACAAGCGCGCCAGCTGATATGACGCTGATGATTTTCATGGCCTTCTCCGGTTTGTGAGATCTCCGAATTCGCACGCGATGAGATAAAACGTGAACCTGGGCCGAGCACATAAACATCTGTCGGCTGTTATAGGTGACATCTTGCCTCGGCGCAAGCCGGTGTGTTCCGTCCAACACGACACGGACAAGGAGAAAACAGAAAACGCTAATGCAAATGCGATTCGCTTTTCACAAAGCCCTACGCCTTACTGGTTTCGATTGAAACTCCTTAGTCATTCGTATCATCTGGCGCAACGTACCGAGCCGAATATTGACTCAGTCAAGTTTCTTTCGCAGTGTCATTAAAAAAAATTTGCATTGAATCGAAAGCTATCCAACTATATACGTAGACCTTCCGGCCAAACCATCGACCTACAGTGTCGATCCATCGGCCGGGTACCAAAAAATAGTGGGAGACCGGCAGCAACGCATTGCTGCAAGTTGTCATTTCGCATTCTGTATCGCACTGAGTTCGGTAGTCCACTTGCGTTTGTTACGCCGCCCGGTTCCTCGCGGAGCCAAACCCGATATTGCATGCATCGCCGGATGCTTACGCTTGTAACTATTCGCCTTCGCCTGGGTGCGACAGACTCGCGCCCGCTGGGTCACACCTGACGCGCGCAGCCGGCAAAAGAAGGAGTGGTCATGGTCCCCCGTCCTTTCAAGGCGCCCACCATCCCGATTCCCTTCCATAAGCTTCTGAAGGTAGTCGCGATCGTGGACCGTAGCGACGCGCAAACCAGTGAACTGCTGGAACACATTACGTCGGAGCATTTCCGCGTAGAAGTCACCGACAGCCTGACACGCGACGTCAACGAAGACGCCGATGTCGGCGCGTACATCGCCCTGATCGACGGCACCCGGCTCGAAGCCGCGCGCAACCTTGCGGCCTCCGTGCGCGCACTCGGCTTCCGGACACCGCTCTGGGCGCTCGCCAACTCGCACCGCCTGTCGGATCTTGCCGTGACGGGCGGACTGGGCGAAGTGGACGGCTACATCTATCTAGGGCAGCAGACACCCGCGTTTTATGCGAAGCAGGTGATAGCGAGCCTCGTCAAATATGGCCTGAGCCTGCTGCCGCCGTTCTTCGGTGGACTTGTCGCCTATGACGCGGCAGCCAACATCGCCTTCGATTGCCCCGGGCATCAGGGAGGCCAGTTCTATCGGAAGTCCCCTGCTGGACAACTGTTCTTCAAGCATTTCGGCGAAAGCATATTTCGTAACGACCTGTGCAACGCCGACGTCAATCTGGGTGACCTGCTGATTCACGAAGGGGCTGCCGCGGATGCGGAACGTCACGCGGCGGAAGTGTTCGGCGCGGACCAGACCTACTTCGTTCTGAATGGAACCAGCACATCGAACAAGATCGTGACGGGTGCTGTGCTCAAACGCGGTGACCTCGTTCTATTCGACCGGAACAACCACAAATCGCTGCATCAGGGCGCGCTGGTGCAGGCGGGTGCGATTCCCATCTTCCTGCCGACGTCGCGTAACGCTTTCGGCATGATCGGCGCAGTCGACTGGCAGGCGTGGGACGAAGACTATCTTCGCGAGCAGATCCGAAACAGCCCGCTCGTCGAAGACCGGGAGCGCAGCAATGCGGAGCGGCCATTCCGGCTTGCCTGCATCCAGCTCGCGACCTATGACGGGACGATCTATAACGTCCGCAAGGTTCTCGAAAAAATCGGCCACCTGTGCGATTACGTGCTGTGGGACGAAGCGTGGATCGGCTACAACGCGTTTCACCCGCTGTTCGACGATCACAGCCCATGCGCCTCGACGATCTGACACCACAGATGCCGGGACTGTTCTCGACGCAATCCGTTCACAAGCAGGGTGCCGGCTTTTCCCAGGCGTCCCAGATTCACAAGCGGGATGATCATATTCGCGACCAGAAACGCTATATCGAGCACAAGCGCTTCAACGAATCCTTTCTGATCAATGCGAGCACGTCGCCCTTCTATCCGCTTTTCGCGTCGCTCGACGTCAATGCAAAAGTACACGAGGGGAAAGCGGGCGAGATGCTGTGGGATAGCTGCATCGAGCTCGGTATCGAGGCGCGCAAGAAATTCCGCCAGTTCGCGCGCCACTACGAGACAACGGGCAAGAGCGCGCAGGAGCAATGGTTCTTCGATCCTTTCGTTCCCGACGTCGTGGATATCCGCAATTCGAGGTTCATGGCTGACGCGTCGGGCGTCGCGTGGGAGGACATTCCCACTGACGTCATCAAACGCGAGCAGCAGTGCTGGGAGTTTCGTCCTGAAGCGTCCTGGCACGGCTATACGGGGTATGCCGACGGCTACGTAATGGTTGATCCGAACAAGCTCAATCTGCTGACACCGGGTATCGACCGGAAGACAGGCGACTACCTGGAGTTCGGCGTGCCGGCGACAGTTGTGGCGAACTACCTGCGCGAAGAAGGCATCGTCCCCGAGAAATGCGATCTGAACAGCATCCTCTTCCTGATGACGCCGGCCGAAGACGAAAGCAAGCTGAACACCCTGATCGCGCGCTTCGTCAAGTTCAAGAACCTGTGGGATCGCGACGCTTCGCTGGCGGAAGTATTGCCGACGCTGTGCGCCGCGCACAGTGAACGCTACGAAGGCTACACGCTGCGCCGCGTGTGCAGCGAGATGCATGGCTTCTATCGCGAAGCGAATGTCAAGGGACTGCAGCGGCTGTGCTTCCGCGCGTCGAGCTTCCCCGAACTCGCCATGTCGCCCAAAGAAGCGTACGAGGCTCTCGTCGCTAACAGGGTCGACTATGTGCCGCTCGATCAGGTCAGAAACCGCGTGTCCGCAACCCTGGCATTGATCTACCCGCCGGGAATCGGCGTCGTGCTGCCGGGCGAACGTTGGGATGACCGTGCCCAACCGATGCTGGACTACTTCATGGCGTTCCAGGAATCGTTCAATCGATTCCCTGGCTTCAACTACGAAGTCCAGGGCGTATTCCAGGAACGTGAGGACGGTCGTATCCGCTTTTATACCTACGTGGTCAGTGAATAAGCGACAAGGAAAGCCACCAAGGAGTGTGCGCCATGGCTGATCAACCCAAAAAGATGAACGTCGTGCAACTGACGTTCATCGTCACCGTCAACATGATGGGATCGGGCATTATCATGCTCCCCACCAATATGGCGAAAGTTGGTGCAATCTCGTTGCTGTCGTGGGTCGTGACAGCGCTCGGGTCGATGGCCATTGCCTATGGCTTTGCACAGGCAGGCATTCTGAACCAGCGGGCGGGCGGGATGGCTGCCTATGCCGAAGACGCCTACGGAAAGCCTGGCTACTTTCAGGTTTTCTTTTTGTACTTCCTCTCTCTCGCGATTGCGAACGTTGCAGTCGCAAGCTCCGCGCTCGGTTATCTCGCAGCTTTCTTCCCGCCGCTGACATCGTCGCCCGTTGCGACCTGCATCGGTGTGATCGCGCTGTTGTGGATCACCACGGTCGCCAACTTCGGCGGTCCGAAGCTGACGGGGCGCATCGGCTCCGTCACGGTCTGGGGCGTGATTCTGCCCGTCGGATTCATGTCCATCGCCGGCTGGTTCTGGTTTCGCCCCAGCTATTTCGCGGCAGCATGGAATCCCCAGGGGATGAGCCTGCTCGAAGGCATGGGTTCAAGTATTTCCCTGACCCTGTGGGCGTTCCTCGGCATGGAATCGGCCGTGCAAAATTCGTCGGCCGTCGAGAATCCGAAACGCGACGTGCCGCTTGCATGCCTGTTCGGCACCCTCGGCGCGGCTGTCGTCTATATTCTCTCGACAACGGCGATCCAGGGCGTCGTGCCCAATGCGGATCTTGCGAAGTCGACTGGGCCGTTCGGCCTCGCGTTCGCCCATATGTTCAGCCCGGTGGTCGGCTCCATCGTGATGGCGCTCGCAGCGATGGCGTGCGTCGGATCGCTGCTCGGCTGGCAGTTCACGCTGGCCCAAACAGCGAAAGATGCCGCCGACAGCGACATGTTCCCCTCGGTCTTCAGCAAGGCCAGTCATAACGGCGCGCCGATTGTGGGCATGATCATCATGGGTATCGTGCAATCGCTGATGGCACTTTCGACGATATCGCCAAACCTCTCCGAGCAGTTCGCGGCGCTCGTCAATCTCGCCGTGGTCACGAACGTGGTGCCGTATATCGTGTCGCTGTCCGCGCTGTTTGTGATGATGCGCGACGCGGGTACGGAGCCCGCCGTCTACCGGCGCAACGCCGTCGTCGCGCTCATCGCGATGGCGTACTCGATCTACGCCCTCTACGCGTCAGGCAAGGACGCCGTGCTCGGCGGCATGCTGGTGATGGCGATCGGCTACGTCATCTACGGATTCATCGCCGCTCGCCGGGCAGCGAGCGCAGCAAAAGCGGGTAAGCCCGCGATCGCGGCCGCCAGCATCATCGCCTTCATTATTCTGTGCGCGCCGTGGCCACGTCACTCGCACGCGGCCACGCCCACGGCCGCCGTGCAGGCCACCACCGGGGCGCTTGCCCGGATCAAACAGACGCACAAGATCAACGTCGGCTATCTCGATGCATCGAGCCCATTTGTCTATCGCGACAACGCTGGCCGCGCTGTAGGTTTTCTCGCAGGGATGTGCCAGGGCGTCGCGGATCAGGTCAAAAGCGGACTGGGCATTCCAGAGTTGACAGTGAACTGGACACAGGTCTCGTTCGATGACCGCTACCGTGCGCTGCAGGATCACAAGATCGACCTGCTGTGCGGCGATCCAGAAACGCTAACGGGACGCCAGTTCATCAGCTATTCGGTGCCCGTCTATCCAGGTGGTGTCGGCGCGCTGATGCGCACCGACGCATCGCGAGGGCTCAAGGAATTGCTGAGCGGCGATATCCAGCCTCACGGCCCGATATGGCGTGCGTCGCCTGCGCAACTTCTGAATTCGCAGACGTTCTCCGCCGTCAAAGGTTCGCCAACAGAGCGCTGGCTCAACGACCGCGTCAACGAATTCAAGCTGACCGCGCACGTCGTCTACGTGTCGAGTTATGACGAAGGCGTGCGGCAGGTGCTCGACCGGAAAATCAATGTGTTTTTCGCCGAACGCCAGGTCCTGCAGGATGCCGTCAAGCGGAGCACGGCGGCGGACGACCTGCAGGTTCTGCAACGCCGCTTCACCATCGTTCCCGTTTCGCTTGGCGTCGCGCGTGACGATGAAGATATGCGCCTTTTCGTCGATCAGGCGCTGAGCAAGATGTATCTGTCAGGGGACTATCGCGGACTTTTCGTGAAGTGGTTCGGCGAACCGGACGAGGCCACGAAGACCTTCTACCGGATGGCCGTCGTTCCCGAGTGAGCAACGAGGAGAGATCCACATGTCTTCCGCGACCGAATCCGTCTATCGCCGACTCGGCATGAAGGCGCTGCTGGTGCATCACGAATTCGACGCCCGCACGGCGAGCGGGCGCGCCGCGCAGTCGCTCGCCGCCGAACTGGAAGAGCGACACGTGCGTGTCGTGACAGCCACGTCGGCCGACGACGCCATATCGGTCATCCGCTCTGATCCCTTGATCCAGTGCCTGCTGTTGAGCTGGGAACTCGGTGACGACGAGACTCGTCTGCAGGCGAAAAGTGTGCTCGACGCACAGCGGGTGCGCAGCGCGACCGTGCCCATCTTTCTGCTCGCGAGCCGTACGAGCGTCTCGACAGTGCCCGTCGACGCCATGCAAAAGGCCGACGACTTCATCTGGATGCTGGAAGACACCACGGCGTTTATCGCGGGGAGAATCATTGCGTCGATCGAGCGCTATCGCGAGACCGTGCTGCCGCCGATGTTCGCCGCGCTGGCACGTTTTTCAAAAGTATTCGAGTACTCATGGCACACGCCGGGACATACGGGTGGCACGGCGTTCATGAAGTCGACGGTTGGACAGGCGTTCTTCGAGTTCTTCGGCGAACAGCTGTTTCGCTCGGACCTGTCCATCTCCGTCGGCGAACTCGGCTCGCTGCTGGACCACAGCGGTTCGATCGGCGAAAGCGAGCGTTACGCAGCCAGAGTGTTCGGCTCGCATCGCACCTATCACGTGACGAACGGCTCGTCGATGTCGAACCGCGTCATTCTGATGGCGAGTGTCACGCGCAACCAGATCGCGCTGTGCGACCGCAATTGCCACAAATCCGCCGAGCACGCGATGACGATGTCGGGTGCGATACCGACGTATCTCGTGCCGTCGCGCAACCATTACGGGATCATTGGCCCGATCATGCCGGAGCGGCTCACGGCGGCAGCCATCCGTCTTCTGATCGAACAGAACCCGCTTGTCAGGAATCGCGAGGGCGTGGTGCCTACGCCCGTTCACGCGCTCGTGACGAATTCAACGTATGACGGCCTCTGCTATAACGTCACGCGGCTGGAGGAATTGCTCGGTCAGAGCGTCGATCGGCTGCACTTCGACGAAGCCTGGTATGGCTATGCGCGTTTTAATCCGCTCTACAAGGACCGCTTCGCCATGCACGGCGATCCCGCCGACCACGACGCCTCGAAGCCGACGGTATTTGCCACGCACTCCACGCACAAGCTGCTCGCGGCGTTGTCGCAGGCGTCGTTCATTCACATCCGCGATGGGCGGAATCCGATCGAACATGCGCGCTTCAACGAAGCGTACATGATGCACGCGTCGACCTCGCCGCAGTACGCGATCATCGCGTCCAACGATGTCAGTGCCGCGATGATGGACGGCCCCGGCGGCGAGGCGCTCACGGGCGACGCCATCCGCGAGGCAATTTCGTTCCGGCAGATGCTCGGCAGGCTGCACGCGCAGTTCGACGAGCAAAGCGACTGGTTCTTCAATGGCTGGCAGCCCGATGTCGTCCTCAATCGCAACACCGGCCGGCGCGTGCCATTCCATGAAGCCGACGAAGAACTGCTTGCAACTGATCCAAGCTGCTGGGTCCTCCATTCCAACGACATATGGCATGGTTTCGGCGCAATCGAAGATGGCTACTGCATGCTCGATCCGATCAAGGTCTCGATCCTGACACCGGGCGTCGCACCGCAAGGCGGGCTGACGTCAGTCGGCATTCCGGCATGCGTCGTCACCGCCTACCTGGCTCGACACGGCATCGTCGTCGAGAAGACCACCGACTTCACGATTCTGCTGCTGTTCTCGATTGGTATCACGAAGGGAAAATGGGGAACCCTCGTCAATACGCTGCTGGACTTCAAGAAAGACTACGACGCCAATCTGCCGCTGGATCAGGCCTTGCCGAATCTGACAGCGCGTTATCCGGAACGGTATGGCGGCCTCGGGTTACGCAATCTGTGCGACCTCATGTTCCGTGCAATGGGCGATCTGAAGACGACCGAAATGATGTCTCGTGGCTTCTCGACGCTTCCCGATCCTGAATACAGTCCTCAGGAGGCGTTCGAGTTGCTGGTGCACAACGAGGTGGAAACGCTGGATCTGTCGGAGATGGAAGGCCGCACGGTGGCAAATGCCGTCGTGCCCTATCCGCCCGGCATTCCGCTGTTGATGCCGGGTGAAAATGCGGGCCCCGCCGATGGCCCGCTGCTCGGTTATCTGAAAGCGCTCGAACAGTACGACCTGCGCTTCCCTGGCTTCACACACGATACGCACGGCGTAGAAGTCGAGGACGGCGTCTATCGGATCGCATGTATCAGGAAACGGTAGACGCGGCGGGTTTCGACGATCGTTCATGAATACAGCAGATCGCCCGGTTCACGTCCTCGGCCCGCCATGCCAGCGGACCGAGGACGGCACGCTCACCGTCCCATGCGCCGATCGTAGCCGCGGGAGATGCGCTCAAGCAGTGCCGGGTCACGCGCGTTCGTCGAATTGAACTGCACGACCACGCTGCCATCGGCCTGCTGGCGCACGCTCGCCGTGACGGTGCTGCCGTCGAGTGTGCCGACCACGTTGCCCGTTGCCGGGTCCTGCACGGTAATCGCCAGGCCCTCGTCATGCATCGCCCCCGCTGCAGCCGAAAATGACCGGTCGAAGCTGGCCGGTGTCGTCGTGACAACCGCTCCCGGCGGCACCGCGTAATAGGGACACCCCGCCAGAAGAGACAACGTAGCGCAGAGGGTGACGAGCAAGACGCACTGCGCGAGAACACGCGCGCCTGTTTCCCGGCCCGGTCGAATCATGTCACCGAGGACTGCGTGAAATTGCCGCTTGCTCCATAGCGTCATCGCGAACCCCTTCGCCTGTACCCGGCAATCAGCACCGTGTGTGTTCAAGAGAATACCTTCAGTGATTGAATCTCACATCGACATTCAGACCGTTTGTGTGCAAGTAAAGCTTAGTCTTGTTCCGTCATTTCCCGATATGAATTGATTGTTTGCGCAAACTGTCCGGATGAAGATCGCACGACAGAGATGCATTGAAAAAATAGCGCCGGATACTATGATTTACGCTGACATGATGATGCCGCGCGTTCGACCAGGATCGGACGGCAGTGCGTAATGCGCGTTCTCGTCCGCGGTTGTGCACAACAGGACTTGCCAGATGCTCAAGCGACTGTCGATCGTTTCGGCTTCCATTGCGCTTGGCTGCATTGCTTCCGTCGCGCCAGTACTGACCAGCATCTATATCGCGGACGAAGACGCCGAACGTCGGGAACAGGACGATCTGCGGGAATTCGCTGCGAAAGCCGTGATGCGCGCGGAGCTCGTTTCCTATCAGGCACTGGCCGCCATTGCCGACATGGAGGCGGCACCCGGTGGCCCCTGCTCGCCCGCCCACATCGCGCAACTTGCCCGCGTGATCTTCAACTACCGGTACGTGCAGGACGCAGGTGCGTACGGCGGCGGACAATACTTGTGTTCGCCGCTGTTAGGCGACGTACGGTCGCAGCATCTGACGATGCCTGAGCCTGACCGGCGCAGCAACGACGGCTTTCTGATCTGGTACAGGCATAAAAACCCGCTCAGCAATGCGCGCCAGGACATTCAGGTGGGACGTAACGGCAATTACGTTTCGATCGACAGCCAGTCTTACGTCGATCTGATCGATCCGGCCCGAAGGCCGATCGCGGTGTTCAGCAGCGACACCAACGCGCTTCTGGCGTTGTCGACGGGTGCAGATGCGGCCGATATGCGCAATGCCTGGAAACAGGCGGGAAACGTCAGCAGCGACCAGTGGCACTATGCGATTGGCCGTTCGGCAACCCTGCCTCTCGCCGTGGTAGTCAAATCCCCACGTCGTAGCCTGCTCGGCAACTGGACGGGATTGTTTGGCATGTGGCTCTCGATTGGTGTCGTGATGGGTGGGCTATTTGGCTGGCTTTCGTTCAGGAAGATCTCGCAGCAACTCTCCTTCCCGTCGACGCTCGAATGGGCAATCGCCCGCAAGCGGATCGACGTGTGTTTTCAGCCTATCGTCAGGCTCGCGGATGGCGAATGCGTCGGCGTAGAAGCGCTGGTCCGATGGAAGCTGAACGGCCGTAACATCTCGCCCGAAATCTTCGTTGCAGTGGCCGAGCAAAACGGCCTTATTCAGCCGTTGACGGATCTCGTACTGGACAAAACGATTGACGAACTATCGACGCTCCTGCGTTCGCGCCCGTCGTTCTACGTTTCCATCAACGTGAGCGGTGAGGATCTGCAAACGAGCCGCTTCCTGGATGTGCTCACCGCTCGACTGAGAGGAACGGGTATACGTCCCGCGCAGATCAGGATTGAATTGACGGAGCGCATCTTCCTGGATGCCGACACGACGCGACAAACGATAGCGGCATTCAGACATGCCGGCCACCCGGTGTATATCGACGACTTCGGAACGGGATATTCCAGCCTGTCGTATCTGCAAACCTTCAAGATCGACGTCCTCAAAATCGACAAGTCGTTTATCGACACCATTGCACAGGATGCGGCATCGAGCATCGTCGCGCCTCATATCATCAGGATGGCGCACGAGCTAGGTGTGGAAATTCTGGCGGAGGGCGTGGAGCACGATGCGCAGGTCGACTATCTGGTCGCGAGAGGCGTGCAGTACGGACAGGGCTGGCTGTTCGCAAAGGCGATGCGCAGCAAGGAACTCATCGCGTGGCTCGGCGAACCCAGAACGCAGCTTGAGCCGATGAAACAGTGCGACGACCGTTGAAACGCGGTGAATGCAGTCACTGACTTTGACAAACGATGCGGCGCTCATTCAACACAACTGTTAGCTGGTCGCTTAATCCCATCACACGCAAGTCGTGGCTGCGCCAGGCTTTGCCCGTATTTGCCGTGCTGGTTGCTTCAAATATCGTGGTCAATACCTACCAGTCCCTGCATGACTTTCGGGCGGCGGATCAACAGGCCGCACAGCGTCTGGATGTACAGACTTCTCTCGTCCAACGGCTGGTCGAAGACCGCCTCCGGGATCTCAATGGGATGATGGCTGTCACGCGAACCCTGATCGACGCGGACAACCTCACCGATCAATCCCTCCACGATGTGACTGAGACGCTGAAGGAGACACTGGGCGATTCGTCGATTGCAGTGTTTGACGGGAGTGCGCACCTCGTTGCCGAATCTCGCCCCGGCATCCGCAACGAAATACCCAACCTCACCACCATCCTGGATACGGTACGCGCCGACCCCGCCACCCACCTCTGGGTATCTGTTGTGTGGAGGCAGAGCGGCGCGCTGGTGATAGCAGAGGGCCATCGCAACCGGGCAGGGAAATTCGATGCCATCGCGGCCTATCTGATTCCCCTCGAACAGCACCTGCTCGAGGGCGTGAAGCTGGTGAATGGCACCGCGATCATATTGAGCGACAGCGAGCACCGCGTTATCGCGCGCTATCCCCATTATTCCGGATTGGCAATCGGACTTGCACTCGTGGAAGTCAATGCTACTCGCCAAGGGCCGATCCCGGGCACTTACTATGCGCGCTGGCGCTTTGACCCGAGTGAGCGTCTCGTCGCGACGCGCAGGATAGTGTTGGGACAAGCCGCTGGTTACTGGACACTGGATGTCGGCTACGCCGTCAGCAGCTACCGTGACAGTCTGCGGAACAGCATGTATATCAATCTCGCGGGCGCCACCCTGCTCCTGCTGATGTTGGCGGGCGGCGTGCTGCTGATCCGCCGCGAGCACCGCCTGCACGATCGGATCGAAAGATTTGCGGAAACGGTATTGACCATCGTGCAAAACATGCCGACACCCGTCACGATCGTCGATATCAAAACGGAGAAAATCGTGCTGGCCAATGAAGCGCTGCTTGCACTGTTTGGCGCCTTAGCCGGTAAAGGCCAACCGTTTCCCCGGCTCTTTGCCGACGCCGGCAGTTGGACGCGAGTGCGTAACGTCGTGACGGACGAGCCCGTTCCTCTTCTCACGCGTGACGGAATCCGGCACATGCTCGTGCATTGCACCCGGCTTCGAACGGGCAATAAAGATGACGAACCGGATTCACTGCTCGTCACACTGGCGGATATCACCCATCAACATCAGCTGCTTAAACAACTTCGCACTGAAGCCGACTCCGACGCGCTGACCGGGCTCGCCAATCGCCGGTATTTCGCAAAGGCAGCCGAAAAAGCAGTCGAACACGCACGACGTCATCACCGGCCGCTATCCGTTCTGGCATTGGACCTGGATTTCTTCAAACGCGTCAACGACACGTGGGGACATGCGGCGGGCGATCGCGTGCTCCAGGCGACTGCCCGATTGTTCGAAAACGCCCTTCGCGAAGACGATCTGGCGGCCAGACTTGGAGGCGAAGAGTTCGCTGCGATCCTGCTGGATACCGACCTCGAACAGGCGCGAATGATCGCTGAACGCATTCGTATCGCCATGCAGGACACGCCCATATCGCTCCAATCCGGAACGACGGTTTCGCAAACGCTCAGCATCGGGATCGCCCTGTACGATGAGAAAGAAAGCGATCTCAGCGCTACACAGGAACGCTCCGACGCGGCGTTGTACGCAGCCAAGAATCAAGGACGCAACCGTGTTCAGATCTGGGTGCCTGACACAGCCTCGCCCTTGAATAAAGCGTAGTTTCTGCGCCTCGGCCCGGAACTGGACACGTCGATCGCCAACGCCTTTTGTCCGCCTGTTTCAGCCGGTTCGGCTTGAAGCAGGAGGCGAAGAGAAATTCAGTATCGATTCCCGCCCGCTACTCCGACTCGAACACGGCCACCGCCAACGTCTGCCTACATCCCGCCCAAAGGCTTCTGCACGGTCAGTTTGTTGGTTACCGAAGTCACGCCCGGAACGCCCTTCGTGATCTCCACGACCTTGTCGATCTGCGACGCATCGGTAACCGAGCCATTCAACGTTATCGCGCCGTCTTTCGCCGTAATGCCGATATTCCCGGCGCTGATCTCCTTTTGCTTTCCAATGGCCGCATACACTTTCCGACGCAGCGCCCGATCCGCTTTCCTTCCGGTAGGTGCGGCTGTACCGGACGCCGTCATCGCGGATGCGCCCGGTACACTGGCAGCCCCACTTGCGGGCTGACCCGACTGGGGCCATGCATTCATGGACGCTGCGACGAACAATGCCGCGACGGCCAGTTCAACTACGTGATTGCTCTTCATCGAATACTCCCTTTGATCTCATTGGCGGACTCAGAACGCATGGCGAATGCCGATCATTGCCGCAGTGGTGGACTCTCCCGGCGCAACCGGCGCGCCGTAGATAATCGTCTGGTTCATGGTCCCCTTGTTGTCGACATAGCCGACCTGCGCGTAGGCCTTGGTCCGTTTGGACAGGTTGTATTCCGCGCCCACTGCGAATTCGCTCGAGTGGTTCGCTGAATTGTTCCGGTCCTTCAGGTAGTAGTAGCCGGACGTGATCTTGAGGCTAGGGTTGAACTGGTAGCCAAGGCCGCCCGATATCATTTCGAAATCGGCAGTATTGCTTTTTGCCGGATTCTTGCCGATACCGTACGACGCGGATATCGAAAATCCGCTGATCGTGTACATCGCGCCGAAATAGTAGAAACGGTTGTTGGCGAGACCGGTCGCGGGCACGGCGGGAGCGGCCGGATACGTCAGCGGGAACGGATTGGTATCGTGTCCGTTGTAGTACACGGCAGACAGATTCAAACCGTAGTTCGAATATTTGAGCACGGCGGATTCACGCGTACCGCCCTGGAACTGACCGGCGACACCGCCCGGCGCGTACTCGAGCGCAAGCGAGGCGCCATAGAATTTCGGCGAATTGTAGACGAGCGCATTGCTGTCATACAGGGCGCCGATCGGGGCGTTGGTACTGGTGCCGGGCCAGCCGGCCGCCTGATTGATGCCCAGCCATGCGGTCAGGATACTGCCGAAATACTGAGCGCCGCGCACATCGGTTTCAGCCATCGCGTAGATCATCGGGATGATCTGCCGGCCGGCGTCGAACGCTCCGAACGGGCCGGATACGCCGACCGTCGCAAACTGGTTGAAGATCGCGGTCTGGCCCGGCGTATCGGCGAGACCGAACTTGCCATTCGTGGAGTTGAACACGCCCTGCAGCTTGAAGTTGATCTTGTAGCCGCCGCCGATATCCTCGCTGCCCTTCAGCCCCAGAAGCTGGCGTAAATGCCGCCGTCCTTGAGCTGATAAACGTGACCGAGGTTAGGCGCGTGCGGCAGAAACGTTGCCGCCGACGTGCTCTGATACAGCATCCCGGTGTCGATCACGCCGTACAGCGTGACCGACGATTGCGCATGAGCCGCCGTGGCGAAAATCGCCAGCGCAGCAGCGCAGCATGACTTCAATTTCATTTTGTCTCCTCTGTTTCCATGGTTGCCGGGATGTTCCCGGTCGTTTATTGATTGAATGAACGCGTACCTCTCAGGTTCGCATGTCAGGCCGTCAGGTAATAGTCCCCAAATTGATCTCTTAGCTCGTTCTTGAGCACTTTGCCCGTTGCGCCAAGCGGAACGCTCTCGACGAACACCACGGCATCTGGCTTCCACCATCGGGCGATGCGTCCATCAAGGAAAGCCAGCAGTCCGTTGGCGTCCAGCTCGCTTCCCGGCTTCTTCACGATCAGCAGCAACGGCCGTTCGTCCCACTTCGCATGCCGCGCGGCAATGCAGACGGCAGTCGTCACATCGGGGTGCAGGCACGCGACGTTTTCGATGTCGGTCGAACTGATCCATTCGCCGCCCGACTTGATGACGTCCTTGCTGCGATCGGTGATCTGCATGAAGCCATCGGCGTCGATCCTTGCGATGTCGCCCGTCGGGAACCAGCCGTCGCGCAGCGGCGACCGGCCTTCGCTGCCAAAGTACTCCCGCGCGACCCACGGACCGCGCACCAGCAGATCGCCCGCCGCAACGCCGTCCCACGGCAACGCGTTACCTTCCGCGTCGACGATCTTCATGTCGATGCCGAACACCGCGCGCCCCTGCTTCGCCTGCACTTCGTAACGCTTGCCGACAGGCAGCGAGAGCTGATGCGCCTTGAGACTGCAGACCGTGCCGACCGGGCTCAATTCCGTCATACCCCACGCATGCAGGACCTCGACGCGATGCGCTTCCCGGAATGCGGCCGTCATCGCGGTCGGACACGCCGCGCCGCCGACGATCGTGCGTCTCATGCGCGAGAACGCGCCCTTGATCGCGTCGACGTGTGCGAGCAGTCCCTGCCAGACTGTCGGCACACCCGCCGACAACGTGACCTGTTCCGCTTCGATCAGTTCGTAGAGCGATTTGCCGTCGAGCGCCGGCCCGGGAAACACCAGCTTGGCGCCGACCATGCACGCGATATACGGCAATCCCCATGCGTTCACATGGAACATCGGCACGACGGGGAGAATCGCGTCGCGCGCCGAACAGTTGAGCGAATCGGGCAACGCTGCCGCATAAGTGTGCAGCACGGTAGAGCGGTGGCTATACAGCACGCCCTTCGGATTGCCCGTGGTGCCCGACGTGTAGCACAGCGACGAGGCGCTGTTCTCGTCGAGCAGCGGCCACTCGAATACATCGTGGTGAAGATCGATGAGATCCTCATAGCACATCAGCATCGAGGACAGGCCATGCGTTGTCGGCATGTGCGCCCGATCGGTCATCGCGACGAAGACCTTCGGGCTTTTCACGCGCGCGGCGACGCTCTCGATCAACGGCAGGAACGTGAGGTCGAAGAACACGACGCGGTCCTGCGCGTGCTCGATGATGTACGCGAGTTGATCGACATGCAGCCGCGGATTGAGCGTATGCAATACGGCGCCGGAACCCGACACGGCAAAGTAAAGCTCCATATGGCGGTAGCCATTCCATGCGAGCGTCGCTACCCGCTCGCCTTGCCCGATGCCGAGCGCGGCAAGCGCATTGGCCATGCGGCGTGCGCGCTGCGCGAGATCCCGGTACGAATAGCGGTGAATGTCCCCTTCGACGCGTCGCGACACGATCTCCTGGCTGCCGTGATGACGTTCCGCATGCGTGAGCAGCGACGCGACCAGCAGCGGCTGCTGCATCATCAAACCTTGCATTGTTGCTTCTCCTGTCTGGCTGCGCAGTGCTGCGCTTCCGGTTGCCCTGCTGCATTGCCGCCTGTCCCGTTCGTCAGCGCTGCATTCTGTTCGTCGAGATTCAGCACCAGCTTCGAATCGACTGTCTCGACAGCAAACGTGATGAGGCTCAGGCCGCCCGTTCCGGGCGTACACCCCGTGCGCAGATCAAAGCGCAGGCCGTGTGCGGGACAGCGCAGCACGGGCCCTTCCAGTTGACCATTCCCGAGCGACGCGCCGTTGTGCGGGCACGCGTCGTCGATCGCGTAAATCGCGCCGTCGACGTTGAACACCACGACGCAACGACCGTCGACGAATACCCGCTTGCGCTGGCCCGGCTCGATTTCGCCGGCAACACCGATCCCTACCTGACGCGACATCGCAGGCTCCTTTTCTTGCCAAATGAGGTAACGGTCAGGTCAGAGCAACTCGCGAATCAGCGTCGTCGCCATCGGCCATTCTCCAAAGCCCGCAGCGGGGTTGAGGTGACCGACTTCGCCGAGATCGACGAGACGGCTGCCCCAGTCATGCGCCATCGCTTCCACACGCTCGAACTTCGCGAGCGGATCGTTGCGGCTCGCGCCGACGATGCTCGGAAACGGCAGCCGTTCGCGCGGAATGGGATGCCAGCCATTTACCGCGAGCGCATCGAAAGCCGGATAGCCCGCCGGCAGCGGCGTTTCGAGGTCGGCCGGCGCGGCGAGCAGCGCACCGTGAATCTTGCGGTCGTGCTGCCTCGCCCAATGCACCGTGATCATCACGCCCGCGCTATGCGCAACCAGAATCACCGGGCCGTCGATTTTCGCGAGCGCCGCATCGAGCGCCGCGACACGCGCCGCGCAACTGAGCCCGTCGTGTTCGAGCGGCGGCACGGAAGCCGCGTTCGGCAACGCCTGTTCCAGCAGCGTTTGCCAATGCCCGGCGACGTGGTCGCGCAAGCCCGGCACGATCAGAATAGTCGGTGTGATAGTGAGAGTCATGACAACGTTGCCTTTCCCATCAATACGGCTTGTCGCCGATGATCCCGGCGCGCTCCATCTTGCGATGGCACGGCGGGTAGTCCATCACCGCATAGTGTTGCGTGCTGCGGTTGTCCCATATCGCGATGCTGTTCGGCTTCCAGCGCCAGCGCACCTGGTACTCGGGCAGGTAAGCCTGGCTGACCAGATAGCGCAGCAGATCGCCCGCGCCCGGATTTGCGTCCTGTCCGAACCGCACCCGTTCCGGCGTGTGATAGTTGGTGAAATGCGTCGTGAATGCATTCACGAACAACACCTTCTCGCCGGTTTCAGGGTGCGTGCGGACCACCGGGTGCTCCGCGTCCGGGAATTGCGCCTTCAGTGCGAGGCGTTTCTCGATGGGCATCGCGGCGCCGAAACTCGCCTCGATACTGTGGCGGGCACGCAAGTCCGCGATCTGCGTCTTGATATGCTCCGGCAGGTTCTCGTAGGCGAGGACCATGTTCGCCCACATCGTGTCGCCGCCCACGGGCGGACACTCCACGCAGCGCAGCACCGCGCCGAATTGGGGCGCTTCCCGCCAGGTGGCGTCGGCGTGCCACGCGTTTTCGTAGCGGTCGTTGGGCTGGTCCGGATTCTTGTAGATGCGCACAAGGCCCGGATGATCCGGATCACTGCCTGCGACGGGATGATCTTCCAGTTCTCCGAACCGGCGCGCAAACGCCACATGCTCGGTGCGCGTGATCTCCTGGTCGCGCAGGAAGACCACCCGGTGTTTCAGCAGCGCCGCGCGGATCTCCGCGAACAGGCCGTCATCGTGGATCGCATCGGCGAGATGCACGCCCGTCAGTTCGGCGCCGATCGTACACGTCAAAGGTTCGACTCGCATGACTTGTTCCTCAGATGACGAAGACCGACGAGCCGGTCGTCTTGCGCGCTTCCAGGTCGCGGTGCGCTTGTGCCGCATCCTCGAGCGCGTAGCGCTGGTTGAGTTCGATCTTGATCCGGCCGGCGGCGATATGCCCGAAGATTTCGCCTGCCAGTTCGTTCTTTTCGGCGGGGTCGGCGATATAGTCGGCCAGCGCCGGGCGCGTCAGATAGAGCGAGCCCTTCACCGCCAGCATCTGCGGATTGAATGGCGGGATCGGACCCGACGCCGTGCCTACGCAGACCATCAGGCCGCGACGCTTGAGCGAATCGAGTGAAGCCTCGAAGGTATCTTTACCGACGCTGTCGAACACCACGTTCACGCCGACGCCATCCGTCAGTTCGCGCACGCGCTTCGCGACGTTTTCCCGGCCGTAGTAGATGACGTGATCGCAGCCATGCGCGCGGGCAACTTCGCCCTTGGCTTCCGTCGACACCGTGCCGATCACGGTCAGGCCCAGCAGCTTCGCCCATTGCGACACGATCAGCCCGACGCCACCCGCAGCCGCATGCAGCAGGATGACATCGCCCGCCTTGAAGTCGTGGATGCGGCGCATCAGATATGACGCCGTCAGGCCGCGCATGGTCATGCCAGCAGCCGTTTCGCAGGAGATCGCATCGGGCAGCTTGATGAGCGGACCCGCGGGAACCAGGCGTTCGGTGCTATAGGCGCCGAGCGTATTGACGAATCCCGTGTAGGTCACGCGATCGCCCACCGCGACGTTCGTCACATCCGGGCCAATCGATTCGACCACGCCCGCAGCCTCGACGCCCATGCCTGCAGGCAACGGGACCGGGTAGAGGCCGCTGCGGAAATACGTGTCGGCGAAATTCAGGCCCACTGCCTCGTGACGCAGGCGGACCTGCCCTGGGCCGGGATTGCCCACTTCAACGTCCTCGTAGCGCAAAACTTCGGGACCACCCGTTTCATGGAAGCGCACTGCCTTTGCCATGTTGAATCTCCTATCCATTACTCAACTGCGAATTATTGTTGGCGCGCGGCGTAACGCACGCGCTGCCATCGGTCAATCAGTGTGCGGCCTCTTCGCGCAGCGTATTCAGGCGATCGAGATCGCTCGCGTAGTTCCGCTTGCCGATAAAGAACGCGATCGCTGCGATGAGCGGCGCAAACGGCACGAGTTGCAATGCGCCAAGCAGTCCGAGCCGGTCGGCAATCACGCCCGTGAGCACGGCGGCGGGTGCCAGACCCAGCAGGTTGTTCGCGAGCGTCAGGGTCGCAAACGCCGATGCGTGAATCGACGGCGGCGTGAGGTTGGCGACCATCGCACCCGACGGGCCGCTCGCCCCTGCGCAGAAGAACATGCCCACGCCGATCACGATCAGTTGCAACGGACCCGCTGGCATGCGAAAGCCGATCGCGAGCAGCGTGAAGCACACCAGGCAGAAGGCAATCGCGGCGCTCCACTTGCGTTCGCGTCCGTGCTTGCTGAGCCGGTCGGCGAGACTGCCGCACACCACCATGCCAAGGCCCGTCACCAGCACGAACACTGCCGCGCTCGTCGCGGCCTTGCCGATGGGCATGCCGTAATAGCGATTCAGGAAACTCGGCATCCACGCCCACACAGCGGCGGGAACCAGCAGATGGACCCCGCTGCCGACATAGGCGCACACGACGGACTTCGTCGAGAACAGCCCCTTCATCAGCGCGCGCAGGCTCATCCGCACACCGAGCCCTTCCGCCTTGTTCAGGCTTGCCGGCTGCAGCAGCGCGAGACGCTTTTCGGTCACGACGAGCCGGTAGACGATCACCAGCACGATCCCCAGCGCCGCCATCGAGCCGAAAGCAGTGCGCCAGCCCATCTGGGCCGCAACCGCGCCGCCCAGCGCCATGCCCAGCACCGAGCCGAACGCGCCGCCCGCCATGAACGTGCCCGTCAGCGTGGAGCGAAGCCGTGCCGGGAAAATGCTCAGGACCACTGCGATCCCGACACTGCCGTAAGCAGCCTCGCCGATACCGACGAACGCCCGCGCCAGCAGCATCTCGCCATAATTCGTCGAGATCGCGCAGCCCAGCGTCGCGAGACTCCACATCGCCGCCATCAGGACGATGCTCTTCACGCGGCCCCAGCGATCGGCAAGCACCGACAGCGGAAAGGTGAGCACGCCCACCATCAGCGCGACCACGCTGCTCAGCGAACCCAGCCGGGTATCGGACAGGCCCCATGTGGCCTTGAGCAGCGGAAACACGGCATTCAGCACCTGCCGCGACATGTAGTCGGAGAGCAGCAGCCCGACCGTCAGGGCAAATACGATCCAGGCATAGCCGCGCACGTCCGCCTGTGTGGCGGGTACATTGCCCGCCGTGGGTTCGGCATGCTGCATGAGCATGATGTGTCTCCTTCGTCCCGCTCTATAGCGGCCGCTTTGCCCGCAGGGCACAGCGACCGCTTATGGATATCGCAGCTCGCTCCCCGGCGCTCACCGGGGAGTCCCGCCTTTTAAACCGGCGACAACCGACGCCTTGGCTGCACGCCCATCATCACGCCGCGCGCAGCGGCAGGTTCCTGACGCCCGTCTCGCGGTTCGGCGCCATGCCGTTGGCCGCGAGCGTCTCATCGGTCGTCTCGTACTGCACGCCGATGCGGTAGATCTCGCGTGCTTCCTTGCCGGTGGCGATTTCGCGCCCGAGTTCGCGGGCGACGCGCACGCACTGCTCGATCTGCTGCACCGACGTGAAGCGCTTGCCGTGCTGATCGATGATCGTGTCTTCGATACCGCAGCGAGGATGCAGGCCCATCGACATTGCCATCATGTTGAACGGCAATACGTTCTTGAGCAACGACTCAGCAGTCAGCGTGCAGCCATCCGGCGCGCGATGCACGAAATTGAAGAAGTTGAACGGGTTCGGGCCGTCGAAGCCGCCGCCGATGCCGATCCACGTCAGGTTCAACGGACCCTTGTAGACGCCCTTGCGCACGAGGCGCTCGAGCGTTTCGAGCGCGTGGATGCCCGTCAGCTGGAAGTGCGGCTGGATGCCCGAGGCCTGCAAACGGCGCAGATGTTCCTCAACCCACGCCGGACCCGCCGGCACGGTCATTTCACTATAGGCCGCCATGAACGCCGGATTGGACAGCGAGGTGCCTGCCAGGTATTCCGGATACAGCAACTCCATGATGTTCATCTGCGTCGTGTTGATCGCAACCGTCACCTGGTCCGGCTTCGGGTCGAGATCGGCCAGCATGTGGCGCGTATCGTCGGACAGCCACTTCGCGGCCTGTCCGTCGTTTTCCGGGGCAAACGAGATCGAACCGCCAACCTGGATGATCATGTCCGGCACGGCAGCACGCACACCTGCGATCAGTTCGTTGAACTTCGACAGGCGCTTCGAGCCCTTGCCGTCCAGTTCACGCACATGCAGGTGAAGCACGGTGGCGCCGGCGTTGTAGCAATCGACGGCCTTCTGGATCTGCTGGTCCATCGTCACCGGAATATCTTCCGGGAAGTCAGCCGGCATCCATTCCGGACCATACGGGGCGGTGGTGATAACGACCTTGTCCTGGTTCTCCGGGTGGAGCGAATCGTCGAGAAACTGCATCTTGTGTCTCCGGTGTGGGGTGAGGATGTTCCGGTGGCGCGTCGCATCAGCGAAAACACCAGAACCGATATCCGCACAGTACGGGAATCACGCGCTACACTTTTGTGATTGGGCGCCATTGTTTTAGCGCTCCGTGCCACTCCGTGAAAACACCTAGCCTGTTGCAGGCGCGAGCTGGCCGCCTATACCTTCAAGCGGGAGTAGCGATGGAAACGATGCTGCGGTCGGTCGCGATGGGCGGCTATTTCGATGTGACACGGCGGCTCGGACTGAACCCGTTCGAGCTCGTGCAGCAGTTCGGGATCGATGGGGCAGCGCTCGCCAATCCCGACGATCGCGTGCCGGCCGCCGCGTGCTGCCGGCTTCTCGAACTGACAGCGAACATAGCGTCTTGCCCGACCTTCGCCCTGCAAATGGCGGAAACCCGCCAGAAGTTCGGGACGGGCGTGGTCAATATCCTGCTCGCCCACAAACGCACATTGCGCGAGGTGCTGCTCGCCGCCGCCGAATACCGGCATCTGCTCAACGAAGCGCTGGCGGTCTACGTCGAGAACGCGGGCGACACGGTCACCATCCGGGAGGAACTCGTCGTTGAACCGGGTATCCCGACAAAGCAGGCGATCGAGCTGGCCGTTGGCGTTCTCGCACGCCATGCCAGCGCTCTGCTCGGCGACCACTGGAAGCCGCGCGCTGTCCATTTTGTCCACGCCGCGCCCGCTGACCTCACGTTTCATCGACGGTTTTTCGGCTGTTCTCTGCAGTTCGGAAGCGACTTCAACGGGTTCGTCTGTGCAGCGGCCGATCTCGACTACCCGAATCCTGCCGCTGATCCAGAACTGGTGCGATACGCCGAAAGCCTCGCCACACCGCTGAACGCGGAGAGTGCCGACTCCGCTGCGCTCGAAGTGCGCAAGGCGATTTACCTGTTGCTACCGCTCGAGCAAGCCACGGTCGAGCTGGTTTCGCGGCAGCTGGGTCTGAGCGTACGCACCATGCAGCGCCAGCTCGAATCGGCGGACACCAGCTTCTCGAAGCTGGTCGAGGAAGTGCGGCGCGAACTGGCCGTGCGCTATATGAGCAATCCACGCTATCCGGTCGGCCGGGTTGCGGTGTTGCTGGGTTACTCGCAACAGGGATCGTTCACGAAGTGGTTCGCTTCGCAATTTCGCATGACGCCGCGTGACTGGCGAAACAGCCGATTGAAATGACGATACGGCTGACCTCGTAGTCACGCACGTCGCTTTCCACCCGCCGCATTGATCTCGACGCACTGGCGCATGCCAGCGCGCGACGATCCCGCTTTGCCGCGATGGCGGGCATGGCCTGCTTTGTCACTGCAACGGCAGGTTTGGACAGCGGCGTCGACAGCACCTGACAGTACGATACAAGCACGACAGACCGCTCGGACTCACCGGCCGATGCAGCTCCATGACGTGCGAGACACGATGAAAATGGGGAATGCACGCCGGCAACTGGAAAAACGCATGAACGAACTGAACGGTTACGACTATGAAGACCTGCAACCTGGCATGAGCGCCAGCTTTGCCAAGACCATCACGGAAGCCGACATTCTGTTGTTCGCGGGCGCGTCGGGCGACATGAACGCGGTTCACATTAACGAGCAATTTGCGCAGACGACGCCCTTCAAGGGGCGCATCGCGCACGGCATGCTCACCGCGAGCATCATCTCCGCGACCATTGCCGGCCGGCTGCCGGGTCCCGGCACCGTCTATCTTGGGCAGAATCTCCGGTTCAAGGCCCCCGTACGGCCAGGCGACACAGTGCACGCAGAGGTGACCATCAAGGAACTGATCCCGGAAAAACGCCGGGTGGTGATGTCGACGGTCTGCACGGTCGGCGGCAAGGTCGTGATCGACGGCGACGCGCTCGTCATGCCGACTTCGCGCGGCGATCTGGGCAAGACACCCACGGGTCTTCCAGTGAATCAAAGGTAATGGTTGGGACTTGATATGAAGATGTTATTTAGCATGCCGGATGAGTTCGCGGCAGGCTGGCTCGATGCCAGCTTCAGTTTCTGGCGAGGACTGCCGCTAACCGACGGTCCCGACATGACCGTCATGGACGCCGACGGCAACGAGATCCACCCCGTCGCATCCGGCGCGCGAAACATCATGATGCGTGCCAGCACCCGATACTGGCAACAGCAAGCAGAGCTTTGGAACAGCGCATTGACTCGCGTGCTCGGCACACAGCCGGGCGCGAAGCCGGTCGTGGAGCCGACGCGCGGCGACCGGCGCTTTCATGCCGAAGAATGGTCCGGAAATGGCTGGTTTGGCCTTCTGAAGGAAAACTATCTGATCAACGCCCAGATGCTCGAAGACATGACCGAGGCGAGCGCGTTGAACGAGAAGGAGAAACACAAGCTCCGGTTTTTCACGCGGCAGTTCATCGACCTGGCGAGCCCTTCGAATTTTGCCGCGACCAATCCCGAAGTGATCCGGCGTGCGTTCGAAACCAGCGGCAGCAGTCTGCTGGCGGGCCTCACGCATCTGCTGGAGGACATGAAGCAAGGCACCATTTCGATCACCGATCAGAGCGCGTTCGAAGTGGGCCGCAGCGTCGCGGTGTCCGAAGGGTCGGTGGTGTTCGAGAACGATCTGTTCCAGCTGATCCAGTACGCACCGCTCACGCCAACGGTCGCTCAGCGCCCGCTGGTGATCGTCCCGCCGTGCATCAACAAGTTCTACATTCTGGACCTGCAGCCTCAGAACTCCTTTGTGCGCTTTGCCAATGAACAGGGTCTCACCGTGTTCATGGTGTCCTGGCGCAATGCAGATGCACAGACGGCCAATACCCGCTGGGACGATTACCTCGAACAGGGTGTGATGAAGGCCATCGACGTGGCGCGCGCCATCAGTCGCGCCGATAAGATCAATGCGTTGGGCTGGTGCGTCGGCGGCACGATGCTGTCGTCCGCACTCGCGGTGATGCGTGCCAATGGCGACGAGTCGGTATCCAGTGCGACCTTGCTGACAGCGTTGCTCGACTTCAGCGAACCGGGCGACCTTGGCGTATTCATCGACGAAGCGGGTGTCTCGATGCGCGAGCAGACGATCGGGCGCGGCGGGCTGTATCCCGGACGTGAACTCGGCTTCACCTTTCAGACGTTACGCGCGAACGATCTGATCTGGCCGTACGTCGTGAACAACTACCTGAAAGGCAAGACGCCGGCCGCATTCGATCTGCTGTACTGGAACGCGGACACGACGAATCTTCCCGGGCCGATGTATAGCTGGTATCTGCGCAACATGTATCTGGAGAACAATCTCCGCGTGCCCGGCAAGCTCACGATGTGCGGCACGGCCGTCGATCTCAAGCGCATCGACATGCCCAGCTATCTGCTTGCAACGCAGGAGGATCACATCGTTCCATGGCAGTCCGCGTGGCGCTCGACACAATTGTTGGGCGGCAAGGTCGAATTCGTGCTGGGTGCTAGCGGGCATATTGCTGGCGTCATCAATCCCGCTTCGAAGAACAAGCGCAGCTATTGGACGAGCGACGAGTCTGCCAGCAACGCCGGGGCATGGCTGGCGTCCGCCGAAGAACAGCCGGGTAGCTGGTGGAATCATTGGATCGTTTGGCTTAAGCAGCATGCGGGCGAGCAGGTGAAAGCGCGCAAGGTGCTGGGCAACGCGAAACACAAGCCGATCGAACCGGCGCCTGGCAGATATGTGAAGGTGCGGGCGGACTAGTGTCGTCGCACGCCGCCTGCCGGGACGATTGCATGAAGTAGACGGGAGCGCCCCTATCGCACGCGTCCCGCGATGCTGCTGTACTAGCGGCGATCAGGATGGAGAACGGTTCGCGGCCGAGTGCGGCTGGCAGTCGTGCAGGTTCGGCTGCCCTGCTCACTCAGAGTCAACGTGAGCGCGCAAGATGTCACGCTCTACACTCTTCCCGTGCAGTTCGCCGAACTGCAGTGCCGCAAGCTGCGCATAAAGCGGCGAACTCTGCAGAAGCTCTGTATGACGACCTTGCGCGACAATGCGGCCCTGGTCCAGAACGACGATGCGATCCGCTTGCTGCACAGTCGCAAGTCGATGCGCGATGACTAGCGTCGTGCGGTTCAGCGCGGCGTTGTCCAGCGCCGTTTGCACGAGCCGTTCGCTCGCGGCATCGAGCGCGCTGGTCGCTTCGTCGAGCAGCAGGATGGGCGGGTTCTTGAGAATGGCGCGCGCAATGGCAAGGCGCTGACGCTGACCGCCGGACAGCCGCACGCCGCGCTCCCCCAGGAACGTGTCATAACCTTGCGGCAGTTCCTCGATAAAGCCGGCGGCAGCCGCCATCTCGGCGGCACGCTGTACTTGAGCGAGCGTTGCGTCGGGCATCCCGTAGCGGATGTTGTCGAGCACGCTGCCCGAAAAGATCACCGATTCCTGCAACACGACGCCAATCGCCTTGCGCAATGAAGCAAGCGAAACCTGGTTCGTCGACACACCGTTGATCAGTACGTCGCCGGACTGCGGCTCGTAAAAGCGCAAGAGCAGTTGAAACAACGTTGTCTTGCCCGCGCCAGACGGCCCGACCAGCGCGACGTGCTCACCCGGACGCACATCGAGCGAGAAACCGGAGAGCGCGGCGATGCCGGGACGCGACGGATAAGAGAAGTTGACGTCGTGAAAACGGATACCGTCTCCATGCGCGGGCAGCGGCACGGTCGTGGCGCCCTCCTCCACTGGCGAGCGCGCGGCCAGCAGTTGCAATAGCCGTTCCGTTGCGCCTGCAGCCCGCTGCAGATCGCCCCACACTTCGGCGACGGCGCCCACCGCACCCGCCGTGAAAACCGCATACAGGATGAACTGCGACAGCTGACCCGCTGTCATCTGTCCGGCGAGTACGGCCTGTGCGCCCAGCCAGAGCACGAACACGACGGCGGCGAACACGAACACGATCACCACCGCCGTCAGCGACGCGCGAGCGCGAATGCGTGTGAGCGCTGTGTCGAAGGCGAGTTCCACAGCACTGCCGAAGCGCTTCGCCTCGTAGGTCTCCTGCGTGTACGACTGCACGGTCGGCATCGCATTGAGCACTTCGCCCGCCAGCGCGCTGGCGTTCGCGATCTTGTCCTGACTCGCGCGCGAAAGCCGCCGCACGCGCCGCCCGAAGATCACGATGGGCGCCACCACTACGACCAGCGTCACGATGATGTAGCCGGACAGCACCGGGCTCGTCGCGATCAGCATCCCAATGCCGCCGACGGCCAGCAGCACATTGCGCAATCCAAGCGACAGGCTCGTGCCGACCACGGTCTGGATCAGCGTGGTGTCGGTGGTGAGCCGCGACAGCACCTCGCCCGTCTGCGTGGTCTCGAAGAACTGCGGGCTCATCCGCATCACGTGGTCGTAGACGGCGCGCCGCAAATCGGCTGTGACCCGTTCGCCAAGCCACGACACCCAATAGAAACGCAGCGCCGTCGCGGCGGCGAGGATCAGCGAGACGACGAAAAGCGCGATGAAATAGCGATCGATATGCGTGCGGTCGCCGCTCGCGAAGCCACGGTCGATCAGGTACTTGAACGCCACAGGCAGCGCCAGCGTCGCGCCCGCCGACGTCAGGAGCGCCAGGAACGCGAGCGCCCAGCGCCGCGCATACGGGCGCAGGAACGGCAGCAAGGAAAAAAGCGGAGCGACGCGTAGCGTGCGCGCGGCGGTATCGGGCATGGAGATGTCTGAGTGGATGGGCGACAGAGAGATTATGTCAGCCCGTGGAGGGGGACGTTCGCGGCGCGGTTTCTTATTTGCCGGTCGCTAGAACAGATTGTCTTCTTCCCTCGTCAGCGCGTCGCCGTGGTGTTTTCGTTCGAGGCGCGTCGTGGCTTCCAGCAGATGCACGCCGGCGGGCGTCAGCATCGGACGACGCCATCCGCCAACGCGCGGCTCGATGGAGATCAGCCGGTAATCCAGCAAGGTATCGAGTTCGACACGCGTCGTGTCGATCTGATCGGGTGCGCTGCCCACGAGCATCAGCGTGGCCAATTCATGTGGACTGAGCATGGTCATTGTCCCAACCTCGATGTGAAACGGCTGTTCAGCGCATCCTGACGAGCGTGATGGCGTGCTCGGGACACGCCGACACACAATGCCCGCACGCGCGGCACGCGTCCGCACGCGGCGCGTAGGCGACCTTCATGCCATGCACGCGCAGCTTGAGCCGTTGCAATGGGCGCAGCGCCTGATAGTCGGCCGCATCGATGCGGCGGATGTCGAACACGTTTTCAGGGCAAACAACCGCGCAATCCGCCTTGCCTTCGCAACGGGCGAAATCGACCTTTGGGACGATCACGCCGGGCGGCTGTTTGCAGGCCGAAGTGGCATTGTCTGTCATGTGCCCGCTCCCTCGTTCTGGCGCGAAGCCGACGTCGGGTCGTTGCGCAGCCGCTCGCGCTCCTGCTGCGTCATCTGTTGCCAGTGATGCCATTGCCGGGCTTTGTAGCAACCGCCATGTCCCCGGAATCCGCCGAAAAGAATCCGGCAGAGCACGAGCAGACCGATCGCGTGCGGATAGTCGATCGCATGCGCATCGATGACGAGGGTCGGGATGATCCAGTTCCATAGCCTCATGACGATCCAGCCCAGCAGCGCAATGCTCAGCACGAGCAACAGCGCCTTGGCAATAATTTTGCGGCGGAACTTCATTCCATTCTCCTTGGGTTCATATCTCGAAGTCGTCGTAGGACGATCGCAGGCGCTCGCGCAGATGCAGGACCGCGTAACGCTTGCGCGCCAGCAGCGTGTTGATGCCGACGCCCGTCGCGGCCGCCAACTCCTTGAAGCTGCGCCCGTCCAGTTCGTGAGCGATGAACACCTCGCGCTGGTTCGCGGGCAACTCGTCGAGCGCGGCGCGCAGTGTGGCGAGCAGCGCCGCGCGTGCGTAAGCGGCCTCGGGTCCGGCATCGGCGGAGGGCAGCGTCAGGTCCAGGCGGAATTCGCCATCGGCTTCGTCGGCATCGGCGCGATTAGCGCTATTGGCGGCATCGGACAGTGGCACTTCCTTCTTCTTGCGGAAGCGGTCGATGATCCTGTTTCTCGCGACCCGAAACAGCCACGCGCCGACCTGCTCAACGGGGTCCGGCAGCCGCCAGGCCTCGACGAGCTCTTCGAAAACGTCCTGAAGGATGTCCTCGGCTTCGTCCTGATCGATGACGCGACGGCGGATGAAATTGCGCAGCCTCGGACGCTCGCGGGCGACCGCATCGGCGATTTCGCGGTCCTGCTGGGTCATCGTGCTCGGGGCGTTTGGCGGTTCCATACCCGTGATGACGAACCGCGGAGAAAAATATTGTGACGCGAGTGACCGACTGATAAAACGGAAGGTGAATACAAAAAGCAGCTTTCGCTTTAATGTAATTTTTTCAAAAGCTGAGGTCGGAATGAGCGTGACCTGATTTGCACCAAGTGCCTCCCGTGACCCGCTGTGCGCGCCCGGTTGCCGACGCACTCGAAAGCCTCTATGGCGTCCGAATACCCGGCGTTTGAGATCGCCTCAAACTCAACTAGCGATGGCGCGAACCCGGCGTGATGCCGCACGCATCCGTCGACATTTCTGCTTTTCCAACCATTGCAACGACTCCTGCACGACCTCGGGCGGGACTTCGTTGAATGACGCGCTGCGAATCAGGGTCTCACTTGCGGCAATGTCGTTGAACTGTCCCAGCTTGTTTTGCACGGACGTCAATTCTTTGATCGTGCGATCGTGCCCGCCTTTGATAAAGGGTTGAAAAAACTCGAGCAGGTACCTCAACTTCTTGCCCGCCTTTCGAACATCGTGAAGATTTTCCTCGTGGGCGATCTCGCTGCGTGCTGCGCGCCTGCTTCGCTTTCGAAGCGCGCGCTGAGCAAGACGAACCCGCGCCTCGGCGAACGCTCGAACAGGAAGATCGTTGCAACGCGTCTGCAGCGTCATTTGCGCGCGAAGCAAGACATCGTTCAAGAACATCTCGACATCGTCGCTTTTGATCATCGTCTGGCTATGCGCGACCGCCTGGGCGCGCTTCTCGCGCGCTGCGGCCACCAGCAGCGCGATCGATGCGCGTGACGCCTGAGCGGATTTCAGGAGATCGCCTGCGATGTCCCAATCACGCGTTCCGCCTGCCAACGCAGCAAGACGCTTGAATTCTTCGGTGGCTTGTGCGGTCGCTTCCTCTCCGAGATAAGGGGAATACGCCCAGTACAAGGCGCGAAGCTTTCTGAAAGCGACGCGAAGCTGATGGAACCCCTCGGCATCGCTCTGTGTGGACAGATCTCTCGCCCTTTGCACAGCCTCCGCTACCACGGGCGTCGCCAGTGATGCGAAGGTACTGGCGATGGTGCTCGCGCTTGAGAGCGATGAACCGGGCGGCCGCCGGTCGAATTTGAAGCGATTGTTTAGCCGCGGCAAGGGCCAGTCACCATCCATATCCATTTCAGCCTCGAGTCGGACAAAAATACATTTGCCCGGGACCTTACCATACTCATCTCCGAGCGCCCGCGCTCTTCGTGACGTTTTAATGACATGCCTCTAAAGTGTGGCGCGTACGCCGCCCGCGCTTCGCGAAATCGCCGTGCTTCCGCTGTTTTGCATTAGGATGCCGGGTTACGTCATGCACTGCCCGATACACTCGCGCATCGGGCAATGCATGAAAATTCCTGGAACATACGTGGGAGTTCGTTTTGAAGAAACGCGCCACCGTGGTCTGCCGCAGAGGCAAGCGAATCCTCCTGGTCGCACGTAGTGAATCAAAGTGGGCTTTGCCGGGCGGCATCCTCAAGCGTGGAGAACATCGCACGGACGCCGCGCTTCGAGAACTCAAGGAAGAAACGCGGCTTACAGGGAAGTCAGCCAAGCATCTCTTCGACTTCCGTGGCAAGCAGAAACACCATCACGTGTTCTCCTGCGAAATCCCGAATCGCGCCAAAGCTCGCCCGAGTAACGAAATATCCAGGTGTCGCTGGGTTCACCTCGACGACATCCCTCGCCTCATGACGAGCCGGCCGACGACCGATATCGTGAAACTCATGAGTCAACAGCGCAGGAAGTAACCTCGTTTTCGAGGTGGACTGCACGCCGCCAACGGCGTGCAGACGCCGCCAACGGCGTGCAGACGCCGCGTCTCGTCCACGGGTCGTTCGGCCACGGCAGCCAGGCTGGGCATGCGGCGCTGTGCAAACTGGCCGGAAGACCCCATGAGCCACGCCCGTGCGACCAGGTCTAGCGCAACCCGATCACCAGAAAGAAACCGGCGCGTGTTAAGCAAGCTACCTGGCTTTGATTTCTAACCATGTCGCAGCCAGTTCCGGACTCGTAACTCCATATTCCGAAAACTTGATTTCACTCCCGTAATAGACAATCACACTGCCACTCATCGCGCGATATCGCCTAAGGCAATTGACGCCATTTCCCGCGAAATTTCATAATCAATTTCAGGCAGACGAGATTCCCATATAGTTCGTAAAGACCGAACTTATCGAATCGACAGATTCGAGTCAAAGCGAATGCAGCCCCGGCAAGTCGAATTAATATGCAATTACTTAATGGATTAGCCTCTCCGGCACCAGCTCAGTTGAAATTGTGTTCACTTCGCAAGCTCTGCCGCACACGTCTCTCAGCGAACAGAGCCACATAGTCCAAAATTCGTGCTTCCTTGCTGTACTCGGCCCATGCCTGCTGGTACAGCCTTGATACCATCTCCATCGGAGCGAGGGTGTCAGCCGCAATGGCCTTGACGATGTTCTCAACGGCAGCCTGGTTCATATCGGACTCCTGGCGTTGAATGTGACAGAGACGACTTGCGCGGGACATCCATTAGACGGGGACGCATTTTGGATCGCCAATTAATTTAGCCTATCCACTGCAACGGCTTGGTTGACCAGGATTCGTCTGGCTACAGCCTGCCGATTTCCATACAATAAGATTAATTTAACAAGCTTTAACGCAGCGATCCGAAAATGGATTGGCATTCGCTCACATATGTACCGTATTGTGCAGGCCAACAAATTGATCGATAGCGATACCTCGCAGCGCATTGATGAGATTCAATCATTGGCGATCGTGCATGAATCAGTGTGAAAGCAACCGCATAAACAGAAAGTACGTTCTGAAAATACCAGCCTTGCACTAATCGCTCAAAGCCTTTAACCGCGCGGGTTTCGACGCCCGATTATCACTGCGGATTCACTGCCACCCGCCTCCCCTTTCCACCCCGACACGGTATCGGCTAGAGTTCCCTCTGTGATGCAGGTCCTATTGGAGAAGACATGCGCGACAACCTGATTCCCGTCATCGTTAGCCGGAAATGGCAAATTGCCAAGGGGTACCATGCCGTTGAACTTCGAACGACGTCAAAATCGGCGCTTCCGCCGTTTAACGATGGGTCGTGTGTCACACTCAGCCTGAATAGCGGTGGTGACAAGGAAAGAACTTATCCCTTGCTCGGTGTTTCGTCCCTGTCAGATGGTTACGTGGTTGGCACGAGACAAGATGGTGATGGCAGAACGGATAGTCTGCTATCCCAGTTTCCATTGAATGAACGAGACGAAGTGTTTGTCGGCTCTCCCCAAAGCCCGCCGACAATTTTGGACCATCGTGCGCGATCTATTCTGTTTGCTGGCGGAATCGGCGCAGCATCGATCGCGGGAATCGCGAAGCGGCTTGCCTCGGCGGGGCAAAGGTTCGAGGTGCACAACTTCGCGCGATCGGCCGATCGCGCGGTGCTTCGAGAAGAATTCGACGCGCTTCGAAGTCACGGTAAGGTCTATCACCATTTCGGCCTTTCCGATGATCTATTCGCGCAGAAGAGTTCCCACGCAATGAGTCCAACGCATGCCAACACACAGATTTACTGCAGCGGCCCCCCTGCTTTCATGGATCTCATTGAACGCCAGGCCCGCGAATGGGTGTATGCAGCGAACGTTCATAAAATTGCCCTTGGCGACCAAACGGCATGCTCAGCCGCCATTGCCCCTTCTGCCTGAGGCCCGTGATCTGCTAAACGTGCAGTGCGGCTACGCAAGTTGCTTGTGGCCGCCGCACTCAACCCGGTAATCCCTATAAGTTCTCGCGGATCATCGCGAACACGTCGGCGGACTGTCCCTGCAGCATGGCTTTCGCTGAATACAGGACCATTCCGTACGCAGAACCCCACTCGATCTTCGGCGGCATGACGAGTGTCATGGTATCGACTTTGACGTTCAGAAGCGCGGGGCCGGGCTGGTTCAACCAGGTCACGACGGCTTCTTCGAGTTCATCGGCTTTCGCCACCGTGCGCCCCCACAATCCGATCGCCTCGGCAACCTTGCCGAAGTCCGGATTCTGCAGGCCCGTATAGAGCGGAAGCATGCCTTCGGACTTCTGCTCGATGTCGATGAATCCAAGCTTGCCGTTGTCGAACACGACCACCTTGACGGGCAGCTTCTCCTGCACGACCGTCATGAGCTCGCCGAACAGCATGGCGAGACCTCCATCGCCGGACATGGAAATCACCTGGCGTCCGGGTTGGCACTTCTGCAGCCCCATTGACATCGGCAGGGCTGCCGCCATCGTGCCGTGCAGCAAGCTCGAAAACACCCGGCGTTGTCCATTCGTGTCGATATGCCGGTAAAGCCAGACGGTGGGCGTCCCGTCGTCGGCGCAGAAAAGCGCATCGCTCGCTGCATACCGGTTGATCAACTCGGTCAGATAGATGGGCGGAATCGTTCCACGATTCGACGGCACAGCCTTCGACAAATGTGTTTCCACTGCGCGGGCATGCCGCTCGACGAGCTTGTCGCGAAACTCGGTCGACGTGCGCGGTTTGAGACGCGGCAACAAGGCTGCCATCGTCGACTTGATGTCGCCGACCAGCCCTAGCGTAACAGGATGCCGGCGGCCAAGATGATCGGGTGCGATGTCGATCTGAACGATCTTTGCCTTATCCGGGTAGAACTGCCGCCACGCGAAGTCGGCGCCGAGCATCAACAAAGTCTCACACTCGGACACCGCCAGATAGCCCGCTTCGCCGCCGATAATGCCCGTCATGCCGACGTTGTACGGGTTGTCATGTTCGAGCGCGTCTTTGGCGCGGGACGTGTGCGCAATGGGCGCCTTGAGCTGCTCGGCCACCGCCAGGATTTCGGCGTGGGCGCCGCGGCATCCCGAACCGCCATAAATCGCGATCTTCTCGCCCGCATTGAGGATTTCAGCGACACGGTCGAGGTCGGCGTCACTTGGCCGGACCATGGGCACGTTCGTGTGGACCCGATACGGGACTTCATCGCTCGCACTGGCATGGGCGATATCGACGGGAACGATCAGGACGGCGACACCACCCTTCGCGATCGCAGTCTGACAGGCAATCACTGTTTTGCGTCGCGCCTGTTCGGGCGTGATGATCATGTCGCAGAACACGCTGCACGATCCGTAGATCGCCTTGAAATCGACTTCCTGCGGAAAATTGAAGCCGAGTTCCTCACTCGCCACCTGGGTTGCGATCAGGATAACGGGAGCACGATTGCGATTGGCGTCCACCAGTCCGTTGATGAAGTGAAGGCTGCCAGGGCCGCAGCTTCCCGCAACGGCCGTGAGGTTACCCGTCAACATGGCTTCGCCTTCGGCGGCGAACGCCCCCGCCTCCTCGTGGCGCACATGGACCCACTCGATTTCGCTCTCGTTAATGTGGTGGGCGATGAGATTCAACGTGTCGCCCACGATCCCGTAGCAATGCTTTACGCCTGCCTCTTCCAGAACTTCGACAATGATTTCCGCAACTTCCTTGCTCATGTATGTCTCCGAAATGCAAAGTGACAGGGAGAGAAAACACGCTAGAGGGACGACTACGCGCAGCTTTGGTCGTCACGCGCCGAGGGGACGCGACCCGCACCGTGCCTGCGTTCGGCATTATCAAACCGGTGCGCCGGAGCATCGAACGCTCAGCGAGTTGAGGTTTGCTTGAAAGATCTAACGTGCGTCGATCATAGTGAGCAGCAGGAAGGACCGCTATTACATAAAGCTGCAAT
This sequence comes from Paraburkholderia sp. PGU19, assembly GCF_013426915.1. GTDB lineage: Bacteria > Pseudomonadota > Gammaproteobacteria > Burkholderiales > Burkholderiaceae > Paraburkholderia. The sequence goes on from NZ_AP023180.1 coordinate 1,075,242, forward strand.
CCGCCTCGTGTATTCCGGTCACGCTGGCTTTGCGCATGTGCTCATCTAATTTGCCGATTTCGTCTGACGTATAGAACACCGCCCGGACGTCATTACTGGCAATAGTTCGCCCTATCTCTCGCCAAACGTCGCAATCGAAAATATCTCGTAAGGACTCTGACGTTCAGCATTCATACGCCGATGCTCTAATGACTTCGCTTTTGCGGAGTCCCCGCGAAGCCTCCCGCTCTGAGCGGCGCCAGTAATGCGATGGATAACTGAAGTGCCTGCCTTTGTGCGCCGCGATCATCCCCGCAAGATGAATTCCAACAAGGAGCCAGATATGCAATGGCGTCAGGCAGCACTTGGTTCGCTCACGGTCGCAGCATTTGCATCGACAATCGCATGGAGTGCCAGCGACGAGCACGGCAAGGACCGGCGGAGCGACACCCACACGGCAACACCCATCAAGCACCTGGTTGTGATCTATGGCGAGAACATCTCGTTCGACCACTACTTCGCAACCTACCCCCACGCCACCAACCCGTCCGGCGAACCGGCATTCCGCGCGCTGCCCGGCACGCCGGAGGTGAACGGTCTTTCGGGCGGGCTTCTGACCAACAACCCCAACGCCACGAATGCGGCCAACGGAACAAGCGCGGCCAACCCGTTCCGTCTGGACCGCACCCAGGCCGCCACCGCCGACCAGAACCATGCGTACACAGCCGAGCAGCAAGCGTATGACAACGGCGCGGCCGATCTCTTCCCTAAATACACCGGCAAGGGCACGACGGGCGGCGCAGGCGCCTTCGGGACGGCCGGTCAGGTTATGGGCTACTACGACGGCAATACGGTCACCGCGCTGTGGAACTATGCACAACGGTTCGCAATGAGCGACAACGCCTATACGTCGACTTACGGGCCGTCGACGCCGGGCGCGCTCGAAGTGGTCTCCGGCCAGACCAACGGCATGAAGGTTGTACTGACCACGAAGCAGCCTTCCGTTGCAGGCTCATACTATGTGAACGACGGGCAAGGCGGGTACACGATGATCAATGACGTCGACCCCGCTAACGACACCTGCTCCAGTACCACCGATACAGCGCTGATGGCCGGCAAAAATATCGGCGACCTGCTGAACGCACGCGACATTTCGTGGGGCGGCTTCATGGGCGGCTTCAACCTCGGCACGACGAACTCTAACGGCACCATGGGTTGCAAGCGCAGCACACTGTCCACCGTCGTCGGTTCTGCGACGGCCGACTATATTCCGCACCACAACTGGTTCCAGTACTACGCATCGACGGCAAATCCGAAACATTTGCGCCCGAGTTCCATCCGCGCGATTGGGCACAGCACGGCAAAAGACGGGAAAACGCCGGACCCAGCCAATCATCAATACGATACGGATGACTTCTTCGATACGGTGAATGCCGGCAACTTCCCGGCCGTGAGCTTCCTGAAGGCGCCGGCTTTCCAGGACGGCCACGCCGGGTATTCGGACCCACTCGACGAGCAGGCTTTCGTCACGAAGGTCGTCAACTTCCTGCAGCAGCAGAAGGAATGGGACGATACGGCCGTCATCGTTGCATGGGACGACTCCGATGGCTGGTACGACCATGCTTATGCGATGCCAACGAGCGCGTCTTATGACTCAGTTGCCGATCAGTTGAACGCGCCGGGCATTTGCGGCACGGGCTCGGCACACAATGGCGTACTGGGCAAACCCGTGAACGGCCGCTGCGGTCCTGGTACGCGTATTCCGTTCGTCGTGATCTCGCCGTGGGCCAAAGAAAACCATGTGGACCATACATTGATCGACCAGTCATCGGTGGTGCGATTCATCGAAGACAACTGGCTCGACGGTGAGCGTATCGGTGGCGGATCGTTCGATGCACATGCCGGCAGCATCATGGGCATGTTCGACTTCAACCGCCGCGGTGACGGCCACTCTCAGCGCAAGCTCTTCCTCGACCCCGCGACAGGTCTCCCCGTCGACACGCCGCCGAAGATTTGACGCCACGCGAGCACCGTCAGTCGATGCATGACGCATGCGCCCTTACCTGCTGACATGGCAGGGAGGGCACACTTCTTACGCCGCGTGGCTTCGAGGCACCCGACGGATATCCCTCGTCAATTGATAGAAGCAAGGTGACGAAGAAGAAACTCTCCGTCCTCCGTGATGCGAGGGCGTACTGCCCCGCCCGCAAGCCGCTCCAGCGCGACAAGCTGGCATTCGAGCAATGTACCAAGTTCTTCCCGATCGCCAATGTGATCGGCGGAATCCTTGATCAGCATCAATGTTGCAAATTCGTGGGCGCTGAGCACGGGATGTTCCTGATGCAAAGAGGGAAACGCTGGTCGTCAGGTTTGCCGTAACTGGCGTTCGGTGACGACCCACAACGGCGGATTCAATACCGAGGGCGAAAAGCTTAACGTCGAAATGTGACAGCATGAGGACGGCCGTTCTGGCGCTGAACACCCGGCGCAGATGCATATATGGTGACTGCTGATTGGCAGGTCCTATCCCGGCGTGGTAAAAAAGACTTCCGTCGTGGGCGGCCGCTCCGTCCCAGAACGCGATCGCGAATGCGACTTTCAACGTTTACAGGTTCAAAAATGGCAACTGGCACAGTGAAATGGTTTAACGATGCGAAGGGCTTTGGTTTCATCACGCCGGACGAAGGCGGCGAAGACCTGTTCGCCCACTTCTCCGAAATCAAGACTGAAGGCTTCAAGTCATTGCAGGAAAACCAGAAAGTAAGCTTCGAAGTGAAGATGGGACCGAAGGGCAAACAGGCGGCAAATATCAAGCCGGTGTAAGCGGCACTCGCATCATTCTGGCGCGTAACCCGCCCCGCGCGGGTTACGCGCACCGATATGAGCAGGACGGACAAGTGCTGCTCATGATCAATCACGTCACGCACAATCAGGCGACGACGGGCGCCGAGGTATTGTCACTGATCGGCGCAGAGACTGCCGGATTCTGGAACGCCTGCTCCGCAAGTGAGCGAGCGCACTGCCAATTCGGGCGAACAAAGTCCGCGCCCTACGCCTGCCGGTAGTAAAGATTCTGCGGATGGCGTGCTTCGGCAAAGAAAAACCACCGCTCGGCGACGAACCCCGCGTACTGAATCGCAGACGCCGAACACAACAGTGCGAACGAAAACCCGATCGACCGGACGCTGCCGCCGAATGCCACCAGAACGAATGGCACGATGAAACCGGCGACGATGAACGTCCACTTGATGCGCCTCAGCGTCTGCGGCGTCTTGCCATGAAAGAACTCACGCAGATTGAATGCGCCCGCAGTGAACCCACGCGATTTCTGCTCGACACGCGAAGCGCGAATACCCGTCGCGCTCTGCACCGTGGATTTCGGTCTGAGCCGCGCATTGCGTGCCAATGACGCGCCACGCGACACGCAACCCGCCAGCGTCAACACGCAGGCCGCCACCGCAAGCGGCGAGACGAGCACGGGCGCGAGCAGCGCAGCGCAGGCCGTCGCGAGCGTAAAGCCCGACGCGCAGCCGAGCAGCACGAAGTTGACCAGCGTGAGCGGCGTCGCCCACTCCTGCAGAAAACGCAGGCACGCGTAGATCATGCCCGTGCAGACGAACAGCAGCGCACTCGCGATCACGGCGATGAAGCCGATCGCGAGCGTGTACGGCGAACCCAACGCATGCGCAACACCATAAGCGAACGTGCAGGCAAGGAACGCAGGCAGGCACAGGCATTCGCGCGAGAGCCACGACGTACGCCACATCGCAATGGCCCGCCACGCGCGCTCGGGATGACCGAGATGGAAGAACGATGCGACGAGCCCCAACGCGCCAAGCAGACACGACAGCGCCGTGCCGACGATATAAAGAATCGGCGGCACGGCGGCTGCATCGCCGAGGCCCAATCGCAAAGCCGCTTCGACGCCGACCAGCGCGATCAGTAGCCCTTGCCCCGCCCCGATCAACGTCGTCAGGAACACCACTGAAAAAGCCGGATTCATGCCACTCTCCCTTGACGTACTGCTTCAGACGCGCGTCGCGATCGAAGCGAGATGAAGCTCGCCGCGTTCGACCTGCGTTTCGACGGATGCGATTTCGTCGCTTTCGGACGGTGTCTTGCGCGAACATGATCCGCCGCTGCACGCCGACACCTTCTGGCGTGGCAGATAATGATTCGCGGGCCGCGTGCCCCACTCCGGCATCAGCTGATAACCGCCCCGCTCGCGGATCGCCTTCGACACGACCGATTCCGGATCATGAATATCGCCAAACAGGCGCGCCGACGTCGGACACGCGAGCACGCACGCCGGCTTGCGATCTCGCTCAGGTAGCGCCTCGTTGTGGATACGGTCCACACAGAGCGTGCACTTGGTCATCTCCTTGCGCTTCTCGTCGATTTCGCGCGCGCCGTAGGGGCAAGCCCATGCGCAGTACTTGCAGCCGATGCATCGGTCATAATCGACCAGCACCAGGCCGTCTTCCTTGCGCTTGTAGCTTGCCCCGGTCGGACAGACGGGCACACACGGCGGGTCCTCGCAGTGCAGGCACGACTTCGGAAAATGAATGGTGTCCGTAAGCGGGAACTCGCCGGCTTCATAGGTCTGCACGCGGTTGAAGAACGTGCCGGACGGATCGGCGTCGTACGGACGAAAGTCCGCCAGACTGCCCGCCTCTCCCGACGTATTCCATTCCTTGCAGCTCGTCACGCACGCATGGCAACCCACGCAGACGTTCAGATCGATTACGAGCGCCATCTGTGTCATGTGATGCTCCCCGTTCAGTTGCGTTGCGTCGTCTTCCGTTGCACCGCTTTCAGCCGCGCCGCGAACTCGCCGCGACCCGCGAAATACGTCTGCACGATGCGATGGATCATCCCGCCCGACTCCGTGCCGACCATGCCGGGCATCGAGGCGGGCATCGGCGCGAACTGCGGCAAGGTATGGTCGGCGTCCGCCTCTGCCGGATAGATGCGTACGCGTACGTCGTACCAGGCGGCCTGCCCCGTCACAGGATCGGAATTCGACGTGCGGACGTGACGCGGGTCGTCGAGGGGAATTTCATCCGTGATGAGGTGATTCAGCAGGAATCCGCGTTGCGATTCGTTGGCATCGGGGCCGAGATTCCACGCACCCGCTGACTTGCCAATCGCATTCCACGTCCATACCGTGCCCGGCTCGACGGCCTCGCTGTACCGTGCCATGCAACGCACCTTGCCCCATTGCGATTCGACATAGATCCAGCCGCCGTCCTCGATGCCTTGCGCGGCGGCCGTGCGCGGATTCATGTACAGATAGTTCTCGCCGTGTATCTGGCGCAGCCACGCGTTCTGCGAGTCCCACGAGTGATACATCGCCATCGGACGCTGCGTAACGGCGGCGAGCGGAAAGCGCGCGTGATCGGTGGCGGCGTGTTCGAGCGGCGGATGCCAGCACGGTAGCGGATCGAAATACTGTGCGATGCGCGCGCGCAGATGCTCAGGCGGCTGCCGCCCTTGCGTCTTGCCCTGCGCGGCGAGCCTGAACTTCTGCATCACGTCCGAATACAGTGCGATCACGATCGGCGTATTGAACTTTCGAAAGCCCTTCTGGACCGCGAAATCCAGGTAGGGCCCGTTGCAGTTGCGCATGTACTGCAGCGTCTCGGGCAACGTGTAGTGATAAACGCAATTGTGCTTCGCGTACTCTTCCCACTGCTTCGGATTCGGCTCGCCGACGAGGGCATCCTTGCCGTCCTTTCCGCGCCAGCCGATCAGGAAGCCGACGCCCGACCCCGGCGCGGTCTGATGATTGATGATGAACTCGGGATAGCCGCGATACTTGCGCTCGCCGCCCGGTGTCGTGAAGGCCGGGAACTTCAGGCGGCTCGCCAGTTCGATGAGCACTTCCTGGAACGGCTTGCATTCGCCTGTTGGCGGCACGACGGGCACGCGCACGGAATCGACGGGTCCATCGAACTCGGAGATCGGACGGTCGAGCATCGACATCGCGTCATAACGTTCGAGGTACGTCGTGTCGGGCAGAATCAGATCGGCGAATGCCGTCATCTCCGACTGGAACGCATCGCAGACGACGATGAACGGAATCTTGTACCCACCGTCTTCATTGCGGTCCGCGAGCATCTTGCGGACCTCGACGGTGTTCATCGACGAGTTCCACGCCATATTGGCCATGAAGATCAGCAGCGTATCGATCGGGTATGGATCGCCGCGCCATGCGTTCGTGATCACGCTGTGCATCAGGCCATGCACGGCGAGCGGATATTCCCACGAGAATGCCTTGTCGATACGCACGGGCTCGCCGTTGTCGTGGATGAACAGGTCTTCGGGACCCGCGGGCCAGCCGAGCGGCCCGTTCGCGAGCGGCGTATTCGGCTTCACGTCGTCGGGGCTGCTTGGCGGTTTGGCCGACGGCGGCACCGCGCGCGGATACGGCGACTTGTGCCGAAAGCCGCCAGGCCTGTCGATGGTGCCGAGCAGCGACATCAGCACGGCCAGCGCGCGTATCGTCTGAAAGCCGTTTGAATGTCCGGCGAGGCCGCGCATCGCGTGGAAAGCGATCGGCGCGCCCGTCACGGTTTCATGCGTTTCACCCCAGGCATCGGTCCATTGGATCGGCAGCGTGATCTTCTGATCGCGCGAGACATCCGCCATTTCGCCCGCAAGACGCCGGATCGTTTCGGCCGGAATGCCGGTGATGTCCGATGCCCATTCCGGCGTGCAACCGGCAAGCTGTTCGCGCAGCAGCATGAACGACGGCGCGACGGGTGTGCCGTCCGCAAGCGCATAGCGCCCTTCGAGCGCCGGCCGCACACCCGGCGTGTGATGCAGCACTTCGCGCTGGCTGACAGGGTCCCACCACAGATGGTTCTGCGGGAACATCGCATTACACGCCTGTGCGTCGTCGTCGCACACGAACAGACCCTGCGTGTCGCTGTCTTCGCGCATGTCGAGCAGTTCGCCCGCATTCGTGTAGCGCTCCACGAACTCGCGATCATACGCATTGCTTTCGATCAGCTCACGCATCAGCGCCATGAACAACGCGCCATCCGTACCCGGATGGATCGGCACCCATTCGTCGGCGATCGCCGCGTAGCCGGTGCGCACCGGGTTGATCGCGATGAAGCGGCCGCCCGCCCGCTTGAACTTCGAGATCGCGATCTTGAGAGGATTCGAGTGATGGTCCTCGGCCGTGCCGATCATGAAGAAGAGCTTCGCGCGATCGAGGTCGGGGCCGCCGAATTCCCAGAACGAGCCGCCCATCGTATAGATCATGCCCGCCGCCATGTTGACCGAGCAGAAGCCGCCGTGGGCCGCGTAATTCGGCGTGCCGAACTGCTTCGCGAACAGCCCCGTCAACGCTTGCATCTGGTCGCGGCCGGTGAAGAGGGCAAATTTCTTCGGGTCGGTGGCGCGGATATGCGCGAGACGCTTTTCGAGCACGTCGAACGCGACCTCCCATGACACCGGCTCGAATTGAGCAGTGCCGCGCAATGCATCCGGCTTGCGCATCAGAGGCTGGGTGAGACGCGCGGGCGAATACTGCTTCATGATGCCCGACGAGCCTTTCGCGCAGATCACGCCCTGGTTGAGGGGATGCTCAGGATTGCCGTCGATATAACGCACCTCGCCGTCACGCAGATGCACGCGGATGCCGCATCGGCAGGCGCACATGTAGCAGGTCGTTGTCTTGACTTCCAGCTTCTCGTTTTGCGTGCGGGCTTTGTGCTCCATCCTTACCTCCCTCCAATCGCTCTTTGCCAACGAACTCACGCCATGAACAGCGAAACGTCGCTTGCCGGATTGCGTACCTCTCCATGCTATGAGCCATGTGAAGAAAAGAAAAATCGCCGTTTCGAATCCAAATCATCGCGGTAGCCGATAGATCACACGACGACATCGGCCGGCGCCCGCACGCGACCGCGAAGCCTTGCTGGGGGCAACTAGACGCTCATACGTCAACAAAAGTAAAGGAATGGTTGCTGATGGCGCCTCTTCCGGGTTGATGAAATGACGAGAGCGGCATCGCATCACCACCTGAAGAGAACGATCGATTCATTCTGAACACTATGCCTTTCCGAACTTGAAGACCAGCATAAAAAGGCTGTTGCGTCACGGCAGATTGTATTCACGCCCAATACTTTCGTGCAGGCCCCGCGCATGCGGTTTTCGCGCCCCTTTGATGGCAGACAGCCGGGTATCGGGATGTGGGCCGCACAGCGCGGCGATTCATTGAATGCGACTCGGGCGTGCCTGACCGAACGCGTTGGCATGCATGCCCCCGTCGAAGAGTGGCCGATGCAATTCGTTTGGAGAATGGTTTTGCGTCGCGGTTTGCACGCGACAAGATCATCGGTGATAACAGGTGAAGTGATGGCCTGCAATGGCGAGATGGCCTGCCCAGGTTGCCTGCCTCTCCAGGAAAACGGCCGGCGCAGTTGCGCGTAAGCTCCCTGGTCAAAGAAAGAAGCGCTTCCCTACCGCCGACGATACGACACGATCCCCAAACCGTGTTGACAGTGAACTCATTGCCCGCCAGCCAGTGCAATGCGCGGCGGCGATCACCCCAAGATTGAACTCTTCTAACGCTTCGACAGTGTCAGGAATGATACTTTCTGTTGCCCCCGACAAATGGAAGCCCCCTAGTACTCCGTAGATCGGGACGTCAGGGAAACGATTGCGTGCATGAGTCAATACGTTGATGAGACCTGCGTGCGAACAGGCTGTAAAAACAAACAAACCCTTGTTGGCGATATTCACCGCAACAAATCGTTCATCCACGAGGAGTTCGTCCAACTCCCATTTGCCGTCAGGACCCAGCCTGTGCTGGCCAGGCATACCTCGCTCGAAGCGAGTCACGCGCGGAATTTCTCCGCTAACGTAGAATGAATTCGACAGAACCGACTGTTCAACTCTCGTAATAACCAGTTCTGCACCGTTACCGGCAAGCACCTGCTGCCCTGGAATATCCTCCATCGGCATCATGCGGCCCTGCGGATTCCTGACCGCTCGCGATGCGAACATTTCCGGATGTAGATAGGTTGAGACGGGCTTTCCACCGTTTGCCAAAGTTATCATCTGCAGTGCCCGTGGCATCGCTGCAGCATGATCCCAATGTCCATGTGACAGCACCATCGCGCCGACCTTGCCGAGGTCGAGGCCGAGCCTGACGACGTTACGTTCGAATACCCAATCGTCAGGCCCCGTGTCAAACAGAAGTGAGTGCGACGTGTCTCCAATTCGGGCGGTAATCAGGCAAGACAGGCCGTGAGCGGCGCAGCAAAGACATTTGCCACCAAGCCATTTCATCCCGCGCTGCCAGGCCCCGGCAACCTCTGTTTCCACATACTTTGGATTTGATGAAAGGTTATCGGTCACGTTATCGACTATGACCGTAATCTCCAGGCTGTCGATTGGCTCAATCATCTCTGCCTCCTTGTGCCTTTGTCTCCACCCGATCAGTCCCGCAGCAAACCTTCCGCCAGAAGTGCTTCCCGAACTTGCGGGCGGCCAGCCACCCGTTGCTGAAACGCAGTGATAGCTGGTAGCCGCGATAAATCGAGGCCGACGTGCCTTGCCCAATTCGTTACTGTGAAAAGATAGGCGTCGGCTGCCGAGAATTGCTCTCCCAGCAACCATTGCTGGGACGTCAGTGATCGCTCGATGAATGCATAGTATTTGAAGAGTACTTCTTGCTTTGCGCTGCGGATCAGTTCGGGCGTCGCGGGATTGAAGAGCGGGGCATAATTCGTGTGCAAATCAGAATTGATGAAACCAAGCCATTCCTGCAGACGATACCGTGACATCGCCCCATTGCGAGGAACGAGATCGCGTTCTGGCTTCGAGTCCGCGAGGAACTGGATGATTGCAGGACCTTCGGTAAGAAAACTCCCGTCGTCCAGTTCGAGCACTGGCACGTTTCCCTTTGGATTAATGGTTAGAAAGTCGATTCCAACTTGTGTGCGCTTCGACGAAAAGTCGACCTTTACGAGTTCAATTGCGATACCGGCTTCGCGCGCGACGATATGTGACGCAAGCGAGCATGCACCCGGCGAGTAATAAAGTTTCACGTTTGACCCTGACAAGGAATTAGAACAATAAAACAATTGCGCCGCGATCGATCCCACCATAAACGTCACGCGCGTCAGACGGTGACGGGCCATAGGACGCCATGAGCAGTCCGCGCCCGCGCAGCGCTTTCTACTGTGGGGAAGGCGGATTCAAAAGCTTGCCCAACGGCTTCAATGGGCCTATCGGGAAGAGCGAGAATGTCATCAAGTGCGCTTTCCCCAAGGGAAGTGCCTCAAGCATTTCATGCGCTTGATTCATGTCCGTAACGTTCAGGATGAATGCCACCCCAGCCCGGTCTTGCAGTGAATACCACTGGTCAATCTTGCCCTCAAGGTAGAGCTGCGCCGTCTCGCGCACTTCGGTCGGAAGAATGTGTTGGACAGTTTGCATGTCCGTGCCCGGCGGAAAGGTGCCGATCGCCAATACCTTCGTGGTTGGCGTGGTTGGCATCGGAGTGGTTTGCGACATGGCGACTCCAGCAGAAGCGACCAGCACAGAGGCTGTTGTCAAATTGAGAAGAAGGCGTTTCATCACGCGGCCTCCAACACCGCAGTCAGACGGATGCAGCATTTAGCGCTGCAGCTTCTGGTCCCGTCAGATAACAGTTGCGGAAGCGCTCATCGACGCGCTCCCCCATCAGCTTCGAAAACAGCAGCGCTGCGTTGAGCGGGCGATGATTAATGACCACGGAATCCGTCTCGCCCTGCTCGTTCATATGCGCGACGACCACCGTTTCGATCGGCACGCTCTGGATCTGCGAACGATAGGATTCCATGTACAAACCGTTGCCGACCTCGCCCTTGTAGCTGTGATGCTGGAACTCGTAAAGCGAGACCGCGTGCTTGATCACGGAGAGAATATCGGCGCGTCCTTCGATTGGACGCTTCAGGACGGTGGCTTCGAGCGTCGCGTTTTCGGCGAGCCTCGCCAGCCAGAGCGGCGGACCGCCGGCGGGCGCCAGCACGGGGGCTGTGTCGTTGAATTTCATGCTGGGCGCTCCTGTTACGGTTTGCTCGTCGTGCCTGCGCTAGCGGCATCGAGCGCGGCTTCGAGCGTGATGCGCGCCTTTTCGAGGCGGCGTCGCGCGAGGCGTTCAGCGCCCGCATCGCGCTCAGACTCGCCCGCCAGCAGCGCATGAATATCGGGCAGCGTCCAGATCGCGCCGCGCGTCCCCCAGGCGCCATCCGGAATCTCGGTCGGGAAGACCCAGACGCGCGGCGCGACGTCATCGAAGGGCCGGTTCTCCGCGCGCGCCACCGCTTCTGTCACGTTTCTGACCAGCGAGCGACGCGATTCGTCGGTGTATTGACCTTCAGGTGCCGACGGAATGATGCGGTAGCGTATCGTGTTCGTGCGTTCGCCGCCGATGTAGATCGCAGCAGGCCGATGAAGATGGAACACGGTGACACGCTGTGCAATCGGATTGGCGGGGTCGTATCCTTCCGCCTTGATGAGGATGTCGGTCAGTTCCTTGACGAGGCGCGCTTCGGCCTCGGGCGTCAAGGCGTCTTCGGGCCACAGTGCATCGATCATTGGCATGGTGCTGCTCCTGCTTTCGGTTCATTGGATGTGGCCATGATCGGGGTTTACTCGTGCGGCCGGAAGTGGCAGTATCGCCATTATTCATGGAATTTCAGACACGCAATGGCTATCGTCCGCATCTGGGTTTATGACGGCATCCTCGCCTCCGGCGTCGCGGGTCCTGTAGACGTCTTCAGCGCGGCCAATCAGTTCCATGCGCGCAAGGCTGCACCGGGCACGACATCAGCGCCCGTGTTTGCATGGCGCGTGGAATCGCTCGACGGGCAACCCGTCACGGCTGCGTCGGGCCAGACCATTCACGTCGACGGCAAGATCGACCCGCGCAAACGGGCGGACGCCGTTCTGCTGACGGCACCGTTTTTCTCGAACATCGACGAGTTCATCGGGCGCCGCGAGCAGTTGAACGCGCTGTCTTCTGCACTGCGACGTCAACGCAAGGCAGGTGCCGTGCTGGCGGCTTATTGCACAGCCAACTACCTGCTCGCCGAGGCGGGTCTGCTGGATGGCCGCGCCGCTACGACGCACTGGGCGAGAGCCGCGGACTTTGCGCGCCGCTATCCGCGTGTCGAAGTTCGCGCACAGGAACTGCTGATCGCGCAAGACGGCATCATCTCGGGCGGTTCCGTGACGTCGTATCTGAATCTCGCGGTGCGGCTCGTCGAAACGTTCGCCGGCGAAGAACTCGCCACGATGACCGCGAAGGCGCTGTTGATCGACATGAACCGGACTTCGCAGGCTTCCTTCGCAACGCTTCTCGACGAACACGGGCACACCGACACACTCGTCGCGCGCGCCCAGCAGGAGATGGAGGCTACGTTGCAGCAGGGATTCCGGTTGAGCGATCTGGCGGCGTCGCTGGCTGTCAGCGAACGCACGCTCAATCGCCGTTTCAAGGAAGCCGTCGGACTCGCACCGTTGACGTATCTGCAGAATCTGCGCATCGAGGTCGCGAAACGCTTGCTGGAAACGCGGCCAATTGGGCTCGAAGCGGTGAGCGAGCGGGTCGGTTATGGCGACATCAGCACGTTTCGGCAATTGTTCAAGCGCAAGACCGGATTGTCGCCGAGTGAATATCAAATACGGTTCTCGCGTGCTGCGGTTGAGAATATAGAAGCCGAGTCAGGCGGCAACGACGATTGAAACCTCGCGGCATCACACCGTCGCCCTCGACATTTCCCTCCTCGCCCCACACCTTCCCTTTGTATCCCAACGTATCTGCAAACAGATAGAGATACGCACGCTTACACACAGCCAACTCTCGGACACGAGCCGGATACGTTGATCCGCTCAAATACGCCCATCGCGAGCAGAACGCCGCGCCGGAAAAATTGGGCTTGCCGAGGTAGTGCATATGCAACACGAGTCGAACGGAACTGTTGAACTGGATCGCACTGCGGATGAACCGCTGAGCAGCCAGATCGCGCGCAATTGTCTGCTGACACGCGCCCGGCAGATCTCCCGCGTCCTGACCTGCCTCTATGACGATGTGTTGCGCCCGTTCGGCATCGTGGCGCCGCAGTTCTCACTGCTCGTACTGATCGCCGAGCTCGGGCCTCTTAGCCGCTCAGATCTGAGCCGGCGGAATCATCACGAGCGCTCGACGCTGACAAGGAATCTGCAGCCGCTGATCGCGCACGGCTGGGTTGCCGAGGGCGTCCCGGCAAGCGATGGCCGAAGCCGCCCTCTCTCGCTCACCCACGAAGGCAAGGCGCTGCTCAAGCACGCCGCGGGGGCATGGTCGGCTGCACAGAGTCACGCGACGCACCTCCTCGGCGAAGGTGGCGCCCATGAGCTCATCCATATCGCGCGCAAATTGCCGCTGCGCAAGGTCTGAAGTTTTTCGGTCGATGTTGCACATGCACGATCGACCAACGCCAGGTACTCGCCCCCCTCGTCAAGGAGTTTGTCATGCAAGTCGTCAAAGCCGCCGCCGTCCAGTTCAGCCCGGTGCTCTATAGCCGCGAAGCAACCGTCGCCAAGGTCGTGCAGAAGATCCACGAACTCGGCCAGCAAGGCGTGCAGTTCGCCACCTTCCCGGAAACGGTCGTGCCTTATTACCCTTACTTTGCGGCCGTCCAGACGGGCATCGAGCTTCTGTCGGGCACGGAACATCTGCGCCTGCTCGAACAGGCTGTGACTGTGCCGTCCGCTGCGACCGACGCGATCGGCGAAGCCGCGCGAAAGGCCGGCATGGTCGTGTCCATCGGCGTCAATGAGCGCGATGGCGGCACGCTGTACAACACACAATTGCTTTTCGATGCCGACGGTACGCTGATCCAGCGCCGCCGCAAGATCACGCCGACGCATTTCGAACGCATGATCTGGGGCCAGGGAGATGGCTCGGGTTTGCGTGCGGTCAACAGCGCAGTCGGCCGTATCGGCCAGCTCGCATGCTTCGAGCACAACAACCCGCTCGCCCGTTACGCGATGATCGCCGACGGCGAGCAGATCCATTCGGCGATGTACCCGGGTTCCGCCTTTGGCGAAGGCTTTGCCCAGCGCATGGAAATCAACATCCGCCAGCATGCGCTCGAATCCGGCGCGTTCGTCGTCAATGCGACAGCGTGGCTGGACGCGGACCAGCAGGCGCAAATCATGAAAGATACCGGTTGTGGAATCGGTCCGATCTCGGGCGGCTGCTTCACCACGATCGTCGCGCCTGACGGCATGCTGATGGCCGAGCCGCTTCGCTCGGGTGAAGGCGAAGTGATCGTCGATCTCGACTTCGCGCAAATCGACCGCCGCAAGATGCTGATGGACTCGGCCGGTCACTACAACCGCCCTGAACTCCTGAGTCTGATGATCGACCGTACGCCGACCGCGCATGTTCACGAACGCGCTGCGCGCCCGATGAACGTCAACGACCAGGGTGCTAATGATCTCCACACCCAGACTGCATGACCTGCGAACTTCGAATTACCCCTCTATCGAAGGAGGATTTGCTTTGAAAGCAATGATCAGGACCGGCTGCGCGAGCATCGTCGTCGCGGCGCTGATGGCGGCCGCCTCGCCCGGCTACACGCAAACGTCTGCAACGGATGCACCCGTCGCAACGCATGCGGGCAAGCCATCGGCCGCAAAGACGGGCATCTCGGACGCTGCGCTGGTGAAGTCGCTGTCCGGATTCAAGAATGGCTATGCAACCGTGAACGGCGTACGGCTGCATTATGTGGTCGGCGGCAAGGGCGCGCCGCTCGTGTTGCTGCCCGGATGGCCTGAAACATGGTGGGCCTTCCACAAGATCATGCCGGCGCTCGCCGGGCACTACACGGTGATTGCCGTCGATCTGCGCGGCATGGGCGCTTCGTCGAAGCCCGCCGACGGCTACGACAAGAAAACCATGGCCGCCGATATTCACGAACTCGTGCAGTCGCTGGGTTACGACAAGGCCAGCATTGCCGGCCACGACATTGGCTCGGCCGTCGCATTCGCGTATGCCGCGAACTATCCGCAGGCCACCGACAGGCTCGTGATGCTCGAACTGCCTCACCCCGATGACAGCCTGCTGTCGTTTCCCCTGCTGCCGCCGCAAGGCAATGTCGGCGACAAGCTCGGTAACGCGCGCCCGTACCTCTGGTGGTTCGCATTCAACCAGATTCATGGACTCCCCGAGAAGCTGCTTGCCGGCCGCGTCGGCCTTGAGCAGGACTGGATCTTCACCTACTTTTTGAAAGATGAAGCCGCGATCGATGCACGCGACCGCGCGGTCTATGAGCACGCGTACGACAGCATCGATGCCATTCGCGCAAGCGACGGCTGGTACCAGGCGCTGCCGCAAGACGTCGCCGATTACAGGAACTACGGCAAGCTCGATATGCCCGTTCTCGCGATGGGCGGCCCCGCCTACGGGTGGATGAAGAAAGTCATCGGACAAAAGGCAACCGATCTGACCACAGTCGAAGTGCAGAACAGTGGCCACTTTGTCCAGGAAGAGCAACCCGAGCTTGTCGCGAAGACGATGCTCGACTTTCTGCAAGCCACGCACGATTGATCAACGCATGCATGCAGGCATCCTCGCAATTAAGTGTGTATATGCATGCATAAATCAAACTCTGTTTAGAAGGTAGCTGATATGACAACGAAACCTGTTCACGACCGGCCCATTCTCGTCACGGGCGCCGGAGGGGCAATCGGCGGAATCGGCCGCAACGTGACCGCAACGCTGCTCGCAAAGGGCTACACCGTACGGGCGCTGGTCCGCAAGGAAGACGAACGCGCCGATGAGTTGCGCCGGCTTGGCGCCGAAGTCATGGTCGGCGATCTGACCGACCTCGCCTCGATGCACCGCGCGATCGAAGGCTGTTCGCGTGTCTATTTCGGCATGTCCGTCTCCGCGGCGTACCTTGAGGCGACCGTCAATGTTGCTGCCGTGGCGCGTCATCATGGCGTCGACGCGATCGTGAACATGTCGCAAATGACGGTCACGGAAATGAGTATCACGGAAACCACCGACAGCCCTCAGCACAAACTGCATTGGCTTGCCGAGCAGGTCTTGCAGTGGTCGGGGCTGCCCGTCGTCACGGTACGGCCGACGGCGTTTCTCGAGAGTTTCTTCCTGACGCTTGGCGCAGCCGGCGTGCGCGACAACGACGAACTCGCCCTGCCGCTCGGCAACAGCAGGACATCACCCATTTCTGCCGTTGACGTCGCGAACGCGGTGTCGGTGATTCTCGAAGATCCGGCGCCGCATATCGGCAAAATCTATAACCTGACGGGTCTCGAATCGACCGATCTCGAGCAGGCCGCGCGCGTGTTTTCGGAAGCGCTCGGCCGGCCCATCCGATACCGGAATGTGCCCGTCGCGCCGTGGTCCGACAAACTGCGCGAACTCGGCATTCCCGCGCACGTCGTCAATCATCTGGTCGTGATGGCCGACCTGCATGTGCAGGGGCGGTATGACCGCATGACGAACGATCTGTTCGAACTCACGGGCCACAAGCCCATGAGCATGTACGACTTCGTGAAGCTGCACGTCGCCGACTTCACGCCCAACGCAACGCACTGAACAAGCCCGGAGACCGATTCCATGTCAAAAGACACGCCCCAATCCTCAGCACGCCGGCACTTTGTCGGGATGGCCGCTGCGGCGCTCGCGGCAGGCTCGCTGAGCCGGCTCGCCTTCGGAGAAACGAGCCCGGCAATCGGCAAGATTACCGAACCCGCGAACGGCGACAAGACGGCGATCCGGCCGTTCCGCGTTCACGTCCCGGACTCGCAACTCGTCGACATGCGGCGGCGCATCAAGGCCACGCGCTGGCCGGATCGCGAGACGGTGCCCGACGAATCGCAGGGCATTCAGCTCGCCACCATCCAGGGGCTCGCCCAATACTGGGCGACCGGCTATGACTGGCGTAAATGCGAAGCGCGGCTGAATTCTTATCCGCAATTCATGACCGAGATCGACGGGCTCGACATCCATTTCATTCACGTGCGATCGAAGCACGAAAACGCGATGCCGTTGATCGTCACGCACGGCTGGCCCGGCTCGGTCATCGAGCAGTTCAAGATCATCGACCCGCTCGTCAATCCGACCGCGTACGGCGCACCGGCTTCCGACGCATTCCATCTTGTGATTCCATCGTTGCCGGGCTACGGCTGTTCGGCGAGACCGACGACCACGGGCTGGGGACCGGAGCGCACCGCGCGCGCGTGGGTCACGTTGATGAAACGGCTGGGTTATGAGCGCTTTGCTTCGCAAGGCGGTGACCTCGGCGGCATTGTCACGAACATCATGGCCAAACAGGCACCGCCCGAACTGATCGGCATCCATGTGAACTTCCCTGCCGCTGTTCCGGCCGAAATCCTGAAGGCGCTGGCTGCGGGTGACCCGATGCCGGCCGGCTTATCCGACGAGGAGAAGCACGCGTACGATCAATTGAGCGCCAACTTCAAGAAAAAGCGCGGTTACGCGTTCGAAATGGGCACGCGGCCGCAGACGCTGTATGGACTCGCCGACTCACCCGTCGCGCTGGCTTCCTGGCTGCTCGATCACGGCGACGGCTACGGCCAGCCCGCTGCTGCATTGAGCGCAGCCGTGCTCGGCCATCCCGTCAACGGTCATTCCGCAGGCGCACTGACGCGCGACGACATACTCGACGACATCACGCTGTACTGGGTGACCAACACGGGCATTTCGGCAGCGCGTTTCTACTGGGAGTCACACGCGAACTTCTTCCTCGCGGCCGACGTCAACGTGCCTGCCGCCGTGAGCGCTTTCCCGGGAGAAAACTACCAGGCGCCGAAGTCCTGGACCGAAAAGGCCTATCACAATCTGATTTACTTCAACAAGCCTGAAACAGGCGGGCACTTTGCGGCATGGGAAGAGCCGATGATCTTCGCGAACGAAGTGCGCACGGGGTTAAGGCCCTTGCGCACCTGAAGTGCGAAGCGCTCCGACGCGCATGCGTCGGAGTGCCCGTCGATGTAATCGTGCCAGTCGGGCCCATGCGGCGCCATCCGCCCGCCTCGTTCGATGAACATTGGCGCGCATGTCTGATATTCCTCGAAAAATGGCAATATTGCCGCTCCCGCCCGTTTCGGCAAAGCCCGATAATCTGGCGATCTTCCGTTGCTGGAACCCAAACATGACTGGAAACGCCTATCTCTCGACAAACCTGCTACTCGCCTATGCAGCGTATTTCGTTGGCACCGCGAGTCCAGGGCCGAGCAACCTTGCCATTATTTCCATAGCGGCCAGTCACGGCCGGAAAGCGGCGTTAATGTTCGCACTCGGTGTCATCTCGGGGTCGATGTTTTGGGCGACGGTGGCAACGCTAGGCGTGTCAGCAGCCCTGATCGCTTATTCTCAATTCATCATTGCGGTCAAGATTTTTGGTGGTCTATATCTCTTGTGGCTAGCCTTCAAATCCGGACGCAATGCGCTTGCGACAACAGCGGCATCCGCACTGAAGGTGGAGCAAACGCCGACATTGACGAGTGTCTACTCTCGCGGAGCGATGCTTCATCTCACCAATCCAAAAGCGATCCTCGTGTGGGTTTCGATTGTGGCGCTATCGTCGAACAGCACAGGATCTGCCCATAGCGCTCTGATTGCAGGCTGTGCGGCTATCGGATGTCTGGTGTTCGGGGGTTATGCCGTACTGTTTTCAACGGACTCGGCTCGCAGGTTGTACGTGCGGACGCGTCGCGCCCTGGAAGGATGCCTGGCCATCGTATTCGGGATTGCGGGCCTCAGAGTTTTGGCGTCGCGTGTCTAGCCGGTTTCAACACTGACTGGTCCAATGTCTTACCGCAGGGAGTCGTGCTATTTCGGTCGGAAGCGAACCGACGCCTGACGCATCGATCGTGGCAGGGCCGTAGTGGTATGGCGGGCGCACGAGCAGCACGGCGAGCCGCCGGCCAGGACTCAGGCTCCGATGACAAACGGGAGCCGCCCTGGCACCCGGTCACCGATCAGCATTACCCCGCGAAGCGCCCGGACGCTTCGTAACACAGGTCCATGCCGTTCGCGCGAATCGCCGCCCCTCCAACCGCCGTTCTGCTCTGTTTTGCGCGTGGATCACGCCACGCGCAACGCTGCGTTAATCGGGCTTGCGCACGGACGCGAACAGATCGGTGATCTCCTTCATCGTCGCCGCTTCGTTCGTGTACGTGAAGGTGCCGCGCCCGAGCATCTCATTGGCGGCGCGCAGCAACGCACCCAGCGCCGCGCGAGCAAGCGCCCCGCCGACGCTGATCCGCTTCACGCCCATCTGCGCGAGATCGTCGACGGAAAACGGCATGCCCGCCATGCCCATCAGCACATTGACGGGCCGGTCGACGGAACTGACGACGGCGGCGATATCCTCGCGCGTTTTCAGGCCCGGCGCATAGAGCACGTCGGCGCCCGCTTCCTGGAAAGCCTGCAGGCGGCGGATCGTATCCGCGAGATCGGCGCGGCCGTTCAGATAGTTCTCCGCGCGCGCCGTCAGCGTGAACGGAAACGGCAGCGAACGGGCGGCTTCGACTGCGGCACGCACGCGCTCGACGGCGAGTTCATGTGCGTAGATGGGATCGCCGGCGCGGCCCGTCGCGTCCTCGATCGAGCCACCGACGACGCCCGCCGCAGCCGCCTGGCGAATCGTCTCGGCCGCATCTTCCGGCGTATCGCCGAAGCCGTTTTCGAGGTCCGCGCTGACGGGCAGATCCGTCGACGGCGCGAGTTCGGCGAGATGCCGGATCATCTGCTCGCGGCCGACGGCGTTGTCCGGCAAGCCCAGCGTGAATGCGTACCCGGCGCTCGTGGTCGCGAGCGCCTTGAAGCCGAGTGCTTCGAGCAGGCGCGCGGAGCCGATGTCCCACGGATTGGGAATGATGAACGGCTCGCTGGCCTCGTGAAGCGCGCGAAACGCCCGCGCCTTGTCTGCTTGTGTTGTTGTCATGGCGGCTCCATCAGTCGCGCAAGTGGACGCGAAAGGTTCGGAATATGCGGAATGGGAAGTTTTGCCCAGCCTGTCTCGTGACCGGGCAAACGCAGAAGATGCGCAGGTTGCGCCGCTTGCTCAGGTTTCGAGCTTCGCGTCCATCGTGATCGTTGCGTTCAACACCTTCGAGATCGGGCAACCGGCCTTGGCGTCGGCCGCGGCCTTGTCGAATGCGGCCTTGTCGCCGCCCGGAATCTTCACCACGACGTCCAGATGCGAGGCCGTCACCGCGAAGCCGCCGCCGTCCTTGTCGAGCGTGACGGTGGCCGTGGTCGCGATGCGTTCCGGTTTGATGTTCGCCTTGCCGAGTTCCGCCGACAACGCCATCGAAAAGCATCCCGCATGCGCCGCCGCAATCAGTTCTTCGGGGTTCGTGCCGATGCCGTTTTCGAAGCGCGTCGCGAACGAATACTGCGTGTCCTTGAGCACGCCGCTATCGGTGGAGATCGAGCCCTTGCCGTCTTGCAGACCGCCCTGCCAGATTGCTGATGCTTTGCGCTTCATTAGTCGCTCCTGTGTCGCGTTCGCGCTGCCGCGTTCCCAACCACGATGCCGGCCGCGACGGTCCCGCCCGGAATCACGCGGCATCGGCATCGGTCACGCGTGCTGCGCCAAACCCGTGGGCCGTGGGCGTGGACCGAAGCTTCATCATAGGCGGATATCGGTGGCACTGCCGTGAAGCGGCGCGCATGGCCATTATTTCATCCACAGCAAGAATCTTTATCCAATCTGCCGCTTTTTTCATCACCCTGGCGGAAATACACTCTGGTCAACGGTTCGGACATCGGTGTTCAAACCGAACCGATCAACAAATGTTCTCGGAGGTCATCATGAAATCGCTTCTTTCCGCAGTGGTCGTCGCATCCGCTCTGATCGTTCCCGCCGCCGCGTTCGCGCAGCAAGCCAATGGCCCCGTGACGCGCGCGCAAGTCCAGGCTGAACTGGTCGCCGCGCAGCAAAACGGCTCGCTGGACCAGAACGACGTCGCATATCCGGCCGCCAAGCCGCAATTCGGCGCAACGTCGGAATCGACGGAAGTCGGCGGCGTGACGGCTGGCTCGTCGCAATCGGGCAAGCGTCCGAGCGTCGAACAGCGCATCTTCTCGACGTTCCGCGGCAACTAAGCATTTTTCGCCGTGACGTGACGCCGCGCGTGTGATTCGCCGATCACGCGCCGCCGTCGAAACAACGAAGGCCCCGGCTGACTCACGAAGTCAGCCGGGGCCTTTGCTTTTGTCGCGCTTGACGCGCGCTTATTCGGGGAACGGCAGCGAGTCCTGCCCTTGCGCGCGCATGCCGAACACGTTCAGCGTCATTGCGACCAGCGCGTAATAGCCGAGCAGCCCGACCAGATTGATTGCGACCTCGTGGCCGAAGCGTTCGACCGTCTTCGCGTAGGTCGCGTCGGACACGCGCTTCGCGTCGTACAGTTCCGTCGCGAATGCGTAGATGAGCGCATCGTCAGCTTCGGCGAACGAAGGCGTCTGACCCAGGCGGATCGCCTCGGCGTCATCGGCGCGCACGCCTGCGTCGATGGCGATCGGATAGTGGATGAACCACTCGGCCTGCGCCTGCCAGCGAGAGGCCGTGACGAGGATCGCCAGTTCCGACAGCCGCAGCGGCAAGCCCGTCTTGTAGCGGCAGAAGGCGCCGAGCCGTTGCGCGTGCTGCGCGAGTTCGGGGCTATGAATCCAGCCGAGAAACGGCCCGTTCAGATTGCCGCGCGGTCCCGACAGGATTTCGTCGAGCACGGCTTTCTGGTCGGGTGTCGCGTGACTGGCGTCGAAAGAAGGCAGGCGGTTGGTCATGAATCGCTCTTCGTGCAGGGTGGGGGGGTCGATCAGGCCGCGCCCGATGCCGCGAGCGCGCCTTCGATCGCATCCGTCAGGCGGCTGACGATCTGTTCGATATCGCGCGGCGTGCAGATGAACGGCGGCGCGAGCAGCACATGATCGCCGATCTTGCCGTCGACGGTGCCGCCCATCGGGTACACCATCAGGCCGCGCTGGAACGCTTCGCGCTTGATCGCGGCATGCAGCTTCAGTTTCGCATCGAACGGCGTTTTCGTCGCGCGGTCCTGCACCAGTTCCACGCCGACGAAGAGACCGCGTCCGCGCACGTCGCCGATGTAGGGATGCTGCGCATAGTGTTCGCGCAGCAGCGAACGCAGTTGCTCGCCACGCGCTTTCACGTTGTCGAGCAGATGCTCGTCGGCGATCACGCGCTGCACTTCGAGCGCGGCGGCGCAGGCCGTCGCGTGGCCAATATACGTGTGGCCGTGCTGGAAGAAGCCGGAGCCGCCCGTGATCGCCTGATAGATTTTGTCGCTGACGAGCGTTGCGCCGATCGGCTGATAACCGGCACCGAGACCCTTTGCGATGGTCAGCAGATCGGGCGTGATGCCGTCCTCTTCGCACGCGAACAGGTGGCCCGTGCGGCCCATGCCCGACATGATTTCATCGAGAATCAGCAACACGCCATAACGGTCGCACACTGCGCGAATCTTGCGAAAATACTCGCGCACGGGCGGCACCGCGCCCGCTGTCGCGCCGACGACCGTCTCCGCGACGAACGCGGCGACCGTGTCGGAACCGAGTTCGAGAATCTTCTGCTCCAGTTCGTCGGCCAGACGCTGCGCGAACTGCTCTTCCGTCTCGTCCACGCGCTGCTCGCGATACGCGTAGCACGGGCTCACGTGATGCGCGTCGATCAGCAACGGCAGGAACGGCTCGCGCCGCCACGCATTACCACCTATCGCGAGCGCGCCCAACGTATTGCCGTGATAGCTCTGACGACGCGCGATGATATGCCGCCGCTGCGGCTGCCCCACTTCGACGAAATACTGACGCGCGAGCTTCAACGCCGCCTCGATCGCCT
Source organism: Paraburkholderia sp. PGU19 (assembly GCF_013426915.1). GTDB lineage: Bacteria > Pseudomonadota > Gammaproteobacteria > Burkholderiales > Burkholderiaceae > Paraburkholderia. The sequence continues at coordinate 1,098,131 of NZ_AP023180.1, forward strand.
CCGATCCGCCCGACACGAAATACACATGCGCAAGACCTTGCGGCGCGCGTTCGACGAGATAGCTCGCGAGTTCCTCAGCGGGCTGCGTCGTGAAGAACGAGGTGTGCGCGTACGGCAGTTCCTGCGCCTGACGCTTGATCGCATCGATCACGCGCTGGTTGCTGTGGCCGAGACACGAGACGGCCGCGCCGCCCGATGCGTCGATATAACGCTTGCCCGTCGAATCGACGATCTCGATGCCCTCGCCTTTGACGGCGACGGGCAAGGTCTGCTTCGGCATGCGGTGGAATACGGTAGTCATGCGCTTTCCTTGAGTGAGCGGAAGCCAGCGACGTTCAGGCCGCCGTGCGTGCAATGAAGGTTTCGAAAACGACGGCGCGTTGCGCGTGAACGCGCAGCGCGACACCGTCGTCGCGGAGTTGGAAAAGCGCCGTTGCGAGCGTGTTTTCGTCGTCGGGATCGCGTGGGTCGTCGCGGTAGATGGGCAGACCCGCAGGCGCCTTGTCGTGCAGCATGTCAACGAGCGCGTCGCCGTCGATCTGCGCGCTGCGCTGTTCGAGCAGCACGCCGACGCGCGCCTGACGATCGCATGACGAATCGGTAACGATTTGCGCCTCGGCTTCGCAACCAGCATGAATCATGTGATTGGCGTGGCCCGCAATCCGCTCGACGCGTTCGATCGAACAGCGCATTGCCGTCGCCTCGACGCTGAATACGCGGCGATCGCCCGCTGCGCCGAGCGTGTGATGAAAGCCGCTCGCACGCGGCGCGGCGTGCAGAAGCTGCACGGCTTGATCGAGCGTCGATGCATCGAGCACCGCGCGCGACAGGATCATGCGCGGCACGCCCGTCACCGGCTGACGGATGCGCAGATTGTTGATCGCCTGCACGAGACCCGCGCGGTTCGCCGCGAATGTGTGGCCCGGCAGCGAGCCTGGGTAATAGAAGCTGATGAAGCCGGGCTTGCCCTTCGGCTGGATATCGACGAGCAAACCCTTGCCAAGCAGGAACGGATCGCCGTCTTCGTTGTGCGCGATCAGCGTGTCGCTGCTGCGCACGGCCGCGAAAGTCGTGCAGCCGTCGGGCGTGTTGTGGACCAGTTCACCACGGCAGTTCCACAGGAAAATGTCGTAAGCCCGCCAGCCGAGACCCGCCGCCATGCCGTCCAGCTCGGCCAGTTGATCCGGACAGTGCGCGCCCGCCGCGTCACGCAGATGTTGCACGAACGCGTGCCCGCGCCACGCCTGAACGTCGCGCCACGCGGCGCTCTGCTGCATGTACGCATCGAACGCCGGCCGCGCCAGTTCACCGAGCTGACGGCCGATTTCAAACGGCTCGCCCGCTATCCGATGCAATTCCCAACCCTGCTTCGACACACGACACCTCGAACATCAATCAACACGCGATGCACATTTATAGTTCATTACAACATATGTTGTCAATGACGATGCAATGCGCCCGTCTGTTGCCCCGTCTGTGTCCTTAACGTGGCGTTGAAGATCGCGGGCGCCCGTCAGGGCACGTAGGCGCCCTTCGCGTGCAGCGACTGCTCGGCGAGTTCGAGTTGCTGAACGGCGTCCGTACCTTCGAGCGCGAGCAGATGCGCGACCAGCGATTCCGCAATCGCGGTCGCCGCCACCAGCGACGGGAAGAACGACGGGCTTTCGTGCGAGAAGATCAGCACCTTGTCGGCGTTCAAAGCGATGGGCGACACGGCGCTGTCGGTGATCGCGATCAGCTTGCTGCCCTTTTCCAGCGCGGCTTCGGCGACGCGCGCCGCCTCGACGGAATATGGCGCGAAGCTGACGACGACGGTCGCGCTGTCGCGTTCGATGCCGCGCAACTGCATTTCGAGCGTGCCCGCTTCGCCTGACAGCAGCGAGACGGACGAGCGAAACAGCCGGTATCCATAAACGAAACCGAATGCGACGGGAAAGCATGAACGAAACCCGGCAACATGCACGTGCGGCGCGCGCCGCAACAGCTTGGCCGCTTCGACGGTGACGCGCGTGTTGTGCGCGGCCGTGACTTCGAGATTGTGCTGTTGCGCGACGAGCAGATCGTGCGCGAGCGCGTCCTTCGCATGACCCTTGACGAGCGAGCGGGCCCGGCTCGTCAGCGGCTCGGGCCGCGTGCGCACCCGCGCGACGAACAGATCGCGCAATTCGTTCCAGCCCGGAAAGCCCAGTTGCTGCGACAACCGTACGAGCGACGCCGGTTGCACCTGCGCGCGCTCGGCGACCTTGCGCATCGACGAGACGGCGACCTCATCGGGATGATCGAGCAGAAACGCCGCGCCCATCTGGAACTGCGGACTGAGTTCTGAGAAACGTCCACGGATCAGCGCGGCGAGCTGGTCGAAGGTGTCGGGCATACGGTGTACCGGGGGATGAGGATGACAACAAATGTTATCACCCGGTATGGAGGCGGGCCACTGAGGGGTGGCTGCGATGAACCTGCCGAAGAACCACGATGTTTTGTTCGCTTGCCAACACTTCAAAACGCGCAATCACCCTGCTTGACCTAACGTAATGCAGTAGCACTCGTAGACGATTTGAAAGCAGCCAGATCGTCCCGCGTCGCAATTGCGCCCATAACAAGGAGTGAACCGTGGTTACTGGAACTATCGTCAAGGCACCCGTGGATATCCCGGCCCGCTTTGCACACGAAGACATCCTCATTGACGGAGCAATCGGTTTTACGTCAACACCCGCCGGTCCGATGTTTGAACCTTCCGACGACCAAACGGCAATCAAGATTCCCACGCTCGTGCGGGTCCGTAGCGCAGACGGCGTACCCATCGAAGGCCTGACCGCGCGAGATTTCTCAGCCGCTTTCTGGGGCGCTGGAGAACTGGAGAAAATCAAGATCTTGACTTGTGACCCGATGCATACAAAGAAGGGGCCAACATCGGAGGCGGGAATCAGCGTTTTGGGGATGTACTCGCTCTATTTGAAAATGCCCGAACTATGGTGGTGGCAAACGCCCGACAACAAACGAAACATCACCAACCTGGTTTTCATCCTGAACGTTTCGATTCTCGACACGAGAGGGTCGATCATCGTGAGCAAAACAGGTCAGGTATTTCTAACGACGCCGTGCCTGCATATGCCTCGCGTCTATCGCGAAGAAGACGATGCGTAGTTCGTGCGAACGCAATGGCCTTCCAATCCCGCTCGACGTGCGCGCGTACGACTAGCACTCGAAATCTCACATTGCAAAATCACCGCCCGTGTCACAAAACCGCATGCTGCATGGCACCGTGCAAGCGATGCGCATGGGAAAACTCCGTTTCGTGTTGCGAAATGCGATTCGCATCCATTTGATTTTTAAACGTTTTTTATCCGTTCGGCGTGCCACATTCCTGCCTCGCGGCGATCTCATGATTCGGTACTCTCTTATACAAGAGGTGGATATTCGACGACCCGCCGACCGATCGGCGAGCCGGTGCGACCCGCCCAGTGCTTTTTTTCATACCGCTGGAGAAAATCAAATGTTGCACGTTTATGTCGAACCCGTACCGAAGGGCCGTTGGGGGCCGATCGATGGATACACCGTCGAATTCAAGGACGGCACCAAAGTGACCCCGGAGATCTACCGTTCAGAAATGCTCGCTGTCGGCGAGATCAAGTTGCGCGGCTATGTGCCCCTTCTCGCCAAGGTGCGCATCACCGACAAGGCCGTCACCGAGCACTGGCAAGCGGCCGGGCAACCACTGCCGCAAGACTGACACCGCCCCACCGCGCGCCTTCGCTGCGCGTCACGCGTGCTTCGCGGCCGTCATCGGGCGAAGCACGCGCCCACCCTCATGGAACATCACGTTCCATCTCGCTGGCGTAACCGCGCTGCTTCACATGCTTCGCGGACCAGCGGGTATCGGTCCGCGCGACATCGATCTGATGCTCGGCGTTAGCGTCGTTGCCTGCCAAAGAATTGCTCGCGGCGTAACACCCGTCGCGTATCGCGCGATCAGATACGTAACGCGCCACGCGGCCCAGGAAGTCTTGCTTCCGGGCCGTGTGGCTTCGTGTCGATTACGATCTGATCGTCAGTCTCACGCAGCCTGCGTGCCGTCGCTCAGCGTCTTCAGGTCCGTCACCGTGTACGACATCGACAGGCGATAGCCCGCGCCGACGCGCACGGGCGCGAGGTCGGAAATCTCTTCACCCTCTGCGACGGGCAAGCTCAGTTGCCCCTCGCCTGCCCACACGTCGGCCATGCGCGGATCGTCCATGATCGACATCACGAGTTCGTGCACGGCGGGCGTCTCATGCTGCCAGGCAGCCAGCCTCGGGAAGTGACGCAGATTCACGATCGGACGTCCGGCGAGACTGACCGTTGAAGGATCGTCCACCATGCCCGTCAGCTTGATCTCCGCACGCGCAATGCGCTGGCCCGCCGTCGATGCCGTCGCCGCAAAGCGCGCGCCCGGCGCCACCTGCGCAGCAGCGAGGCTAGGTGCGGCGAACGTGCGCGTCTGGTGCACGGCGCCGAGGCGCTTCGGAAAGCCTTGAATCAAGCCGCGCATCATCGCCGAGTCGTTGTCCACGAAGATGTACGGGCAGTAGGCGACCGGCTGGCCTTCATACAACGCATCGACGAGCACGAAGAACTCGCGGTACTGATAGCGCGCCGGGTCCAGCAGTTCATCGTTTTGGCCCGTGAACTGCCAGTCGACGAACAACGCCGTTGCGTGACCCGGCGACGACGGATCGACGCTCAGACCCGCTGGCAAGGTCGCAGCCACAGCAGCCGGATCGGCCCAGAACTCGACGATCAGAAAGTCGCCCGAATAGTGCCACGGCGGCGGAGGCGCAATGCTCGACAGACCACGGGGCGAAAGCGGAACGGCGTATTGCTTCGACATGATGTTCTCCAGAATCAGATTTGAGTAACGCGGAATGCGATGTTTCAGGCGGCAGTGCCGGCGGCTGTCGCGCCGTCCGCTGCCAAAGCTGCGCTTCGTCCGGCAAGTCCGTTTCCTGCCGACCAGTTCTCGCCCGCCACCTCGATGAGGTTGATGAACACATCGGCGGGTTTGACGCCCGGGTTCTTTTCGAGCCGCGCAACGAGGTCCTGATAGAAGCGTTGCTTGTCATCGGCTGAACGGCCCGCTGTCAGCGTGATCTGGATCAGCAGCACGTCGGACGAACGCGCGAACGGGAAAGTCGTGTTGACGTGAAAGTTCGCATCGTCGTGTTCGCTGACGGTCATGAAGAACGCGTCGGGATGCACGCCAAGCGACGTGTGCAGCGTTTCGTGGATACCTTCGAGAACCGCGGTGCGGTACGCGGCGGGCTTGCCGCTGCGCATCGAGACATGGGTCATTGGCATGTGAAGCTCCTGAAGTGCGTTTGCTTGAGACAAATCTTAGGGTTGCACTTCGATAACAACAATTCATCGTCAAGTATTTCTGCGATGATTTTCACCAATGATTGGAGCCATGCCTTCCTGCTTCGCGCCGCGTTGTTGGCAAGGCATCGCGGTGCTACTGCGAAAAAACAGCCACCGGTCTAAGATTTAAAAACGCGATGACTGGAGCCGCTAACATGAGCACCGATTATCAATCGCCGACGCGGCGCCTCGACCTCGACGACGTTCAGGCATTCGTGCTGGTCGCCGACCTCAGCAGCTTCACGCGCGCCGCCGAAGTGCTCGACATCACGCAATCGTCGATCAGCCTGAAGATGAAGCGGCTCGAAGAACGGCTCGGGCGCCGCCTTCTCGAACGCACGCCGCGGCGCGTGCAACTGCTGCCCGAGGGCGCGGCGTTCCTCGCGGCCGCCCGGGAGTTGCTGAGCGCGCACGACCGCGCGCTGAATCCGACGGTGCAGGCGCAGCGCAGCCTGCGTCTGGGCATCATCGACCACACGGCCGCGGACGGGTTGATACCGTTGATTGCGCGCATTTCCGCGCAAGACCCTACGTTGCGGGTCGAAGTGAAGATCGGCGCGTCGAGCGAAATGCTCGCCGGCTACGACTCGGGCGAACTCGATGCCGTCTTCGCACGACGCGACGCCACGCGAAGGGACGCTGAAAAACTGTTCGTCGAACACTGTGGATGGTTTGCCTCGCCGCAATGGACGCACAGTCCCGGCGAGCCATTGCGGATCGCGTCGCTGTCCGCCCCTTGCGGCGTGCGCGCGAACGCGCTGAAAGCGCTGGATGAAGCCGGCATCAAATGGACTGAGGTGTTTGTCGGCGGTGGCATCGGCACGGTGGGCGCCGCCGTGATGGCGGGTCTCGCGGTCGCGCCCATGACGCGGCGCGGATGCCCGCCGCGAGCCGTCGATGTCGGCAGCCGGCTCGGCTTGCCGCCGCTCGCGCCGATCGAAATAGCCGTCTATACGCGCGTGCGGGATGCCAGCATGAGAGAAACGATCCGCAGCCTGGGCGCCGCGTTGCGCACGACGAACGCGTCTGCGTGACACGGCCGTTTGGTGATCGGCTAAGTGATCCGCCTACTTCGATGCACTGCGCCCGTCCTTCTCCACGCCGTCAGCCTGAGGAGCATGCGCGGCGCAGGCTTCGAGCGCGACGACGGCTTTCCTCGCCACCGCCATCGTTTCGTCACACACGGCGCGCCGCACTGACTTCGGGCAACCGCCGTTTGCGGCGATCTGATCGAGAGCGCCCCTGACCTTCCTGAGCGCGGCCTCCGGAGAACCCGTGTCCGCGATCAGCTTCGCGATGTTGAACACGCTGCCCGACGGCAGGATCACGAAGTCGGGACAGGTGGACTCGGCGTGGGCTGGCGTCGCAAGCAGCAGCGCAAATGTCGGGGGAATAAGCCTGGGAACAAGCGCGGAAACACGCCCAAGGGAGCGGGAGTTGATCGGCATGACGGGCGACCTCTGAATGGACATCGACGCTGGCGTCGGTTGAATCAGCGAGTCCGGGTCACCCTTTTCTGATCGTTGACTGGCAGCGCCGCGCAGATCGCATTTGCATCAAACGTTATAGCTGCGCATCCTTAACGATTGCTTACGCCAACTGCACTTTTGGCTTTCTGTTTCGTCTGGCGTATTGGTCGACGCGTCCGTCAAAAGTGCGGGTGACATTCGAACGTGAGGTCGGCCTCGTGAGCTTCGTGCGCGCGCACGCCCCGGGACGACTCGGACACGACGCTCGGCACTTCGCCGCGTTGCGCGCAAAAGCTGCTTGCGCTCTGCATGACTGCCTTGTGAGACCTCGCCCACGCCGCGCTGCCGCCCGCCGCCGATGCGTGCAGCGTGTATCGCCCCGCATCGCCCGTCTCGATGACGGGACTGGCACTGGTACAGGCCTGCATGAGCAAGGGCACCAGCGCGAAAATCGCCGCGCGCACGGTCTGTCTGCGCGCAAAACCCGCGACGCGTTGCCTGATCAGATTAGTCAGACCTGACAGGACCTGATTGACTTCAAATGTATTCACAACAACCTCTAAGCTGAACGCTCGCACCTGCACGATGCCGTGCGCGACCATCGCGAAGTATGAATTGGCCCCGTCTCGCGATCAGCTATCGAAGTTGCAACACAGTGTTCGCCCGGCGCAACCCCCGCCATTCAGGCTGACGTTTGCTCGAAACGTGCTCAAAGCGCTTCCTGGCACAAGGACATCATCCGTTGCACCATCGTGCTCGCTTCGTTCAGTTCCATCTCGCTCGTAAAGAGCGCATTGACGCTGGACAGACGCACGGCAATGCCGGCATCCAGCAGATCCTTGCTTGCGATCTTCAACGCGAACTGGCCGATCCTGACGCGATCGAGCCAGTCCATCTTCACATCGTTTTTTGCGAGCCAGCGGCGGCAGCATTGGACGACGTGATCGACGCGCCATTCCTGCGTCAGCGCGTACGACGCTGCCGCGATTGCGACCAGGTAGCAAAGCAGTTCTGGACGCGCGCTGCCCGCGTCATTGAATTCGGGTTTGAGCATGGGTTGTGGACCTCAATTCTGTTCGGCCTGTCTTCAATACGTATGTGCTGTAGCACTGAAAACAACCTGCGCACATGGCAGACGGGGCGACTCGAACAAGCGCCCCGTCGCACCCGGTTCAGCGTGCGTAGCCGAAAGTCTACCCCTTTTTGCGGGCTCGCCAATTTGCGGGCGCCCCCACTTGCGCAAACGCAAACAGACTGCGCGGTCAGCGCAGCGCCTGTCGTATGCCAAGCGCGACAATCACCGCACCGCACGCACGGTCGATCCATTTCTGTGCACGGCGATACGCGCCCGAGACCGCCTCATGCGACAGAAACAGCGCGACGCCGCCGTACCAGCACGACGTCACCACGCCCACGGTAGCGAGCATCGCGAGAAAGGTCGGTGCGGAAACATGCGCAGGCGCCGCCGTTGAAAACACAGCCGCGTAGAAAGCGATCGATTTCGGATTGGCAATGTTGGTCGCGACGCCTTGCATGAACGCAGAGGCAAAGCTCGACGACACCGAAGGCTTTTGCACCGCCATCGGACGCGTTCCCGCCGACATGATGAGGCGCAGGCCAAACCAGATCAGATAGCCCGAGCCGGCGAGCTTCACGCCAATGGCGATCCACGGAAAGATCGCAAACACGACGCCGACGCCGAGAATCGCACAGGTGGCCCAGAAGAGATTGACCACCACGATCCCGGCGACGAGCGCAAATGCATCGGGACGTGTTGCCGACACCGACTTGTGCGCGACCGCGACGAAGTTCGGCCCCGGTATCACGACACCGACGATATAGACAGAGAACACAGCCGCCACGGCGGAGAAATCGATCATAGAGCCTCGATGAATATCGACTTGAAGTTGCGAGTCCGGGGAGAGGGTCACTATGCCACAACGTATTCACGTACCCGGCTGATCTGCATTCCACTGCGAAAGTCCGTTGTAAATCGCATTGCATTTGAATAACAAATTAGAAATAGTTTCTTCGTGTTTAGTGTTCTCCCTAATAGCATCGGGTTCCTTATTAATCATGTGACTTCAATAAAAAGGGAATCCAATGAAGCGTGTTGTTCTGGCCAGCGCCGCAACGCTTGCCGCTGCATCGCCCGCACTCGTGCATGCGCAGAGTGCCGTTACGTTGTATGGACTCGTCGACGCGGGCATCACCTATACCAACAACCAGAAAGGCGCGAGCAACATCCAGCAGACGAGTGGCAAGCTCAACGGCAGCCGCTGGGGCTTGCGCGGCGTCGAAGATCTCGGCGACGGACTGAAGACGGTCTTCACGCTGGAAAGCGGCTTCCGTCCGAACGACGGCACGGCGGGACAAGGCGGACGTCTGTTCGGCCGCCAGGCTTTCGTCGGCGTGCAGAAGACGGGCATCGGCACGGTAACCGTTGGCCGCCAATACGAGCCTGTGACCGATCTCGTCTCGCAGTATGCAGGCCCGGGCTTCTGGTCGCCGTCGACACACATCGGCGACAACGACAATCTGAACCAGACCTTCCGCGTGAACAACGCGGTCAAGTTCCGCAGCGATACGATTGCGGGCTTCACCGTCGACGGCCTCTACGCATTCAGCAACCAGGCGAACGGCAGCAACGGCACGGGCTTCAGCAACAACCGCGCATGGGGCGTGGCCGCGAACTACACGAACGGTCCTTTTTCGATCGGCGGCGGCTACAACGTATTGAATCATCCGAACGCCGCATCAAACACGGGTGGCGCGATCGGCGGCGCATCGACCACATCCGGCGACGACTACAGCGGCGCGTTCTTCTATGGATTGAATGGCGGCGTCGTGCGTCAGCAGATCGCGGCAGCGGGCACCAGCTACGCGCTCGGTGCGGCGACATTCGGCTTTGCGTGGAGCCATACGCAGCTCGACTACAGCGATGGCTCGTCGCGCAAGTTCAACAACTACGATCTGAACGCGCGCTATCTGTTCACGCCCGCGCTGACGCTGATCGGCGTGTACACGTACACGGATGGGCGCGCAACCAATCTGCCCGGCACCAACGGCGCGAACCTGAAGCCGCGTTGGCATCAGTTCACGCTTGGCGTCGATTACGCGCTGTCCAAGCGCACCGACCTTTACCTGTCGGCAGCGTATCAACTCGCGGCAGGCGATGCATCGACGCGTGTCGGCACGGGTTATCAGAAGATTGCAGCGATTGCCGACGCCGGCACGGCTTCATCGACGAATCGTCAGGTCGCGGTGTTCTCGGGTGTGCGCGTGAAGTTCTGATAGTTCTGGTATGGGATCGAATGCGTCACCCGTCATGGGTGACGCAAGTACTCGCGACAACTCACTGCGTCACCGTTTCGCGCGCATAGCGCGAAACAGGTTGCGACAAACCAAGGTTCTCGCGCAGCGTGCGCCCTTCGTACTCGCTGCGGAACAGCCCACGTCGCCGGAGTTCCGGCAGCACGAGCCGGATGAAATCGTCGAGGCTGTTGGGCAGCAGCGCCGGCATCACGTTGTAGCCGTCCGCGCCGTGGTTGACGAAACGCTCTTCGAGCGCATCGACGATCTGCTCCGGCGTGCCGACCAGTTGCCAGTGTCCACGCGCGCCCGCGATGCGCAGATACAGCTCGCGGATCGTCAGGTTCTCGCGCCGCGCGAGTTCGAGCGCCAGCAACTGGCGGCTCTTGCTGGCGTTGGTTTCCGGCAGTTCGGGGATCGGACCGTCGAGTGGATAACCGGACAGATCGAAGCCACCCGTTACCGTCGATACCAGCGCAAGCCCCACGGCAGGATCGATCAGCGCCTGAAGCGCGTCGAACTTCTCGCGTGCCTCGCTTTCCGTCGCGCCGACAATCGGCATCACGCCGGGCATGATCTTGAGATCGTCCGGGACGCGGCGATACGCCGCCATGCGGCCTTTGACGTCCGCGTAGAACGCGACGGCATCGTCGAGCGTCTGCTGCGCGGTGAAGATCACTTCCGCCGTGCGCGCGGCCAGCGCCTTGCCCGCCTCGGACGAACCCGCCTGCACGACGACGGGCCTGCCCTGCGGCGAACGCTCGACGTTCAGCGGCCCACGCACATTGAAGAACTCGCCGCGATGATCGAGCACATGGCGCTTCGACGGATCGAAGTAGCGACCCGACGCCTTGTCGCGCACAAACGCGTCTTCGTCCCAGCTATCCCACAGCCCTTCGACGACTTCGGCGAATTCAACCGCGCGCTCATAACGCCGCGCATGCGCGAGATGCTCGTCGAAGTTGAAGTTTTTCGCCTCGTGCGCGCTCGACGACGTAACGAGATTCCACCCCGCGCGTCCGCTACTGATGTGATCGAGCGACGCAAACTTGCGCGCGATGTGATACGGCTCGTTGAATGTCGTCGATGCCGTCCCGACCAGACCGATCCGTTCCGTGACGGCCGCGAGCGCCGACAGCAGCGTGAGCGGCTCGAACTGCGCGACATAGCTGTGTGCCGTGCGGCTCAGAAAATCGACGTTGTCGCCGCGCGTGCCCGCGCCGTCCGCGAGAAAGACCAGATCGAATTTCGCGGCCTCCGCGGCCTGCGCAAGCTGCACGTAGTGCCGGAAATTGCGCCCGGCGTCGACCAGCGAGTCGGGATGCCGCCACGCGGCAATGTGATGTCCCGTCGGATACAGAAAAGCGCCGAGGCGCAGATGACCCTTGCGTGAACTCATGACTGGAAAGATTGGAAGTGGATGGGCGTGGACTCAGGCGCTCTTGCGCCATAGCTGTGCATTGTCGGGACGCGCGAGCCCCAGGTGCTCGCGCAGCGTCGCGCCTTCGTAGCCGGTGCGAAAGATGCCGCGTTTCTGAAGGATCGGCACGACGCCGTCCACGAAGTCCTGCAGACCGCCCGGCAACGCGTCGGGCATCAGATTGAAGCCGTCCGCTGCGCCGCCGTTGAACCAGTGCTCGATATCGTCGGCGACGCGCACTCATGATGCTTTCGCTGATGCGTCGATGCACTTTCGGAAAGCCGTGGCGCTCGGCGAGCAGATCGAGGATGCGGCGCGTGTCGGTGATGAAGCGGCGCTCGCCCAACGTCTGCGCATCGGCGGGCGCGGGTTGCTCGTCACCCGGCACCAGCACGGGCAAGCCCTGATGCGCTTCGTCGAGTGCTTCGACGACGGCCTGGCGCGGACGCTCGAACGGCACGCGCCGCACGTCGAGCCTCGCGACGCGCGCCGGGTCGCTGGCGAGCAGCCCTTCGATAGGCGCGCCATCGGGACAGATGAAACGTTCGCCCGGATGGCGGGGATCGGTAAATCCCGGTTCGAGCAACAGAAGAAGATCACGGCTCATCGCGCGAGGCACCTGATTGGAACGTAACGTTTGTATTGTCGAATGCGGCGCTTGCGCGCCGCCACGAAGAAATCGGCACATCGATATGCCGTTGCGCGCTATGCGCGCTGGCGCGAGCGAATCGCCCTAGAAAACACGGCCTTCCGTCAGATGCGTCGTCACGCCGTTCAGTTCGTAGTCGCCGATCACGCGTGCTTTATGCAAAAGCGGGTTGTGGCTGAAGAGGGTGCGCAGATTGCGCCAGTGACGATCGAAGTTATGCGCACGCGATGTCGCCGACGCGCCGCCCGCTTCGAACATGCGCTCGGCCGCATACAGCGCGAGCTTGCTGACGATCAGTTGCGTGCGCGCCGTCGCAAGCGCGCCTTCCAGCACGCGTCCCTCCGCATCGGGCTCGCCATTGCGGATCGCCTGCGAAGAGCGCTCCAGCACGCGCGCGTTGTCGCGCACCAGCACGTCGATCGTATGGCTGTGTGCCGTCAGATCGCCGATCACCTGCTGGATGAACGCGTCTTCGCGCGCCGATGGCGCGGGACTGTGCAGCGCGGGACGGCCATGCCGCAGCACATACCGCCTGGCATCGGCGACGACATTGCGCACGATCCCCGCGCCCACTGCGACGAGATGCAACTGCCGCAGCGCGCCGCCGTGACGGCCGGACAAGGTGGTCTGCACGCGCGGCGTAACTTCGTCCGCAAGCACCAGCAGGTTGTCGAATTCGAGGCTGCCGCTTGCCGTCATCCGTTGTCCCATGCCATCCCAGTCGTCGAGCACGCGAAAGCCTTCGCGTTTGACAGGCACGATGGCGACCACGGGATTGCCGTTCTCATCCTGCAGGTTCAGCCGCGCGAAATCGGAGAACGCCGTGCCCGTCGCGTAGTATTTGCGGCCGCTCAAGCGGTAGTGCTCGCCGTCTCGGCGCAGTTGCGTCGTGATCTCGCCGGGGCGTGACGTGCCCAGTTCCGTCGAAGCGCCACCGAAAATCGCGCCATCGGCCACGCGCTCGATCTGCAACGCGTTGAACGCCGTGCGCGGCTGAAGCAGCAACGCCTCGGTCTGGTCGAAATGAATGCGCAGCGCGTGCGCGAGGTTGCTTTCCCCGGCAGCGAGCGTGGCGATCACATCGAACACGTCTTCGAGCGAGCCACCCAGGCCGCCCCATTCGACAGGCAAGCGCAAACGCCCGAGCCCCGATTGCCGGAACAGCGCGAAGCCGTCGGTTGGCAACTCGCGCTGCGCCTCGCGCGACGCAGCGCCTTCACCGATGGCTTCCGCGAGCGCGGGCAAGCCGGCGAGCGTCGTCTGAAGGCGTGCACGTGCGGCACGATCCGTGAGGTCTTGAGCGGACATTCGTGGTTCCTTGTACTGGACATGCAGACCGGCATGAGCATGCCGGGCGTCGACGTTTCGTCGACCAATAAACGTGCCAGTATAGGGATGCATTCTTTGTCGGTTAACGACCGATTTTCACTTTCGTTATTCGCGTGAGTGCAATGAAGAAACCACGCGTTGTCATCGTTCAATGTGCAGCGAAGCAACGCACGCAGCCGACGATCCAGCAGCGAAAGCGCAGCAAACGCTGCGCATCGGATTCGTGCCGGGTCCGCTCAGGACGTGAGTTCCCGAACCGTCTGCTCCGTCGTCAAAAGCGCGTGCGCGAGATAACGGAAGTTGATGATCGCGGCCAGATAGCCATCGCCGTCCGGCAATCGAGGACCTGCAGTAGCGTCACGCACCACGGCAACTTCGAACCCTTGTTCGATCAACTCGCGCAAGTGCGATTCGATACAAAGATTCGCCGCCATGCCGGCGAGAATGATCTGCGACACGCCCTTCTTGCGAAGTTGCAACGCGAGGTCGTTCGTTTCCGGCCCATACACCTTATGCGGCGATGCGATGATGGTTTTGCCGTCGAGGATGTACGGCTTGTACTCGTCAAGAAAGTCCGCGCCCGATCCCTCGAAATCCTCGAGCGTGTTCGGCCCTTTGCGGTCGAACATGCAGATGTTGTGCATCACCTTTTCCAGCGGACCGCCAAAATGCCACTCGTGGTCGCACGGATAGTAATAGTGCGGCGAAACCGCCACGGTGAGGCCAACCTGCTTCGCCGTCTTGAACAGCTGCCCCAGATTTGCGACCGTATTGTTCTCGGTGATGCTCGGTCCGAATACCGACCAGCTCGCCCCTGACGGGCTGAGGAAATCATTCTGCGGATCGATTACCACCAGTGCCGCCCTCGCGGGGTCGAGTTTGAAGCCCGTCTGCGGCAAAGCCGGATTCGCAGGATCGGCGTACGGATTTGCGTTCTCTTGCGCTGGCTGGTTCGTGTTACTCATAAAACTCTCCATATAAAGGTCACCACATAGGAACACCGCAACCGCGCAATGCATGGACGCACGCAAAACATAGATGACCGGTCGCTTTATAAAACAGGCAAAAAAAACTTAACGAAGCAGCCGCGGCAATACGACCTTCTCGAAACGTTCGTATGCGTTGCCGCTCTGCTCGATCTTGCCGCGCATGGCTGCGCCTTCGTATGCCTCGATCACGATCGCCGCGAGTTCGTCCGCGTTCTGCTTGCGGTCCAGTTCATTGCGCTCCTGTGCCTCGCGCAAGCAGGCTGCAAGTGCCTCTTGCCAGCGGGCGAGCAAGGCGAGGAGTTTCGAGCGCGCCTCGTCGCTGGCGTTCGACAGTTCCAGTGACAGGTTGCCAATCAGACAACCCAACGCGAAGTCACTCTTGCTGTGATCGTCCGTCAATGCACGGAAGAATTTCGCAATGCGCGCGAGCGGCCTGATTCGCGCGTCGTACAGAATCGGACCATGGCGGTCTTCGATTGACTGCCAGTAGTCTTCGAGAATTTCGGCCGCAAACATTTCCTTGCTTTCGAAGTAGTTATAGAACGAGCCCTTCGGCACGCCCGCAGCCGTCGTGATGTCCTGCACGCCGCAGCCGTTGAAACCACGGTCGTGAACCACATCGCGCCCTACTGACAGCAGACGCGAACGTACTTGAGGATTGGCAGGACGTGGCAACTTCGTGATCTCCGTTGAGTCGATGGATAACAAGATAACTGGTCATCTATTTATTGTCAACCTCGTCTGCCCTCCACACACATACTCGAATCCCGCCACGTTCAACTGCTCCGTTGACCAATGAAACTTGACCGCCTGCATGCCGGAGATAGTGAGCGTAACGGGAGCCTGATGCGTGCTGCCGAACGACTTCGGCCAGAGCCGCCGGCAGTGTCATTACGAATGCTGGAAGAGCGAAATCTTCTTCGCCTTGATCATGGACCTGACTTTCGACACAAATGGAGTCTGCGGATCTTTGCTGCATGCTTCGGCTACGGTCTCCGCAGCGGGATGCGCGGTATCGACGACCATCGTATCCGTCTCCTTGATACCGAGCTTGTCGACACCGGCGACCCAATAAACGAGAGCCGGTCGATACACCTCATCGACGGAGACATAATCGGCGCAGGTCATTTTTGCGGGCGTCACTGTCTTTGCCTGCGCACTAGCCGCTTGAGCGGCAACCAGACAGACCAGGACCATCAGGATTTTCGAGGGCTTCATAAGACACTCCATGAATTGAGAAAGCGAGAATCGTCGCAAGCGTTGCGACTGCGGGGACGATTAACCGGCATGTGTCAGCCGGTATGACCGTGCATCGTAAAGACGCTGAATTAGCTCTGCATGAGTCGATCGCGAAGACCTTTTGCTTTGCTATTGCGCTTCTCCCGTGTGCACGAGTGGGCATGTTCATCTCCTCACGCTGATGGCATGCCCCTGATTGCATCAACGGGCGCCAAGGCGCTCGCTCATCGGCCGATGCGCACGGAGCGGCGGCTTGTCGATGGCGGCACGCGGCTGAGCGAACAGCACCGTTTCGATCGCGGCTCTGTCCACCTTGCCCTGTTCAGTGAGCGGTATCGCGCCAGCCTCCGACAACCTGACCGCGTTCGCCACCAGATCGCCGAACGCGGCGTTCAGGGCACGCGTGCATCGCGCGACATCCACTCGCTGTCCGGCCCAGGGCTCGACGACGGCATTCCATGCATGCTCGCCATCCTGGGTATTCGCCGCGAATGCCACGGCATAACGCACGTCTGGTAACCGGCAGAGAACATCTTCGATATGCACGGGACCGATGGTGCGCTGATCGATTTCCGCGACGTCGGATGAACGGCCAATCACATGAAGATAACCACCATCGTCGATCAAGCCGACGTCGCCCGTCAGGTACCAGCCGTCCCTGAACTTCTGCGCGCTTTCGACAGCCTGATTCCGGTATCCGTGCGCCACGGCAGCCGACCGGACCTCGATGCTGCCGGGGTGCCCGTTGGCCGCGAGCGAACCGTCGGCGCAGCGCAAACGCACCTCGACGCCAGGCCGGATACGCCCGGCGCTTTCCAGACGCGCCGGATTCGTCGCATAGTCGGGTGGCGGCAGTACGCTGACGAGTCCCGCTTCGCTTGCGCCATACATATGCGCGAGCACCGGGCCGAGACGCCTGGCCGCGCGTTGCCGCAGGGCCGCCGGCGCCGAGCCACCCACATGCGCAATACAGCGCAGCGACGACAGATCGCGACGGCTGACGTCCGGGTGATCCATCATCTCGAAGAGTTGAGGCTCGACGAGAAAGACATCCGTGATCCGTTCAGACTCGATCATTGCGAGCGTTGCCGTCGCACTGTACTCCCGTTCGAGCACGACACTCCCGCCGCCGATCAAGGTCGTATCGAGCAGGACTTGCGACAGGTACGCGAGCGGACCATTGATGAGTTGACGACGCTTCGCGTCGCGCGCCGACACCACCATCGCGGAATATGCGGCAAACGAGCGGCGACTCGCTTTCGGCACGCCCGTCGTGCCGCCTGAGGAAACGATCACCGCGAGTTCGTGCGGCATCGCCCGGCTTTCGAGCGGTTGGTCCGACTGCACGCTGGCGAACCTGTCGAGATGCACCCATGGGCTCTCGTAGCCGATGGAAACGATGCGCTGATCGACTGCATCGCGAACCAGATGGGCGGTCTCCGGAAACACGACGATAAGGGTCGGTCTGATTCGCGCGAGCAGGTTCGCGCGGCTTTCGGCACTCGCCAGCACAGGCAGGAACATGGTGGCCGCACCGAGCAGGTTCGCCGCATAGCGAACGGCCAGCGCATCGGGGCGATTCGGCGCATGGAGCGCGACCACCGCGCCCCGGCCTATGCCGAGTGCGCCGAGCGCCCGGGCATAGCGGAAAATCGCGCTGCGCAACTCGCCTCTCGTGACGTCTTTTCCCTGATAGCGGATGACGGGTTGATAGGCGCGCGTTTTCAGTTCGCTCAGTAATGCATCGACATACGGGCGATGGATCGTTTCTGCTTTGGCTTCCATGTCGTTCTCCTGCTGTGGCGTCCCGCATCCGGGCTCGGTGGAGAACATCTTGCCTTTGCAGAATGAGACGGGAATTAGAGAACGGGAAAGACGGATGCGACGCGGTGGATGGATTTCTGCTCACACCGGACGCGAAGGTCCGACGCCGCGAAAGACGGCGGACGGGAAGCCGGGTCACTCGATCGTCTTCAAGGACCCCAACGGCAATCTTCGAATTGATGGCGGCCGACTGAAATCCAGACACTAGCCGAGAATCGGATGCGATGTGCCGGGAATCGGCCAGCCCCGGTTGTCGGTCGGCACGAGCTGGGTCTGAAACGCGACGAACAGCGCCTGGAAGCGCCCGTCCACTTCGACCATCACCGCGCCGTCCTGAAACGTGCCGTTCTCCGACGAATGATCCCTGACGCCGCTGCCGGGCTGCGGCTTCGGATTGCCCTGATTCATATGCGTTTCGTGCAAGCCGTCGTGCTCGGGCTCGAACAGGAAGCCGAAACCATACACGGTGACGTTCTTCGTGGGCTTCCAGCCGCGCCGCATGTCGTTGCCGCTCTTGCCGGGATACAGATAGTCGACGGGCGCCGCCGACATATCCAGTTGCAGCATGTCGTTGACGAGCGCGTTGATGTCGTTCTGCTCGTTCGCCGTATCGAGCGTGATGGGCCGCATGGTCGACAGATCGACCAGACGCGGATCATGCACATAGTCGAGCTTCGGAAACCCGGCCTGCGTCAGGCCAGGCGGCAGCTTCGCGAGATCGGCCACCATCGGGTGGTCGAAATACTGGCTCCACGAATACAGCACGTGATAGCCAGCCGGCCCCGTGAGCGAACTGTCCGATTTCACATTCGTGACAAGCCTGAATTCTCCGCCCGCCGGATCATCGACGACGATCACATAGTGCGGATCGCCCTTGTAGCCGTCGAGAAAAGGCACGCCGAGCTTCAGCGCGCCCTTGAACACGACATAGACGTTCTGTTGCGGCATATCGCGCTCCGTCGAAGGCCCAAGGGCCGATCTCCGCTGCCGGCTTATAGCAGCGCGATCACCCGCACATCGCCCTGCTCCGCCGACGCCACGACCTTGCCCGCCACGCGCCGGAACGTGATCGACACCGACGCGTCGCCGACGCGCAGATCGCCGATCTCGAGCCAGTCGATGCCTTCGGGTAACATGGGCTGCTCGATCAGCACTTCGCGCTTTTGCGCGTCGATCGTCATGCCCAGACACGCTTCGAGCATCATGAACGGCGAGCCGGCCGCCCATGCCTGCGGCAGACACGCGACGGGGTACGCCGTGGGCGGTTCGCCGCGACGGCGCGGGAAGCCGCAGAACAGCTCGGGCAGACGCATGTCGAAGTTGACGGCCGCCTGGAAGAGCGCCTGCAGCAGACGCACGGCCGCCGCCTTCGCGCCGTAGCGCGCGAGACCACGCGCGCAGAGCGCGTTGTCATGCGGCCAGACCGAGCCGTTGTGATACGCCATCGGATTGAAGCGCGGCTGGCCCGCCGCCAGCGTGCGCACGCCCCAGCCCGTGTGGAAGAGCGTCGATTCGAGCGCGCGCGCGACGGCCTCGCCGCGTTCGCGCGAAGGCAGCCCGAACGCGAGCAGATGACCCGCGTTCGATGCGAGCACGCGGCACAGATCGCCCTTGCCGTCGAGCGCGATGCCGTAAAACTTCGAATCGTCCATCCAGTACTTGTCTTCGACGCACGCGCGGATCGCCGTGGCGCGCTGCGTGTAGCGCACCGCGTCGTCGGACTGGCCGCGCAGCATCGAGAACTGCGCCATCGTGTCGAAGGCGGCGCTCGCGTAGGCCTGCACCTCGACGAGCGCGATCGGCCCTTCGGGGAAGCGTCCGTCCGCGTGGAAGACGGAGTCGTGACTGTCCTTCCAGCCCTGGTTCGCAAGACCGCCGTCCGATGCGCGCTGATAATCGAGCAGCCCGTAGATATTGCGGTCGCATACGCCCGCCACCCACTTCGCCGCGCGTTCGAGCGCGGGCCACAGCTCATCGACTAGCTGCGTGTCACCCGTGCGCGCCACGTAGGCGCCCGCGAGCACGATGAAGAGCGGCGTCGTATCGACGCCACCGTAATACAGCGCGAACGGCACCTCGCCCGTCGCCGCCATTTCGCTGCGGCGCATTTCGTGCATGATCTTGCCGACGGCGGCGTCACGGAACGCGGAATCTTCCATCGCCTGATGCTCGGCGAGAAAGCGCAGCACGCCGCGCGCAAGGCCGGGTTGCAGCCACAACATCTGCAGCGACGTGATGACCGCGTCGCGCCCGAAGGGCGTCGAGAACCACGGAATGCCTGCATACGGATACGGCCCGCTGGCGAGATCTGTTGTGAGCAGATTCAGGTCCGCCTGCGAGCGGTCGATCCACGCATTGAACAACGGGTTGCTCGAACGCACGCGCGCCGACGCGCGGCGCCGCTCGCGCATCACCAGGTGGGCATCGACGAGTGCCGCGCGCACGGCCGTGCGGCCCACGCGCGGCCGCGCCGCGTCGACCTGCGAGACGTGCAGTTCAGTCACGGTATGCGTCGATTGCGGCACGTGGATGTCGGGCTCGCCCTTGTGCGCCGCGACCTGCACGGCCACTGACAGATAGATCGACACGCACGCCTGGGCGGGCAGCTTCACCGAATAATCGGCGCGGTCGGCGAGCAGCTTGTCGGGCATCGGCGAAAATGCGACGCGCACGTGGCGCGCCACGTCGTCGAGACCGATGTAGCCGAGCAGCACTTCGTTCTTGTGCACGCGTGGCGTTTCGACCTTGCCCTGCTTCGCGCGCTTCAGGCCGCGCACTTCGAACATGTCGCGGAAGTCGCTGGCAAACGAGATGGACAGCGGCACGACGGCGTCTGTCGTGCCGTAATTGGTGAGTTCGATCGCTTCGTTCATCACCGTGCCCGACAGCACGCGCACGCGCTCGACGTGAATCACGCCCTCCGGCGTGCTGCTGCCGCCGAGCGGCGGCAGCGGACGGTTGGTCAGATGCGCGGTGAATGAGGTGTTGTCGCTGCTGACGCTGCCTGACAGCAGCGACGGCGCGCGTCCGCCAAAGGTCAGACGCAGCTGCGACAGCACGCGGGTGTCGTTGACGAACAGGCCGTCGTCGTGACCTGTGACGTCGCCGAGGGATCGTTGACGATAAACGTGCCGCCCGACTTCAGCACGTGCTGGGTCGCGCTCGCGACGTTCAGGTTTTCAGGCGCGATGAACGCGCCGTCGTTTTCCTCGCCGCGATAGTCCACGCCGCCCTGATGGGACAACCCGCCGAGTGCTTCTGGATCCTGCATCAGCTTGCTCCTGTGCTAGTGGTGCTAGTGGCTTCGTTTCGGTGATTGTAGAAGGTTCGTGGGTTACGACAGGGGATAGTGGCGCAGGTGCCCCGATTCTTTATGATTTTTTTCATTGAAACGCCACAATGCGGGGTTGTGCGGTTGCATGGCACGGGTCGTGCTGTCGGTTTTCTGGATGCTTCCGCTTTGCCAGTGTGCGCACTTGAGCATCGCCACAGGTGGCTAAAATATCGGGGAAATTGCTTCGCCGTCCTGTTGAACTGCAGATCGGTTGGCGTTTTGCTGGCATTCGCGGTTTGCGTTTGCGCTGGCATCCGCGGCTTGCCTTTGCGCTGGCATCCGCGATGCGTTAGCCTGCTTCATGCGTCGCCCCTGTGCGGGGCGGCACCTACTTTTCTTTGCCGCCGCAAAGAAAAGCAGGCAAAAGAAAGCGGCTAACACCGCCAGTCCTTGTGTTTGCCTGAGGGCCCCCGCAGGGTCTTACGCTTCACACGGCAATCACGTGACTCATGTTAGTTGCCAGCGCTCTTGCATGGCTCATCACCCGCTTCACACCCCCGCGTTACAGCATGCCGTGCCGGATATTCTTCCGCCGCCAAGGTGGCAAACTGTGTGTAGGCCCCAGGTGCTCCACATGCCTCACTCCGGACCGATAGCGTACGCGTTCCACCCTGTTAGAGCGCTACCCCATACGACGCGACAACCTACACACAGTTTGCCACCTGGGCGGCACATACCATTCGCTGCCGCTTGGCCGAGTACGGGTATTCGAAGCGGGTGAGGCGCTCATTAAAAGCGTTGGCAACGCGCGTGAACGAGTGCGCTGCCGTGTGAAGCGTAAGACCCGTTGGGGCCCTCAGGCAACAACTAGCGCTGGCGGTGTGAGCCGCTTTCTTTTGCCTACTTTTCTTTGCGGCGGCAAAGAAAAGTAGGTGCCGCCCCGCATAGGGGCGACGCTTGAAGCACGCTAACGCATCGCGGATGCCAGCGCAGAGGCAAACACCGCATCGCGGATGCCATCACAAACACAAGCCGCGCATACCGTCACGAAGCCAAATCAAACAACCGTCGCAGACAAAAACCACAAAGCAAAAAAAAAGGCGCCACTCCCCTCATGCGGAAGCAGCGCCTACGCTTTCACCCAACACCGCGGATAGCGGCATCCAAAAGCGAGCCCAAATAATGAGAACGAATACCCCTCACCGCCGCGCGATCGGCATCGCCTCACGCTGCGTCTCGCCAACAAACAACTGCCGCGGACGCCCAATCTTCTGCTCAGGATCAGCGATCATTTCATTCCACTGCGCGATCCACCCCACAGTACGCGCAAGCGAGAAAATACAGGTAAACATCGCAGTCGGAATGCCCAGCGCACGCTGCACGATACCCGAGTAAAAGTCGACGTTCGGATACAGCTTGCGCGACACGAAGTATTCGTCTTCCAGCGCGATCTTTTCCAGCGCCATCGCGAGCTTGAACAGCGGGTCGTCATGCAGGCCCAGTTCGTTCAGCACTTCGTGGCAGGTCTCGCGCATCAGCTTCGCGCGCGGATCGTAGTTCTTGTACACGCGGTGACCGAAACCCATCAGCTTCACGCCCGAGTTCTTGTCCTTCACCTGCTCGATGAACTTCGGAATGTTGTCGACGGAACCGATCTCTTCCAGCATGTTCAGCGCCGCTTCGTTCGCGCCGCCGTGCGCCGGGCCCCACAGACATGCGATACCCGCCGCGATACACGCAAACGGATTCGCGCCCGACGAACCCGCCAGACGCACCGTCGAAGTCGACGCATTCTGCTCGTGGTCTGCATGCAGGATCAGGATGCGGTCCAACGCCCGGACCAGCACTTCGTTGACCTTGTACTCCTCGGCCGGGTTCGAGAACATCATGTGCATGAGGTTCGCGCTGTACGACAGATCGTTGCGCGGATACACGAACGGCTGGCCGATCGTGTACTTGTAGGCCATCGCGACCAGCGTCGGCAGCTTGGCGATCATGCGGATCGCGGACACGTCGCGGTGCGTCGGGTCGGAGATATCGAGCGAGTCGTGATAGAAGGCCGACAGCGCGCCAACTGCGGCAACGAGAATCGCCATCGGGTGTGCGTCGCGGCGGAAGCCACGGAAGAAGAAGTGCATCTGCTCATGCACCATCGTGTGCTTCGTGACGGTTTCCTCGAATTCCTTCTTCTGCTGCACAGTGGGCAATTCGCCTTTCAGCAGCAGATAGCACGTTTCGAGAAAGTCCGCATTTTGCGCGAGGTTCTCGATCGGGTAGCCGCGATACAGCAGCTCGCCCTTGTCGCCGTCGATATACGTGATCGCCGAGTTGCACGATGCTGTCGACATGAAGCCCGGATCGTACGTGAATTTGCCCGTTTGTCCGTACAGCTTGCGAATGTCGATCACATCCGGACCCAACGATCCTTTATAAACCGGCAGTTCAATCTTTTCGTCGCTATCGGAAAACGACAGCGTGGCTTTAGTCGTTGATACGTTCATCAGGAATTCCTTTCGACATTGCATTGCTCTGAACATGCGAGGCCGGATGTGCAGCGCCTCACGCGCACATCGAACAACAAACGTGCGCGCCGGCTAGTACGCGTTTTGCCGCACCCGGCAGCCGTCAGCATTTTAAGGCGCGCACAGCGTTTGATTGCATCCCTCATGCGCAACAATCCATCTCGCACCAAGCAATACTCGACCAGCCGGCAAGGCTTTCCACCGACAGACAAATGAAAGTAAGCGCACCCGCAGCAACAATGTTTTGCTTCTACACGGGACGCCAAACGCAATCGCGTCTGAGATACTGAATCTGTGTTTAGCTTCCCCTGCAAACACAATGCTGTCTTGGACCCGCCGTTAAAGCGGCGGGTCATTTTTAGAGTCAGACATAGGAATAACCACAATGAACATGAACATCGACACGCTCTTTCCCGCGACCGAAGAAACCGAAGACACCGTTGTCACGGCGCTGAACCACCAGGACATCGTGCTGGCGTTGTCGGCCGCTCTCACCTCGGAAAAGGTCGCCGTGCTGCACATGCTGTATCCGCGCACGGACGCGCGCACGCACCGCAGCCTCGATGAACTGGTGGACCGTCTGCATGGACATGGCCTGCATCAGGTCGCGCGGCTCGTTTCGCAGGAAGCGCACTATCTCGTGTTCAAGGAACCGGCGAAGGCGTGGAAGGCATTCAACGAAATCCGCCACGACTCGCTCGCGATCGGCGTGCATCTGTACTACTGCGGCCTGATCGGCGAAGGCGCCGAGCGCGCGCTCGACATCGACGCGCACGCCAAAGACTGACGCATCAAAAGAAGCTCAACGCGTGCCTTGAATGAACGCGTCGACGAAACGGTTGAAGGCGGCAGGATGTGCGAGGTTCATGCCATGCGATGCGCCCATCACCGTTTCGCGCCGCGCATCCGGCAGCCATGACGCGAGCGTTTCGGCCGTGCGCCGGAACATCAGCGGACTCTTCTCTCCGTCGATCAGCAACACGGGACACTTCACGTCATTCGCGCTGTCAGGCGTATAAGCCGGCAGTGGATCGCGGAACTGGCGCGCGAGCGTATGCGCGTTGTCCGTCGCCATGCGCCGGAAGCCCGGTGTGCTCTTTGCCCAGAAACCCGGGCGGCTCACGGAATCGACGAACAGTTGCAGGCCCGCGTCGACCTCGCCTTCTTCGATCAGTTGCGCGGCACGCGCACGCAGCGCATTGACCGTCTCCGGCAAGCTCGCCGGCGCGCGCCCCGCGATTTGCAACGGCCCGCCGGGATCGGCGAGCGTCAGTGTCTTCACATGCTGCGCATGGCGCCGCGCGAAGTGATACGCGACACAGCCGCCGCGCGAATGACCCACGACATGCGCAGGCCCTGCGTCGAAGCGCTCGATGAACTGCGCGACTTCATCCGCATGACTGCTCCAGCTGAACGGGATCGCGGCGGGCGTTTCGACTGCGGGCCAGTAATGCGTGAGGCTCACGGCCACGCATCGATAACGCTTCGACAGACCCGCGAGTTGCGGCTCCCAATAGCGGTAATCGCATAGCGAGCCATGCACGAAAAGCAGCAGTTCGCCGTCGCCCTGTTCGACGTAGGGCATGCGCAAGCCGTTGGGCGGTTCGATGGAAAGCGTGGATGAAGCGGAAGTCTGATTCACTGAAAGAGGCAAATGAAAAGGCGCGCATTATCCATGAAATGCGCGCCGTAAAGGCCTCATTGTCACATGACGCCGGCACTCACGCGCGCCGCGGAAAGCGCGCCGCAAGCAATGTCAAACGATTGCGTCAGTCGTACGCGCCCATATCGAGCAGGCCTGCGCTCGCCGCCGCACCGGCACCGCGCACGGCACACGTGAGCGGCTCGTCGGCGACGCGCACGTCGAGACCCAGTTCGTTGCTGAAATAACGCGCGAGATTGCCGAGCAGCGCGCCGCCGCCCGTCAGCACGATACCAGCGTCCGCGATATCGGTGATGAGTTCGGCGGGCGCGTTTTCCAGCGCGGCCTTCACGGCGACCAGCACCTGACGAAGCGGCGCGGCGATGGCATCGACTACATCCTGCGTGGACAGTTCGACCGTGCGCGGCAGGCCATCGTCGACACCGCGCCCCGTCGCGCGCATCGTATCCGGCGGTACGACGGCGAGCGCCGAGCCGATGGTCTTCTTCACATGCTCGGCCGTCTGCTCGCCGAGCAGCACGCCGAAGTTGTTGCGCACGTGCTTGATGATGGCGGCATCCAGCTGATCGCCGCCGACGCGAATCGAGCCGTTGTACGCCGTGCCGCCCAGCGCGATCACGCCGATTTCCGTCGTACCGCCGCCGATATCGACGACCATCGAGCCCGTCGCCGACGACACCGGCAAGCCCGCGCCAACAGCCGACGCGAGCGATTCATCGATCAGGTTCACCTTCCACGCACCCGCTGCAGCCGCCGCCTCGCGGATCGCGCGGCGCTCCACCTGGGTCGCGCTTGCCGGCACGCAGATCGTGAACGCGGCGCGACGCGCGAAGAACGGACGCGGACGGGCCATATCCACGAATTGCCGGATCATGTGCTCGGCGGCGGAGAAATTGGCGATCACGCCGTGGCGCATCGGCCGCACCGCTTCGAGGTTGAGGGGTACGCGGCCCAGCATCTGTTTGGCCTCGCTGCCGACCAGCGCGACGCGCTTGCGTCCCGCCAATTCCTGCTTGTCGAAACACACTACGGACGGCTCGTTGAGGACAATGCCGCCGTCGTCGGTATAGATCAGCGTATTGGCAGTGCCGAGATCGACCGCCACGGACGAGCGGAAAAGGCGCCCAAAAAGCGATGACTGCGCATTCGATCTGGCCATGTTCAGGCTCTTTTGAAAGAAGTGAGCTGCGTTGTAAGCAGCGGAAACGTCAAACGTACGGCACAGCGATGCTGCGCGTGCATCCCTCGGAAACTTTTTCCGGCTATTGATCGCATATCGGCAGATGCCCGGCGAACTTTAGGAGAATGAATTCGAAAACGTCTTACGGCCGCTTACATGCGGACGTAAGACGTATCAAGCAGGGGATTGAATGCGAAGGAGCTAGCTGCGGGCGAGCGGCGCGAGCGCCCGCACGAGGGCCTCGCGGCCCAGCGCGACGCCTTCGCCGGAAATCGTGTGGCCGACGCCCGGCAGCGCGAACGCTTCGACGTCGAAGCCCGCTTCGTGCAGCGCGATGGCGGCACGTTCGGTTTCGTCGACGGAGATCACTGCGTCGTCTTCACCGTGGATCAGCGTCACGGGCGTGGCGCTCTTCGCGGTGACGGGCGACGCGAGCCGCCCGGAAAACGCGACCACGACGGCCGCGCCTTGCGGATTCGTCGCCACGTGATGCAGCGACATCATCGAGCCCTGCGAGAAGCCCACTAGCGCGAGCTGGCCGTAGCCGAGGCCCTGATGCGCAAGCTCGGCGTCGAGCATCTTGTGCAGCGCGGGCCAGGCGGCCGCGACGCGTCCCGTACGGTTCTGCTCGTCGACATTGCGCAGGCTGAACCACTGACGCCCGCCGAAGCCGCCGTCGAACGGCTCGCTGCCGTCTAGCGACGTGAACGCAGTTTGCGGCAGCGCTTCGCGCCAGATGTCCGCGAGCGGCACGAGGTCCTGAGCATTGCTGCCGACGCCATGCAGCAGCACGACCAGCGAAGTCGCGGGTCCTCGGCGGGTGCGAGCCGCCAGCCGTTGTCGAATTGTTTCCAGGCCATCGCCTTCATCCTTTCGTATTGCGCGGCGCGCACCGCGGGCATTGCGACGCTGCCGATTCACGCATCGTACGCGCAGGCGGGAGCATACGACGCGTCCCGTAGTTTTGCGTGGATTTCACGCAAAACGTCTGCGGCGCCCAACACCTGCCATCGACGCGCGATACGGCACTGGACAACGCATTTCTGATTCGCTCTCCGCCTGCCCCTGAGCGCCCAGCCGATGCCGTTCGGCGCTTGCGACTATCATCGCCATGTTGCGCCGCGCGAGCATGCCCGGCAACGCATGTCGCGCGACACCTCTTCACCGACGGAGACCCGCTTGAGCGAACCGAACCAACCCGACCCGTCGTCCGCCCCGCCGTCCGCCCCTTCGAAGCCCGCCGGGCCGCCGGGCCCGCCCGCGCAGCCACCGCTGCAGGGCGGCCAGCTCGTGCTCGCGACCTTCGCCGTCGCGCTCGCCACGTTCATGAACGTGCTGGACACGTCGATCGCCAACGTTGCGATTCCAACCATCTCGGGCAACCTCGGTGTCTCCGTCGATGAAGGCACGTGGGTCATCACCGTGTTTGCTGCATCGAATGCCGTATCGATTCCGCTGACGGGCTGGTTCACGCAGCGCTTCGGGCAGATCAAGCTGTTCGTCGCCGCGATTCTCGGCTTCGTGATTGCATCGTGGCTGTGCGGCGTGGCGCCGTCGCTGCCCATTCTGCTGTTCGCACGTGTGTTGCAGGGCGTGGTGGCGGGTCCGCTGATTCCGCTGTCGCAAGCCATTCTGCTCAGCTCATGGCCAAAGGCGAAATCGTCGACGGCGCTTGCGCTATGGGCGATGACGGCGACCGTCGGCCCGATCGCGGGCCCGGCGCTCGGCGGCTGGATCACGGATAGTTATTCATGGTCGTGGATCTTCTACATCAACATTCCTGTCGGCATTTTCGCGGCGGGCGTCACATGGATGATCTACCGCATGCGCGAAACGCCAACCCGCAAGCTGCCCATCGACGTCGTCGGTCTCGGCCTGCTGGTCACGTGGGTCGCGTCGCTGCAGATCATGCTCGACAAGGGCAAGGATCTCGACTGGTTCGGCTCGCCCGTGATCGTCGCGCTCGCCGTTACGGCCGTCATCAGCTTCGCGTTCTTCCTGGTCTGGGAGCTGACGGAGCCGAACCCGATCGTCGATTTGCGGCTCTTCACGCAGCGCAACTTCCTCGGCGGGACGATCGCGATTTCGGTCGCGTACGGCGTGTTCTTCGGCAACCTCGTGCTGTTGCCGCAATGGATGCAGGAGTACCTGAACTACCGTTCCGTCGACGCCGGCCTCGTCACCGCGCCGCTCGGCATCTTCGCGGTGATCCTCGCGCCCGTGATGGGCCGCGTGCTGCCGCGCTCCGACGCGCGCATCATCGCGACGCTCGCCTTCGTCGGCTTCGCGATCGTGTTCTTCATGCGCTCGAACTACGTGGTCGAGATCGACACGTGGCATCTGGTGCTGCCCACCTTGCTGCAAGGCATCCCAATGGCGATGTTCTTCGTGCCGCTGACAGCCATCATTCTGTCCGGGCAGCCCGGCCCGAAGATTCCGGCGGCGGCGGGCCTGTCGAACTTCGTGCGCGTGTTTTGCGGCGCGGTGGGCACGTCGATCGCGGGTACGGCGTGGAACAGCCGCACGATCCTGCATCACGAGCGCCTGACCGAACAGGCCAACGCAAACAACCCTGTTTTCGCGCAGCAGATGGACAACACGCAGACGCTGTTGCACGTCAGCCCGTCGACATCGAATGCGCTGTTCGATTTCACCGTGAACACGCAGGCCGCGATGATGGGACTGAACGATATTTTCTATGCGTCGGCGATCATCTTCGTGCTGATCATTCCGCTTATCTGGATCACGCGGCCCGCGCGCGGCGGCGGTGGCGCGGATGCGTCGGGCGCGCATTGATGCGGGTGTCGTCGGGTGAGACCTAGCGGAAAAAGCGCGCGGGCGTCTCGCCCAGCGCGTCCTTGAACACCGCGATAAACGACGACACGTCGCTATAGCCGACCTCGAGCGCCACCTGCGTGACGCTCGCGCCGGCACCGAGCCGCAACAACGCCGTCAACAGGCGCAGTTGCTGGCGCCACTGGCCGAACGTCAGCCCCGTTTCCTTCGCGAAGAGGCGCGCCGCCGTGCGCGCGGTGATCGACGCCTGCTCGGCGAAATCGTCGAGCACGCCGGCGCGGGCCGGATCGGCGGCGAGCGCATCGGCGATGTGCCGCGCGCGCAGATCGCGCGGATAGACCAGCGACAGCGCCACTTCCGTCAGCCGTGGCAAGCGGTCAGAGATCACGGCCAGCAGGCGAAGCTGCTCGGCGTCGGCGGGCGCGCTCGCGTCGAATTGGGACGCCGCGCCGAGCAACTCGTCCATCAGACCGTTCACAGCCACGACGCAGCAGCGCGCGGGCACGGGCAGCGCGTCCTCGTCGGCGTACAGGATGCGCAGCACGACGGGCGTCGCCGACGACATCCTGTGCAACACGCCCGGCAACATCCAGACAGCGTGATGCGACGGCGCGACCCACAGCCCGCCTTCCGTATGCACGGCCAGCACGCCTTCCGCGACCTGCACGAACTGCGCACGGCGCATGCTCCGCCACGGCTGATCGAGCGCGTCGTGACGCACGCCCAGCACGAAAGCCGAACGCGCGACAGAATCGGGATCGAGGAAAGCAGCGCTCATTGGAAGTGTCCGTTTAGCCCTGTTGGGGACCGAAACCCATCAAGACTAGCATGCTGACCGCTTGCATGCTTCATCGCAGTGCGACGCCGCGATCCGCCGAACAAATTCGAGATTTGGCTTGACGAACTATCTTTAGATATATATCTTACGATACATCTTAAGACATTCGGAGATGCCGACATGCGCCATCACCATCATCGTTTTTCCCGTGAATTCGCGCGCGACGCTGACTTTGCGCGCGATCCCGCGTTCTTTGGCTTTTACGAACGCTTCCAGATGTTCAGAGACGCGATCGGCCGCCATCAGCGCGGCGGCGGCCGGCACGGCGGGCCGTTCGGCGGCGGCGCAGGCGGTCCGTTCGGAGGCGGCTTCGGCGGAGGATTCGGCGGCGAAGGCGACGGCTTCCCGCGCGGCCGCAAGTTTACGTCTGACGATCTGCAACTGCTGCTGCTCGCGCTGATCGACGAACAGCCGCGCCACGGCTACGAGCTGATCAAGGCGCTCGAAGCGCGCTCGAACGGCTTCTACACGCCGAGCCCCGGCATGGTGTACCCGGCGCTCACGTATCTGGAAGAACTCAGCTATGTGACCGTGCAGCTCGAAGGCAACCGCAAGCGCTACTCGCTCGCCGACGCCGGCCGCGAGTACCTCGCCAGCAACCGCGAGCGTGCCGACCTGATGCTCGCCAAGCTCTCGCATATCGCCCGCAAGATGGACTCGGTGCGCCGCGCGTTCGCGGGCGAGGGCCAACAAGGCGAAGCCGGCGACGACGCGGGCGAATACGGCGGCTGGCTGCCCGAGTTCGTGCAGGCGCGGCGCGCGCTGAAACATGCGCTGCTGCTGCGCGACAACGCATCGCCGGACGAGCAGCGGCGCATCGCGGCGATCCTCGCGCGCGCCACGGCCGAAATCGAAAGCAAGCCGCGCGAGAACGGCGGCAAAACGTCGGGCGAACCCGCTTAATGCAGCCGATCCAACGACATCGAGAGAACACCTTATGCAAGCAACCCGAACCGATCTGACTGTGACGCGCGTGCGTCATCCGCTGAAATTCCGTCTGCTGCAAGTGAAGAACGTCGAGGCCGTCACGCCGCATCTGATCCGCGTGACGCTGACGGGCGACGATCTGCACGACTTCGTATCGGCATCCTTCGACGATCACCTGAAAGTGTTCTTCCCCGCGCCCGGCGAAGACAAACCGACGCTGCCCGTAGCGGGGCCCGACGGCCCCGTGTTTCCCGCCGACCGCCCGCGCCCCGTCGCGCGCGATTTCACGCCGAAGCGTTTCGACCGCGACGCGCGCGAACTCGAGCTGGAGTTCGCGATGCACGAAGCCGGTCCCGCTGCCGAATGGGCGGCGCAGGCGAAGGCCGGGCAATACCTCGGCATCGGCGGCCCGCGCGGCTCGTTCGTGGTGCCGACGGGCTTCGACTGGCATCTGCTGATCGGCGACGATACCGCCCTGCCCGCCATCGGCCGGCGTCTTGCGGAACTGCCGCAAGGCTCGCGCGTCGCGGCCGTGATCGAAGTCGCCGATCCTTCCGCGTGCATCGAGTTCGATACGCAGACCGATCTGTATATCGAATGGCGTTATCGAAGCGAGGGTGCATATCGAGGCGCAGAGTTGCTGAAAGCGGTGCGCGAAACGTTCCTGCCGGACGGTGACGGCTACGTGTGGGCAGCGGGCGAAGCGGCAACGATGCGCGCGGTGCGCTCGCTGCTCGTCAACGAACGCGGCATCGACAAATCGCGCGTCCGCGCGTCCGCCTACTGGAAACAGGGCGAGCAGGCCGTCCACGAAAATCTCGACGACTGACGCCTCAATCAAACGGAGCCATGCATTGCTCTCATTGAACGAATCACACGAGCGGCGCCTGCTGTGGCTGCTCGCGCTTACGCAATTCACGATCATCATGGACTTCATGGTGATGATGCCGCTCGGCCCGCAGATCATGCATGCGTTCCAGATCTCGCCCGCGCGGTTCGCGACGGCCGTCTCGGCGTATTCGTGGTGCTCCGGGCTATCGGGCCTGCTGGCCGCCACGTATATCGACCGCTTCGACCGGCGGCGTCTGTTGCTTGCCATCTACGCGCTGTTCGCGCTGTCGAACCTCGGCTGCGCGCTCGCGCCGAACTTTCCGCTGCTGCTCGTGGCGCGCGCGTTCGCGGGCATTACGGGGGGCGTGCTTGCTTCCGTGGTGATGGCGATCGTCGGCGACGTGATTCCTGTCGCGCGGCGTGGTGCGGCGACGGGCACGATCATGACGGCCTTCTCGCTGGCGGCGATCGCGGGCGTGCCGGCGGGCGTGATGCTGGGCGCGCATTTCGGCTGGGCATCGCCATTTGTGTTGCTCGTCGTGCTGTCCTGCGTGATCTGGATGGGCGGTTTGCGCGTGGTGCCGTCGCTGACCGAGCATCTGCAGAGACAGCGCGTGCCGCTCGCGCAGGTGTTGCCTGATTTGTGGCGGTTGTTCGCAAATCCGCGGCATCTGAACGCGTTTGCGCTGACGTTTGTCGTGATGGTCGGGCACATGCTGGTGATTCCGTTCATCGCGCCGACGCTTGTCGCCAATCACGGTGTCGCGCCTGCCAATCTGTCGTGGCTGTATATGGCGGGCGGCGCCGCCACCTTCTTCACGTCGCGCCGCGTTGGCGCGCTCTCGGATCGCTTTGGCAAGAAGCGCGTGTTTCGCGTCGCTGCTTTGCTGTCGGTGTTGCCTGTGCTGTTCGTCACGCATCTGCCCGACCTGCCGTTTTATGCGTTGGTGTTGTTCTTTCCTGTGTTCATGGTCGCGCTGTCGTCGCGGATGGTACCGATGCAGGCGCTGCTCACGACCGTTCCAGCGCCGCAGACGCGTGGTGCGTTTCTTAGCGCGAACAGCGCGGTGCAGGCGATGGGCACGGGATGCGGTGCCTGGTTCGGCGGTTTGTTGCTGTCGACGACTTCGCAGGGGCAAATTGCGGGTTATGGCACGGTTGGATGGCTGGCGGCGGCTGCCGCGGTGCTCGCGTGTGGGTGGATTGGGCGTGTGAGTGGCGCTGGTGATGCCACTGCGGTGACGCCTGCGGCGGGCGTTGAGGTGGTTGGCGAGGCGTGAAGCTTTTCGGGGTGGCCGTTTGCCCCTGGGCGGGGCGAACGGTTTGGTTGTTCCGCCCTTTGCGCTGGCATCCGCGCTTTGCCTTCGCGCTTCATGCGTCGCCCCGCACAGGGGCGACGCTTGAAGCGCGCTAACAAATCGCGGATGCCAGCGCAAAAACACCCCCCCACCACCACAAACTCAAACCCACCAAAAAAACCCTACCGGCCAAAGCCCGCCCCGAAAGCCACGAACGATACAATCATAACAACTTCCGATACGATTCTTCCAACTCTCCAAGAAATCCCTAATCATATAGGGACCAAATGTTATTGACGCACCATATCCATGATGCGAAGATCACAACACACACCGCGATCCAATCGCGAAACATAAGAATTCGTCATACCGACGAAGGAGACTCCAGGATGAGTGAGCCGGTTGCGGTCGCGGCCGCTTCATCGCCCCGTGTGCCATTGATCCGCGTTGCAGGCGTCACCAAGAAATTCGGTGGCGTGCAGGCGCTGCGCGGCGTCAACCTGGAAGTCCTGCCGGGTGAGGTGCACGCGCTGCTCGGCGAAAACGGCGCAGGCAAATCCACCCTCATCAAGATCCTGAGCGGCGTCCACACATACGACGAAGGCTCGATCGAAATCGCCGGCCAGAAAGTCGCGTTCGAATCGCCAGCAAAGTCGCGCGAGGCTGGCGTCGCCGTCGTCTATCAGGACCTCAGTCTCGTCGAGTCGCTGTCCGTCGGCGCCAATCTGATGCTCGGACGCGAGCCACGCACAAGACTCGGCTTCGTCAGGCAGCGCGAACTGATGGCGCAGGTCGGCGCCTTTCTGCACGAACACAATATCCCGCTCGATCCGCGCGTGCCCGTCGATTCGCTGCCCTTCGCGTACCGCCAAATGACGGAGATCTGCAAGGCGCTGATGGGCGACGTGCGCGTGCTCATCCTCGACGAACCAACGTCCGCGCTCACGGGCGGCGAAGAACAGATTCTCTTCGACGCAATCCGCACCGTGACGGCGCGCGGCGTCGGTGTGATCTACGTGACACACCGGCTGAACGAGGTGTTTCGCATTTCGCAGCGCGTGACCGTGTTCCGCGATGGTGCAAACGCCGGCCATTTCGCCACGGCCGACACCGACATGAAACAACTCGTCGCGGCGATCGTCGGCCCGCGTCATGCTGCTATGCAGGCCCGACAGGAAACCTCCACGGGCGCGTCGGCGCAAAGCACAGCAGAACAAACTGCCGCGCAGAGCACGCTCGGTGCTCCCGTGCTGAGCCTGTCGAACGTGAGCAACGCGCGTTTGCATAACGTGAATTTCACCGTGCGTAAGGGCGAAGTGCACGGTCTTGCGGGACTGATCGGCAGCGGCCGCACCGAGGTATTGCAGACCATCTTCGGCCTGCTGCCGATCGACGCCGGTGCGATCGAACTCGACGGCAAGCCGCTCGCCGCGCGCCGCCCCGGCGACGCGATCCAGCGCGGTATCGCGCTCGTGCCGGAAGACCGGCATCTGCAAGGACTCGTGCTCGATCATTCGATCGAACGCAATCTGACCTTGCCGCGCCTGCCGCAGTTTTCGCGCGGCGGCTGGTTGCGCGCGCAAGCAGCGGCGCAACAGGCACGCGCGGCGATGAAGCAGCTTTCCGTGAAGGCGCCCGATGCGTCGACACACGTGAAATTTCTCTCCGGCGGCAACCAGCAGAAAGTCGTGTTCGCCAAATGGAATCATCCGCGACCGAAAGTGTTGCTGCTCGATGAGCCGACTGTTGGCGTCGATGTCGGCGCGCGTGAAGAAATCTACGGCGTGGTGCGCGACGCGGCACGCGCGGGCACGGGCGTCGTCGTGGTGTCGTCGGATCTGGACGAGCTGTTGCGGCTGTGCGACCGCATTTCCATTGTGGTGGATGGCTCGATCGTGCGAACCGTCGAGCGCGCGCAGCTACGCACGGCCGAAGAACTGCACCATCTCATCCAACTTCCCCGGCCTACCGAAGAGCTTGCAACATGAACGAGTCAGTTTCGCCGATGCCCGCAGAACAACAGGCCACTCAGCGTCGCGGCCGCGCGTGGCGCATTGCGCGGCGTCTGCTACAGGGCGATCGCCCGTACATGCTGTACATCGCGTTTGCGATCCTGCTGGTGGTGTTCAGCTTTGCGTCGCCGTGGTTCCTGTCGATCGACAACTTCCTCAATATCGGGCGGCAAACTGCCCTCGTGTCGATCATCGCGATCGGCATGACGTTCGTCATCATCGCACGGCAGATCGATCTGTCCGTGGGTTCGGCGCTGGCGCTGTCGGGCATGTCGGCCGCGCTTGCGATGTCGCACATCAGCGATAGCTGGATCGTCGGCGCGATTGCGGGCATCGGCACGGGCGCGATCGTCGGCGCGATCAACGGCTTCGTCACGACGCGCCTGAACATTCCTTCGTTTCTCGTCACGCTCGGCACATTGAGCGCGGCGCGCGGCCTCGCGCTGATGGTCACGACCACACGGCCCGAGATCATCACCAACGACCACTTCATCGCGATCTTCGGCGAAGGCGATATTGCAGGCGTCCCGTGCCGATTCTGTGGACCCTGCTCGCCGTGATCGGCGGCATTCTGCTGCTGCACTACAGCGTATTCGGCCGGCAGATTTACGCGGCAGGCGGCAACCCGACTGCCGCGCTCTATTCGGGCATCAACATCCGGCGCGTCACGACGCTAGCTTTCGTGCTGACGGGCGTGCTTGCCGGTCTCGCCGCGCTCGTGCTGTCCGCGCGGTCGCATGCGGCACGGCCGGACGTCGTGCAGGGTATGGAACTCGATGTGATCGCATCCGTCACGCTGGGCGGCTGCAGTCTGTTCGGCGGACGCGGCTTCATTCTCGGCACGCTCCTCGGCAGTCTGATCATCGGCACGCTGAACAACGGCCTCGTGCTGCTCGGCGTCAGTTCGTCGCTGCAACTCGTCATCAAGGGCGTCATCATCGTCGCGGCAGTCGCGTTCACCCGCAAATGAGCATCGCGCGGTGAGAGTCAATCGGCCTTTCGCGCATGCGGCGTTGCGCGCGAGGCCATAAAGGGCAATTCCAAAAACGGCAGGAGACGCAGTACATCACGACCAACGGAGGAAAACATGAACGACCGTCGTGTATCAGGAGCGAGGCTGGCGAATGTGGTGGCGGCGACTGCGCTGGCCATCTGCTGTTCGCAGGCGTTTGCGCAGGCTTGCACGAGCCTGCCTGCGAAGTCGATTGGTCCGGCGGGCATCGTCGGACAGGGACCCAATGGCGAGAAGGCGGCGTCCGCCGATGCCGTCAAACTGACGGATGCCGAGGCCGCGAAGGTCAAGGCCGGCAAGTTCAAGGTCGGCATTTCGATGCAGACGATGAACCTCGACTGGTCGCAACTGCAGGTCGCCGGCATCACCGATACGCTGAAGAAATACGGCGTCGAAGTGATCGGCACGGCATCGGCTGAGTATCAGGTCGACAAGCAGATCGCCGACATCGAAAACACGATCCAGCGCCACCCTGACGGCATCATTTCGATTCCCGTCGACGGCACGGCGACGGCCGCGACCTACAAGAAGGTCTCGCAGGCGGGCATCAAGCTCGTGTTCATGGACAACGTGCCGACGGGCCTCAAGCATCCCGAGCAATACTCCGCGATGATTTCGGCGGATAGCGAGGGCAATGGGCAGATCGCGGCGAAGGTGCTTGCATCGTGCGTGCCCAAAGGCGGCACGGTCGGTCTCGTGAACTTCGGCGTCGACTACTTCAGCACGACGGAGCGCACGAAGGCCGTCAACGAATGGCTGAAGAAGAATCGCCCCGACATCAAGGTCAAGCAGGTCGCGTTCACGGACCCGTCGAAAGTCGGCCAGATTGCGGGCGACTTCCTCACCGCGAATCCCGACGTGAAGGGCGTGTTTGCCGTATGGGACCAGCCCGCACTCGACACGCTGACGTCGATGCGCGCACAAGGCATCAATACGCCCATGACGACGGTCGACCTCGGGCTCGAATCGGCAATCGAAATTGCAAAGGGCGGGCCGCTCAAGGCAACGGGTTCGCAGCGTCCCTACGACCAGGGCGTGGCCGAAGCGATGGCGATGATGAAGGCGTTGATCGGTCAGACGCCGCCGGCGTGGATCGGCGTGCAATCGCTGCCCGTCGTGCAATCGAACGTGCTCGAATCGTATAAGACGGTGTTCAAGAAAGATCCGCCGCCGCAACTGGCCGATGCGTGCAAGAAGGCAGCGCCTGCTTGCGGATGATGAATTGCGTTAGCGTAAGAGCGAAGCCTTTGCGGGCTTCGCTCTTTTTATTGCG
The DNA here is from genome assembly GCF_013426915.1 of Paraburkholderia sp. PGU19. Lineage (GTDB taxonomy): Bacteria > Pseudomonadota > Gammaproteobacteria > Burkholderiales > Burkholderiaceae > Paraburkholderia. The sequence continues at coordinate 1,135,382 of NZ_AP023180.1, forward strand.
CACGCAGCAGCTGCAAGCGTGGAGAACTGGTGCAACGCCTGCGTTCACCCCGCTTCCCCGATTGTGCATGTTGCTCTAGCCACGGTATCAGTTCGGCAACAGGCATCGCTTTCGCGAAGTACCAGCCCTGTCCGTACTGCACGCCTTTGCGCAGCAGATACTCTGCCTGCGCCGCCGATTCGATGCCTTCGGCGACGATCTCCATTCCTAGATCATGTGCCATCGCGATGATGTGCGGCGCCACCACGCAGCTGGCGTGAGCATTCTCGACGGGATTGACGAATGCCTTGTCGAGCTTCAGCGCGTCTACGGGGAATGTCCCAAGATAAGAAAGACAGGAATAGCCAGTCCCGAAGTCGTCGATATAAACAGGATGCCCCGCCCACCTGAGCGCCGCAATGATGCTACGCGTTGCATCCGGATGCATGAAGCCGCGTTCCGTCGCTTCGATTCCCACTTGCGATGCGCGAACGCCCGTCCATTTTAGCGCCTGCGCGAGTACATCCAGAAAGCGCACGCTGCGAAGATCGTCGCTGCCCACATTGATCGACACACGAAACGAACGGTCCGCGCTCAGTACACACGCCAGGTCATCAAGGCTCTTGTGGAGCACGAGATCGGTCAATGGTCCCATCAGCCGATGCTGTTCGGCCACGCCGATAAAGATCTCCGGCGAGATCTCCTGTCCATGCAGCCGCCATCTGAGTAGTGACTCGACACCGACGCATTTGTTGTCGGCGAGCCTGATTACCGGCTGATAAAACACCTCCAGTGTTTTACGGGTGATGGCCAGCCTTAGCTGCTCGGGTAACGCGAGTTCGGAAATCATAAAATCGTGCGATTGACAGGCAGAGTACATAGCATGCCGTGCAGTCGCTGCACTTCCATGACGCGAACATGATAAACGAGTCATGGTGTGTGAACAGGCGCCAGGAAAACACCGGGGTCACAGTTCAGGCACTCAGTGGTATCAGTTGATTGACAATGTGGCGGTCACAGCGCGCATCACTCGATCTATGCCACGTCAGCGTAAGGAAAGCGGAGCCAGAACGTGGTGCGCACACCCGGACAGCTCACCACACCGCATTGGCCACCATGGCTTTCCATGATCGATTTCACGATCGCAAGGCCGAGACCCGTTCCGCCGCCGAGATTGTGCCGCGACGGATCGACGCGGTAAAACCGTTCAAAGATGCGATCGACGTGCTCTCCCTCAATGCCCAGTCCCGTATCCGTGACAGCGATTTCCGCTGTATCGCCATTCTCGCGGCAGCTGACGAAAACGGTCGACCCGCGAGGCGCATGAGCCAGCGCATTGGAAAGCAGATTGCTCAACGCACGCTGGAAAAGCAGCAGGTCCGCGCGAACTTCGGCGCGCCCGCTCAACTCGATGGTGACTCCCGCATCGGATGCCATGGGTTCGTAGTAGCCCGCGACCCGCCCGGCCTCCACTACGGCGTCGAGCCGGCAGACCTTGACTAGCGTGTGCGCCTTCTCCGACCGTGCAAGGAAGAGCATGTCTTCGATCATTCCAGACAGACGCTGGTATTCCTCCACACTCGACTCAATGACATCACGGTACTCTTCCGCGCTGCGCGGCAACGACAGTGCCACCTGCGCGGCTGCCTGCAGATTCGTCAACGGCGTACGCATATCGTGTGCGAGGTTCGAGGAGAACTGGCTGAGGCGTGTAAACGAATCGTTCAGCCTTTCCAGCATGCCATTAAAAGCGTGCTCCAGTTCCTTCAGTTCGTCCGATGTATCGAATCCCGACAAAGGTTGCGCGAGACGGCACGACGACATCTCCTCTGCGTAAGAGACGAAGCGTCGAAGCGGGCTGAGTCCGAACACGGCGATGGCATAGGCAAATGCCGCTGCGATCCCCACGCCCACTACTTCGATCAGCGCGATCGTCCAGGCATGCGCGCGCAACGAGGCAAGGTTGTCCGATTTGTCGTACTGGACCACGACGCGCACAGAAACACAGTCTGATCCCGCGAGCCGTGCCAGCGCCGTGATATAGCGAAACCTCGCACCTCGGGTATCGAACGCAGCGTTCTGGCGACCCGGCGGCAGGCCGCGGAGCAGCGTAAATGGCTGAAAACCGGGCGTGCTGACAAGACGGTTTCCAGTCATATCGTAGATGGCCATATCGACGTTCTGATGGCCATCCATCTGATCGGTCCAGACATGAGGATGGTTCGAGATATTGCTTGTCGCACGCACGTTCGCGAGATCGGCCTGCAGTGCCTCTAGCGTCGCCTGCATATGACCGTCTGCTGCCATGGACATACGGCTGCGCAGAGCCTCGTAAAGCGCGGCGCCACTGAGCGCCAGAATGACCGATGTAGAAAGAAAGATCAGAGCGGTTAATCTCGCCCCCAAAGTTCGCGGCAAGAATCGACTGTTCATCGGTTTCGCAATTGCTTCGCTTTTATCGAGTGTCATCGGTGCCGCGAACACCACTGTCATTGCGTCCCAAGTGCGCTAGCGCGCGTCTATGGGCGTCACCCGCGTCGCATAAGCCGACACAAACACGGCATGGACGGTATCGCCCTCCTTCAAAGTCTTGAAGTCGATATCGGGACCGACTCCGAGCGTGACTGTCCGATAGGCGCCTCGCAGCCGCACCTCGCGCTTGCTGGCATCCATATCCAGCACCGTGGCCTGAACCTCGATCTGGCGCGCGGCGCTGTATCCCGACGGTGTCGACTGATACACGCTGGAATCGACACGTTTGCGAATCCCCTTGTCCGCGCCTGCGATCTTGTCAGCGGCCACGAGCAACGCGTTTTTGTAGAGCACTTCGACGTTATCGCCCACGCGGAGCTGATCGAAGTTTTCGACTTGCGGACCCATCGCGACATCGATGTCGTGTCCCTTCGGACCATGCAGAGTAATGATGCGCGAAGCGCGGTCGATATCGGATATCCGGGCCTTGATCTCAACGGGCGGCGCCGTGGCGAGAAGCGCCTGCACCCGCCCGGCGAGTGCGGATTGCTCTTGCGCACCCGAAGCGGGTTGAGCGGTCTGCGCGACCGCCCACGGTGTAACTCCCATGCTCACGATAACTGCCACTGCCAAACTGGTAGCTTTACTCATCCGCATTTTCCTGTTTAAAGGGATTCTTTTGTCGAGGTAAATCACCCCGGTTCATTCCGACATCGGTTCACGTGGCACACGCCAGGCAACCTTCCGTTCTCGACTGACATCACGAGCGCTATCGCATCAGGTTGACCTGGCTCAGACGGTGCGCGGCACATCTTGCGTCCAGGCTGTGACGACGGAACTCGACGGCATTCCTGTTCCCATCCTTCCCGGCGCAGGGACGCCACGATCAGAATCGCGACAATTGGCACGGCAACGGGAAAAAGAAGAACGGCACCGACGCGACCGGTAAGTTCGCAAATATCGATAGTCAACCCCACGATGTGAGTGCGGATCGAGCGCCAAAGACTGCGGTCAACCAGAAGGATTGGGATCGCCCTGGCCGTATGTATCAACACATGGCAATAACTCATTGGCAGCTCCTTGAGTTCTCTTCACTTGTTCACGGTCGGCTCGTCTGTAGAAAACATAACCACACGATGTCTGATCTTCCACATCGTTTCGTGGGGTCTGCAACGAAGACCAGAAGGCGTTTTTATCACGACTCACAGCTTCGACTTCAAGTAACAATCAAATCTTTGATTAAACATAAATTTCACCATTCGAATAAGACCCTCTATCGAAAAATGACCAATACGGACGGCTCATTCTTTAAAACAAAGGTAGAGTAAAAATTCCTGAACACCAAAGCCACTAGCGTATTGCAACTGCTCATTCGAATATTTCATGACGCTTCAATTTACCAAGCGTGCTTTATTTGATAAGCATGCCTACTCACTTCTCCCGGAGACTACGCCATAAACAGCAACTTCACTTGATAACTCCATCTTTGAAGACGAATACCGGCGCTTGATCTTCTCCCTGGCCATCGAGACTGCCCGCCGTCACCGTAGCGATCCGCAACGGCGCGCCGACTCTGCTTTCAAGCGGTTGCCATAACCGCAGCTGTTACGCACCTGACGAGTCGCGACGCACAGATGCCGTACCCCCATGGATGTCCAGACGTTCGACAGCCATTGTCGGTTCTGACCTTCCTATCGATCATGCAAGGAATTACTCATGCGAAATCTCCACGTCGCAGCCGCGCTAACCATTGGCGCGGCCATGGCGACCCCATCCAGCCCGGCTTACCCGGCCGAGGCATCGCTTGGCGCGCAAGTCAATGTCATGCCCAAATACGACGGCGCTGCATCGTATCGCGCACTGCCGTTGCCTGTGTTCGCTTACGACAATGGACTCTTTTTCGTTTCCGGGCTCTCAGCCGGAATACGCTATCCGATCGGAGCCGGCATTTCGACAGGTCTGATTGCGCAGTTCGACTTTGGTCGGGACGCCGACGATTCATCTCACCTTGCGGGAACCAACGACATTTCCAACACGGCCCGCGTTGGCGCGTTCGTGGATTGGCGTCACGGCAAGTGGCACGCGTCGCTCAACGCGCTACAGGCCACGCACAGTGGATATGGTCTGAAAGTCCGTCTCGCAGGTGATTTCACCGCTTTGGCGACGCCGAAAAACACAGTCAATCTGACAGTGGGTGCGACTTTCGGCAATGGGGATTATATGAATACCTATTTCGGCGTTACCGAGCAGGAGTCGCTTGCAAGCCAGTCGAGGCTCGCGGGATATTCGCCCTCAGCGGGCATCAAGGGGGTCGACGCCAGCGTCATATGGAAGCACCAGTTCAACCCGCACTGGAGCACGGCTGCCGTGCTGGGTGTGTCCAGTCTGGTGGGCGACGCAGCCGACAGCCCCGTCGTCGAACACAAGGCTGCTATCTTCGGATCGGTAGGTCTGGCGTACCGGTTCTAGTTCCGTCGCGGTATGCATGTGCCAGCGCATGCATACGGACATTCATGGGCGCAGTCCGGTACTCGGGCGGCCCGGTTTCTATTCACCTTCCTGCAACGCGCTTACGCGCACATCGTCCCACTGCCCCGCTTCGACCCGTCACGCATCGACGTGATGCCTTTACGGTTTGTGAACGGCTTCCAACAGTACTTTCCCTGCATGACCAGGTGGGCCTTCGCCGTCGTTCTACCTGACGAAGGCCCATGAGCCATGCGAGTGGATGTCGACTGTGTGCCCCCCGCTTCCCGACGGGCAGACAACGGATTGCGCTATCTGCCCGATTTGCCGTTGATCAGAAGCGGTGACGCAGTCCGATCGTTGCTGCAACCTGGTTGTTGGTTGACGACGGCGACAACATGTTGATGGATGCCACGTTCGCGATGCCGTTGCCGTTCGCGTCATAACCGAGCGAGCCGGAAGCATGCTGGTACACGCCGGCCAGGTACACGTCCGTACGCTTGCTAAGCGAATAGTCCGTACCTAGAACGAACGTATGCCACGTCGGCGAATTGCTGCTGTTGCTGCCTGTCACTGTGCCGTCAGTGAACGTGTAAGAACTGACGACTGCCAGCGCCGGCGTAAGCCTGTACTGGCCGTTGATTTCGTAATTGTCGAGATGCAGGTTCATCCCCGTCAGGCCGGGCAGTGCAGCGCCGCCACTCGACAGGCTCGCGAGACCGTCGATCTGTGAATGCGTCCACACGAGACCAACCTGCGCCGGCCCGAATGCGTAGGTGGCACCCAAACCGTAAGTACGCTGAAGCGTCGCCGAAATGTTCTGGCTTGCCGACGCTGCGCTGTTCGCCCCGCCGAGCCCACCCGAGTTATCCGATTGTGTGTAACCCGCCGCGACGTTCAGCGGACCCGTACCATACTTTACGCCCAGGCTCCACGTGCGGCCGTTTGCAAATCCGCTCGCGTCGTTGCTGAAGCCATACATGCCGCCGAACTGGATGCCCGCGTAGTTCGGGCTCGTGTACTTGACCGCATTTTTTGTCGAGTACGTCTGCGCCAGGTTGTCGTTGTCGAACGGATGGCCGGCGAGATTGTTGCCGAAGCCCGCGCCTGCGGTCGACAGCGGCCCGAGATACTCCGAGGTCGAGTCGTATTGACGTCCCAGCGTCACGGCGCCATACGCGTCACTCTTCAGGCCGACGAAGGCTTGACGGTTGAACATATCGTCGCTGTTATGAAAGCCCCCGTTGTTCAGATCAAAACCGCTTTCCAACGTAAAGATGGCCTTCAGCCCACCGCCGAGATCCTCGGCACCGCGCAAGCCAAAGTAGTTGTTCGACAGGTTTCCGCTACCCTGCTGCCAAACACTCTTCCCGCCGACGTTGTTTGCATAGGTGATGCCCGTGTCGATCGAGCCATAGAGAGTGACGCTGCTTTGTGCGTGCGCACTCACCGCAAAGGTACTCACTGCGCAGGCGAGAATGACATGTTGTTTCATGCTTCAAACTCCTAAGTACATGGAAATCTCCCGACAGCTTGTAAAGCATAAGCAATCGGTAATCTGACGAATCAGATTGCGGAGTATTCCATTGATTTGAAGCACTTTCGTTTTGGTGTGACACTCCAGCGCACCCCCGAAATAGAACTGCTACGTGACCAAAACGCGTAGAAGATTGTTTTCAAAAAAATAAAAACTCAAGGTGCACTTCGATATCGGGTGTTCGCCATTGTTCTTGTATCACCGAAACCACGTTTGGATAATTCATGCATGGTTCAATAGTGTCAAAACTTGCCTCTCCGACGCGCCGTGTTTGCGATCTTCGCTCTAGCATCAAAGCAACCATACGTGCCATGCTGTGCATCGATCAGGTTTGTCATGATGGTGAACTCACTGTCTTTTCCCGTAACACAAACCGTAACCAGAATGTCGTGCCGACGGCAGGATCACTTCTCACACCGCACGATCCATGGTGCAAATCCATGATCGATTTGACGATGGCGAGCCCGAGTCCTGTACTGCGGGAAATAGCGCTTTCCCGGGTCGGATCGGCGCGGTAGAACCGTTCGAAGATCCGTTCTACATGCGGCGGAGCAATCCCTGGGCCGCGATCGGACAACAGAACCACTACCGCGCCCGGTTGCTCCCAACATTCAATGTCGATCGTCGAATTGCGTGGCGCGTACGCGATCGCATTAGCGAGCAGGTTGCTGACCGCGCGCTGATATAACAGCAAATCGGCATGGATGATCCCGTGCCCACGCACGTGGATGGTGATATCCGCCGCTTGCGCCAACGATTCGTAAAAGCCGGCGACGCGACGCGCTTCCGCCGCCGCGTCGAACTCGCAGATCGATAGTGACAGGTCGGCTCGCTCCGCGCGCGCGAGAAATAGCATGTCGTCGATCATTCGGGACAAACGCTCGTACTCGTCTATGCTCGACTCAATCACTTCGCGGTATTCGGGCGCAGCACGCGACTGCGCGAGAGCGACCTGAGCCGCAGCTCGCAGATTCGTGAGCGGGGTGCGCAAATCATGTGCGAGATTGGAAGAGAACTCACTCAAGCGTGTGAACGAGTCATCCAGACGCGCCAGCATGCCGTTGAAGGCCTGCCCTAGTTCCAACAGTTCATCCGAGCTGGTGAGCTTCGGCAACGGTTGCCCGAGCCGGCTGATCGACATTTCCTCGGCTCGCGTGACAATGCGGCGCAGAGGGCTCAGCCCTAGCATCGTCACGCCGTAAGCCGAGATTGCCGCAAGCAGAATGCCGACCGTCTCCGTGATAAAGATGATCTCTGCGTTCGACCTTACCAATTCGCGCTCTTCACTGCCGTCGTACTGTACGACGACACGGACAGCCGTGCTGTTACGTCCGTCGAGCGGAACGATGGTCACCAGATATCGTAACGCGGTCGTGGGTGTGGAAAGACTGACGGGATTGTTTGGCGTCTGCACATCCAGTACCGGCGAGTAGTTGCGAAAGCCTCGCGTCGTCAGCAGATCCTTACCCGCCATGTCAAAAATAGCGAATGCCATGTACTCGCGCCCATGCACGTGCTCCTCCCAGACATCCGGATCGCGGTTGATCCCGGCCGTCGATTTCAGTCCGGAGAGGTGAACCTCGAGAGCCGACATCACCTCTTCCATCTGATCGGCCGCATTCGCTTCGACACGGTTCATCATCGCTTCATAGACGGCGAATCCGCTGATCGCGAACGCAACCGACGCATAAAAGACGAGCAGCACGGTGAGCCGTACACGCAGGCTACCGGGCAAATAACGAAGCATGATTAGCTGCCACCGGCTAGTGCCGCGAAGTGCAAGCCATAACGCGGCAGGTTGACGATATTGCGCCCGCGTTTGTCCCGCAGCTCGCATACGCTGTCGACCTCAGAATTCCCCATCCACGACGCATTTGAATTCCTTTTCCAGCGGCAGACAGCTGCCCGGTCCAGCCTCTTACCTTGCCATCAGGAATCGGCCGATTCCGCAATACCAATCCGGCTCGTGGTACTCGCGATGTCGACGAGAGAATAGTACTGCGCCCGCTGCGGGCATGGGATTAAGCACGCCGACGACAGGGGCAAGTTTGAGAAAGCACAAAAGATCCGCAATAGATATTAGCCACGCATTTGTCCGCACAACGCGTCGAATGAAAGCGTCTATGCGTGCTTCATGAGCGAATCACGGTGTCACCTGGGCCCGCATTTCCAGAACGTAGCCCATGCCTCTGACGGTATGAATCAGCCTGGATTCGAAAGGGTCGTCCAGTTTGGAACGCAGACGGCGGATGGCCGAATCCACCACGTTCGTGTCGCTGCTGAAATTCATATCCCACACCTGTGACGCAATGATCGCGCGCGGAAGGATCTCCCCTTCACGCCTCATCAAAAGCCAAAGCAGCGCAAACTCTTTTGCCGTCAACAGAATGACTTTGCCCTGCCTTGTCGCCTTACGACGCGTGAGGTCGAGTTCGAGGTCGGACACACGGAGCGTGTTCGAGTCCTGCAGCCGCGTGCGACGAAGGATCGACTTGACGCGTGCAGTCAGTTCGACAAAATCAAAGGGCTTCGCGAGATAGTCGTCAGCACCGAGTTCCAGCCCCCGGATGCGGTCTCCCACGTCGTCTCTCGCGGTGAGGAAGAGAACCGGTGTCGACTTGCTGCGTCTGAGGTTCTGCAACAGTGTCCAGCCGTCCTGCCCTGGCAGCATCACATCGACGATGAGCAGGTCGTAGTCCTCCGTTTCAGCCTGATGCTGCCCGGAGATGCCGTCCTCCACCCAGTCGGCGATATATCCTGCTTCCGTCAAACCCTTGCGTAGATATAAGCCTGTCTTGCCTTCGTCTTCGACAATCAGAATTCGCATTACCTGTTACCTCGTTTGAATCACTTGCGGTCCGAAGATCCTCCGGCAAGCGCACCACAATATCAAAGCGACGGTTTCCCTGGAAGTCTGTTTCCGCTTTGCCGTTTTCCTCAAGACTTACGCCGCGTCAAACATGACGGGAATGTCATGTTCGCCTCATGCAGACGCAGCACTCAAACGTCAAGCTCCCTGAGTCTAACTGACGTCCAATGAAGCTATTCCAATGCAATGAGTACATCTCAACGGTTTGATGAGTACCTGGAACATCTTTCTCAAGGGTTCCGACACAAGCATCATATTGCCGGCCTGCGCGACTATTGCACGGGACTGATGCGACCGTCGGAGCGAAAGAGCACCAATGCCATTGCTGAAAATCTTCAACCCGCACGCGCGGAAGCAATGCGTCAGGCGCTACATCATTTCGTCGCCAGAGCCCCGTGGTGCGATGAGGAACTGCTGAGACAGGTCGCCCGCTGGGTGACCCCGCAAATGGCGGGTTTGTCCCGCAGCGGCTGGTGGATCATCGACTGCAACACGTTTGCGAAGCGTGGCAGCCAGCCAGTGGGCGTCGCGAGACAAATTCACGAAGCATCGGCCAGATATGACAAATGTCAAATTGCCGTGAGTGTTTCGCTGGCCTGCGAAAGTGCCAGTCTGCCTGTCGGCTGGCGGCTGTATCTGCCGCGCGCATGGGCCGACGATCCGATCCGGCGCAGGAAGGCAGGCGTCCCCGCCGACGTGCAGTTTGCGACCAGACCGAAACTTGCGCTTCAACAGATCGAAAGGCTGCTTGCCGCAGGAACGCCCTCACGTCCCGTGCTCGCCGATGTCAGCTACGGAATGGACCCCGACTTCAGGCAAGGGTTGATTGACCTCGGACTGCCGTACGTATTGGGTGTTACGTCGCAAGCACGCGTCTGGCGCCCGCAAGCCGAATCGCTACCGTCGACGGGATACAGGGAAACGGGACGCCTGGCGTCGCAGACGTGGCGTACGGCCGGGCACTACCCCATCAGCGTCAGAGCACTGGCCATGGAATTGCCCGCGCACGCGTTGCAGACAATCAGTTGGCGCGAAGGGAACGGCAATCTGAGAAGCAGCCGCTTTGGCGTGGCGCGGGTGCAGTATGCCGACAGCTACGCATGCTGGACGCGACTGCAGCCACAGCAATGGCTGTTATTGAAGTGGCCGCTGGGCGAGCCAGAACCTGTCAGATACTGGCTTTCGACGCTACCGGAAGACACGTCGATCAATGAACTCGTCGCCGCCGCACATTACCACTGGCGCACCGATCGGGACCACGAGGAACTTCGGCAGGATTTCGGACTTGACCACTATTCGGGCCGTGGCTGGAGAGGATTTCATCACCACGCCACGCTATGCACGGCGTCGTATGGCTTCAGTCTCGGAGAACGGCTGGCGAGTGAGCGGGACCTGGCTTCCCGAAGACTGTCGATTTACCCGGAAACTGGCATGTGATCCCGGTCACTTCGCGCATCGAGAGGCCCTGTCACTACCTGGAGCATTTTCTTTTGAGAGTTTAGACAACAACCGCTTCCACGTTTAACTGGATGATCGCAATTCCATGATAAAGGACACTTAATGTCGAAACGTTTTCGTTTGCTGGCTGGTATCGCTGCCCTCATTCCTGCATTCGCTCTCCTTGCGCAAGACCTCCCCGCCAATCCGAAACCCAATCCTTATCTGGCGGCAGAAAAATACGCCATTACCCATTTCGATTCGTCCCAGAGCGATTCCTTTCCGTATGCCGTTCCGCGCGGCACGTTCGAAGTCGATCTTCGAAAAGAAAAACGGATTGTCGCGGGCCCCGTCAACATCATGACGCTCGCATCGACGTCTCCGTCTTATATGTGGGGTGTCTCCAGTGAAGGTGTCACCTACATCGACGTGTCGAATGGCGGGTTCAAGGAGATCGCCCGCATGACGGCTCCAGGCCAGAAGGTCATCTCTGCGCAGTTGCACGACAAGGTTCTCGGTCAGCAGTTCACCAAGGTTGCGCAAGTGCAAAAAGCGGTCACTGATATCTATGGCCTCGACTGGACGCGCGCGGTCAATGGTGTCTATTCGGTTGTCGACAAGAATAACGATGTGTACTACAACACTGCCGACGGCTTCTTGACGAAATTCAGCCTGATCGACGAAGAGAACCCGTCCGCGGGGATAAAGGTCATCAAGACCATCAATATGCGTTCGATTATTGGTCCGGATGCGTACCTCGTGGGTATGGGCATCACGTATGACGGAAAGCTCGTCGTCGCGTCTAATTTCACGGTGAGTGTCCTTGACCGCTCACTTGAAGGAAAAGACCAAACGATGCGTCTCGCACCGGGTGAGGTCGTGACTAACTCATTTGCGATCGACGCTCAGAACGGCATCTACATTGCCTCGAACAAGGTCATGCATAAGCTGGTCTGGACGGGCACGAAACTCTCCGACAATCCTGCGGATGGCGCCTGGGCCTCGCCGTACGACACCGGCGATCAGCCCCCAACCATCAAGCTTGGCAATGGCTCGGGTTCCACGCCCACGCTGATGGGATTCGGACGGGATCAGGACCAGCTCGTCGTGATCACCGACGGCGCGAATCGCATGCATCTGGTCGCGTTCTGGCGTAATGAAATCCCGACCGGCTGGAAGGCGCCAGCGGGAGCGAAGTCTAACCGTATAGCAGGCCAGATCGCCGTGACGGCCGGATTGACGCCGCTGCCGAAATTCGTTCAGACCGAACAGTCGGTGGTTGTGAATGGCTATGGCGCCTTCGTGGTCAACAACATTTCGGAATCGGGCGAGAAGGACAAGCTTGTCGACGTACTGGCGCTTGGCCCCGTCAACCAGCCGGGCCACGGTACCGAGCGTTTCGAGTGGAACCCGAAGACACATCAATGGCATTCGGTCTGGACAAGAAGCGATGTGATTTCGATCAGCATGGTACCGAGCGTCAGTTCAGCGTCGGGTATCGTCTTTGTGAATGGCTATTACAAAAAGACTGGCTGGGAGTTGACGGGTCTCGACTGGAACACAGGCAAAACCGTACAACGCGTCGAGTTTGGCAAAGACAATCTCGGCAACGGCGCTTACGCCATCATCCAGTACGCGCCGAACGGCGACCTCATCTTCAATAGTGTGGGCGGCCCGGTTCGCGTGCCTCTGAAAGATCCAGCAAGAACCTGATTGCCTCACCGAACCTGAGTAATGGGCCGATCTCTGGAACCGTCCGGGGTCGGCCCATACTCGCGGCCTTCACGCTCAAACCCACGTCAACGCGCGAAACCTCATGGAATGCCCATTCGTTGCGGCAGGCCTGTCTGCGCCTTTGGCGCCATTCGCGAATCCCAAGCAGAATCGTGAGACAACACTATGCATAAGCGTCGCTGGATTCGACACGTGACCAATAGTCTGCTGGTGACCCTTTGTGTCGCCGGCATACCTCAAAATTCGTCGGCGACTGAAACGGGGGTCGGTCGTCCGATAACCGGTCAACAGGTCACGCCATACGGGGGAATCGTCCCCCCACCAGCGAGTGGATCGTTTCATGGGCGACCATCTATTACGACGGCTCCCTCAGTGCCAGCAAGAAAGTATCTACAGGGAATCAGATAACGGGTGGCCTGGATTATCAGGTTGTCTACACGATCGCCAACCTGGTGAAGACATGGGGTGTCAGCCTGGCTGGATGGAACTTTGCTTCGTCGATTGGTGTACCTGTTCAATATTCCAATGCGTCGTCGTTCAACGGCCTTCTGCGTCCCGATCATGGTACCCAGTTCGCCGATATCTTCTTCGCACCCGTCATTGCCGGATATCGTCTCTCGCCAACCGACTACACTGCGCTGAGCCTGCAAATCTACGCACCGACGGGCGCTTACAATCCCAATCGTCTCGCCAATGCCGGTCAGAACACGTGGACATTTACACCCACTATTGCCTATACGAAGGTATTCCCGAAGAACAACGTCGAGCTGACCGTCAACTACGGCGTCGAGTTCTATACAACGAATAGCGACACGAACTATCACAATGCCGCGGTCAGCGTACTCGATGTGCTGGCGCTCAAGCGCTTCAGGAGCGGGTGGAGCGTAGGCGTGGTCGGCGGGTGGATTCAGCAGCTCGGCAACGATACCGGTCCCACCGCTGATCTGATCGGTGGCGCGAAGGGCTATTCCGTCGGCATGGGTCCGATCGTAGGCTGGGCTGGCAAGATCGGGAAAACGCCTGTTTCCGCGAATCTCCGGTGGGTCAACGAGTTCGCCGCCCATGCAAGACCCAGCGGAAACGCCGTGCAGTTCTCGTTGAGTGCAACCTTCGAATAGGCCAATTCCAGATGGGAACTAGCGGAAGAATGCGACGACCTGGAGAATCGTTCCAGCCCCTGCAATAACCGTGAACACTGCCGCCAGCCAAACACCGGCGGTTTCTTCGATCCATTCGACGACTGACGATGAATCCCCGTCACCGATATTCCTCTGGCGTTGGCTCGATGTATTTTTCGCCATCCTTGTAACAGCCGTCTCGCGACAATTATCCATGTTCATCTTTGACCGGTGACGCAGAGAAAGGAGAAAGTGCGAGAAGCGTTGCGCTTCCCGTCGACACTCCGCTATTTCGGCACCGATCTGAAAAACTTTAAAGTCGCGTGCAACAAAAACCACCAGCAATATGGCCGCTAACGCCGCGCGTCCGAGACGGTGTCGCCAGGCACGAGGTGTGCGTTGTATCTGCCACACCTGGAAATAGTTGAAGGAAAAAACACGCGAAGTCAAACAATAGTCATAGCCTCGCAGAACAATTGGCCAGTTTGCGGCGAGCCATTGGTGTTTGCCCATCGCCGCAAACGCCTACGGGCAAGCTCCCCCGAGCGGCGCGATACACGTTCGGGGCGACGCCATACTCGCGCCGAAATTCGCGTCCCATGTGAGAGGCATCCGAAAAGCCGCAGGTTGCGGCGATATCCGCCACCGTCCGGTCCGAGTCCGTCAGCAGCCATGCAGCCGTCTTCAACCGCATCCGCCGCGCGTACGCCAAGGGCGATTCGCCCGTCTGTGTCTTGAATAGCCTTTGGAGTTGACGCACGGATACCTCGACCCGATCGGCCAGTTCCTCCATGCTCAACGGTCGCCCGATGTGCTGCTCCATCAGATGAACGACTCGCCTCACCCGGGGATGCGTCACGGGCTCGGTGCCGGGCGGATGCGGTTGTGGCGCGCTCGGGCGCTGCGCGTCTTCAACCAGAAGGATACGCAGCGCTTTCTGAACGGTCGCAACATCGATATGCCGCTGCAGGATCGCCGCTGCCACATCGATGGAAGCGCGACCACCCGAGCACGTGATGCGGCGCCCATCGATCGCAAAGAGCCGGTCGGCGACAAGCCGGCTTTCGTCGACATGTGGAAAGCGTTCAATGTAGTCCCAGTAGTGAAACCAGCTGACGCACACACGATGTCCATCCATCACACCTGCGCTTGACAGCGCGAACACGCCGGTGCAAATGCCCACGAGCGTGGACGACGCACCGGCGGCACGGCGAATGAACCGAAGCGTGGCGTCGCTAACGCCCGGTCCCGAATGCAGCAAGCCGCCGATCACGACCACATAATCGAAGTGCCCTGCTTCGTCGAAGGTCTGCCACGGCTGGACCTGAATGCCGCAACTCGCCCTCACTGGCGTCAGTGTTTCGCCGACTATCGTCCAAGCGCACCGCACTGGCTTGCTGAAATCGGCATCGTCGCTGGCAAGACGCAAGAGATCCACAAAGCCGGAAAATGCGGTCAGCGTGAAATTCGGCAGAAGGACGATTCCGAACCGCACGGGCGGCCTTCTGTCACGGAACGCAAGATCGGTTCGGGGCGCCTTTGTTCGTACCTCGACCTCGAATGAACCGGCTGCAATGCTCATGGACGGTTCACTCATCGGCCAACGGTGCCTGCGAAGTCTCGCGGCTGAAGATCATCGCGATCAGCGCGATACCTGCCGCGCCGACCAGATACCATGCTGGCGCAAGCTTGTTGCCCGTCGCCCCGATCAGCCATGTCGCGACCAGCGGGGCCGTGCCACCGAAGAGCGCATTCGCCGCATTGAAGCAAAACGCGAAGCCGCTATAGCGCACCCGTGTCGGAAAAATCTCCGACAGGAAGCACGGCAGCGTGCCATCGTTCATCGTCAGCAATGCGCCGAAGGCGACCTGGATCGCGACGATCATCATGAAGCTCGCGCCTGCCAGCCCCTTGAAGAGCGGCACGGTCAACACCGCGAACAGAATCGACGCGCCGATCAGCATCGACTTGCGGCCGATGCGGTCCGACAGTGCCCCCATCACGAACACCAGCCCGATATAAGCCGTCAGCGAGATCGTTGCGGCGATGAACGATGCCGTCTCGTCCATGCCCAATTCCGTCGACAGATAGGTCGGCATATAGCTCAGCACCAGATAGAACGCGACGGCATTCAGGCACGTCACGCCGAACGCGATCAGCATCTTCATCCGATGCTTGCCCAGCAGTTCGGCAATGGGCGCGCGCGCAACGTGGTGGTCTTGCTCCAGCGCCTTGAAACGCGGCGTGTCCTCCAGTTTCACGCGAATGTACCGTCCGATCAGACCAAACGGTGCCGCCAGCAGAAACGGCAAACGCCATCCGAACGAATGCAGCTGCTCGCTGCTCAACACGGCATGCAATACAGCGATGAGAATCGAGCCGAACAGCAGCCCTGCCGCCGTGCTCGCCGGGACGATGCTCGTATAGACGCCACGCCGGTTAGCCGGCGCGTATTCGGCAAGGAATGCCGAAGCGCCCGCGTATTCGCCCGAGGCCGAAAAGCCCTGAATCACGCGTACTAGCAGAAGCAGGACGGGCGCGAGCATTCCGACCTGCGCGTAGGTCGGCAATAGCGCAATGACGAAAGTCGAGCACGACATGATCAGAATGGACAGCGACAACGATGTCCGCCGGCCGATCTTGTCACCGAAGTGCCCCCAGACAATGCCGCCAATCGGCCGTACGATGAACGAAATGGCGAATACGCCGTATGCCGCCAGCAGTCCTGTGCTGCCGTCCGTCTTCGGAAAGAACACGACGGCAATGATCGTCGCGAGATAGCCGTACGACGCGTAATCGAACCATTCGACAAAGTTGCCGATAAAGCTCGCGCATGCCGCGCGTCTCAGCAGTTTGGGGTCGACCGATTCGTTCATGGAACTGTCACCTGCTCCTGAAGGCGCGATGACGCTGCTCGCGGAATCGCCCGACAAGGTTCTTCTCGTGCTCATTGACTCTCTCCAGACCTGATGATGCGATGACGGTGCGCGGGCGGCAACATGCGCTCACGCATTGCTGCGGCTCTTTCAATCGAACCTCAATCGAACGAGCCTGCTTGAGTGCATGGTAGGAGTCCAATATCAATGAACATTTCCAGTCTCGACGCAGTACTTTCTGTTTTCGACATCGAGGGTATACGTTAGCGGGACACTCTTATTGCGAAATCAATGGGTGCATTGGAGCAGCGCAAATGCAAAAAACCCGCTGTATCCGCAGACGTTTTGCAACGTCGGCGAATACAGCGGGCAACCTTGGCTGATAACTATCAGATCGAGCTGGAATGCACGTCGCCTTGCAGGCGATCCCCAGACGACGATGTGTGAAAGAGCGGATGTCGGCGCGCGAGCAGGAAGTAGGCAATACCGCCTGTCAGCAGGGAGAACTCGAAACTCAGGTCGCCCCAGCCGAGAAAATCACGCATCAACGGACTGACATAGGTCGGCGAGTTGGAGAACACGATCGACGCGACGATCCCAAGCGCCCACGCAATGATGCCAGGCCAGAAGATTCCGCCCGTGTACCAGTACGCGCCACTGCCCCACTTCATCCAGTCGTCGGTGCGATAGCGGCCGCCGCGCATGAAGTAGTCGACGACGACAATCGCGGCCCAAGGCGCAGTCCAGAAGACCATGTAGTTGAGAAAGACCTGGTACATGTCGAAGAACTGTCCGTAGAACACAGTGACGATACGAAACGTCAATGTGAACAATGCGATGATCGCCAGCGACGTAATGCGGTTGATCGGAATGCGCAACGCGAGCAGACCGAGACCCGCCGTATAGCCGTTGGGCACGTTGGCCGCGATGCCGCCGAGAATGATCGCGAACAGCAGCGGTACGATGAACCACGTCGGCAGGAAACGCGATAACTGGCTGACGGGGTCATCGCCGAGCGATCCGCCGAGCGCCGTTGCAAACAGCACGCCGATCACTTCGCAGAACACCAGCGCGACGAACTGGCCGCCGCCCGCCGCGAGTACGATCTTCTTCCAGCTCGTTTCCGCCGGGAAATAGCGGCTGTAGTCCGAGGCGAAATTAGCCCAGCCGATCGGATAAGAAAACACGATCCCCATTGCGATCAGCCACGTGCTGAACGACCCGCCACCATGATTGACCTGCGATGCGATTGCGAGGCTCGTGTGCGGCAATACGAATGCGGCGAGTCCCGCAAACAGGACGGCGAGTACGACTGCGATCCATTTTTCCGCTGCAATGATCGTGGCGTGACCGAAGATCGCGAGCACGATCTCCGCGGCCAGAATGATCGCAAGCGAGACCCACACCACGCCGTGACTGTGAAAGCCGCCCATTTTCAGCAGCGATTCGAGCGCCTGGGTCGCGACGACGGAATTGATCGAGAACCAGCTCAATGCCGAAATCAGACTGACGGCTTTCGGCAGGAAAGAGCCGAGTTGCCCGAAGGAACTTCGCGACGTCATGATGCCCGATGTGCCCGTCTTCGGCCCCATGATGGTCGTCAGACCGAGCACGAAACAGCCGAACGCATTGCCCACCAGGATCGCCAGCAACGCCTGCCATAGCGACAACCCTTGCGAGAGCGCCAGCGCGCCAGTGACGACGACTACATAGTTCGTGTTTGCGCCGATCCACATCTTGAAGAGTTCGGCTGGCGTGCCATGCCGGTCTTTGCGGGGTATGGGATCGATTGCGTGCTGCTCGATGCTCCACGCCTTGTCGGCGTCCACTGTCTGTCGCGTGTGACTGCTCTCATGCGTGCTCATGGCTCTTCCCCCGGTTTCAGGCTCGCGATGCAAGCGATACGTTGGCGCGGGCTTGCCACGCCTCGCTCAGTGCCTGCGACATACCTTCAACGCAGACGTCGAATAGCAGCTTTCCTTTTTCAGCCGTGGCGGCTGCGGCAGACGAAAGACATCCCGATGCGGGCGTCCATTCGGGTATCGGCGGAAACACATCGTAGGGCGGAAACGTCGCCGCCGCATGCCTGGGCACCTGCGACATGTCGACCAGATGCGGATGCAGATGCAACATCAGCGAAGTCTCCAATACGCCGCCATGCTCGACAGCCCAGCCCGGAAAACCTTCCGGGTAGATCCGCGCGATCGTCGTTTCCGTAACGAAGTCCCAGTACGACAGCAGCACGACCTGGACGTCGTGAATGCCCTCCCAGCGCAGCTCGCGCAACGCAAGATCGATACCTTCGACGGCGAACATCGAGTTCTCGAAGTGGCCGTTGATCAGGCAGATCTTGCGCGCGCCGTGACGCGCGAATTCCTTGAGGATGTCTTTGATGGTCGACGACAACGTATGACCGTCCAGACTCGTCGTGCCGCAAAGATGATTGCCGCCGCCGCTCTTTTGCTGTGACTTGTAGCCGTAGGCGATGGCGGGCGCAACGAGTGCATCGATGTTTTGCGCGACGGCAATGCCGATCGCCGTCGGCAGCAGCACATCGGGGTTCATCGACATGTGCGGCCCGTGCTGCTCCAGTGCGCCGAGGGGTATCAGCACCGGCCAGCCGTCGCCGATGCGGCGCGCGTAATCCGGTGCCGCAAGCTCTCCTATCACCACGCTTTGCTTCATGTACGTCTCCTCGTTAGCAGGTTCTATTAACCACTATATGTCGATGCATCCGCGTCGCCGTCAAACCATCAACGGTCATATACAGGCAATCGCGCGCAAAGCTGCGCGACCTGCTCGCGTACGCGGGCCTCCGTCTGTGCATCGCCCAGATGGTCGAGCACATCGCATACGAGCGATGCCGTGAGCTTCGCATCGTTCTCGTCGAAGCCGCGCGTGGTTAGCGCGGGCGTGCCGATGCGGATGCCGCTCGTCACGAATGGCGATTGTGGGTCGTTCGGCACCGCATTCTTGTTCACGGTGATATGCGCGCGGCCGAGCGCGGCGTCCGCGTCCTTGCCGGTAATGCCTTTATCGATCAAATCCACCAGGAACAGGTGATCGTCGGTGCCGCCCGATACGATCTTATAGCCGCGTTCGATGAAAACGGCCACCATCGCGCGTGCATTGGCCAATGTCTGCTTCTGATACGCAACGAACTCCGCCCCGAGTGCTTCCCGGAAGGCGACCGCTTTCGCCGCGATCACGTGCATCAACGGCCCGCCTTGCGTGCCCGGAAAAACCATCGAGTTGAGCTTCTTTTCGATCGCTTCATTTGCACGCGCGAGAATCAGGCCGCCGCGCGGACCGCGCAAGGTCTTGTGCGTGGTCGTCGTCACGACATCCGCGAACGGAATGGGATTCGGATAAAGACCCGCGGCAACGAGGCCCGCCACATGCGCCATATCGACGAAAAGATACGCGCTGATTCGATCAGCGATCTCACGAAAGCGTGCAAAGTCGAGCACACGCGAGTACGCCGAAAAACCCGCAACGATCATCTTCGGCCGATGCTCGAGCGCGAGCCGTTCGACTTCGTCGTAATCGATCAACCCGGTTGATGCATCGACGCCGTATTGCACCGCATTGAACACCTTGCCGGAAAACGACACTTTCGCACCGTGCGTCAGATGACCGCCGTGCGCGAGGCTCATGCCGAAAATGGTGTCGCCCGGTGCGAGCAAGGCCAGATACACGGCTGCGTTGGCCTGCGAGCCGCTGTGCGGTTGAACGTTCGCATATGCTGCGCCGAAAAGCTGTCGGGCCCGTTCAATCGCAAGCGACTCGACCACGTCCACATGCTCGCATCCGCCGTAATAACGCTTGCCGGGATAGCCTTCCGCGTACTTGTTGGTCAGCACCGAACCTTGTGCTTCGAGCACGCGCGGACTCGTGTAGTTTTCCGATGCGATCAGCTCGATATGATCTTCCTGCCGTTGCCGTTCGAGCAGCATCGCATTCGACAGTTCGGGATCGAAGCCTGCGATCGTCTGTTCTTTTGAAAACATCGGTGAAGCCTCCTGCCATGATGGATCGCCTGCGGCGTATGCCGCAGGCCTTCGTGCTATCGGCCCTTAAGCCCCGATGATGTTGTGGTCCGGCCCATACGGAAAACCGGTGATGTTGGTCGCGCCCTTCTCGCCGATCACGAGAATGTCGTGCTCGCGGTAGCCGCCCGCGCCCGGCTGGCCTTCCGGCAGCATGATCATCGGCTCCATCGAGACAACCATGTTCGGCTCCAGCACCGTCTCGATGTCTTCGCGCAATTCGAGGCCGGCTTCGCGTCCGTAGTAGTGGGACAACACGCCGAACGAATGGCCGTAGCCGAACGTGCGGTACTTGAGTAGCCCGTATTCGGCGTAGATCTTGTTGAGTTCATTCGCGATATCGCAGCAACGCGCGCCCGGCTTGATGAGTTTGAGCCCGGCTTCATGCACCTCGACATTGACCTTCCAGAGACGAAGATGCTCGGCCGGGCAATGATCGAAGAACATCGTGCGTTCGAGTGCCGTGTAGTAACCGGCGATCATCGAAAAGCAGTTCAGGCTCAGGATGTCACCCTTCTGCACCTTGCGCGTCGTCACCGGGTTGTGGGCGCCATCGGTATTGATGCCGGACTGAAACCACGTCCACGTATCCATCAGTTCCGAATCGGGAAAGCGGCGTGCGATTTCACGCACCATCGCCTGCGTCGACGCCAGCGCCACTTCATGCTCGGGCACGCCTTCATGTACGGCTGCCGCGAGCGCCGCGCCACCCACATCGCACACATTCGCGCCGTGTTTGATCACTTCGATTTCTTCCGCCGACTTGATCATGCGCATCCGCATGGTCTGCGCGCTGATATCGACGAACTCGACGGACGGCAGCGCAGCCTTCAGTTTGCCGAGTACTTCGACGGGGATCTGATCGAACTCGACGCCCACGCGGCCTTTGTTCTCGATCTCGCCCTGCACGGCACGGAAGAAATTGTCGCGCTGCCAGTCGGTATAGACCACGTTGTAATCGCCGACGGTACGACGCCAAGGCTGTCCGCCGTCGATATTCGCCGAGATCGACACGACTTTCCTGTCCGTCACGACCAGCCCGTACTTGCGGCCGAACGAGCAGTAAAGAAAATCCGCGTAATAGTTGATGTTGTGATACGAGGTGAACAACACGGCGTCGATGTTCTCGCGCGCCATCAGTTCACGCAGCTTGCCTTGACGGCCTGCATATTCGGCATCGGAGAAAGTGTGCTTCACTTTCTCGCCGTTCTCGATCCGGATCAGGTTCTCCAGTTTCATGCGCTCGACTCCTCGGTGAAAAATGCTGTGGAAGTGAGCGAATGTTAGGAGTGTGGTGATTCAGAATATTTCTCGATACGACATCAGACTCTCTCATTTCGACATCGAGGGTTAACCACAACGGGGCGCGGGCGCGCGTCGCTGGTGGATTTCGAGGCTTATAGCGCCTTTTGATAACGCCTGCGGTCTGCCATCGGCGAGATGTGAAACTGCGCCTTGTAGCGGGTCGCAAAATGCGTCAGCGAGGTGAAACCGGTGCGTGCGCATACTTCTTCGAGGGACTTTGCGGTTCGGTAGAGCAACTGCCTCGCGCGCAACAAACGGATTTCCAGGTAAGCCTGCGCGGGCGTCTTGCCTAGCCGCTCCTGAAACCAGCGTTCGAGTTGTCGCTGCGAGACTTCAAGAAACGTCGCAATCTCCGCCACCGACAGGGTTTCCTCGACATTGCTCTCCATGACCTGCAGCGCTTCGTCCAGTTTCGCGTGCTCGGCACCGATGTACTGCCGCAGCGACGTGACCTGCCGTTGTTCATGACTGCGCCGCTCGGCGATCAACAGTTCGAGCACGCGCGCGGCGAGCGTATGGCTTCCGGGCGGCAAGCCGAGCAGATGAACCATCAGATCGAGCGGCGCAACGCCGCCGCTGCACGTATAGCGGTCGCGGTCTACCTCATACAGACGGTTCGACACCGTGAGTTTTGGGAACTGTTCGAGTAGCACGTCCTGGTCTTCCCAGTGAATCGTGCATCGATAGCCATTGAGCAGACCCGCTCGCGCCAGAAAATAGCTGCCCGTGTCGAGGCCGCCCAGTGCCGTCCCGCTGCGCGCGTGTAAGCGCAGCCAGTCCAGCACGGCGCCGATGCCCTTGCGCGGAATCGGATTGGGCCCGACGACGAAGACCGCGTCGAACTTGCCGGCTTCTGCCATCGACGTGTCGGGCATCACGCGAATCCCGTCGCTGGAACACACGTATTCGTTGCTCGCGCCGATCAGCTGGTACTCGTAGACCTTCCGTTCGATAAGCATGTTCGCGATTCGCAACGGATCCACGGCGGTGCCCAAGGCGATCAACGAGAAGTTGTCCAGCAGCAGAAACCCATAACGCGTGACGCGCAAGTCATGCAGCCCTGCATCGAGGCGACTTTCGTGGCGAGTTTCGTGGGTTGACGACATGACTGGTCAGCGGGGATGGGTAATAAGCACGAATCATAGCCGCAGACTGTTCAATACGAGGGTGACTGCCGCCGGTGACGGAGTGGATCACTGGGTGTTCCTTTGCGGCGAAGTGGCAGTCCTGTCACTTACGTGGCTGGTTGTCCATGCAACGCACTATAATTTTCTTGCATTTCGCAAGGCAGGTCCGAAACCTCCAAAGACGGTAATTCAAATCTACGCTGACGCGCAGTGGTGAGGTGCTCCAATGAAGCGCATCGTGCTGCAAGTGCTGACGATAATTTTCACGGCCTGCCTGATATCTGGCTGCGCCGAAACCCCTACCACGACCGCTGAGCCCCATTACCAAAACCGCGCTGTCTCTCGCGCCGACGGCGACCTGCGTGTATCAACAGCGGTACTTTCATCAGATGAAAGCAGGGCTCTGTACGACGCCGAGCTCGCCAAAAGGAAAATTCAGCCCGTCTGGATTGAAGTCGAGAATAACGACAGTCGCAGCTATTTCCTGATGAGCCCTGGGCTCGATCCCAACTTCTTTCCGCCGTCGGAAGCAGCAGAAACGTTCGACAGTGACGCGACGCAGCAACAGCGCAGCGCACTCGACCAGCGCTTTACCGAACTCGCTTTCCGCAACCCGGTTCTGCCTGGGCAGACGGCATCCGGCTTCGTGCTGACCAACCTCAGCGAGGGCGCGAAGCTGGTCGAAGTAGATCTCGTCGCGAGCGGGCGGGCGCAGACGTTCTCGATCCTCACCGTCGTGCCCGGGTTCCAGGCCGACTACAAGACAAGCAACGTTTTCAAGCGTGCTGCTGACCCGGACGTTTCTGTCGTGGACTATACGGATGACGAGGCCTTCCGCTCGGCGCTCGAAGCCTTGCCATGCTGCGTGACCAACAAGGACGGTTCGAAGAATGGAGACCCCATCAACCTGGTGATCGTGGGCGGTCTCGACGACGCCTTTCCCGCGCTGGTGCGGCGCGGCTGGAGTCCGACCGAGCAGAAGTGGTCGGGCGCGATCTGGAAGATGGTGACGTCCGCGCTCTCCGGCGAACCCTACGTCAATGCGCCCGTGAGCGATCTCTATCTGTTCGGCCGCGCGCAGGATCTCGCGCTGCAAAAAGCACGTGACACCATCCACCAGCGCAACCATTTGCGGCTCTGGCTCGCCGCGATGCGCTACCACGGCAAACCCGTGTGGGTGGGTCAGATCAGCCGCGACATTGGCGTTCGCCTCACCTTTCATTCGCCGACGCTCACGACGCACAAGATCGACCCTGACGTGGACGAGGCGCGCACCGCCCTGACGGAAGACATGGCCTATTCGCAGAGCCTCGTGAAGCTTGGTCTCGTCGCGGGTGTGGGTGCTGCGCCGCAGAGCACGCCGCGCGAAAACCTGACAACCGATCCGTACTACACGGACGGCTATCGCCAGGTGCTCGTATTCGACCATGCGCCGAGATCGCTCGCGGAGATCGAGCTATTCCCCTGGGTCACCGATGACGCGTTCAGGGGGACATCGTCCGGAGGGAAACGATGAGCGTCGTGCGTGCCTTATGTCATGCGTTGAAGCGCGTGGTGTTCACGGCGAGCCTCGTGCTTGCAATCGCGGGCTGTTCGACATGGCAGGCCCCGCCGCATGTCGACGACGGGCCATTGCGCACGCGCGCCGTGAGCGCCACCAATCGCAATGTGCGCGTGAGCGCGGCCGTGCTGGGCAGTGACGACAACGTGCGCATGTTCGGTGTCGATATCGAGAAAACGCATGTGCAGTCTGTCTGGGTCGAAGTGCAGAATGGGACGTCGCAGGCGTTATGGCTGCTGCGTTCCGGTACGGATCCGGACTATTTCTCGCCGCATGAAGTCGCGTGGCCGTTTCATACCCTGATCGGCGGCGCAACGAATACGCAGATCGACGACTACTTCAGCAACCTCGGCTTCAAAAACCCGATACCGCCGGGAGAGACGCGCAGCGGCATTCTGTTCACGAACCCAGATCGCGTGACCAAGCTCGTCAATATCGATCTGTTCGGTAGTCAAACGCTGATCCCGTTCACTCTCTTTGCGCCCGTGCCGGGCGGCACGTCAGTCCAGCAATACGATCAGCTCTCCTTCGCCTATCCCGAGACTGCGATCACAGACTGCCCGGATCTCGCGTCGCTGCGGGCCGCGCTGGAACATCTGCCGTGCTGCGCCACCAGCGCGGATGGCCCCGTCAATGCCGATCCGCTGAACGCGGTGCTGGTCGGCAAGCTTACCGACATCGGGGCGGCGCTGGTACGGCGCAACTATCGACGCGACTTGCGCGGGTCCGACGCCGTGCAGAGAGTCTTCGGGCGGGAAGCGGACGCTGTCGGGCGCAAGCAGGCGCAGGGAGGCGCGCCCGCCACGTGGATACGCGCGTGGCTTACGCCGATCCGCTTTCAGGGGCAACCGGTCTATGTCGCGCAAGTCGGCCGCCCTGTTGGCGGACGCTTTGTACCGCGTGGCGAGGCACACCTCATCCTGCACGGTAATGTCGACGAAGCTCGCAACTTCCTGATCCAGGACCTGATGTACTCGGGTGGTCTCGACAGGCTCGGTTTCGTGTACGGTGTCGGCGAGGCGACGAAGACGCAGCCGCGGACGACGCTCGACAACCCGACCTACTACACGGATGGTTTGCGTGCAGTGATGTTCTTTGCGACGCGGCCTCTCAGTTTCTCGGATGTACAGCTTATCGACTGGGTGCCGTATCTTGAGCAGCGCGAGGCGATCCAACGCAAGGAAACGGGCGATGCAACCAAATGACCTGACCTTCGCTCGCCCGGCAGCGGCCGTGATGGCTGCGTGCGCCGCTCTCCTGTTCGGTGCATGCGCAACAAAACCGCTCGTCCCGTACTCCGCCGATACACCACCGCTGGTACTGGTTCCAGCATCGCAGGCCGGCGTGCGGGACGCGCGCGGGCGCTTTCGCGAGATCTATTGCGCCGTCCTCGAAGCGCACGGCACCGCACTGCCCGACTACCGGCCTTGTGATGACGCTCTGACACGCGTAGGTGCTGAGCCGCCCGGTAACGGCAAGCCGGTCGATCTGAAGCCGTCGCAAAGGCACCTCCTCGCTGCTGTCGTAGCAGGGATCGGGTACGACTGCTTCAGACCCTGGCTGAATACGCAAGGCACGGTCGTCGCGAATCTGCGCCAGTCCGGTTATGACGGAATGCTGATCGATGTCGATGCCCTTTCGGGTTCGGCGAATAACGCGCGGCAGATCCGCGACGCCATCATGGCCATGCCGCCTCCTGAAGGCGCGCCACGCGTCGTGCTGATCGGCTATTCGAAGGGCGCGCCCGACATTCTTGAAGCAGTGGTGGCCTATCCGGAAATCCGCAACCGTGTGGCGGCTGTAGTCAGCGCAGCGGGTGCGATAGGCGGGTCGCCACTCGCTAACGACGCGGAGCAATATCAGGCCGACCTGATGAGGCATTTCCCAGGCGCGACGTGCACACCGGGCGATGGGGGCGCGGTGCAGAGTCTGCGACCCGCCACGCGCAAGGCGTGGCTCGCGCAGCATCCGCTTCCGGGCGAACTGCGCTACTACTCGCTCGTGACGTTCCCGCAGCCGGAACGCATCTCGTCGATTCTGAAATCGAGCTATGACAAGCTCGCGCGTATCGATTCACGCAATGACAGCCAGGTCATCTTCTACGATCAGGTAATGCCCGGAAGTACGCTTCTTGGATATGTGAACGCCGATCACTGGGCGCTCGCCGTGCCCATCGCCCGGACGCATCCCACCATTGGCTCGTTGTTCGTCACGCAAAATGCCTATCCGCGCGAGGCGCTGACAGAGGCGATTCTGCGCTTCGTTGAAGAGGATCTGATGACGTCCTCGAAGTGAACGAAGACGTCACTATCGTTCGTCGGTAAAGACGAATTCTGGTTTGGTAGAGGGGATGTCGTGGAAGGTCGGCCATTGCGGCCCGGCCACGGCTGTTGCGATGTCGTGGCACGACGTTAAAAACGTGCGCTAGAAACGCCAAGACCCCGCTTTTGAGGGCGGGGTCTTGTCTTGGGTAAGGAGCCTGACGATTACCTACTTTCACACGGGCAATCCGCACTATCATCGGCGTGGAGTCGTTTCACGGTCCTGTTCGGGATGGGAAGGGGTGGTACCGACTCGCTATGGTCATCAGGCATGACGGGTTGCTGCGTCGCGGTTTGGGTCGCGCCACAGCCAATCTGGAAGAAGCGTAAAGAGGGTATGGGTTGTGTTGTTTCTGGCACAACACTGATCACTCAACCGTGTGCGTGTCCGTACTCCCTTCGGGAGTGGGATGCTCGTAAGTGCTGAAGCACTAACGATCATCGACACGAGACACACCTGTTATAGGATCAAGCCTTACGGGCAATTAGTATCAGTTAGCTTAACGCATTACTGCGCTTCCACACCTGACCTATCAACGTCCTGGTCTTGAACGACCCTTCAAGGGGCTCGAAGCCCCGGGGATATCTCATCTCAAGGCGAGTTTCCCGCTTAGATGCTTTCAGCGGTTATCTCTTCCGAACATAGCTACCCGGCGATGCCACTGGCGTGACAACCGGTACACCAGAGGTTCGTCCACTCCGGTCCTCTCGTACTAGGAGCAGCCCCCTTCAAATATCCAGCGCCCACGGCAGATAGGGACCAAACTGTCTCACGACGTTTTAAACCCAGCTCACGTACCTCTTTAAATGGCGAACAGCCATACCCTTGGGACCGGCTACAGCCCCAGGATGAGATGAGCCGACATCGAGGTGCCAAACACCGCCGTCGATATGAACTCTTGGGCGGTATCAGCCTGTTATCCCCAGAGTACCTTTTATCCGTTGAGCGATGGCCCTTCCATACAGAACCACCGGATCACTATGACCTGCTTTCGCACCTGCTCGACTTGTCGGTCTCGCAGTTAAGCACGCTTATGCCATTGCACTATCAGCACGATTTCCGACCGTACCTAGCGTACCTTCGTACTCCTCCGTTACACTTTGGGAGGAGACCGCCCCAGTCAAACTGCCCACCATGCACTGTCCCCGACCCGGATCACGGGCCAAGGTTAGAACCTCAAACAAACCAGGGTGGTATTTCAAGGACGGCTCCACGCAAACTGGCGTTCACGCTTCATAGCCTCCCACCTATCCTACACAGATCGGTTCAAAGTCCAATGCAAAGCTACAGTAAAGGTTCATGGGGTCTTTCCGTCTAGCCGCGGGGAGATTGCATCATCACAAACACTTCAACTTCGCTGAGTCTCGGGAGGAGACAGTGTGGCCATCGTTACGCCATTCGTGCAGGTCGGAACTTACCCGACAAGGAATTTCGCTACCTTAGGACCGTTATAGTTACGGCCGCCGTTTACCGGGACTTCAATCAAGAGCTTGCACCCCATCATTTAATCTTCCGGCACCGGGCAGGCGTCACACCCTATACGTCCACTTTCGTGTTTGCAGAGTGCTGTGTTTTTATTAAACAGTCGCAGCCACCAGTTTATTGCAACCCCTTCACCCTCACCCCGCAGGGGGCTCAAGCTACAGGGGCGTACCTTATCCCGAAGTTACGGTACCAATTTGCCGAGTTCCTTCTCCCGAGTTCTCTCAAGCGCCTTAGAATACTCATCTCGCCCACCTGTGTCGGTTTGCGGTACGGTCAATGTGAAACTGAAGCTTAGAGGCTTTTCCTGGAACCCCTTCCGATTGCTTCGCCCCCTAGAGAGCTCGCGCCACGCCCTTGAATTCCGTGCCCGGATTTGCCAGAGCACCTTCTCCAACGCAGCGACCGGGACTTCCAACACCCGGACAACCTTCCGCGATCCGTCCCCCCATCGCATTTCACACTGGTGCAGGAATATTGACCTGCTTCCCATCAGCTACGCATTTCTGCCTCGCCTTAGGGGCCGACTCACCCTACGCCGATGAACGTTGCGTAGGAAACCTTGGGCTTACGGCGAGGGGGCCTTTCACCCCCTTTATCGCTACTCATGTCAGCATTCGCACTTCCGATACCTCCAGCACGCTTTTCAACGCACCTTCGCAGGCTTACGGAACGCTCTCCTACCATGCGTGCAAAGCACGCATCCGCAGCTTCGGTATATGACTTAGCCCCGTTACATCTTCCGCGCAGGACGACTCGATCAGTGAGCTATTACGCTTTCTTTAAAGGGTGGCTGCTTCTAAGCCAACCTCCTGACTGTTTTAGCCTTCCCACTTCGTTTCCCACTTAGTCATATTTGGGGACCTTAGCTGGCGGTCTGGGTTGTTTCCCTCTTGACACCGGACGTTAGCACCCGATGTCTGTCTCCCGTGATTGCACTCTTCGGTATTCGGAGTTTGCTATGGCGAAGTAATCCGCAATGGACCCTTCAACCATGACAGTGCTCTACCCCCGAAGGTGATACACGAGGCACTACCTAAATAGTTTTCGGAGAGAACCAGCTATTTCCAGGTTTGTTTAGCCTTTCACCCCTATCCACAGCTCATCCCCTAACTTTTCAACGTTAGTGGGTTCGGACCTCCAGTACGTGTTACCGCACCTTCATCCTGGCCATGGATAGATCACCTGGTTTCGGGTCTACACCCAGCGACTGAATCGCCCTGTTCGGACTCGCTTTCGCTACGCCTGCCCTAATCGGTTAAGCTCGCCACTGAATGTAAGTCGCTGACCCATTATACAAAAGGTACGCCGTCACCCCTTGCGAGGCTCCGACTGTTTGTATGCATGCGGTTTCAGGATCTGTTTCACTCCCCTCCCGGGGTTCTTTTCGCCTTTCCCTCACGGTACTGGTTCACTATCGGTCGATCACGAGTATTTAGCCTTGGAGGATGGTCCCCCCATCTTCAGACAGGATTTCACGTGTCCCGCCCTACTTGTCGTACACCTAGTTCTTCCTCGCTGTTTTCGCCTACGGGGCTATCACCCACTATGGCCGCACTTTCCAGAGCGTTTGGCTAACAACGAAGATAAAGAGTACAGGCTGGTCCCATTTCGCTCGCCACTACTTTGGGAATCTCGGTTGATTTCTGTTCCTGCGGTTACTTAGATGTTTCAGTTCACCGCGTTCGCTTCACATGGCCTATGTATTCAGCCATGGATGACCCATACGGGCCGGGTTTCCCCATTCGGATATCGGTGGATCAAAGCTCGTTTGCCAGCTCCCCACCGCTTTTCGCAGGCTACCGCGTCCTTCATCGCCTGTGATCGCCAAGGCATCCACCACATGCACTTGTTCGCTTGACCCTATAACGGGTGTGTCTCTTCGTGTTGCCACGCCAGACTCACTCGCTACAGGTTGAGTATTCGCGTTGTGCCGTATTCCAGGTTCGTCTTTCGATGAACTCAAAAAATACATTGATACAATCACAACCCTGATTCACCTACTCACGCGCCCATCTCTAAGCACGCTTTCGTGAATCTCTTTACTACTTCTTCCTGATTGTTAAAGAACGACAGCCGATATAAAGCGCTATGCCTTACATCATTCGCTGACTGGCTCAATCGCCAATGCATAGCACTCGGTTCACACTGAACGCTAGGCATTGGGAATTGGTGGAGGATGACGGGATCGAACCGACGACCCCCTGCTTGCAAAGCAGGTGCTCTCCCAGCTGAGCTAATCCCCCAGTCACACAGTACACAGGGGGGTTTGCGATCAGCCACCGCAGACAAGACGCTGGTGGGTCTGGATGGATTCGAACCATCGACCCCCGCCTTATCAAGACGGTGCTCTAACCGACTGAGCTACAGACCCCTGAGCCTGTCTTCAATTAACAGCCGACAAGTGTGAGCGCTCAACTTGTGAAGCGCGAAGCTCTGGAAAGGAGGTGATCCAGCCGCACCTTCCGATACGGCTACCTTGTTACGACTTCACCCCAGTCATGAATCCTACCGTGGTGACCGTCCTCCTTGCGGTTAGACTAGCCACTTCTGGTAAAACCCACTCCCATGGTGTGACGGGCGGTGTGTACAAGACCCGGGAACGTATTCACCGCGGCATGCTGATCCGCGATTACTAGCGATTCCAGCTTCACGCAGTCGAGTTGCAGACTGCGATCCGGACTACGATCGGTTTTCTGGGATTGGCTCCACCTCGCGGCTTGGCAACCCTCTGTTCCGACCATTGTATGACGTGTGAAGCCCTACCCATAAGGGCCATGAGGACTTGACGTCATCCCCACCTTCCTCCGGTTTGTCACCGGCAGTCTCCCTAGAGTGCTCTTGCGTAGCAACTAGGGACAAGGGTTGCGCTCGTTGCGGGACTTAACCCAACATCTCACGACACGAGCTGACGACAGCCATGCAGCACCTGTGTTACGGCTCCCTTTCGGGCACTCCCACCTCTCAGCAGGATTCCGTACATGTCAAGGGTAGGTAAGGTTTTTCGCGTTGCATCGAATTAATCCACATCATCCACCGCTTGTGCGGGTCCCCGTCAATTCCTTTGAGTTTTAATCTTGCGACCGTACTCCCCAGGCGGTCAACTTCACGCGTTAGCTTCGTTACCAAGTCAATGAAGACCCGACAACTAGTTGACATCGTTTAGGGCGTGGACTACCAGGGTATCTAATCCTGTTTGCTCCCCACGCTTTCGTGCATGAGCGTCAGTATTGGCCCAGGGGGCTGCCTTCGCCATCGGTATTCCTCCACATCTCTACGCATTTCACTGCTACACGTGGAATTCTACCCCCCTCTGCCATACTCTAGCCCGCCAGTCACCAATGCAGTTCCCAGGTTAAGCCCGGGGATTTCACATCGGTCTTAGCGAACCGCCTGCGCACGCTTTACGCCCAGTAATTCCGATTAACGCTTGCACCCTACGTATTACCGCGGCTGCTGGCACGTAGTTAGCCGGTGCTTATTCTTCCGGTACCGTCATCCCGCCTCTGTATTAGAGAAGCGGTTTTCTTTCCGGACAAAAGTGCTTTACAACCCGAAGGCCTTCTTCACACACGCGGCATTGCTGGATCAGGGTTGCCCCCATTGTCCAAAATTCCCCACTGCTGCCTCCCGTAGGAGTCTGGGCCGTGTCTCAGTCCCAGTGTGGCTGGTCGTCCTCTCAGACCAGCTACAGATCGTCGCCTTGGTAGGCCTTTACCCCACCAACTAGCTAATCTGCCATCGGCCGCCCCTTGAGCGCGAGGTCCGAAGATCCCCCGCTTTCCTCCACAGAGCGTATGCGGTATTAATCCGGCTTTCGCCGGGCTATCCCCCACTCCAGGACACGTTCCGATGTATTACTCACCCGTTCGCCACTCGCCACCAGGATTGCTCCCGTGCTGCCGTTCGACTTGCATGTGTAAGGCATGCCGCCAGCGTTCAATCTGAGCCAGGATCAAACTCTTCAGTTCAAACCTGTTACTGTTTTTCGGGCTCTTTCGAACCCGGTCGCTCACTCAAAATCACTGACGAAAGTTTCGATTTCTCGAACCTTCCTCAATTACTTCTGTGTGAGACTCGATTACTTTCGCTATCCGGCGACCCGAAGATCACCGCGCGCTCGCCATCGAGCACCCACACTTATCGGCTGTTGATTGTTAAAGAACTTCCGCGGGAAGCGCCTTGCTTTCACCGCGTTGCTGCGTCAGCAGCAGAGAAACGAGATTATGAAGAACCTTTTTCGTTTCGTCAACCGGTTTTTTAACTTCCCAACCCGCCGACTCCACCGGAAAGCCCCGTCAATACTGGCTCTCCCGCCTTCCTTGTTTCATTCGCGCCGCGTTGGCCGCAGCGCGAAAGACCGGAATTCTAGACACTTGCCTGCGTGGTTGCAAGCGGTTTTTTGATGTGCGTAAAACGCATGACATAGGTGGCAAGTACACGCGGCCTGCCTACCGATCCAAGTCAAACGGCAGCATGCCGCTCCATCACACGCGACACGAGATTTAGATAGTGATCGAGATCCGGTGTCGCGCGATTCGCTTCTTTCGCCAGATCATCCCAGCGACGCAAGCGCAGCGCATCCTCGGCAAACGGCTTCTTCAGAAATGCCTGCGCCTCGACGTCACTGAATATGCCGCCCTGCAGCTCAAGACTGCGCACGGAATCCACCGACAACTTCCCAAAGTACGCTGCATCGATCGCGCACAGGCAGCGCTTCGCATCGACGTGCAGCCGAATCGGCTCCAGCACCGCTTCCGGCAGCACCGGCCGCAAGAACGGCAACGCAAAATATTGATGCAGATCGTCGATACCGCGCGCGGTCGGCGTCTCGCCCTGCCGGTTCAGCAGATGCCCGAGGTCATGCAGAAACGCCGCCGCAACCAGTTCTTCAGCAGCGCCTTCCGATTCCGCCAGCGCGCCACTTTGCAATGCATGCTCGAGCTGCGTCACCGGCTCGCCGCTATAGGCAAGCTGGCCGTGCGCTTCGAACAGTCCGCGAATGTCGTCGAGATTCAATGCCACAACATCACTCCCACGGAAGAGAAAAGGTTTTGAGATTCGTGAAGCTCTTCATCGCTTCCTGCACGCCTTCCTTGTATCCGAGCCCCGAATCCTTGATGCCGCCGAACGGCGTCAGCTCGACGCGATACCCCGGCACTTCCCACACGTTCACCGTGCCGACGCGCAGTTCGTTGATAAAGCGCGGAATCACATCCTGCCGGTTCGTGCATAGCCCGCACGACAAACCGAACGGCGTGCCATTGCTGATACGGATTGCGTCTTCGATCGTGTCGAAGGTGATGATCGGCGAGACGGGGCCGAACGTTTCCTCGCGGATCAGCGTCATCGACGGATCGACCTGATCGACCACCGTCGGCGCATACAGCGCGCCTTTGCGCTGGTTGCCCGTCAACAGGCGCGCGCCCTGCGCGACGGCCTCGTTCACGCGCGCTTCGAACAGCCGCGCCGCGTCGGCGTCGATGACAGTGCCCATCTGGTTCGACGTATCGAACGGATCGCCGTAGGTCCATTCGCGCGTCTTCTCGACGACCAGTTCCGTAAAGCGCGCAGCGATACTCTTCTGCACGATGATCCGCTTGACGGCCGTGCAGCGCTGCCCCGAGTTCTTGTACGAACCCTGCACGGCCAGCGTAGCCGCGCGCTCGATATCCGCGTCTTCGAGCACGATCAACGGATCGTTGCCGCCGAGTTCCAGCACGACGCGCCGGTAGCCCGCGCGCTCGGCGATATGCTTGCCGATCGCCACGCCGCCCGTAAACGTGACGAGTTCGGCGAGCGGATTCGTGATCAGTTCATCGGCGATTTCGCGCGGGTCGCCCGTCAGCACCTGCAGCATCGGCGCGGGCAAACCGGCTTCATACAGAACATCGGCGAGAAAGTAAGCCGACAGCGGCACCTTTTCCGAAGGCTTCAGGATCACGCGATTATTCGTCGCGATGGAAGGCGCGATCTTGTGCGCGACCTGGTTCATCGGGTGATTGAACGGCGTGATCGCGACGATCACGCCCGCGAGCGGATCACGCTGCGTGAACACGCGCCGCTTCTTGCCGTGCGGCGTCAGATCGCACGAGAAGCTCTGGCCGTCGTCACGCAAGGTTTCGATCGATGCGAACTTCAGCACGTCGGCGACACGGCCGATTTCATAACGCGAGTCCAGCTTCGACAAGCCCGATTCGAGCGAGATCAGATCCGACGCCGCTTCGAGCCGCTCACGCAGCAGGATGCCCGCGCGCTCGAGAATCTGCGAGCGCTCGTAACGCGAAAGTTTCGCTTGATAAGCGCCCGCGTATTCGAAAGCGGCGCGCACATCATCGACGCTCGCCATCGGCACCGTGCCGACGCGCAAGCCCGAATACGGATCGAACACATCGAGCGTACGTGTGCGACCCGCGCGCTCGCCCTTCAGACGCAGCGCTTCCGCACGAAACGCGGGATGGTCGTTGGACTGCAGGATTGCGTTCATGAGGCCGCCACATGGTTTAACGCAAGGTCGAACACGTCGAAATTGCGCAGACGCTTGCCTGCGACACGTGATTCGTCGATGCGTCGATTGAAGATCAGCGGCACCACCTGCTCCGAGATGCCGCCATGCGAACGCAGCGGCACGGTCAAACCCGACAGGTCATGTTCATCGCGGCGCGTGCCGAGCGCCGTATTCTTCTTGCTGACGACGACGATGTCGCCCACGCGGTCGTTCGGCAACTCGAAGCGCTCGCACGCCGCCTGGTTGTCGAGCACGACCTCGATGTCCTTCAAGCCAGCAAGACGTTCGATCACCTGGCGCGCGTTCGCGTCGGGCGGCAGATAGATCGTCGCGAACGAACCGAGCGCGCCGTGATGCACGACGTAGGGATCGGTGATCGGCAGAATCACGCGGGCCGCGCGCGCGCCAAGCCATTCGTCCATCACGTCCTGCAGATAGATCACGTTCGGCTCGCCCGTCTGCGCATCGTGCTTCGCGTTCATGCCGTGGTCGGCGGTGAGGCCGATCACCCAGCCGAGCGCGTCGAGTTGCGCCAGATAGCCGTCCATCATTGCGTAGAACGCGTTCGCGCCTTCCGTGCCGGGCGCCCACTTGTGCTGGATATAGTCAGTGGTCGACAGATACATCAGGCCGAGCTTGCGCGTCTGCGCGAGCCGCACGCCCGCCGCGAAAACGAACTCGGAAAGATCCGCGCTGTACACGTCGGGCACGGGCAGACCAACCAGTCCGAGCACGTCGTCGATTCCGTTCTCGTCGAGCGTCACCTTGTCGGCCTTCTCCGCCGAGAAGCAGATGCCCGTCATCTTGTTGCCGAGCAGGCGGCGCAGCTTGTCTTTGGCCGTGACGACGGCGACGGCGGCACCCGCATCGGCGGCAGCGGCGAGCAGCGTCGGCGCGCGCAGGTAGGCGGGATCGTTCATCATCACTTCCGCGCCCTTGCCTTCGTTGGCCTGCGGGTCCCAGAAGTAGTTGCCGCAAATGCCATGCACGGAAGGCGGCACGCCGCAGACGATGGACAGATTATTCGGGTTGGTGAACGACGGAATCACGCAGTCGGCCTTGAACGCCGCGCCGTCGCGCAACATCTTGCCGATAAAGGGCGCAACGCCCGCGTTCACGGCCGCTTCCAGATAGTCGTACTCGCAGCCGTCGACACACACGACTACCGTCGGCTTGACGGGCAGCAGGTAGCTGCGGCCATTCACTTCAACATTACGTTCGGATTGGATTGCCATTGCACTCTTCCCTACGCGTCGTCGACGCGTGTTCTTGATTCGTTCCGCCTCTGTTCAGGCGAGCAGCGCGCTCAACCCGTCATTGCCGTCGTCCGTTCCGTTTGACGCGCGCGGCTCGACGGCCTCATGCGCGCGCTGCCTGCCGCCGTCCACGTGCGCGAGCATCAGTTGCGCGGCTTCGTCCGCATTGCGCGCAGCGAGCGCCGAGAGAATCGCGCGATGCTCGGCGAGAGAACGCTCCATCGCATCACCCCGCACGCCCAGCGCAGCGCGCCGGAACAGACTCAACTCACCCACCAGCCTGCGATACGTCTCGTACAGCTTGCCGTTGCCCGCCGTCGCGACGATCGCATCGTGAAACGCGACGTTCGCGCGCGAATACGCGTCGTGATCGCCGGCATCGAGCGCGGCGCGCATTGCGTCGACATGCGCGCGCAGCGCCGCCAGTTGCGTGGCATCGATACGCGGCGCCAGCATCCGGCACGCCGCCTCTTCGAGTACGGCGCGCACTGCGTAGATCTCGTCGGCTTCCGCCAGCGACACGGTCCGCACGAACACGCCACGGTTCTTTTCGTTGCGCACCAGCCCTGCCTGCTCCAATGCGCGAAACGCCTCACGCACCGGCCCGCGCGACACCTGCAGACGCGCGGCCCAATCCGTTTCATTCAGCTTGTCGCCGGGCGCCAGCTTGCCGTCGACGATGTGCCGTTCGATCTCGTCGCGCACCAGCGCCGTCAACGAATGCCGCCTGACCACGTCGATCCGGTCGCCCGAGTCAATTTCCATATTTTCGGTCATTTCGACAATATTTGCCACATTTACATGCGTGGTGTGCTGGCTTGGCACACCTCACGAAAAATCAGGAAACGTTGACGATCAGTCCACGCGGCGACGCGGCACGCGGGCGGCAATCAGCATCAGCGCAGCGAGCGATGCAATCAGCAGAATCAGCGACAGCGCCGACGCCGGTAGGTAATAGCCGCGCTCGACCTGTCCGACGACGACGATCGGCACCGTCGCGAAACCCGGCGGATAAACGGTGAGCGTGGCGCCCAGTTCACCGAGCGACAGCGCGAAGCCGAGCGCGAGCGACGCGCGGATAGCGGGCACCAGTTGCGGCAGCACGACCCGGCGCAGCACCATCGACGGCGGCGCACCGAGGCTCGCAGCCGCCTCGCGCAATACGGTCAGTTCGGGTCGCAACGCAGCCGCCGCGCAGCGATAGCAGAATGGAAGCACCAGTGCCAGCTGCACGAATACGACGATGGCAGCGGAACTCGACAGATCGACTGGCTTCTTGTGATACGCGATCAGCACGGCCAGACCAAGCACGACGCTCGGCACGCCGTTGGGCACCATCGCGATCGTATCGACGAGCGCGCCGAGGCCGCGCCGGTCGCGCCCTTCGAGCGCGAGCGCGAGCCACAGGCCCAGAATCGTGCCGAGGATCGCGACGCCGAAGCCGATCTGCAAGCTGGTCACGAGCGCATCGAAATCGCTGCCGCCGAGCCGCTCGAACCAGCGCATGCTGAAGCCGTCAGGCAGGATCGTGCCCGACCAGTGCGCGGCGACGCTCGACAGCGCGACCACGATCACGGGCAGCACGAACAGCCAGAAGCACAACAGCGCGGCGAACGCCATGAACAGCCCGCCCGCGACGCGCGCGACGAATCCGTGTTGAACGGGCCGCGCGCGATGCTGCACGGCGGGCAGCACAGTTTGATCGAGATCGGACATTACTTCGCTCCCCTCACCTTGCGCTTGTTGACCTGGCGGTATAGCGCATACAACGACAGCGACATCGCCAGCATCACGACGGCGCCCGCGGCAGCCGTCGGCAGGTCGAGATCGACGGTGGCCGAGCTGTAGATCGCCACGGGCAGCGTGATCAGATGCGCGCTGCCGAGCACGAGCAGAATGCCGAACTCGTTGAGCGTCAGCAGAAAACACAGGATCGTGCCTGCCGCGATGCCTGGCCACGCGAGCGGCAAGATTACGCGAAACGCGACCATCCAGCCGTTCGCGCCGAGACTGCGCGCGGCTTCAATCAGACGCATGTCGAGCATCGCGAACGACGCAAGTGTTGGACGCACGACGAACGGCGCGTAGAACACCACTTCCGCGAGAATCACGCCGCCGATGCCGAACAGGAAATCGAGCGGCGGCGCTTCGAGATGGAAGAGCCGTTGCAGCCCGATGCTGACGGAGCCTTGCGAGCCGTACAGAAAGATCAGCGTGAACGCGACGAGGAACGACGGGAACGCGACGAACAGTTCCAGAAACCGCGTGACGAGGCGCGCGCCCGGAAACGGCTTGAAGAACAGCAGCGACGCGAGCGCGACACCGAGCAGCGATGCGAGCCCGGCGCTGGCGAACAGAATCCACAGCGTCGTGCCGATCACGCCGCTCGTTTCGGGGTTCTGGAAGAACGTCGAGTACGCGTGAAAGCTCAATCCATGCTCGCCCGACAGGCTCAGCAACACGAGCCGCACAAGCGGATAAATCACGAGCGGGCCGAGCACGAAGACGGCGAGAAACGCCAGATGCGCTTGCGACAGGCGCTCGCGCCGCCGCTTTGCCGCCGCGTGCGAGGCGGCCGTCGCAGCGCGGCGTGCGTCAGCCGCTTGCGCGAGCGCGTCGGGACGGGCGTCAGGGCTGAATAAGGACGACATCGTCTGCCTCGTAACGCAAGGAAATCCGCGCGCCCTTCTCGGGCGTCATGCCCGTGCCGCGCTGCATCGACACCTGCACGGGTTCGTTCGGCATCGCGTCGAGGGCGACTTGCACGGCCAGCACCGAGCCGTACCATTCGACCGTCGAAATCGTGCCGTGCAACTGACCTTCGCCAAGCGGCACGATACGCATCGCCTCGGGACGCAGACACGCGACACGCTCGCGCTCGCTGTAACGCACGTCGCCGAGTGCGAACGCGACGCTCGGCGGCAGCAGATTGGCCGCGCCGAGATAGCGCGCGACGAACGCGTCGTTGGGCTGGTCGTATAGTTCCTGCGGCGTGCCGAGCTGCGCGATCTGGCCTTCGCGCATCAGCAGCGTGCGGTCGGACAGCACGAGCGCGTCGTCCTGGTCATGCGTCACGCAGACGATGGTCAGATTCGGCAGGCGCTCATGCAGCGCCTTCAGTTCGGAACGCACCGACGCACGCAGATTGGCGTCGAGCGCGGAAAGCGGTTCGTCGAGCAGCAACACATCCGGCTCGATCACGAGCGCACGCGCGAGCGCCACGCGCTGCTGCATGCCGCCCGACAGTTGCGCGGGCATCACGTGGCCGGCGTCGCCGAGCTGCACGAGCTTCAGCGCGTCGGCGACACGCCGCGCGATTTCTTTGGTCGAGATCCGGCGCGCGCGCAAACCGAACGCGACGTTCTCGAACACGGACAAATGCGGGAACAGAGCATAGCTCTGGAACAGCAGGCCCAGATTGCGCTTGTGCGGCGGCATATGCGTGAGGTCGCGGCCCGCGACTGTCAACGTGCCTGCAAGGCCGTCCGCCTCGATGAAACCGGCGATGAAGCGCAGCAACGTCGTCTTGCCGCAGCCGCTGCGGCCGAGCACGGTCAACAGTTCGCCGCGCTCGATCGTCAGCGACAGATCGTCGAGCACCGTGCGCGAGCCGAAGCGCACAGTCAGATGTTCGATCTGCACGCCGCCGGGCGCGCCCGTCTGCGCGACGCCTTGCGCGCGCGGCGTGGCGTCCAGCGCGCCCGAACCAGCAAGAGTCGTTACTGTATTCACCGGGTCCATCCTCTTACGTTGGTGACTTTGGTTGGCGCATGCAAGCGCCAGAATGCTTTTTTGCGCGGCGTGACGAGCGTTTCAACGATCATCGCGCCGCGCGTTCCATCAGATGCCGTATTTACTTCGGCTTGACGACTTCGAGCTGCTTGCCCGAATTGCCGATCACGTCGCTCTTCCAGCGAGCCGTCCAGTCAGCCTTCTTCGCCATCACCTGGTTCCAGTCGACGGGAATCAGCTTCACGCCCGAGATCGCCTGCTTGACGGCGGCGCCGTTCTTGCCCGAAAGCGCTACGTCAGTGCGGCCCGGAATGCCAAAGATGTCCGGCACCTTCGACTGCACTTCCGTCGACATCAGATAGTCGATCAGCTTCTTGCCTGCCGCCTGGTTCGGACCGTTCTTGATCAGGCCGATCGCGTACGGCAACTGGAACGTGGTCGGCTGGCCGCCCGGCTCGGCTGCGAGGAAGATCGGCTTGATCGACAGGCCGCCATTGGCTGCGTCGTCGAGATCCATCTGCAGGTCGCCGTTCGCCACCGCGATTTCGTTACGCGAGAGCAGCACGTCGAGGTAGCCCGTGCCCTTGGTGTGGAACTTGGCGCTCTGCTCGAGCTTCTTCAGGTAGTCGAACGCCTTGTCTTCGCCCATCAGCGACGTGGTCAGGATGATCACGGCCATGCCGTCGCCCGCCGTCGCCGGGTTCGAGTACGCGACCTTGCCGCTGTAGTCCGGGTGCAGCAGATCGGCGAACGTCTTCGGCTGGGTCTTCACCACTTCCGGGTTGATCGCGAACGAGAAATAGTTGTTCACGAACGTCGCCCACGCACCGTCCGACGCCTTCGCGATATCGGGCACGTTCTTGTAGTTCACGCTCTGATAGTTCTGCAGCAGGCCCGACTGCGCTGCCGTCTGGATGAACGGCGGCAGCGTGACGAGCACGTCGGCCTTCGGCGCGTCCTTTTCGACGGTTGCGCGGTTCACGACTTCGCCGCTGCCGGCCGTGACGATGTTGACCTTCACGCCTTCCTGCTTCTCGAACGCGGGTAGCACGTCCTTGTAGAGATTTTCGAGGCCGTCAGCCGTGTACAGCACGACCGCACCCGCCGCGTGCGCGGACATCGCGCCGCCGAACGCCGCCGCCGCGACCAGCGCGGGCAGCAGTTTGCGAGCGGTATGGCCAATACGACCAACGCGGCCCGTCGAGCGAAGGTGATCCGTCTTTTTCATGTCGTTCTCTCCGAAAGGCAAAAACCTGTGGGTAACCCGTTAGTGGTGGTGTCCGGACCGCGCTTCGGGCGCGCTGTCCACCTGACGTCGCGGCCGAAGCCGCTGAAATTGCAGATTGCTGACAACTTTTTTTGCGGCGTTTGCGCCAAGGCATCCCTCCGACGATTACGCGTTGCTGGCTGCCTTGCCTGAACGGGCACGGCAAGGATCGTCTTTTTTTGTGACACCGACGTGAAGATTCTGCCGATTTCCACAAAATGACACAAATAGCCAATAATATGCAAGGCAGCTGGCAATACAACAGGCCATGCAATGTGCGCCCGCAACGGCGCAACCGATCCATACGAAGGAGGCTGTGTGATTTCTGGAAACGACCCGATCCTGCTCACGCCAGGACCGCTGACGACCTCGCCCGT
Organism: Paraburkholderia sp. PGU19; assembly: GCF_013426915.1. Taxonomy (GTDB): domain Bacteria; phylum Pseudomonadota; class Gammaproteobacteria; order Burkholderiales; family Burkholderiaceae; genus Paraburkholderia. Next base: position 1,176,856 of record NZ_AP023180.1, read on the forward strand.
CACGCGTCAGTCGATGCTGCGCGACTGGGGATCGTGGGATACCGCGTTCAATCGCATGACGCACAGCGTCTGCGCCGATCTCGTCGAGATCGTACATGGCGAGCATGACTACGTGTGCGTGCCGCTTCAGGGCAGCGGCACGTTCGCCGTCGAAGCGGCGCTCGGCACGCTGGTGCCGCGCGACGGCCGCGTACTGGTGCCGAACAACGGCGCTTACTGCGCGCGCATCATCAAGGTGCTGCAGCGCATGGGCATCGCGTATGTGGAACTGCCGCTGCGCGAGGACGAACCCGTGAGCCCCGCCGCAATCGAAGACGCGTTCAACGACGACCCGCGCATCACGCACGTCGCGCAGGTGCATCTGGAGACGAGCGCGGGCCTGCTCAATCCGCTCGACGCGATCGCCGCCGTCTGCAAGCACCACGGCAAAAGCCTGATCGTCGACGCGATGAGTTCGTTCGGTGCGCTGCCCATCGACCTGCGCGACAGCGGTATCGACGCGCTGGTGTCGGCCAGCGGCAAGTGTCTGGAAGGCGTGCCCGGCATGGGCTTCGTGATCGTGCGGCGCAGCGTGCTCGAAGCGTGCGAAGGCCGTTCGCCGTCGCTCGCGCTCGACCTGTACGACCAGTTCGCGTACATGCAAAAGACCACACAATGGCGCTTTACGCCACCGACGCACGTGGTCGCCGCGCTGCGCACAGCGCTGGACCAGTTCATCGCGGAAGGCGGCCAGCCCGCGCGCGGCGCGCGCTATGCGCGTAACTGCGCGGCGCTTGTCGGCGGCATGAAGGCGCTCGGCTTCGAGACGTTTCTGCCGGCGGACGTGCAGGCGCCCGTGATCGTCACGTTCCACGCGCCGCGCGATCCGAAGTGGCAATTCGTGCAGTTTTATGCAGCCGTGCGCGAAGCCGGGTACATCCTGTATCCGGGCAAGCTGACGCAAGTGGAGACGTTCCGCGTCGGCTGCATCGGTGCTATCGATACTAACGAGATGCACAACGCCGTCGCCGCAATCGGCCGGACGCTGGCGGACCTCGGCATCAGCGTGAGGTAAGCAAGACGGAAGGAATGCGAAGCGCGACACTCACGCGATCAGGATTTCAGGACCGCGCGCGGTGATCGCCTTCGCGAGCGCGCGGTCGGGCGCGAGCTCCGTGACGACGTAGCGCGCCTTCTCCATTCCTTCGATACGCACGGGCGTCACGCGGCCGAACTTCGAATTGTCGGCGACGACGATGACCGTATTGCCCGCGCCGATCATCCGGCAGCGCACTTCGGCCGCCATGCGCGAGTAATCGGACAACTGTGCGTCCGGCGTGATGCCGCCCGCGCCGATCAGCGCGAAGTCCGCGTGATAGTGCGACAGCTGGGTGATCGTATCGAGGCCGAACGCGGCGTCTTCGTTGTCCGACAGCTCGCCGCCGAGCAGCGTCACGCGATTGTCGTTGCGCCGGCCGAGCAGCAGCGCGATGCGCCAGTCGTTCGTATAGACGGTCAGCCGGTGGCGGTCAGTCAGCGCGCGTGCGACCGCGTGCGTCGTGCTGCCCGAATCGATGATGACCGACGCGCCGTCGGGCACCAGTTGCGCCGCGCGCTCGCCGATTGCGCGCTTCGCGCTGGCATTGGCGGCGTCCCGGGTATCGAGGTCCGGCTCGCGCCGGTCGCTCGACAGCGCGCCGCCGTGCGTCGTCACGATCAGGCCGCGCTCGGCGAGCGCGTTCAGGTCGCGGCGGATGGTCTCGCGCGATACGTTGAGCTCGCGAACCAGCTCGGCGACCGACAGTGCGCCCGTCTTCGTGACCTGAGCCAGAATATATTGATGACGTTGTTCTGCCAGCATCGGTTATGGTGGCCGCTGTCAGGCGGCGAGCGTGTATTCAGGGATCGGGCATGCCCGCGCCGTATTGTATTACGCATGGCGGCACGGCGCGGAAGGAACGTGTGCTGGCTGTGAGCGGACTGTCGGGGCTTCGTCGGCATGCCGTTGGCGGACGGTAGGCGTATGCCCTTCATATGCGCTTTACATGTCCTGAACCGCGCGTGTCGCAACGCTGCGGATGTTCCGCGCGGCGCATCCCTGCTAATCTGAGCGGTCTTTCCTCCCCGATGCGCCCCGTCGAACGAACCGCCGATGCCCCCTCTGTTTCGCCGACTACGACTGCTGTTTCACGCGCTGCGCTATGGCGCGCGTCTCATCTGGCTCGCCGCGCCCGAGCATCACAAGCTGCACTGGATCGTCACGCTCGTTTCGCGCGTGCACGAATCGCCGGGCGGCCGGGCCGGCGTGCATCGCGCGCTGCCCAACCTCGGCCCGCTGGCGAGCGCGTTCGCCGAATCGCTCGCGCGCCGCCCCGAACTGGCGACAGGCACGCTGCACGACGCAATCGACGCCGTCAGCCACCTCGAAGCGCCCTTGCCGCCCGACCAGGTCGAGCATGCGATATCGGCAGCGCTCGGACGCCCGGCATCAATGCTCTTTGCATCAATCGATCTGACGCCCGCGAAAAACGGCTTTGCCGAACAGACGCATGTCGCGCGGCTGATCGAGCCGATAGACGGGCATCGCGACATTGCGCTCAAGATCGTGCGCGTCGCGCAAGTCCAGGAAATCGCCGACGAGGCCGCGCTGCTGCGCTGGGTCGCGCGCTGGATGGAGAAGCTCTCGAAGAACGCGCGCCGTCTGCGGCTGCGCGAGCTCGCCAATACCTTCACGCAGGAAATCCTGCGCCGCTTCGATCTGCGCGCCGAAGCGGCGAACCTGAGTCAGACCGCGCATCATTTCGACGGCGACAAGCGTCTAGCGATTCCAGCTGTGATCTGGGAACTGTGCACCGACCGCACGCTCGCGATGCAGCATATCGAATCGCTGCCCGCGCTCGATCTCGCTGGTCTGTCGGCGCGCGGCGTGAAGCTCGCGCCGCTTGCCGGGCACATTATCGAAGTCGTCACCGAGCAGGCGTTCGAGCATGGCTTCTTCCATGCAACGTTCGATGCAGCGCGCGTGCGCGTGAGCATCGAGCCGGACACGCTCGGCCGCATCGTGCTCGCGGACTTCGCGGTGATGTCGAGTCTGTCGTCGCAGGAGCGCGAGTTTTTCGTGCACGGCGCGACGGCGCTGTTCGACCAGGACTACGGACGGCTCGCGCATCTGCATCGCGATGCCGGCCATGTGTCGCAGGACACGCGCCCGGAGAAGCTCGAAGCCGAACTGCGCACGCGCGCCGAAGCGCATTTCGCGCCGCAGTCGCACGAGCGCTCGGCGGGCGCGCTGTTCCATCACCTGCTTTTTGCCGTGCATCCGTTCGGCGGCGATGTGCCGCCACGGCTCGCCGCCGCGCAGCGCGCGTTCGACCAGGCGGAGATGCTGGCGAACGCGCTGCATCCGGGCGTCGATTCGTGGCAGATCGCGCGCTCGGTGCTGGCTACGCTCGCGCGCCGCGAGTTCGATCATCGCGGCTGGATCAAGCATCTCGCGCAGGAGTTGCCGCATCTCGCGCATCTCGTGCCGCGCATCCCCCAGCTTGCGGTGCAGTATCTGCAGCATCGGCACGAAGTCACGACGGTCAGGCAACAGGCCCAGCTAGTCAGCGACGTGCTGATCGAATACCGGCGCACGCGCACGCTGCTGTGGGCATGCACGGTGTGCGGCGGCCTGCTCGGCGCGATCGCCGCGCTGCTCGCGTACTGAGGAGTTTTCTAGAAGCGCTTCGTTGCCCACGCTACGCGAGTGCAGCTTCGAACAAGACGGCCACGCGCGCTCTGGCCGATACTGCGGGCCTCGTGTCCGCAGTTCGAGTCATCCGATGCTGGTTGTTTTCAATGCCGTTGTTTTCGTCGTCCTGTGGTCGACGGGCTTCGTGGTCGCGCGCGCGATCAAGCCCTACGCCGATCCGAATCTCTTCCTGCTCGCGCGCTTCGGCGGCACTGCCCTGCTGTTCATGGCGGCTGCGCTCTTCGCGCGCGTCGAATGGCCGAGGGGCCGTACGCTCGGCAAGCATCTGCTCGCGGGCGCGCTGCTGCAAGGTGTCTATCTTGGCGCGGGCTACTGGGCCGTCGCGCAAGGGATGAGCGCGGGCATCATGGCCTTGCTCGGCGCGTTGCAGCCGCTGCTGACGGCGGCCGTCGCGGCGCCACTGTTCGGCGAACGTCTGTCGGGGCGCGGCTGGACGGGCATGCTGTTGGGTCTCGCGGGCGTCGCGCTGGTGCTGGAGCCTAAGCTCGCCGCCGCAACGGCGAGCGTCGCGCCAGATCATGCGGGCAACGTGCCGGAATGGCTCGTCGTGAGCGTGTCGATTCTCGCGGTGTGCGCGATCACGGCAGGCACGCTGATCCAGAAAACCTCGCTGTCGAAAGCCGATATACGCAGCGCGAGCGCCGTGCAGAACCTCGGCGCGGCGATCGTCGTGCTCGTGTTCGCGCTGGCGCTCGGCGAGCACAGGTGGATTCCGTCGCCGGCGCTGTGGGTGTCGCTCGCGTGGGGCATCGTGATGCTGTCCGGCGTGAGCGTCACGCTGCTGGTGTGGATGGTCCGGCGCGGCGACGCGTCGCGCGCGACGGCGCTGCTGTTTCTCGCGCCGCCGCTTGCCGCGCTCGAAGGCTACGTCGGCTTTGGTGAAACGCTGACGGTGGTGCAGGTGGCCGGCTTCGTCGTCGCGCTGATCGGTGTGCTGCTCGCGCGCTCTTGATTGCGCTGGCCGGCAGCGGGTTTCTCGCGCCGCTGGCCGAAGCGCCCCTTCGCCCCTCCCATTAATCCGCCGTGTCGGCGTTCGCCGGCACCTTCGCGCGGACCTTGCCGCTCGGCGCAGGCGACCACGCGGGCCGCGCCTTGCGCTGCGAATCGGCAACGACGATATAACGCCCCGCCCACGGCGTCGCGACGCGGTCCGAATGCAGCACCCACAACGAGCGACCGTCGGCGACGAGCGCCTCGTAGTCGCGATCGAGAATGCCGTAGTGGTCGAGGAACACGTTCAGCGATGCCGGTATCCGCACGCAACCCTTCGAATGGCGGATGCCGAGAATCGGCTCGAGCTTGTCGGGATCGGTCGCGTGCATCTGGAAGCGCATCTGCGACATGCCGCCCTTGCCCCAGCCACGCTCGCCCTGCGCCCAGCCGAGATCGAAGATGCGCATGTCGTGCTGGCCGTAGCCGCGAATGCCGTTCTGGTTCATCGTGCCTTCGGCGCGGAAATCCATGTTGTCCGGCGTGTGCTCGAACAAGCCGAGCGGCGTAATGAAGTGATCGAACTGGCCCGGCCTCCCCGTCGCGACGGGTGACGCGCCGATCAGCTGCCACGTGTCCGAAGGCGCCGCGCGAAAGTAGATGAAGAGCGCCTGCACGTTCTCGCTGCGATCGACGAGCACCACATACTCGCCCGACAGATTGCCCAGATCGTTCTGCACGAGCGCCTGCTGCAGACGCTCGCCGTACGCGCGCTGGTCGGAGGCGGGCACTTTCAGACGGCGCGTCACGCTGCGCGCGAACACGTCACGCATCAACAGCGCGCGGCGCGGGTCCACGCGGCCGGCGGCATCGTGCGCAGCAACGGCGGAGGCGTCGACGGCAGCATTGGACGCGACTCGCGGCGCATCGGCGGCAAGCGCGTTTTGCGCGAGCGCGGGAACGGCAAGCGCCGAAGTCAGCAAAAGCGCTAACGACAATCCGAACGACGACGCCGATCGACGCACGCACGAACGCACGCGCAACACCGACGCGATCACACCGATCGCCCTATCCCCGTTATCACTGCGCAGTGTGCCGCTCTGCGCATCCACCCTCTCTCGTGCAGGCGGAATGACTACCCTGTTCTGTTTTTTGCTGGTCATTTTGTTCGAACGTCACTGCCAGTCGCCCAACCCGTGCAACCGCTCGTGGCGTGCCGCCGGGCCTCTTCCGGCGCGGAAACGTTGTACCCGCGCCGTGCCTTCGCGCTGTCCGGTATCGGACAGCTACTGCATCTGTCGATTTAAAGCCTTAATCGTTCAGATTTAGTTATGGGTATGCCACATTAAACCAGACAATGTGTGATGGCGCATCGAGTTCAGCGCTTCATGCCATCATCGCCAGTAGTATCTGCGCCATTTGCAAGGAGAATGTCGATGGACCAGCAGCAACGCGCCGCGCGCCAGCGGCAGATTGCAGCCGAACTGCACGTCGCGGACCATTTCGACGCGGCGCGCGAAATCGAGCGGCGAGTCGCGTTTCTCGCCGATTACCTGCGCGCGAACGGACTTGCGGCCTACGTGCTCGGCATCAGCGGCGGCGTCGATTCGTCGACGGCGGGACGGCTCGCGCAGCTTGCCGTCGAACGTCTGCGCGACGCGCAATACGACGCGCGCTTCGTCGCGATGCGACTGCCGTACGGCGTCCAGCACGACGAGGCGGATGCGCAGCAATCGCTGGCCTTCATCCGCCCCGACGACACCTTGACCGTCGACATCCGCCCAGCCGCCGACGCGATGCTCGCCTCGCTCAGCGCGAGCGGCCTGCCCTTTGCCGACGCGGCGCAACAGGACTTCGTGCACGGCAACATCAAGGCGCGCCAGCGGATGATCGCGCAGTACGCGGCGGCGAGCGCGCGGCGCGGCATCGTGATCGGCACGGATCACGCGGCGGAATCGGTGATGGGGTTTTTCACGAAGTTCGGCGACGGCGGCGCCGACGTGCTGCCGCTTGCGGGCCTGACCAAGCGGCGCGTGCGCGCGCTCGCCAGGGCGCTCGGCGCCAGCGACGCGCTCGCGCACAAGGTTCCGACCGCCGACCTCGAAATGTTGCGCCCTCAACGTCCCGACGAGGACGCCTACGGAATCCGTTACGAGGACATCGACGATTTTCTCGAAGGCAAGCCCGTGAGCGACGCGGTATTCGACACGGTCATGCGCTTTTACGACAGAACGCGTCACAAGCGCGCGCTGCCATATACGCCATTCGATTGAACACGCGGCGCGTGGACTATTTGCGCGGCGGTGTCTCATCGCCGCCGAATGGCACGGCACTCACCTGCAGCGCTACGCCGCCCAGCTGCTTGCCGGTGAACTGCTGCGCGATGACCTCGGCGACATAGGCTTCGTCGGCTTCGACATCGACCTTCGCATACGCGTTCGACGTGCCCTGCTCGAACACTTCGATGTCTTTTGCATAGTGTCCGAGTTCGTGGCCGAGAAAATCACGTACTTCCTGCTCGGAGCAAGACTGGGGAATATTCCACACGATGATCTTCATACGCGCCACGCTCTCAGTTGATGGTGGTCATGCAGCTAGCCGGATTGGCGCTGCATGCCGGACCTCGAAGCCGTGCTGTTTCTGTTCTGTTTCGTAATTGTTTCGACCTTCAGCGTAGCCAGAAACGTGCCCCGGAGCAACGCAGGCGACACACGGCGCCCGCGGATGGTCCGGCAGGCTCAGGGCAAACTCAGTCTACGTTCTCGACGTTCGCCGCGCTGACCCACCAGGCCATCTTGCCTTGCGGCACATGCACGAGCACGGCGGAAGGATCGGCGACGCCGTCGTCAGCGATCTCGCAGACACCGAGTCCGTCAGGCAGACGCTTCACGGTGCCGGCATCCTGAAAGAGCGCGAGACGATGCGCGTCGAGCGGTCGCAACTGACTGTACACGTCGTAGCTGATCGCGCCCGGCGTGTCACCGCGGATCTGCAGCGCGTCGTCCTTGCCGCATGGCGATGACGCGGCCAGCGCGGCATGACTCGCCGCAAGGCAGCCGAGCGCGGCCACCACGGCCGCGATAAATGATTGCTTCATGTTAATTCTCCAAGAGGTGACGGTTGGCCGCGCGTCGCGGCGTCCGGGAAAGCGGATTGAACGTGCCGGCGACGGTTGCGACCAGACTCAGGAGCCATCGCTGCCGATCGACGCGACGCCGCGATCGTCGTCGCACGGCGCGCTGCCGAAGCCCGCATAGTGTGCGGACCAGTTTCCGGCGATGGCCGCCTGCGCATCGGTTAGCGACATGCGCCCTTCGCACACGCAACGCTTGAGCTTCGCCGTCAGCAACTCCTTGCGACGCTCGCCCTTGTGTCCGCCCCACGGCAGCAGATCGAGGTTGTCCTGCGCATCCGGCGATCCGCCCAGCACGATCGGCACGCGCCGATCCAGCGCGTAACGCGTGCCATGCCCGGCATCGATGCCGCGTTCGGCGAGCAACCGGTCCTTGAGCTCCATCATTTCGTCGAACGGTGGCGAAACCGTGTCGGCGTAGCCGGGCCGGCATATCGTCGTGGCGATGTTCTGCTGCGAGACGCGCTCGTCGAGCATCGACGCGTCTTGTGCAACCGAAGCCGACGCATGCAGATACAAGCCCGCCGACATCACAACGAGCGCCATGGCGCGCAGGCGCATCTTTCGCGCGAGGCCCGTGACGCGGCACGCGTCACGCATAGTTGATTCGATCCGACTGATGCTGTACGCCTCGTCGGGCGTGTTCTTCTTCCCTTCGTTCATTAATCAGCGCGCCTTTGAGTAGCGCGGAAGAGTTAATTCGCAGGGCAATTAAAACACATCCGGGACGCATGACGTAAATACAGCCAGAATGAATCGCTTCCGTTTTTCGATGCCGGCGGCATCGAGGGCATCGCTACGGCGCTGCGATGCCCTCGCCGATGGAGTCTTGCCGACGCAAGGAAGCGCCGCCATGACACGCATCAAAACAGACTCGCTCAATGCATCCTGGCCGCCGTGAGCGCCTGCAATGCGCGCACGCGTCCGAGCGCTTCCGTATTGCTCACCGCCTTGTCGTACATCGCCGCGAGATCGGCCTTCAATGCGGTGCGCGAGCCGCCGTCGAGATAAACCATATGTCCCGACGGATAGAAGCGCGCGGACAGGTTGTCCCGCACCTGCTGGCTCAGGAGCGGCATCTGCTGCAGATCGAGCACCGTCTGGTAGAACGGCGTGACGAAGTCATAGAACCCGTTCGCCGACAGCACTTTCAGGTCGACGTTGAGCGCCATCACGGCGGCGAGGTCGCCCGCCGTGTAGAGAATGATGTTGCCCTTGCTGTCGAGGCCCTTCTGCTCGCCCGTCGGATCGATATGGCCGAAGTCCCAGAACTTGAACGCCTGATCGTTCAGATCCGTGAACGCCGAGTTCGATGTGAACTTCAACTGCTCGTTCAGATAGACGTTCCACATCGTCGTGTAGACGCCCGTGACGGCCGTCATGGTCGGGTCGTTGCCGCCCGAATTCGGATCGATCTTGCCCGCGATGCCCGTTTCGATCGCCGTGACGCGGCCGTCATACGCGCCGAGCGCAAGCCCCTTCGACTTGAGCAGCGTAGTCAGGAACAGCGAATTGCCCCGGCTGTCGTACCCGGCTATGTCGAGACTCCACGCAAGCAGCGTCGCCTTGTCGATGCCCGTGTACTCGCTGAGCTTTTCGACCACGGCGCTATCCGTAGTCGGAAACTTGCGCAACGCGTTCAGGTAGTCGGTGCGTGCGAACTGCGCGACCTCTTCGACGAACTGACCAAGATCCGTGGGCCGGGGCGCGACGCCGAGTTTCTTGTGATACCACGCGTCCGCCGCGGCTGTGGGCAGCGCGCCGATGGGATTGCCCGCCTGCGTGTAGTCGAGGATCGACGATTGCAGTGTGATGCCGTTCAGATCGACGCCGTCTTCATGCAGCTTATAGGCGAGCACGCAACTGCGCGCCGTGCCATACGATTCGCCGAACAGAAACTTCGGCGAATTCCAGCGGTTGTTCTTCGTCAGATAGCGCTTGATGAACTGCTTGATCGAGTCCGCGTCCTGATCGACGCCCCAGAAGTCGCGGTTCTTGCGTGGCGCGACGGCGGCCGAATAGCCGGTGCCGACCGGGTTGATGAAAATCAGGTCGCTCTTGTCGAGCAGGCTGTCCGGGTTGTCTTCCATCTGATACGGCGCGGGCGGCGTGAAGCTCGGCATCGACGTCTTGATGCGGCGCGGCGCGAACGACCCCAGCAGCACGAACACCGAGGACGAGCCCGGTCCGCCGTTATAGAAAAACGTGAGCGGACGGCTCTCTTCTTTCTGGTTGTCCTGTGTGAACGCGACATAGAACATCTTCGCGCTCGGCAGCGAGCTGGATGGATCAACCGTCACCAGATGGCCGGCCGTTGCCGTGTAGTTGATTTTCTTGCCGCCGATCGTGATCGAATGCTTCGTGATCGCGGCGCTTTCGCTGGTGTCGGTCACCGAGTCGTCGGGCCCGTTGCCGTATGCGACGGGATCGAAGAACGGGTGGTCGCCGGCCTTTTGGGACGCGCTCGCCGCAGATGCTTCCTGCGGGGCGTGTGAGTTGTGAGGCGACTGCGGACTGCCGGAAGCTGATTCTGTATTCGTCATGATCGCTCCATTGAATGCCTGTCTGTGTTACCCACTGTTGCGATGCATTCATCGCCGCCAAAAGCACGGCGCCCGAGCCGCGAGCGCCCGCTCATCAGACTATAAAGCTGCCGCCACCTTCACACCATTGGGACTGCCCAATCCCGTGCAGGCATCCCAGCCGGTCGTCGCGGTATAACTGCCGTTGTTGCCCTGCGTGATGTCGTTGCAGGCGCCCGCCGCCTTGTACAGCTTCGGATTGACGAAGCCGACGGGCGTGCCCTTCGCGCCGTTGATGCGCGCGATCAGCGCGGCCCACAGCGGCGCGACGGCGCTGGTGCCGCCGATCACCGTGTTGTTGCCGTCGACGATCACGTCGTAGCCGGTGAGCGGCGACGCGTCGCCCGCCACGTCCGGCACGCCGCGCCCCGTCAGCGCGCGCTTGCCTTGCGCGCCCGATACGGATAGCCCTTCCTGCCACGCCGGCACGGGGAACGTGCCGCTCACGCCGCCGCCCGACGCGCCGCCGTTCGCGCCGTCGTTCCACACCACTTCGTGCGAGACCGTTTGCCCCGAGCCTTGCAGGCTGGTACCGCCGCACGCGAGCACGTAAGGGCTCGACGCAGGGAAATCGACATGGTCGCTGCCGTCGCCCACGCCGTCGCCAGAACCACTGTCGCCCGATGCCGCACAGACAGTCACGCCAACGGCCGCAGCCGATTGCAGCACATCGTTGAACGCGTTCATCGACTGCGCGGTCCACACGCTTTCCGGCGCGCCCCAGCTGATCGAAATCACCGACGGCTTGTTGGTGTTGTCATGCACCGCCCGGCTGACGGCGTCGATAAAGCCCGCGTCGCTGTTGGTCGTGAAGTACACGGCGAGCGTCGCGCCTGGCGCGATCGCGCCGGCGATCTCGACGTCAAGCGTGACTTCGCCGTCCGGTCCGTTCGGGTCGCCAGTAGGCTGGTTGCCGCCCTGGTCGACACCGACGGCGACGACTTTGGGCGAGCCCACGCCGAGACTCGAAAAATAGTTGTCGAGGTCGGCCGTGCGATAGCCGCCGCCCAGTTCGATGATGCCGATGCACTGCCCGCTGCCGTCGCCCTGCGGAAAGCGGTACAGCGAAGCGAGTTGCAACGGCGTGAACGACGACGCCTGCTGCGCCTTCGCCGGCTGGAATGGCGGACGGATGCGGAAATGCGGCCGCGCCTGCGGGCGGTCGTCCAGACCGAGCACGGCAGTGACGACGCCATGCAGGTCGTCGGGCACGCTGATGACGCCCGTGCGGCCACGAAACTGGCCCATCGTTTGATGCTCGTAGTGCTGCAGCTGAACGTCGAACGCCTTCTGGAACTGATCGATCTTGCCGCCCAGCACGACGGTGCGCGCCGACGCGTCTTCACGCACGACCGTCAGCCCGTGCTGCGCAGCGAAGGCCTTCAGTTTTGCAAGGTCTTCCGCCGATGCGCCGAAACGCTGTTCGAGTTCCTCGCGTGTGAGCGGTCTGGCATCCGCCGCACCCGCTTCGATCTTTTTCATCATCTGGGCGAACTGCTGCTCGTCCTTGCGGCGCAGCACGACGACGACCTGAATCGTTTCTGACGGATCGCACTGCGCGATCACCTTCGAACCGGGCGCGAGCGTGCGCTCGCTGCCGGGCAATGGATGCTTCGACATGGTTGCGATTCTCCCTGTGTCGACGGGAGTAGGCGCCTGGGCGCTGACTCCCGTCTCATCCAGCATGGTTGCGGCGAATGACTCGGAGCCACGCCTTTGATACACGATGCACCGACGGGCGCTCAAGCGCGCCGTCATGGCACGCGGCAACGACATCCGTCCGACCAATCCATTCGAACACAGTTCCAACGCTTGCGACACCTGGCCGATCGGCTAGCTTCCGGCATGGGTCAACTCGGGGTTACGCTGCTCCAGCAGCTTTTACGCTGTTGCGTTACGCTATGCGACCGCGTGCCAGAGAGTGCGCGACTCCAGCAATTCAAGGACCCTCCATGACCATTTCGATGTTTCAGGCTTCCATCCCCGTGCTGATTCGCGGCCTGACGAACCTGCAGGCCATTCTCGGCAAGGGACAGGCGCACGCGGCAGAAAAACAGATCGACCCGTCGGTGCTCACGGGCGCGCGTCTCTTTCCGGACATGCATCCGCTGGCCCGTCAGGTGCACATCGCAACGGATACCGCGAAGGGTTGCGCAGCACGGCTGGCCGGCGTCGAAGCGCCGAAGTTCGACGACGTGGAGTTCACATTCGACGAGTTGAACGCGCGCATTCAGAAAACGATCGATTATCTGAAGGAGTTCAACGCGGCGCAGATCGACGGCTCGGAGACACGCGCCGTGACGTTGAAGATGCGTAGCGGCCCGGTCGAGTTCACCGGCCAGTCCTATCTGCTCGGCTTCGCGATGCCGAACTTCTACTTCCACATCACGACGACGTACGACATCCTGCGCCATAACGGCGTCGAACTCGGCAAGCTCGATTTCCTCGGCAAGCCGAACAGCTGAAGCTGAAGGGAAAGATTGGCGAGTGATGCGCGAACCGGTTCTAACCGGGTTCGCGCATTGCGGCTCAAACGCGGAATAGCGCGTGGCATCACGCGACGTGAAGGGACATCAGACGCGCGGCTGGAACGCAATGATGCCCATGCCCGCCAGTGTCAGCGCGACGCCCGCGAGATCCCATGCGCTCGGACGCACATGGTCGACGCACCATAGCCAGAGAATCGCCACGGCCACGTAGACGCCGCCGTATGCAGCATAGACGCGGCCCGCCGCCGCGCCATGAAAGGTCAGCAGCCACGCGAACAGCGCGAGGCTCAACGCGCCCGGCAACAACAGCCACGTGGGGCCGCCGTCCTTGAGCCAGCGCCAGGGCAGATAGCAGCCGACAATCTCGGCGATCGCGGTCACAACGTAGAGCAACAGGGTCTTCATCGGCAGGATTGAGGTGATCGGTCAATGCGGCTTCAAGGCTTAGGCCGTGCAGTCTATCGCCTTTATTAACACAATCACTTTGCCGGCCGGCGGCGCACCATGCGACATTGACCTTTCATCCTCCATTCAAACGATCACGAGCACGCCAGCATGAGTGTCAAATCGCCCTGTATCGACATCTGCAAGTTCGACAGCAAGACCGGCTATTGCATTGGTTGCCTGCGCACGAAGGAGGAATGCAAAGGCTGGAAGAAGATGAAGGACAAGCATCGCCGCAAGGTCATCGACCAGAAGCCGGAACGCGCGGTGATGGTCCGCAAATAAGCACGCAACGCGGGCGCGCTTCACAGGCACATCAATCGAGCGACAGGCGCAGCGCAAAACCGATCAGCGCGGCGGAGAACGTCCAGCGCTGCACAGACTGCGCGAGCGGATGCGCGCGCACCCAGCCAGCAATCCGCGCGGCGCCGATTGCGTAGACAGCGTCGAAACACGCGCCGAGCACGACCAGCACGACACCCAGTTCGACCATCTGCCACGCGACAGGCCCCGCTTCCGGACGCACGAACTGCGGCAACAGCACCGAACAGAACAGCAGCGCCTTCGGGTTCAGCAGATTCGTGAACAACCCTTTGACGAACGCCGTCCGCAACGCGCCGTCGTCGCCTGTCTGCACGCCGCTCGACGGCAGCGCGAACATCGGCGAGCGGAAAATCTGCACGGCCACCCAAGCCAGATAGATTGCGCCGCCATAGCGCACCACTTCGTAGAGCCACGGCGCGTTGCGCAGCAGCGCGGCGACGCCGCAAGCGGACAGCGTGACATGCGTCGCGCGCGAAAGACCAAGGCCGACGGCGGCGGCGAAACCATTGCGCGCGCCGCGTCCGATGCTCGTCTGCAGCACCAGCGCCATGTCCGGTCCGGGCAGCGCAAACACCACGACCAGGGCCGTGACATACATGATCAGAAGATGAGCGGAAATCATGGTGAACCTCACGTTTCGAGGCATTCATGATGCATTCGAGTGAGTAGCGAATATTGGCGATTTTCTACCACTCAGCATCACGAATTGGCGGATTACCCTAAAATATCTCCATCCCTAAAAGGTTTCCGCTCATCATGAACGAACTCGACAAAATAGACCGCGCCATCCTCGCCGCGTTGCAATCGGACGGCCGCATGTCCAACGCGAAACTCGCCGACACGGTCGGCCTCAGCGAAACGCCCTGCGCGCGACGGCTCAAGCGCCTCGAAAACGACGGGTATATCGAGCGGTATCGCGCGATGCTGTCGCGCTCGGCGCTCGGATATGGCGTCGTGGCGTTCGTGTACGTGCGCTTTGCCGTGCACGATCGCGCCACCGCGACGCGCTTCGAGCGCGAGGTGCTGGCGATCCCGCGCATCCTGTCGTGCCACAACGTATCGGGCAGCGCCGATTACGTGCTGCAGGTGGTCGCGCGCGATCTCGACGATTACGGCACGTTCATGCGCGACGAGATGCGCAGCTTGCCGGGCGTGACGTCGGTGGAATCGTCGCTGTCGCTGCGCGAGGTGAAGGCGAACGGCGGCTTGCCCTTGAGCTGAACCATGCGACGCAGAGCGCGAAATGCGCGGCGAGTCATGGCATAGTGAGCGCCTCGCCGTCCCGGCACGATGAATCACGGAGCATTGGCATGGACCACGCAGCAGCGCGAGCCGAAGAAACCCGCGCCATGGAGCGCGTTCTGAACGCAACGAAACAGGTGCAGACGGCGTTCGCCGCGCTGCAGTCGCAATTCCCGCCGGACGGCAGCGGTCGACCATCGCAGATCGCGTTGCAGACTTTCGACGCCGCGCTGCAAGAACTCGAAGACGCCCAATCCGAATTCGACACGATCCTCAACGATCTGCTTGACGGCAACCGCTGAGCCGACTACGCGCCGGGCGGCTGATGACGTCCGGCGTAACGCGCGGTGTGGGCATATCCGGATGCCTCTGACGGGCGCCGCGGTAAAGGCGGGCGTTGCCGGGACTGACAGTTAGTTGCGATTGCAGAAGCCCGCGATCATCACTACCGTGAATGGCAGCGGATTCAATAAATAAACTTCAGGAATACATCCGCCGCCGCTAAGCTGGCTTCACCTCTTCCAAGGCGAAGCATGTGATGGCGGAACTCTATCTGGTACGGCATGGCCAGGCGTCCCTCGGCGCCG
The DNA here is from genome assembly GCF_013426915.1 of Paraburkholderia sp. PGU19. Lineage (GTDB taxonomy): Bacteria > Pseudomonadota > Gammaproteobacteria > Burkholderiales > Burkholderiaceae > Paraburkholderia. The sequence goes on from NZ_AP023180.1 coordinate 1,192,320, forward strand.
ACGACTACGACCGGCTTTCAGACGTAGGCGAACAGCAAGGCATCTGGCTCGGCGAATACTTCGCGCAGCGCGATATCGCGTTTGACCGCGTGATGACGGGCACGCTGCGCCGCCATGCGCAGACCCTTGATGCAATCCGGCGCGGCCTCGGTGAGGCGCGTATCGATTGCGAGATCCATCCTGGGCTCGACGAATACGACTTCCACGCATTGTTTCGCGCGCTTGGTGACGAGCACAGCGCGTTGGCCGAACGCGCCACGCGCAGTCCACGCGATTTCTTCAAGGCTTTGCGCGAAGTCCTGCAACTGTGGACGCAAGGCGCGCTCGACGGCCGCGCACCCGAAACATGGGACGCGTTCCAGCAACGCGTCTCCGACGCGCGCGCCGCGATCCAGCAAGGCAGCGGCCAGCGCGTGCTGGTCGTGAGTTCCGGCGGCGTGATCGCCGCGTTGACGCAGCAGGTCTTGCAGGCGCCCGCCGCCACGGCCATCGCGCTGAACATGCAGATACGCAACAGCAGCGTCAGTCACTACTTCTTCAATCGCGGCATGCTGCATCTGTCGAGCTTCAACGGCATCGGCCATCTCGACGATCCGCAGCGCAGCGCCTTTCAGACCTATGGCTAATCCAGGGCTTAACGCATCGAACGATATGACTTGCGATCACCACGACACCACGCTCGACCTCGACCGTCTTGCACGATATCTGGAGCAACACGTCGCGGGCTTTCGCGGCCCGTTGCGTGCGACGAAGTTCGCAGGCGGCCAGTCCAATCCGACTTATCTGCTCGACGCGCAGAGTGGCCGCTACGTGCTGCGCCGCCAGCCGCCCGGACAGTTGCTGAAATCGGCGCATGCCGTCGACCGCGAATTCCGCGTGCTGAGCGCGCTCGCCGATACGCCCGTGCCGGTTGCACGCGCCTGGCATCTGTGCGAGGACCGCGATGTACTCGGCAGCATGTTCTACGTGATGAGCTACGAGGAAGGCCGGATCTTCTGGAACCCGGCGTTGCCCGAAGTGGAGCGCGACGGACGGCGCGACTATTACGCGTCGATCGTGAAGACGCTCGCAGCGTTGCATGACGTCGATCCGCAAGCAGTGGGACTCGCCGACTACGGACGCGCGGGCAATTACTTCGAGCGTCAGATTGGTATATGGACGAAACAGTACCGCGCCGCCGAAACGCAACGCATCGACGCGATGGAAGCGCTGATCGACTGGCTGCCCGCGCACTGCCCTGCCGATGCGCTGCGCGCCTCGCTCGTGCATGGCGACTTTCGCATCGACAACCTGATCTTCGCGAGCGACGCGCCACGAGTACGCGCGATTCTCGACTGGGAACTGTCGACGCTGGGCAATCCGCTCGCCGATCTTGCGTACTTCTGCATGTGCTTGCGGCTGCCCGCGCACGGTCATATCACAGGATTGCGCGGACAGGATCGCGCTGTTCTGGGTGTGCCTGACGAAGAAGAAATCATCGCCCAGTATTGCGCGCTGCGCGGACTGCCCGCGATCGACAACTGGCCGTTCTACCTTGCGTTCAGCTTCTTCCGGCTTGCGTCGATTGCGCAGGGCGTGAAGGCGCGCGCACTGCAAGGCAATGCATCGAGTGCGGAGGCACATCAGGTTGGCGCGATGGTCGAGCCGCTCGCGCAACTGGCGGCCGAGTTGATCGCTTAAGCATTGAACACAATTATCGACGAGAACATGAAGGAGACGACATTGAGCACGAACCTATTTGACCTGACGGACCGTATTGCACTCGTGACGGGCGCGAGCCGTGGCATTGGCGAAGCGATCGCCAGGCTGCTCGCGCAGCAGGGCGCGCATGTGATTGTGTCGAGCCGCAAGCTCGAAGAATGTGAGCATGTCGCGGCGGATATCCGCGCGGCGGGCGGGAGTGCTGAAGCGTTTGCGTGTCACGTGGGGCGCATGGAGGACATTGAGGCGACATTCGCGCATATTCGCGAGAAGCATGGGCGGCTGGATATTCTCGTGAATAACGCTGCCGCGAATCCTTACTTTGGGCATGTTCTCGATACGGATCTTGCTGCTTACAACAAGACTGTCGAGGTTAATGTGCGTGGGTACTTTTTTATGTCGGTGGAAGCGGGCAAGCTGATGAAAGAGCGAGGACGCGGCGCGATTGTTAATACGGCGTCTGTCAACGCGCTAAGGCCTGGCGACATGCAAGGGATTTATTCGATCACCAAGGCGGCTGTTGTCAACATGACCAAGGTGTTTGCCAAGGAATGTGGGCCGCTCGGGATTCGCGTTAATGCTCTGTTGCCTGGGCTTACCAGGACCAAATTTGCTGGCGCGCTGTTTGAGAACAAGGATATCTATGACCAATGGGTCAATAGTATTCCGCTGCGCCGGCATGGGGAGCCTTCTGAAATGGCAGGGACGGTGTTGTATCTGGTTTCTGATGCTGCCAGCTATACGAATGGGGAATGTATTGTTGTTGATGGAGGACTGACCGTCTAGGGTTTTTTTGGGGTTTGGATTTATTGGCCCTTGCGCTGGCATCCGCGTTTTGTTATCTAGCTTCACGCGTTGCCCCTGTGCGGGGCGGCACCTACTTTTCTTTGCCGCCGCAAAGAAAAGTAGGTAAAAGAAAGCGGCTCACACCGCCAGTTCTTGTGTTTGCCTGAGGGCCCCCAACCGGTCTTACGCTTCACGCGGCGGCGCGTTTGTTTGCTTGCGTTGCCAACGCACTGAATTGACGCATCACCCGCTTCGGATACCAGTACTCGGGCAAGCGGTAGCGAAAGGTATGCGCCGCCCAGGTGGCAAACTGTGTGTAGGTAATCGCGTCGTAAAGCGTGGCGCTCTTACAGGGTGGAACGCGTGCGCTATCGGTCCGGAGTAAGGCGTGCGAGGCACTACAGCCTACACACAGTTTGCCACCTGGGCGGCGGCGGACTATCTGGCACGGCGTGTTGCTACGCGGGGGTGTGAAGCGGGTGAGGCGCACCGCAAGAGCGCTGGCAACGAACGTGGGTCACGTGATTGCCGTGTGAAGCGTAAGACCGGTTGGGGGCCCTCAGGCAGGAAGAAGGGTTGGCGGTGTTAGCCGCTTTCTTTTGCCTACTTTTTCTTTGCGGCGGCAAAGAAAAGTAGGTGCCGCCCCGCACAGGGGCGACGCGTGAAGCACGCTAGCGAATCGCGGATGCCAGCGCAAAAGCCAGAACAACCAAACCAACCGCACCAGGAAAACAAATCGCGGATGCCAGCGCAAAGGCAAACACCCAACACCAGCGCTCGCGCACCAACTACCAAGCACCAAGCACCAAGCACCAAACAGAGGAAACACATCATGAACTTCGGCTACAGCCAAAAAGTAGAAACTCTCCGCCACCGCGTAAGCGCCTTCATGAACGAGCACATCGTGCCCCGCCACGCCCAGTGGCTCGACGAAGCGCATGCGGGCCACTTCCCCGCCTCGTTCATGGAAGAGCTAAAAGCAAAGGCCAAATCCGAGGGCCTGTGGAACCTGTTCCTTCCGCACCTGAAGAACGACGAACCCGGCACAGCCCTGACAAACCTCGAATACGCGCCGCTAGCCGAGATAATGGGCCGCATCTCCTGGGCCCCCGAAGTCTTCAACTGCAACGCCCCCGACACGGGCAACATGGAACTGCTCCACATGTTCGCGACACCCACGCAACGGGAGCAATGGCTCACACCACTACTAGAAGGCACGATCCGCTCAGCCTTCGCGATGACCGAACCCGACGTCCCGTCATCAGACGCAACCAACATCACGACATCGATCCGGCGCGACGGCGACGACTACGTGATCAACGGCCGCAAATGGTTCATCACGAACGCCGCGCATCCGAACTGCAAGATCTTCATCGTGATGGGCAAAACCAACCCGGACACGGAAACACACCAGCAACAAAGCATGATTCTCGTGCCCGCAGAAACGCCCGGCGTGAAAGTGATCCGCAACATCCCCGTGATGAACCACATCTCACCGGAAGGCCATTGCGAAATGACATTCACAAACGTGCGCGTCCCCGCTACGAACCTGCTCGGTGAAGAAGGCAGCGGTTTCGCGCTCGCCCAGGCGCGACTGGGACCGGGCCGCATCCACCACTGCATGCGCTCGATCGGCGCGGCGGAACTCGCGCTCGAACTGATGATCGAGCGGTCACAGGAGCGCAAGACCTTCGGCAAGTATCTGCATCAGCACGGCACGATCGGCGAATGGATCGCGAAGTCGCGCATCGAAATCGATCAGGCAAGGCTGCTCGTGCTGAAGACCGCGTGGCTCATCGACGAAGTCGGCGCCAAAGCGGCGCGCAAGGAAATCTCGATGATCAAGGCGATCGTTCCGCAACTGCATACCACCGTCTGCGATCGCGCGATGCAAGTGTTCGGCGCGATGGGCCTGAGCCCCGATACGCCGCTCGCCGATCACTGGACATGGGGCCGCGCGCTGCGTTACGCGGACGGTCCCGATGAAGTCCACCTGCAGGCCATCGCGCGCATGGAACTAGCACAAAACAAGGAGACGCTGGGGGCCGCCGCCGCGTATCTGACCATGCCGCCGCGCGACTGAATGCGCACACGGACGCAACGCATCGATGCCCTCGCTTATCATGTCCACTCGCCGTGGGGCCGGTGTAGGCGCTAAAGCGCCAACGCCGGCCGACACGCCATGGGACGGGAGTAAGCGCTAAAGCGCTAACTCCCCCTCGACTCGCCGTGGGGCCGGTGTAGGCGCTAAAGCGCCAACGCCGGCCGACACGCCGTGGGACGGGAGTAAGCGCTAAAGCGCTAACTCCCGTCGACAAGGAAACTCCGCGATGCGTCCACCCAAACTCGATCTGAACCTCTTCGTCGTATTCGAAGCGATCTACGACAAACGCAACCTGACGCGCGCAGCCGACATGCTGTTCATCACGCAGCCCGCCGTCAGCAATGCGCTGGCGCGCATGCGCAAGGCGTTCAACGATCCCCTCTTCGCCAGCACGCCGTCGGGCATGGTGCCGACACCCCTGTCCGAGAACATCATCGGCCGCGTGCGTGAAGCGCTGCAACTGCTGGAGACGAGCGCGACGGAAGGCGACGTGTTCGTGCCCGCCGCGTCGGAGCGTACGTTCCGTCTCAGCATGCCCGACCTGACCGAGGCGATTCTCCTGCCCGCGCTCGGCGAAGTGCTGCAGCAGCAGGCGCCAGGCATGCGCATCGAAAGCTATTTCACGCCGCGCAGCGAAGTGGCCGCCGCGCTCGCGGCGGGCAAGATCGACTTCGCAATCGACGTGCCCCTCATCGACGATCCGCAACTGCATCAGATGCCACTCGGCAGCGACCGCTACGCGTGCATGCTGCGCCACGACCATCCGTTCGTGGGCGGCACGCTGACCATGGACGACTATCTCGCGCTCGGCCACATTCAGGTGTCGAGCCGCCGCCAGGGCAGCGGCCTCGTCGATGCCGAATTGCACAAGCTCGGCAAGCGCCGCCAGCTGCAGATGCGCGTGCAGCACTACATGGTCGCGCCGCTCATCGCGCTGCGCACCGATCTCGCCCTCACCGCGCCCGTGCAGTTGCTGCAACGCTACGACGCGCGCATCCTGCCGCTGCCGTTTGCGCTCGCGAAGCTCGAATGGCACCTGTACTGGCATCGCAGCGGCGAGCAGGACCAGGCGAACCGCTGGGTGCGCGGCGAAGTGATCCGGCTGATGAAGGAAATGGCCGAGGCAGGCGGCGTGTAGAACGTTGCCGCACATCAGTGACGGCGGCAGCAACATCTGGTAAGGAAAGGCCTCTTTTCACGGCTGTTCCGCGTTTTGGAAACAGCCTCTTGCGGCGATCATCGCTTGAATCCGCAGGCGCGCGTGCGTCTTGCGGAGCGACCTGAGCGAATCATCGACGTAGAGAAAGACGTGAATACCTTGTTCGCACGAACGGTGCTGTTATCGGTGGCGATGTTGCTTACCGTGCATGTCGGTTATCGGCTGATCGAATCGGTTTCTTTAGCCGCCGACGGCTTTCCTTCCAGCCCGCCGCAAGCGGGCGCGTCGTATGCCGCGCGCGAAGACACGTTCCTCGACACGGGCGACGCGACGGGCATCGGCCCCGCGCTGTCGATCCGTCCGCGCATCGTCGATCTCGGCGAACCCGTCACGCCGAGCCTGCGCACCGCCGTGTGGAACGCCGCGCCGATGTCCGTACCGCTGTCTGCCTCAATCAATGCATTCGCGCTGGCCGACACCGCATCGCCCGATAGCTGGGACGACACGCCCCTCTCCTACGCATACGACCCGCGCTTCGCGCCGTTGATCCTGTCGCTGCCTGCCGTGTTGATCGCACTGTGCGCCTACTGGTTCTGCCAGCTGCGGCGCAACCTTTGCGAGCTCGCGCAAGTTGCGCGCAACGCCGACGCAGGCGGCACCGCGCTGCGCGCGCCCGATCGCGGCGTGTGCGACGTGCGCGTGCTCGCGCGCGCGCTGAACGACCTGATGGGACGCCACAGCCGGGCGCTCGACGAACAGTCGACGGCGCTCGCCGCGTTCTCGCGGCAGATCGACGCGCGCGTCGCCCGTTTGCGCACGCGTGCGCTGAACGTCGCGCAATGGCACAGGCGCGTGGGGTTCATCGAAGATATCGATCTGTTCTCGAACGTCGCGCGTCAGTTCGTCGACGTCGTGGGACGCAGCGAAACGCAGGCGGCGCAGGTGTGCGTCGATGCGTGGCTGCACGACCGCTTCGTGCACGGCGCCACGCTCGACGACGCGAAGATCGTGCTGCGCCTGAATGCAGGCGCGGACTTCAAGCTGCCGCGCAACGCGCTGGAGCGGCTCGTCGGCAATCTGGTCGGCAATGCGCTCGCCCACGGCGCGCCGCCCATCGAAATCTGCACGACGCGCGGCGTGCGCACATGGATGCTGAGCGTGCGCGATCATGGCAACGGCATCAGCGAAAGCGACCTGGCCGCCGCGACGCAGCCGTTCGTGCGTCTCGCGCCGAATGAGACAAGCGGCGAGACAACCGGCGAACCACACATGGCGCACGGCGAACATTGGGGACTCGGGCTCGCGATCGTCAGCCGGCTCGCGCAGCATTGCGGCGCAAAACTCAAGCTCGGCAATCATCCCGAAGGCGGGCTGTGGGCGCGCCTGATCGTGTCGATGCCCAAGGCCCGCCTGAATTGACGCTCGCGGGTTCCTTGGCGGCGCTAACGGGTTTCATGGCGGATATGACCCGGTTGAAAGCAGAGGAAATAAGGCTCTCTTAAGCAGACGCCCCCTAGTCTGTGGCCTTTATGCCGCGCTGCAGCGAAATACGACGCTCGACGCGACACGCCCTTTACTCACTTTCACGCCCGACGCCATGGAAAAACTGAATAACGCCGTCGCCAAGGTTCCCGAGGTCACGCTCGCGTTCTGGATCATCAAGATTGCCGCCACCACGCTCGGCGAAACGGGCGGCGATGCCGCATCGATGTCGATGAGCCTCGGCTATCTCGTCAGCACGCTGATGTTCGGCGTCATATTTCTGGTCGCCGTGACCGCGCAGATCAAGGCGGACCGCTTCAATCCCATCTTGTATTGGGTCACGATCATCGCGACGACCACAGTCGGCACGACGCTCGCCGATTTTGCCGACCGCTCGCTGGGCATTGGCTACGCGGGCGGCAGCGCGCTGCTGCTGGGCCTGCTGCTCGCCTCGCTGCTGGTCTGGTATCGGACGATGGGGTCGGTATCCGTGACCACCGTTTCGTCCTCGAAAGCCGAAATGTTCTACTGGGTGACGATCATGTTCTCGCAGACGCTCGGCACCGCGCTCGGCGACTGGACAGCCGACACCGCAGGTCTCGGCTATGCCGGCGCGGCGCTGATCTACGGCGGGCTGCTGCTGGCGCTCGTCATCGCGTACTACGCAACACGGATGCCGCGCACCTTGCTGTTCTGGGCCGCGTTCATCCTGACGCGTCCGCTCGGCGCCGTAGTAGGCGATTTTCTCGACAAGCCGATCGCAAACGGCGGTCTCGCGATGAGCCGCTATGGCGCATCGATCGCGCTCGTCCTGTTCATTCTGGTTTGCGGGACGTTTTTCCGGCAGCGGCCAGCGAAGGTTTCGCACTAGCCGCGCAATACCGCCGCGCCGCCCACGCAGCGGCGCTAATTCGCAGCATTGCGCCTGTGCAGGCAGTCGTCCGGGCGCGCCTTGCTGCCCCGCTCCGCGACGGGCACCTTGCAGTTGTCGACGCGCTGGTCGTCGCTTGCCTTGTCGCCTAGACGTTCCTTGAGCGTTTTGGGTTCGCTTGCCACGGTGTCGTCAAGCGCAACGGCATCGGCCGCGTGCGCTGACGCAGCGCCACCCGTCGCGACCAGCGCAACAAACACATACGCAATGGCGGACGTTGACGGCATCGCATGCCTTCCCGTGACTGTTGCCCAATCTTAGGTCAACCCGCCGCCGGGAAGATTGCTCACTCAGTCTTCCGCGCGCGCACCACGTCCCTGCACGCCATTTTTCGTTCCGACGGCAAACCCTGAGGACGATCCCGGCAGCCGCCGCGCTCGCCCTCAGCGACTTCGGAACCCCTCAATCCGACCGTTCGCCGCGCTGAAACCCGGCGAAACGTGCTACTGGACCGCCTTAAAACCATTGCGCTCATACGCGATAACGATAGCGCTCGATATTATTTGCGCGGCCACGAGCGGCTCTCTACGATCTCGGCATCTTCAACCGATGACTTCTGAATCATGAAAACAACCAGGACGCTCAAGGCCGCACTCTTCTCCGTTCTGCTGACATGCGGGATCGTGAGCGCACAAGCGGCGCTCGCCGCGGACCAGACGGTACGCGTCGGCATCATGTCCGGCGAAGACGAGGATGTGTGGCGCGCAGTCGCGGCCAATGCGGCGAAGCACGGCATCAAGGTCAAGATCACGACCTTCTCCGACTACACGCAACCCAATGAGGCGCTCGCGCAACACGACCTCGACGCCAATTCGTTCCAGCACAAGCCGTATCTCGATGCGCAGATCGCCGCGCGCCACTATGACATCGTGCCTGTCGGCTTTACCTATGTGCAGCCGATCGGCCTCTATTCGCGCAAGGTGAAGTCGGTCGCAGCGCTGCCGCAAAACGCGACCATCGGCGTGCCGAACGATCCGAGCAACGAAGGCCGCGCGCTGCTGCTGTTGCAGGCCAACGGGCTCATCAAGCTGCGTCCCGACGTCGGCCTGCTGCCGACGGCTCGCGACATCGCGGATAACCCGAAGCACATCCAGATCAAGGAACTCGACGCGGGCATCGTGGGCCGCGCGATCAGCGATGTAGACGCTGCCGTCGTCAACACCGACTGGGCGATCAAGGCGGGCATCCAGATTCCGCAGGAACGCATTGCGCAGGAAAAGGTGCCGGGCAACCCGTATCGCAACTTCATCGCGGTCAATGCGAAGGATGCGAAGGCCGCATGGGTAAAGACGCTGGTCGACAGCTATCAGCAAACCAATGTCGCTTCGTCGATCCTGACCGTCTATCACGGTGCGACGCTGCCCGCATGGGACGGCGCACCGCAGCACTAACCGCGCGCGCACTCGCCATGTCCATGACTAACCGACGTTCGTTCCTGAAACAGTCGCTCGCCGCCGCTGCGGCGGCGGCCGTGCCCGCCGCCTTTGCGCAAGGTTCACCGCGCACGCTGCGCATCGGTAACCAGAAGGGTTATCTGAATCTGCTGAAGGGGCGCGGCACGCTCGAAAAGCGGCTCGCGCCGCTCAATGTATCCGTGAGCTGGACCGAGTTCTCGGCGGGCCCCGTGCAACTGGAAGCGCTGAACGTCGGTTCGATCGATTTCGGCGACGTCGGCGAAGCGCCGCCCATTTTCGCGCAGGCGGCGGGCGCGCCGCTCGCTTACGTGGCGGCAACGGTGACGCGGCCGCAATCCGAAGCCGTGCTCGTGCCGCCGAATTCGCCCATCCGCACGGTCGCGGACCTGAAGGGAAAGCGGATCGCGCTCAACAAAGGCAGCAACGTCCACTACTTTCTGGTGAAGCTGCTGCGCCAGCACGGCTTGCAGTACGGCGACGTCAACCTCGTGTTCCTCGCCCCCGCAGATGCGCGCGCCGCGTTCGAGCGTGCCTCCATCGACGCGTGGGTCATCTGGGACCCGTTCTTCGCCGCAGCGGAGAAATCGCTCGGCGCTCGCGTGATTGCGGATGCGAGCGGCGTGGTCGGCAATCGCGCGTACTACTTTTCGTCGCAGACGTATGCCGCGAAAAATGCCGATGTGATCCGCATCGTGATCGAGGAACTCAAAAAGGTCGATGAGTGGGGCGGGCAGAACAAGGATCGACTGGCCAGCGAACTCGCGCAGTTGTGGGGCTTGCCGAAACCCGTCGTCGATGTGGCCGTAGCGCGCCAGCAGTTCGGCACCCAGCCCATCACGCGGGCGGTCCTCGCCGAACAGCAGCAGATTGCGGATACGTTCCTCGAGCTTGGGCTGATTCCAAAGCATGTGGACGTGCTGAAGGCCGCGCCGCCGAACCTCGCGTAGCGCCACCCGTTTCGCGCGTTGCCGTTACAATCCAGCACTTCGATCGTAACAGGCAAACTGCGAGGCACACTGCGCGATGAAATTCCTTTCTGCATCGACACTCGCGGCGGCAATCGCCGTCGCGAGCACGGCTGCGATTGCGGCGGACTCCGGCTCGAACGATAACCTCAGTTGTGCGATTGGCTATGTGACGGGCGTCGGCGGAGCGGCCGACAGCATGCGCGAATACCTCGCGACGCCCGACCGCGACCGCTATCGCTACATTGCCGAGCACCCGATCCAATGCCAGGTGAACGACGAAGGCCGCGCAACCGGCTGCGTCGGCGTCGAGAACCTTCGCAAAGAGAAGGTGAGCGTGTACGACGAGGTCGACAGCGCGACGATGTCGGTGGTCGCGCGTATCGAACTCGAACATGGCCAGACGTATCCCGTGATTATCGTCGTGCAGAAGAAGGACGTGCACTGCGACGATTGAGTTCGCCGCCCTTCCCCTTCACGTCGAAAACGGCTATTCGCTGGTGTCGGCGCCTGCTTCTGCGCTTTGGTCCGCGCTTTCGTCCGGGTTTTCGTTCGCGCTTTCGTTCGCTAGCGCCGCCGTGATTTCCACCACCATCTGGTCGAGCAACCCCAGCACGGGCGTATAGCTCGTATGCACCAGATGCAGTTGCCCGTTGAACGTCGCCGCGCCGATCACCTGTTCATCGACGACACCCACCGAAACCGACGGGCCCCAGACCGCGTCGAGCGTGAGCGGGCCGAACCGGTTCGGCAGATTCACGACGCACAGATTCGTGACCACCGCGTCGTTCGCGAATGCCTGCGCGAAAACGGCTTTCGCGTCGGCCGTTCCATTCACGGTATCGAGCAGCGCGTGTGCCGTCAGCACGCGCTCTGCCAGTACCGCCGTCGATTCGATCTCAGCGAACGCCTGTCCGGCGTGGCGCGCGCGGCTCCACAGGCTCGCGTCGCGCGGACCGTCGTCGGCGTGAACGACGCCGCTTGCGCACATCGCAAGATGATCGCTGCCGTCGAGCAGGCGACGCCTCAAATCGACGGGCGATAGCACGCGCGGTTCCCGTTGCGCATCGGCATTCAGAAAGCACATTGCCCGCGTGAACGCCGCGATCAACGCCGACTGAACCGAGGTGCGCTCGGCCCTTGCGCGCTCTCGCAGCGCGCGCGTCATCGTGGACGTCAGACGCAGCGACTCGACATGCGGCGCCGAACCGTCTGGCCGCCGCATCTCCAGCGGCGCCCGCATCGGCTCATCCGACGGCACGGGCGCGCTCGAAGGAAGCTTCGGCGCGCCATGCTTCAGTTCGATCAGATGTTCGAGCGCCCTCGTCTCCCCGCTGCGCATCAGATTTTCGCCTGCCAGCGCGCGCAGCAGATCGCCGAGCAACGATGTCAGCGACAGCCCGTCGCCAATCGAATGATGCGCGACGAGCACGATGACCGACCGTGCTTCGCCATGCAGCAGCGTCGCGCGCAGCAGCGGCGGATGCAGCTCATCAAAGGGGTGCGCGATTTGCGCGGCGACTTCATCCGTCCAGTTCGTCGAACCAACCCGCGCCACTTTCATCGGCACCGAACCATGCGGAACGGGCACGAATGCAGGCGCGCCGTTGCTGTTCCGTTCGACGCGCGACCACACGAGCGGCGAATGATGCGCGACCAGATCGAGCGCGTCCTGCCACTGATCCACGCGCGTAGGTCCCGACACCTCGCCAACCATGGCGAAATGGTTCGGATGACTTTGATTCAACAGATAAAAGAACTTTTCCATTGCACCCAGCGAACGCGCGGCGCGGATCATGACGGGTTCGGCTAATGAATTCATAACGTCCTTCCATGTTTCGTTGGCGGTTGTATTTCGAAGAACGCCTGACGAATTCCGCTTATTCCGTCAACACGCCAGAAATATCGATGATCGGATGAATAGCACTGGGCGCTTTGCATTTCAGCACGCGCTGCGAAGTCGCATCGCCACATGCGAAGGCGTGACTGCATGCAACGCTCTAACGCGGTAAGCAAAAAACGTTGGAATAGGCAGACCGTCACAGTTGTTATGGAAAGAGGTCCTATCTCAAGCGGACCGTCTGAATCGCCCGAGAACATTTCAGTTCTATTTGTTAGCGATCCTCTTTATATGCGTCACAACGAATGAGGAAGTCGATGATGAAGACCTATAGTCCTTTATTCGCAATGTCACTCGCCGGCGTTCTGGCAGCCGGCCTCGCGGCATGCGGCGGCAGCAACGATTCGCCCGCGCCGCCCACGCCGCCCGCCAGCCCGTTCACGTCGACCGCACTGGTTTCCGACGGCAGCACCGCCGCCGCGCATACTGATCCGAACCTGCAGAACGGCTGGGGCGTGGCGTTCAATCCGAAGGGCACCTTCTGGGTGTCGGACAATACGACTCACAAGTCGACGCTCTACGACGGCAATGGCGTCGTGCAGTCCCTCGTCGTGACGATTCCCGATGGCAAGAACGGTCCTGCCGGACCGACGGGCATCATCTTCAATTCCACGACGGATTTCACCATCAGCAGCGGCGGCAACAGCAGCACCGCTGTCTTCGTCTGGGCTACCGACGCAGGCACGATCGCCGCGTGGTCCCCGAAAGTGCTGCCGACGCAGGCCGTCACCGCATTCGATGACGGCAGCGCGGGCGCCAACTACAAAGGTTTGACGGCAGCCGCCGTGAACGGGCAGAACCTGCTGTACGCGGCCGATTTCCATAACGGCAAGATCGACGTGTTCAATACCACGTTCACGAAGGTCCAGCTCGACGGACAGTTCAAGGACCCGACGCTGCCGGCGGGCTTCGCGCCGTTCGGCATTCAGGCGATCGGCAACAACATCTTCGTCACCTATGCGAAGCAGAACGCGACGGCGAGCGCGCAGGTCGTAGGAGCCGGACTGGGCGTGCTCGACGAGTTTGATCTCAGCGGCCACTTTGTCAGGCAGTTCGCCGGGATGGGTGGCGTGTTGAATGCGCCGTGGGGCATTGCGCAGGCGCCCGCGAACTTTGGCACGTTGAGCAATGATCTGCTGGTCGGCAATTTTGGCGACGGCACGATCGAAGCGTTCGATCCGAATAGCGCGAAGGATCTTGGCAAGCTTACGCTGCACGATGGTCAGCCGTTCACGCAGCATGGGCTGTGGGGGATCAGTTTCGGTAACGACGTCGACAATCAGCCGAAGAACGCGCTGTTCTATGCGGCGGGGCCGAGCAAGACGACGGGGGTGTTTGGGAGGATCGACGCGGCGGCGAATTGATCGAGGGTTATTGGGGCGCCAGGCGCTGAAAGATTTATGGTTTCGGCCCGAGCGGATGCTGTTGCTGGTTTGGGTTTGCGGTTTGCTTTTGGTTTGCTAGCGTTGTCCCTGTCTCTGCTCTTGGTTGTCTGCGACGCTGGATGGTTTGCTTGTTTTTGCTGCTGGCATCCGCGATTTGTTAGCGTGCTTCACGCGTCGCCCCTGTGCGGGGCAATCTCTGCCCTTGGTTGTCTGCGACGCTGGGTGGTTTGCCTGTTTTTGCCGCTGGCATCCGCGATTTGTTAGCGTGCTTCAAGCGTCGCCCCTGTGCGGGGCGGTATCCGCTCTTGGTTGTCTGCGACGCTGGGTGGTTTGCTTGTTTTTGCTGCTGGCATCCGCGATTTGTTAGCGTGCTTCACGCGTCGCCCCTGTGCGGGGCGGCACCTACTTTTCTTTGCCGCCGCAAAGAAAAGTAGGCAAAAGAAAGCGGCTCACACCGCCAACATTTCTCTTTGCCTGAGGACCCCCAAAGGGTCTTACGCTTCACACGGTAACGTCCTTGTTCGCGTTCGTTGCCAACGCTTCGAATGAACGCCTCACCCGCTTCAAACGCCCGCTCAAGGGCTGGCGGCAGCGAATGGTCTCCGCCGCCCAGGTGGCAAACTGTGTGTAGGTTGTCGCGTCGTATAGCGTGGCGCTCTTACAGGGTGGAACGCGTGCGCTATCGGTCCGGAGTGAGGCGTGTGAGGTGCTACGGCCTACACACAATTTGCCACCTGGGCGGCCGTGGGATATCTGGCACGGCGTGCCGCAACGCGGGTGCGTGAAGCGGGTGAGGCGCAGCGCAAGAGCGTTGGCAACGAACGCGAACAGGAAGGTTGCCGTGTGAAGTGAGGGACCGGTTGGGGGCCCTCAGGCACGAACAAATGTTGGCGGTGTGAGCCGCTTTCTTTTGCCTACTTTTCTTTGCGGCGGCAAAGAAAAGTAGGTGCCGCCCCGCACAGGGGCGACGCCTGAAGCAGGCTAACGAATCGCGGATGCCAGCGCAAAGTCAAAAACACCAAACCGGCATCCAACGAGAATCAATCCTCCAGCAACGACAAATCCCGCACCGCGCCCTTATCCGCCGACATCACGAGTTTCGCATAGGCCTTCAGCGCAGCTGACACCTTCCGCGGACGCGGCTTGGCGGGCTTCCAGCCCTTGGCATTCTGCTCTTCACGGCGACGCGCGAGTTCTTCGTCCGACAACAGCACATCGATCGTACGGTTCGGAATATCGATGCGAATGCGATCGCCATCACGCACGAGGCCAATCGCACCGCCCGCCGCCGCTTCCGGCGAGCAATGGCCGATCGACAGCCCAGACGTACCGCCCGAAAAGCGCCCATCCGTCAGCAGCGCGCACGCCTTGCCGAGCCCCTTCGACTTGATATAACTCGTCGGGTACAGCATCTCCTGCATGCCGGGACCACCCTTGGGCCCTTCATAACGCACGATCACGATATCGCCCGCCTTGACCTTGTCGTTGAGGATGTTCTCCACCGCTTCATCCTGCGACTCCGTCACGTGCGCCGAGCCTTCGAACACCAGAATGCTTTCGTCGACACCCGCCGTCTTCACCACGCAACCATCGAGCGCGATGTTGCCTGTCAGCACCGCAAGCCCGCCTTCCTTCGAGAACGCGTGCTCATACGAGCGAATGCAGCCTTCCGCACGGTCCAGGTCCAGGCTCGGCCAGCGCGTGTTCTGGCTGAACGCGATCTGGGTCGGAACACCGGCCGGGCCCGCCATATAGAACGTCTTGACGGCTTCGTCGTCCGTCAGCGCAATGTCCCACTGCGCAAGTGCGTCCTTGAGCGTCGGCGCATGCACGGTCGGCACGTCCGTGTGCAGCTTGCCCGCGCGGTCCAGTTCGCCGAGGATGGCCATGATGCCGCCCGCGCGATGCACGTCTTCGATGTGGTACTTGTTCGTGTTGGGCGCGACCTTGCACAGCTGCGGCACGATGCGCGACAGACGGTCGATGTCCGTCATCGAGAAGTCGATTTCCGCCTCGCGCGCGATAGCAAGCAAATGCAGGATCGTGTTGGTCGAGCCGCCCATCGCGATATCGAGCGTCATCGCGTTTTCGAACGCCTTGAAGCCGACCGAACGCGGCAGCACGCGCTCGTCTTCGTTCTCGTAGTACTGGCGCGCCAGTTCGACGACACGGCGCCCCGCGCGCTTGAACAGTTGCTCACGGTCCGCGTGCGTCGCGACCACCGTGCCGTTGCCGGGCAGCGAAAGACCCAGCGCTTCCGTCAGGCAGTTCATCGAGTTGGCCGTGAACATGCCCGAGCACGAACCGCAGGTCGGGCAGGCGGAGCGCTCCACTTCGGCGACGTCGGCATCGGAGTACGACTGGTCGGCTGCGATCACCATCGCGTCCACGAGGTCGAGCTTCTTGAACTCGATCGTGCCCGTCTTCGGATTCGCGAGGCGCGTCTTGCCCGCTTCCATCGGGCCGCCGGACACGAAGATCACGGGAATGTTGAGGCGCATCGCGGCCATCAGCATGCCCGGGGTGATCTTGTCGCAGTTGGAGATGCACACCATCGCGTCGGCGCAGTGCGCATTGACCATGTATTCGACGGAGTCCGCGATGATGTCGCGGCTCGGCAGCGAATACAGCATGCCGTCGTGGCCCATCGCGATGCCGTCGTCGACGGCGATGGTGTTGAATTCCTTGGCTACACCACCTGCCGCTTCGATTTCACGTGCGACGAGTTGGCCCAGGTCTTTCAGGTGCACGTGTCCGGGCACGAACTGGGTGAACGAATTGACCACCGCGATGATCGGCTTGGAGAAGTCTTCGTCTTTCATGCCGGTGGCGCGCCACAGCGAGCGCGCCCCAGCCATGTTGCGGCCGGCGGTGGAGGTTTTGGAACGGTATGCGGGCATCGTGGTTGTGGGAGAGTTATCGCGGAGAGAAAGCGGGCCACGGGAATAAAGGCCCCTTATGCGCCCGTGCGAACAACCTCGTGAGTCGCGCCCTGGGCAAACCGCGATTATCCCACACAGCCTTTAGGCGCGTCGCAATCCCACTACCTGGAAATCCCCGCCCGCGCTTACGGCGCGTACCGCGTGAAGACGTAGTCGCGGTCCTTCACTCGTGCCGCGTGGCAGGCGAAACACGTCTGATGCTGCGCAAGGTCGGCGGGCTGCCCGTTGATGAAGCGCCCGAACCCCCAACCGCCCGTCGATGCATAGCGTCGCGAGTCCTTCACCATCACCTGCACCGTGGTCGCCTGCCCCGGCACGGTCGCGGATTCGAAATCGGGTGACTGCTTGCACTTATAAGCGAGCTTCACGAGTATCGTGCCGTCCGGATACGGCAGCGTCGAGCTTTCGATCGCCTTGATCGCGGCGGGATTGCCCAGCACGACGCGCAGCTCGTCGAGCGGCGCGGCTTCCTCGGCGGGTGCGATCATCTGCCACTTGCGGTATCCGTCAGGGATGGTGACACCGTAAATTGGCGATGCCGCTTTCGTTGCAGCGGCAGGCCTGGCGGATTCGGCAACTGCCTGATCCGCCGACACGGCGCCGACCAGCAGCGCCGTGCCGAGGACGACATACGCGGTCCGCGCGAGTCGCATGGGTCGCATGGGATGGCTCATCGGTCGTCCGATCAGAAACGCGCTACGTCGATGATTGCGTCGGCGAATGCCTTCGGCGCTTCCTGCGGCAGGTTGTGCCCGACGCCACCGCCGATGTTCCGGTGCGCGTACTTGCCAGTGAACTTCTTCGCGTAGGCGGAAGGGTCCGGATGCGGCGCGCCGTTCGAGTCGCCTTCCATCGTGATGGTCGGCACGGAAATGGTCGGCGCTGCCGCGAGGCGCTTTTCCAGTTCGTCGTATTTCGCCTCGCCGCGCGACAGACCGAGACGCCAGCGATAGTTGTCGATCACGATGGCAACGTGGTCCGGGTTAGCGAACGACTCGGCCGTGCGATCGAACGTCGCGTCGTCGAAATTCCACTTCGGCGAGGCAAGTTGCCAGATCAGCTTGTTGAAGTCGTGGCGATTCGCGTCGTAGCCCGCATAACCACGCTCCGTCGCGAAGTAGAACTGATACCACCACGCGAACTCCGCTTTCGGCGGCAGCGGCGCGCGGTTCGCCTGCTGGCTGCCGATCAGATAACCGCTCACCGACACCAGCGCCTTGACACGCTCTGGCCACAGCGCCGCGATGATGTCCACCGTGCGCGCACCCCAGTCGAACCCGCCCAGCACGGCCTTGTCGATCTTCAGAGCGTCCATCAGCGCGATGATGTCGACGGCGATCACGGATTGCTGGCCGTTGCGCGGCGTATCCGCAGACAGGAAGCGCGTGCTGCCGTAGCCGCGCAGATACGGCACGATCACCCGGTAACCGGCGGCGACCAGCAGCGGCGTGACTTCGGCAAAGCTGTAGATGTCGTACGGCCAGCCGTGCAGCAGAATCGCAACCGGGCCGTTCTGCGGGCCCGCTTCCGCGTAGCCGATGTTCAGCGTGCCCGCATTGATCTGTTTGATCGTATCGAACGAAGCGGCACGTCCGCCCGTCTTGACGCTGGTCTGCGCATTGGCGAGCCCGCTCAGGCCCAGTTCCATCAGGCTGATACCTGCAATGGTCGTCCCGAGAAGACGACGGCGCCGAGTGTTGATCTGATCCGACATGTTTTTTTCCTCAGGTACGGTTGCTTGGATGACATCTGCGCGCTCTTGTCAGATGCGCAGCCTGTTGACTCGACAGCACGCGGAACGTGCACAGCGCGAGCGTCGGCTCAGTGCCTCAGTGCGTTTGGCGCGAACGCCTGTTCGCGCTTCCCGTTCGCAACGCCAGTACGGCTGGCATGGAGGTATTAAACATGTCGGACGTATCTGCGGTTTGTCCGCAATGTCCGCCAATGAGTCGTTATGTATCACGCGGCGGCGCAGATACATTGGGATACAAAAACGTCGTGAATTGCCGTCCGGGAAGCAGGTTCAACCATCAGGACCGTCTTACTACTTCTTCGCTTCGTCCGCATCGTAGGTGACGTAGAGCTTGGTGTAGCCCTGCGTGTCGAACTGCCCCGTCCAGCCTTTCGGCAGCGTGACGGCTTCGCCCGTATTCACGACCATCACCGAACCGTCCGATGACGTCAGCTTCACATTGCCCGAAAGAAAATAGAGGAACTCCGTATAAGGCAGACCTTGCGGACCTTTGATGTCCTCGTGCAACGGACCCGATTTGTACACGCCCGTCTGATAGGCGTTGTCCGGCGAAGTGAAGGTGACCACGTCAGTACTTCGATTTCCGCTTTCGTCTTTCTTGACCGCGTCGTTACGGTTGAATACCGCGCCCGCGAGTTCGGCCTTCGAAACCTTGACGGGCTTGATGGTTTCCGCGTGCAAACCCGCTGACGCGATGGCACTGCTCAATGCCAATGCTGCGAAAAATGCCTTGTTCACGATGTTTTCCTGTGACTGAATGCTTCTACAACTGATTACCCGTAAAGCGGAAATCCGATGGCGACACGCCGTATTGCCGCTTGAACAGGCGGCTGAAATGCGCTGCCGTGGTGAATCCGCACTGCCATGCAATTTCCTGAATCGAACTGTCGTGCACACCGCGCGTTCGCAGCAACAGCGCCGCGCGCTCGAGCCGCGCCTGCCACAGATACCGCATCGGCGACATGCCCTTTACACGGAACAGCCGCTGCAAGTGTTGTGACGAAACATGCACGCCGGACGCAATCGAAGCGACATCCAGCCCTGCCTCGCCAAGATGACTTTCAATGTAGCGCTTCGCCTGATGGATCAACGCTTCGGGGCATCGCCGCTTCGACCGCGCGCCGGGATCGATCATCGCGAACTCGATGAGTTCGAGCAGTTGTTCACCCATCATGTTCTGTGCAATGACGCTCGGCGCGGTGGATTGCCGCGCGATGCACTGGATGAGATCGCAGGTCGCGCGAACATCGGGCGACAATGCATCGCCGACCAGCGGCCCCGCGCTCGACCGATGCACGCCGCGTTCGCGCAAACGCGCTTTCGGTACGCGCAGCACCGTCATCCGTGCGCGTTCAGGGAACACTTCGACAAACGGATAGACGGGGTCGATGATGAACATGCTGCCCGCGTCGAAACGATCGACCAGGCCGCGCGATTGCACATGCACATGGCCCTCCGTCACGAGCTTGACGAACAGCCAGCCGCCTTGCCACGACGGCAATTCCTCGCCGACGGGCGACAGCGTCTGCGTTGCGAGGTCGGCAAGCGAGACGCCGACTTCGCCCAGGCGCCAGCTCTTGACGGTCGAGTCGATCGACTGCCGCGGATCGAAGGCGCATTTCAATCCGTGGCTGTTCAACATGATGTGCGACCATCGCTCGCCCGCGCTCAGACCGGTGTCGAAAGTGATCTCGTGCGTGTCGAAGTGCATGAAAACGTCCCATGAATCAAGACGGACGGGCATGCGCAGGTCTTTGGCGCGACCGTAACGAATCGATCACGACGACCGTCACGCCCGCGCCTCTCTGCCTGTCATCCAGCCGCCGTCGGCATGAACACTGCCTTGGTTTCGAGGTACGCCTCCAGTCCCTCGCGGCCGCCTTCGCGGCCCACTCCTGACAACTTGTAACCACCGAACGGCACATTCGCCGCCAGTTCGATGCCGTTGATGCCAATATGGCCTGCCCGGATGCGGCACGCGAGTGCGTAAGCCCGCTCCACGTCGCTGCTATAAACTGAGCCGCTCAGGCCATACGGCGTGTCGTTCGCGATACGCACGGCGTCGTCGATGTCGTCATAAGGAAGAATCGACACGACGGGGCCGAAGATCTCCTGCTGCGCAATCGTCATGTCCGGCGTGACGCGAGCGAATACCGTAGGCTCGACGAAATAGCCTTTCTCGAAGCCGCCATTGCCCGTTCCGCCCAACACCCGTTGCGCGCCTTCCTCGATGCCTCGCTCAATATAGCCGCGCACGCGATCGCGCTGCACGGCGTTCAATACCGGCCCGATCCGCGTATCGGTCTCGCGCGGGTCGCCGAGCTTCAGCTTCGAAATGATCTCAGCGTACGCGCTGACGACCTCGTCATGCTGTGCCCTGGGCGCAAGTATGCGCGTCTGTGCGAAGCAGATCTGGCCGGAAAACGGCATCGTGAACGGCGTCAGCGCTGCCAGTGCCGAAGGCAGATCGACGTCGTCGAGCAGAATCGCCGCTGATTTCCCGCCGAGTTCCAGCGTCACGCGCGCCAGCCGGTCCACCGCCGCGCGTGCGATCCACTGCCCCGTTGCGACGCTGCCCGTAAAGCTGATCTTGTCGACATCGCGTGACTGCACCAGTTGCGCGCCCTCGTCGCGGCCCGCCGTGATGACATTCAGCACGCCCGGCGGGAGGCCCGCAGCCGCCGCGCATTCCGCGATGATCAGCGCATCGAGCGGACTCTCCGGCGGCGACTTGACGACAACCGTGCAACCCGCAGCCAGCGCCGCCGCGATCTTGTGCGACACGATCGGGAAGGTTGCATTCCACGGCGCAACCAACGCGGCCACGCCGACGGGTTCGCGGCGAACGCGCGCATGCCCGCGCCGCGTCGGTCGTGAGTCCTCGAACTCGAACGTCTCTGCGAGCGACGCAAAGAACTCGAAGCGCGTGATGCCCGTGGGAAGCAGGCCGCTCGCGAATGTAATTGGCGCGCCGACCTGATCGGTCCACAGTTGCGCGAGCAAGGGCAAGCGCTGGCGGATTTCTTCCGTCAGCCGCTTCAGATAGATGCTTCGCTCAGCGCCCGATAGCGTCGGCCACGGACCCTTGTCGAACGCCCTGCGCGCCGCCGCGATCGCACGCTCGACGTCCACGGAATCCGCAAGGGGAACCGACATGAATGGCTCTTCCGTCGCAGGAGAAATCAGCACATGGCGCGCGTCGGCGTGGCTCAGCACCCATTCGCCATCGATGAAAAAGCGACTGCGGACATTCGACGAAAGTGCTGTGGAGTACTCGGTCATGATCTTTCCGATTGAAAGTCTTCTACATCTACAGTGAAAGGGTTTCGATCGCGTGATGCCGGGTTGAAACCCACCAACGGATTCCGCTAACGCAGGGAACCTGTGACTTTTCAGTGTAGTGATTCGACTCTTTCGGAAATTGTCCAAGGCAATTCGATCGCTTGTCCAAAACGCGCTTTCTGACTGATGCCTGGTTATAGCCTGGTTTTAGTGCAGGAATATGTCGTAATGTGTCTACAGCGTCTCCGGATACATTCCGTTTCAAAGACGAATGCGCGTCCCAGACAAGACAAATACGCCGCATGGACAAGGCATCCGCCAATTTGGAGCGATAGAGTAGACAGTTCCCCTCGGTCATTCCGCTTCCCGATTGCAATGCAGTGCATAGATCTCTCGCTCGTTCTTCCGGACATGCTTCCCCGGCTCTGGTCTTTCGCGCTACGGCTGACAGAGAACGAATATGAAGCGGAAGAACTGGTTCATCAGGCCTGTGCGCGCGGGCTTGAAGACTCACACAAGCTGCCTCGCGATACATCGCCGATCGACTGGATGTTCTCGATCATCTATTCGATCTGGCGCGCCGATCCGATGGGCCACGCGCGGCGGCATTCTACTGCGAAGAAAAGTTCTCTTTGCTCACCACACCTTTTCCAGAAAAACGTTCGCGGAATAGATCCGCCTGGCTAAGCGTTGTTGAGAAGAGCACCGGAAATCCAGCATCGGATGCATCCGGCTCGCATTACGAATTCCTCACTTTCAATCGGAGTACGATCCGCTTCGCGCTCCGTTACGGCCTCGAAAGAACATGTCATCCTTTTCAAGAATGCTGCTCGTCTACGACGGAACGCTCGAAGCGCAAGCCGCGCTGAAACGCTGCTCGCAATTGTCGCTGGCGTTGTCCGCACACGTCGATGTCGTTTCCGTCGTCGATTCGATCACCGCCAATGCGACTTGTGCAGGCTTGCTGTCGGATCTCGCGTGCAGCAGTATGGAAGCCCACGCGCAACACGCGCTCGACGTTGCCGTCACGCATCTCATGAATCTCGGCGTCACCGCGCATGGCTTCATCAAGTTCGGACGCACTATCGACGTGGTTCCGCTGCATGTCGCAGCATTCCATGCCGATATCGTGGTGATCGGCCATCGCGCGCGATCGGGGTTCGCGCGCTGGTGGGGCGAGCGCCCGGTTCATCTCGATCTGGCCGAACGGCTGCGGGGCGCCGCAATCGTGGCCGTCACCGCGCCCCTTTCGTGATGTTTGATGAGGGCGCGTGTGGACCGGGCGGCAGTTGCCGCCCGGCAAGCTCAAACAACAGGGTCGATCGGCGAAGGCGGCACGCCGCGCGCTTCGATCGCTTCGCCCGCCAGCAGACACAAGTCCTCGCGATAATGCGCCGCGACGATCTGCACGCCGACGGGCACGCCGTCGACCAGTTGCGTCGTGACAGCCAGCCCCGGCAGGCCCATCGCGGGCAGCGCGCGCATCGTGAGCTGCGCTTCCCATACCCGATCGAAACCTTCGGGGCCACGCTGATCGAGATCGTCGGGAAACGGCAGTTCGCCTGAGACGGGCATCAGCACCACCCCATACTGATCGAGGAACAGGCGCCACTGACGAACCAGCGTCGAGCGCCGCACCAGCGAACGGCTGATCACATCGGCAGGCAGGCCCTGCACTTTCAGACGCGCCGCCGCGACCACAGCAGCCGCGCCCGGATCGCCGTCACGCGCGACGGAATCGGCCAGCGCGTCGAAGCCGTCACCCAGCCATAAGCGCTCCTGCAATTGCCCGGCTTCACGGATCGACGGCACGTCGTCGATTTCCTCGACGGTCCAGCCTGCATCGACGAGCCGGCGCGCCGAATCGAGCAACGCATCCTCGACTTCCTTCGCGATCTGCAAACCGCCAGGGCGCAGGCACAGCGCCGCACGCAGCGGCACGGCGCGCCCTTCCAGCGGCAGCGGCACATACCAGGGATCGCGAAGATCCGGCGCGGCAAGCGCGAGCAGGCCGAGACGAAGATCTTCGATCGTGCGTCCAATCGGTCCCGCTGCCGACATCAGTTGCGCGCCGATCGCGCGTTCCGGCGACGACGCGTTGAACGCCGGCACACGCCCAAAGCTCGGCCTGAGTCCGTGCACGCCGCACGCATAGGCGGGATAGCGGACCGAGCCGCCAATATCGGTGCCGAGCGCGAGTTGCCCGATCCCTGCCGTGACAGCCGCAGCCGCGCCGCCCGATGAGCCACCCGGCGTGAGCTTTGCATCGCGCGGATTCAACGTGCGCCCATGCACCTGGTTCGACGTGAACCAGCGCAGCGCGAAGGTCGGCGAATTGGTGCGACCAAGCAGCACCGCGCCTGCCTTCGACAGATTGTCCACGGCGGGACTGCTCGTTTCGGCAATCAGGTTTTCCTGCAGACGCGTGCCGTTCGTGGTCGCAAAGCCAGCCTGATCGACGTTGATCTTCACAGTGACGGGCACGCCTGCGAGCGGCCCCGGATCTTCGCCGCGCGCGATCGCCTGGTCGATCTCGTCCGCCTGGCGCAGCACCCATTCGGGCTTGTGCGCAACGACGGCGTTGATGATGGGGTTCACTGCATCGAGACGCGCCAGCGCGGATTGCGCCGCCTCGCGCGCGGATACCTCACGGCTGCGAACACGCCTCGCGAGTTCAGCCGCCGACAAGCGCCATAGTTCACTCATGTTGTCCCCGATAATGATTCGGACTGGAAATGATACGCCTCATGCGACAGACTGTTCCGCGTGCGGATCGAGCGTCGCGGCGAGGATCATCTGATGCCGGTTGGACGGCACATGAAAGTCATGCGCGCGCGGACGAAACACCTCGTCGCCGCGACTGATCGCGCGGCCCGTCAGCGCGCACACGGCTGCATCGCGCGCGAGTCCGCTGCGCCATATCTGCGCGTTGTATCGCCCCGAGCGGGGATCACTCCATGAGACGCTGATCGTGCACGACGACAGCCGCTCCTCGACGACGATATGCGCGGGCCGGGACGGCGCGTCGTACAGGTTCTCAACGACGGGCGACGGGATGCTGACGCGCAGCTTCTTCAGTGCCGCGTAACGGTTGACTGCGCACGCGTCGCGCTGTTCTGTGGATGGGTCCAGCACATTCAGCAACGTGCGGACCACGATGTTCTCTTCGGATAGCGCATTCATCGGCTCATCTCCCGTCCCTGTCGCGGGCCATAGCGTGAAAACGTCTTTGCTCTGACGGCGGCGGCCCTGCGGGACGCATGCCCGCAAGGCCGTTCGCCATCGTGTATTACGCCGCGATCAACCGCCGCCTTGCTGGCGCAGCGTCAGCTTGCTGACGACGGCCGTGACGCCATGCACCTGCTTTGCCGTTTCGACGGCGAGGCGGTCCTGGTCTTCGCTCACAATCTGGCCGGCCAAGGTCACCTGACCCGTCTTCGCATTGCCGAATGCCGTGATCGACGTATCTTCCAGGCCCTTCGTCTTCAACAGCGTCTTTTGAACGGTCTTCGAGAACGCGCGATTCGCAACGCGAATCGACTTCTTCGACGTAGCAGCGGGAGCGGCCGCCGTTGCGTCCGTTGCCGATGCTGCCGCGTCCGCAGCGAACACGGGCGTGCAAGAGAATGCGATAACGGCGGCGAGGCCGCTGCCCATCACGAATTGGCGGAGGTTCATTGTCTTGTCCTTGTCGTTGTAGAAACTGGTTTGCAGGCCGTCGAACGCGCTAACGCCGATGCCTGACAAGGATTAGAAGCGCCGAATGTGTCGTCTGTTTTTCCTCGACGTATCCAAATGTATCGGGATTACAGTTGCATTGCATGTGCTCACGCATAACGTCTTCAGAAGCTCGATCTGATCGTCATCCGTATCCGAGCGCACGGCCAATCCACGTCTCCAGTTCCGATGCTTCGATCGGTTTTTCGATCATGCAAAGCGCCGCGCCCGCCTGCACGCGCTCGCGTACGCGAACCGTGGCGAAGGCGGTAATGAAGATCGTGGGGATACGCATGCCTTTGCGCTCCAGCGTGTCGAGCAGTTCGATGCCGTCCATGTCCGCCATCTGCACGTCGCAGACGAGGCAACGCGTGCGTTCGAGCACGTCGGAAGCAAGCAATTCCGCGCCGGATGCGAAGACGCGTGCCTCCCATCCGAACGAACGCACCAGACTGCTGGCCGCGGCGCGCACGAGGGAATCGTCGTCGACGATGGAGACTAGCTCGTTGTTGTGCAGGGACAAGGACACTCTCGCTGATGACCAGGCAAGCGAATGAGCGGATCCCAATCTTGCCCGGCAGCTTCAGGATAGGGCCCGGCTCACCGGCCCGCCATCATATGATCGTATATGGCCCTACTTGCCATTTTCCGGCTGGCGGTGTGCGATTATCGCGGCGTGTGAACGATGCCCAGCGCTTCCATTTTGCGCATCAGTTCCGCGACCGAACGTGAGTTCATCTTGCGCATGGCCTGGCCGCGATGAATCTTCGCGGTGATCTCCGCGATACCCATGTTCGCGGCAATCTGCTTGTTCAACAGGCCCGTTGCGACGAGTTGCAGCACTTCGCGCTCGCGCGGCGTCAGCGACTCCCACGCCGTGCGCATCGTATGCAGCGAGCGATCCGACGCGAGACGGCGCGCGTCGCGCTCCAGTGCGGCGATCACGGCATCGATCATGTCCTGATCTCGGAACGGCTTGGCGAGAAAATCCATTGCGCCGGCCTTCATCGCTTTCACCGACATCGCAATGTCGCCGTAGCCCGTCATGAAGATGATGGGCATATGCAGGCGTCCGTCGTCGATCAGCGTTTGCTGCAACGCGAGGCCGCTTTGACCGCGCAACCGCACGTCGAGTACGAGACACGAAGGAATGGCGGGTTTGTCGGCAGCCAGAAATTCTTCTGTCGACGCAAACGCGCGCACGTCGATATCGATCGAGCGCAACAGGCCCGAGAGCGCGCCACGCACGAGCTCATCATCATCGACGACATAAACGAGGCGGGCATCGGACTCAAGGAAACCAGTCTGGAACGGCGTGGAATTGGACATCGGTGGTTTTTGCTGTTTTCGATGGCTCGAACGTCCGCTCAATCAAGCGGACGACGATGGTAACAAATGCGATCACGACGGTCCACGACGCTCATCGGCGAACACGCGGCAATCATACGATCGTATGCGGCCGCTCAAGCGACGAAACGCGGCAGCGTGAACGTCGCGCGCGTGCCTTTCGCTTCGCGCGGCGACAGCGTCAACGTGCCGCCATGGGCTTCGACGATCGAATGGCAGATGGCGAGGCCCATGCCCATGCCGTTTTCCTTCGTCGTGAAAAGCGGTTCGAGCAGACGCCCGGCAATCTGCGGATCGATGCCGCTGCCCCGGTCTTCCACCGACACGCAAACAGGCGCCCCGTCATCCGATGTACAGATCAGTCTCAGCTTGCGTTCGCCCTGCGCGAGCGACGCCATCGCTTCGGCGCCGTTCGTCAGCAGATTGATGGCGACCTGCTGCAACTGGATGCGGTCGCCGCGCACCTGCACGGCACAGTCGAGACCGCGCAGCTCCAGCGTGATCTTCATCGCATCGAGTTGCCCGCCGACGAGCGCGGCCGCCTCACGCAGCGCCTCGTTCAGATCGAGCGTGGTGAATTGCGGCTCTGCCCGGCGCGCCTTCGCGCGCAGCCCCTGAATGATCGCCCTTGCCCGCGTCGCGCTCAGGCCGATATGCGTGAGCATCGCACGCGTCTCGTCAATCTCGGGCGGATTGCGGTTCAGCCAGCGCAACGCCGCGCTCGCCGACGTATCGACGGCAGCGAGCGGCTGACCGACTTCGTGCACGATCGACGCGACCAGCTCGCCCATCGCCTTCAAACGGCTTGCGCGCTCCAGATCGCCGAGCGCATTGCGCAATTGATCTTCGGCCTTGGCGCGCTGCCGGTTTTGCTCGAACAGCTCTTCATAGAGACGCGCGTTTTCGAGCGCGAACGCCGCTTGCGAAGCGACGACTTCGAGCAACGCCGCTTTCGCCGATGTGAACACATTTGCCGCGAGATTGTTCTCGATATAGAGCACGCCGACGAGCATCGCGTAACGCATCAGCGGCACGCACAGCACCGAGCGTGGACGATGACGCCGCACGTAATCGTCCTGCGCATAGGCGGGCGAATCGCACGCGTCGTCCAGCACGAGCTTTTCCTGCGTACGCGCGACGGCATGCACGATCGACACAGGCAGCGTCTCCGACGAGAAATCGGCCGCGTCATGCGAGACGACGATGGCGCCGCCCAGCACATGCGCACGCGCCGCCACGCGCCACACGCCGCGTTGCAACAGCACCAGCGCGCCCTGCTCGGCGCCCGCGCTTTCGAGTGCCGTACGCAACAGCGTTTCGACCAGACGCGCGGGCACGATGTTGCTGGCAAGCGCATTGGAAATCCGCAGCACGGCCTGAACGTCGAGTTCCTGCAGACGGCTCGCGCCCGGCGCGCTGCTGTCGGACTCGAAATAGTCCGGGTAGTCGGCCTGCAACTGACGCACCTTGCCCGTCGCGCCCCAGCGCTGCCACGCGCCGCGCGCGTGGTTCAGATACGCTTGCGCGGGCACCTCTTCCTCGCGCGCGGCATGAAAGCGCGCCGCCAGTTCGGCGGCCAGCGCTTCGACCTGCGTGAAGCCGTGACGGCGTGCGTGCGATACGGCCCTCGCATACCGTTGCCCGGCTTCGTTCGCGAGGCCCACTGCGCGCAAGTATTCGGCCCGCACCAGTTCACGCCGCGCAACGAAGTTCATCGGGCATGCGCGAGCCCACACATCGAGTTGATCCATGTAGCGCTGAAGCGCCGCTTGCTGTGCGGCATCGCGCGTGGGCAACGCGAGCAGCGTCAGCGCGCCGTAGTACGGCAACTCGGCGCGCTCCGCGAACGAGCGTGCAAAGTGCGCGCAGGCATCGGCCCGCCGATGCGACTCGACGGCATCATGCAGATCGCCGAACAGCAGCGCGCGTTGCATGCGATACACCCAGTAGGCGAGATCCACCAGCGTGACGGGCGCGCCTTCGACAGGCACGGGCGGCGGCTCTTCGTCGGGGTCCGGCGCGCCATCCTGCAGTGCCGTGACGAACGCCCACTTCGCGAGAAACGATTTGATGACGAGGCGAAAATTCGCATCGCGCACCAGCGCTAGACCTCGCGCAATCGTCGCGCGCACGTCGCCGAGGAACTCGCCTGCGAACAGCATCCCCGTGACCTGGTTGCTGGGGCAATACATCGCGAAGGTGTGGTCGCCGCTTTGGACGGCGACATCGAACGCGCGGCGGATGTAGTCGTGCCCCGCTCTCGCCGGCAAGGCCCACGGCACGACGAAGGTGCCGAACACCATATAGACCCGCGCGCGATAACGCGCGAGGCCACGCTCGTCGACGAGATGCAGCGCCAGCTCACCGAACGGCAACGCGGCCGTATGGTCGCCGTAGCGCGCGCCGAAAATCTGCTGCATGCACGTGTACACGTTCGCCGACGCATCGGAATGGCCGTGCTCGATCCCGAGATTGACGGCACGCAGCAGCATCAGGTCGACGAGATCCTGATCCGTGTAGAGCGCGGGCGGAATCAGATCGGCGAAGATGTCGGTGATCGCGCGGCGCAATGGGTCGGCGACGATCGGCAGGCGGCGCAGCCCGTCGATGCCATGCTCGTCGAGCCAGCCGCGCAGACGCGCATATTCGCGGTCGACGTCGTAGACACTCGGGCGCAACGGCACGTCGATGCCCGCTTTGCTCAGGAACGCGAGCCCCACCTGCAATGCGAGATCGTAGCGGCCGAGCGTCGTGTAGAGTGCCGCGCGCAAGCGAGCCAGGTCCGCGCCGAAGATGCCGTCGCCCGCCACCCGCTCCAGCGCCGACAGCCGCGCCTCGGCGGGTTCGAGCGCGCCCGTCATGAACTCCGCCTCGCCGCACAGCATGCGGGCCGTCAAGCCATCTTCGCTGGTGTCGTCGTCGCCGAGAAAGTCGAGCGCCGCGCGAAACAGGCCCAGGGCCGAATGGTGCGCGGTCGCTGCTTTCGCTTGCCGGCCGGCGTCGAGATTGAGGCGCGCGAAGGCGAGCCGCTCGTCAGGGTCCGTGACGGCGGGCCGCGCGAGATTGATCTGCACGGCCATCGCGAACACGTCTGCCTGTGCGCCGTGATGCGCGAGCATGCGCCGCGCGATCTTCAGATGCAGCGGCGCGCGCTCGGCCTTCGGGATCGACGCGTACGCCGCCTCGCGGATGCGGTCGTGCCAGAACACCCAGTCCTCGCCGTCGCGATAGACGCTGCCCGCTTCGAGCGCGGCGTGCAGGCCCTGAACCGCATCGCAGCTGGGCAGCGCCGAGGCGATGGCGAGCATGTCGCCCGATGCTCGGTCGCCAAGGCAAGCCAGCGTGCGCAGCACGCACTGCGCGGGCACGGGCAACTGCTCGAGCTTGTGCGTCAGCAGGTCGATGACGTTGTCCGCGCCGCGATGGCTCATGATGCGTTCGAGATGCCAACCCCACGCGCCTGCTTCGAGGTCGTATTCGAGCGCGCCTTCGTCGGCGAGCACACGCAGCAGATGGCGAACGAAGAACGGATTGCGCCCGGTCTTGCGGCCGATTTCGTCGGCCAGCGGCGCGAGCGCGTGCGTGTCCCGATGCAGCGCGAGCGCGATCAGTTCGCGCAACGCGTGGTCGTTCAACGGTCCCAGTTCGATGCGCAGCGTGTCGCGCGATTGCGCCAGCGGACCGACCCGCAACGGATGATCCGCGCCGACTTCGTTGCCCCGGAATGCGCCGATGAACAGCAGCGCCACGTCCGCGTGCCTGAACAACCGTTCGAGCACATGCAGCGTGCCGACGTCCGCCCATTGCAGGTCGTCGAGCAACAGCAGGAGCGGACGCGAGGCCGTCGCAAAGCACGCGATGAGGCGCGCCATGCCTTGCAACACGCGCTCGCGTTCGAGCGAAGGCTGCGGGTCCGGCGCCTCGCCGATGCCCGGCTGCGAACCGAGCACGGCCGTGAGTGTCGGCAAGAGGCCCGCCAGCGTGCGGCCTGCCGGCCCGGTCGCTTCGCGGATACGGTTGCGCCACTGCGCGAATTCGTCGTCGGCGCAACCCAGCACGTATTGCAGCAACGGCTCCAATGCCTGCACGAGGATCGCATACGGTGTCGCGCGGCGGCCTTCCTCGCTCTTGCCCGCGGCAAGCAGCGGCGCGTCCGTGCGGCGGATGCGCGCGACGGCTTCCTGCAGCAAGGTCGACTTGCCGATACCGGACGCGCCGGCGATCCACGCGACGCGCGCCTTGCCGCCGTCAGCGACGGTACGGTAAGCCGTCGTCAATGCTTCAAGTTCTGCTTCACGTCCAAACACACCGTCGGCACGCTGCAGCGATTGCAGTGCGGCGTGCGTATCGAGCGCAAATGGTGGGATATGCCCAAGACGGTCGTGCAGATCTTCGCACCGGTGCAGGTCGGCGAGCAGGCTTGCGGCATTGGCGTAACGCTGCCCAGGTGCCTTCTCGAGCAGCTTCATGACCAGATGCGAAAGTTGCTGCGGCACGTGCACGGCGAACTCGGCGGCCGGACGCGCGCGATGCGTCGCGTGCGCGTGAACGCGCGCGGCGGCATCCGTCGCACTGTCAAACGGCACGATACCCGTCAGCAGTTCATAGAGGATGCAACCCAGCGAATAGAGATCGGCCCGTTCGTCGACCCGCAGGTTCATCCGCGCGCCAAGCTCGGGCGCCATATAGCTGAAGCTTGCTTCGCACCATTCGAAGTCGGCATCGGGCACGCTCGCCATGCCGTTCAGCGCACACGATGCGAAGCCGAAGCCCACCAGCCGGGCCCGGCCTTCTCCGTCGATGAGGAAACTGCGCGGCATCAGCGCGCGATGGACCACACCTGCCGCATGCATCGCATTCAACGCGGTCGCGAGGCTCACGGCCAGCGCGAAGAATGCCTTCAGGCCAACGGGACCTTGCATCCGCGCGTGCAACGGCTCGCCGCCCGGGTCGGCCAGCACCAGCAACGCGCCGTTGCCATGCGGCTGCAACGTCAGCGGCACGGCGCACCACGCTTCGTGCAACCTGTCGCGCAGTGCGTATTCGCGTTGCAGCGCAGCCAGCTCGGCGGGCGTCGCATTGGCACGGCCAACGACGAGAACGGGCGCAGCGCTTTCGGCTACGGCCCGTTGCAGTCTGAGCGCTCCCGCGCTGAGTTCAATGAAGTTTCGGGTAAGAAGATCGATCATGCGATGACGTTGCAGACACAGCGACGGGCATAACAGGCCCGATACTGTACCGTGCCTGTCACCCCGCAACGCCCGTATGTGACGCCGGGCTCATATTGTGACGTCGGGCGATCGCCGGTCGATCTTCCCGGGCTCAACGCAACGGCCTGAACCCGGCCCGTACTTCCTGGGCGAACAGCAGCGGCTCTTCCCACGCCGCGAAATGGCCGCCCTTGTCGACCTCGTTGAAATAGATCAGGTTGTGATAGCAACGCTCGGCCCAACTGCGCGGCGCCTGATAGATCTCGCCCGGAAAGACGGTGATTGCAGTGGGCAGCGAGATATCGACGGCATTGAAGTTGTTCGAGTGGTCTTCCCAATAGATCTGCGCCGACGAGGTCGCGCTATCTGTCAGCCAGTACAGCGAGATGTCGTCGAGAATCTCGTCGCGCGTCAACGAACGCTCGGGCACGCCGCCGCTATAGGTCCACTGCGAAATCTTGTCGTACATCCACGCGGCCTGGCCGGAGGGCGAATCGGCGAGCGCATAGCCAACCGTTTGGGGGCGCGTGACCATCATCGCCGAATAACCGCAGTTGTCGCGATAGAACACGGCGAGCTTCTCGTACGCATTCTTCTCCTTGGGCGACAGTCCGGCCGGTGCGGGATCGCCGAGCGCCAGCGAGCGCGCGATATCGGCCGGGACGGTGGCGGGCATGTTCACATGAATGCCGATCAAGCCCTTGACGTGCTGCATCGCCATGCGGTGCGACACCACGGAGCCGCAATCGCCGCCTTGCGACACGAAGCGGGTATAACCGAGCCGCTCCATCAGCACGCCCCATGCGCGCGCGATGTGATCCGAGCCCCAGCCCGGCGTGGTCGGCTTGCCCGAAAAACCGAAGCCGGGCACGGACGGCACGACCACATGGAAGGCGTCGTCGGCACTTGCGCCGTAGGCGGTCGGGTCAGTGAGCGGGCCGATCGCCTTGATCAACTCGAAGATCGAACCCGGCCAGCCATGGGTCATGATCATCGGCATCGCGTTCTTGTGACGCGAGCGGACATGGATGAACTGGATATCCAGCCCGTCGATCTCCGTCACGAACATCGGCAACGCGTTCAGCTTCGCTTCGCCCTTTCGCCAGTCGTATTCGCTGCCCCAGTATTGAACGAGCTGCTGCATACGCGCGAGCCGCACGCCCTGGGATTCGTCGGTGACCGTTTCCTTGCCCGGCCAGCGCGTTTTAGCCAGACGCTGACGTAAATCGGCGAGATCGCTATCGGGGATATTGGCTTTGAATGGACGGATAGTCCCCGCGCTATTCGCGGCGTAAATCGCTTCGGGAAATAACGCGAATGCGCCCGCTGCCGCCGTGGCGGCCAGCACGTTACGCCGCATCGGCGAGAACGGAGATGAAGACATGCTTTGTCATCCTGTTTCCAAGGAGTGGGCACCGCTGTGCACGACGATCTGCACGACGATGTGAGCGAACTGGCAGAGCAATGCTTGACCGCTTGCGAAGCGCATGGCCCGCAGCGTCCCACTCATTAGAAATGACGAATGTATCTCGCGTTTGTCCGCGATGTACCTGTTCGTAACAGCACAGTATTAAAACAGTACGCGTAACTTGAGGTTGCACTTGGGGATCAAAATAGGCAAGCGTGCATATCATACGTTCGTTTGGATTGACCCTTGACCCCATAGCCGCGATTATTCCAGCGCAATAGCAAACAGAGGAATGCGATGAGTCAGCATCGACACGACAGCGACGATCCACAGGCAGGCGGGCGTCCTTCCTCTATGAAGCCGCAATCGGATTCGAATGCGGCTCCGAAGGCCGCGCCCGCCGACGACCGTTACCCGCACTTCAGCACCGCCGACATCGAAAAGATGATGCGCTTCGGCATGATTGAGCATTGGCGCTCGGGCGACGTGATGTTCCGCATCGGCCAGCCGGGACTCGGCATGCGCGTGCTGCTGAGCGGGCGTGCAAGGCTGTCGCGGCGCGATGGGCTCGGCCGGTCGCAGACCATCGTCGAACTGGGCGCAGGCCAGTTCCTCGGCGAAGTGGCGCAACTCACCGGCAAGCCCGCGCTCGCCGATGGCCTCGCGCTCGACGACGTTGACGCACTGATGATTCCGCCACAGCAGATCCGCGACATGCTCGTCGCGGAAGCGCACCTCGGCGAGCGGATCATGCGCTCGCTGGTGCTGCGCCGTTTCGGCCTTGTGCGCGAAGGCGCCGGCCCCGTGCTGATCGGACGTTCCGGCGATCTCAGACTGCTCGCGCTCGAAGGGCTGCTGCATCGGCTTGGTCATCCGTACTCCGTCGCGGACCCGCGACCGATTCCGACATCCGCGATCTGCTCGAAGAATGGGGCGTATGGCACGACGATGTGCCCGTCGTCATGCTCGCGGACGGCACGCCGCTGCGAGATCCCGATGAACGTCAACTGGCCGCGCGCCTGGGCCTGCTGCCCGAACTCGACTCGGCGCGCACTTACGACGTTGCCGTAGTCGGCGCAGGGCCGGCCGGGCTTGCCGCTGCCGTGTATGCGGCATCCGAGGGTCTGTCGGTGATCGTGTTCGACAGCCATGGCCCAGGCGGCCAGGCAGGCGCCAGCGCGCGGATCGAGAACTACCTGGGCTTTTCGACGGGCGTGTCGGGCCGCGAGCTGGCGGCGAACGCGTTCGCGCAAGCAGTGAAGTTCGGCGCGGAAGTCGTGATCCCCACCCGCATCGACCGGCTCGACTGCGCGCAGGCACCGCTTCAGCTCGAACTGCAAGGCGGCCAGCGCATCTCGTCGCGCACGGTCGTGATCGCGACGGGCGCGGCATACCGGAAGCCCGCCATCGAAGGGCTCGACGAAGTCGCAGGCCGTGGCGTCTACTACTGGGCTTCGTCGATCGAAGGACGTCTGTGCCGAGGCGCGGAAGTGGTCCTCGTTGGCGGCGGTAACTCGGCGGGACAGGCCGCAGTATTCCTGTCAACACACGCGAGCCGTGTCCACATATTGATTCGCGGCGACAGTCTCGAGTCGAGCATGTCGCGCTACCTGATCGATCGCATTGCGTCGCTGGGGAACGTGGTGCTGCATACGCGGACCATCGTCGCGTCAGTCAGAAGCGATGAATGGGGCCTCGAAGCCGTCACATGCAGCACGCCCGAAGGCGAACTCGTATTCGATACGCGGCACCTGTTCCTGTTCACGGGCGCGAACCCCAACACGCAATGGCTGCGCGATTGCAGCGTCGAGATCGACGACCGGGGCTTCGTCAAAACGGGCCTCGCGGCGGGCGTGCGCGCCGATACGGCATGCTTCGCGTTGCAGACCAACGTACCCGGCGTGTTTGCGATTGGCGATGTGCGCAATGCATCGGCGAAGCGCGTTGCGGCGGCGGTGGGCGACGGCGCTGCTGTCGTCGCGGAGATCCATCAGTTTCTAAGCGCGCCGTTGCCCGTCGCATGAGCGCGCGGTTCGCATGAACCGGACGGGTTTGGGGAGAAACCCAGCGTAACCTATACGAACGTATGCGGTTGCCCATCCGTATGAATCAGCTGGCTAGATGCAGATTGTATGGAACACATCGACCCCGCAGTCTAATCTTTGCACATCGATGCTTTGAAGCGGCGATCGGCCATCTTGCCTCGCGTTAGCGGAGCAAGCCGCCCGAACGACTCTGACAAAAAAACTGGTTGAAAAAAAGGAGTACGCACATGCAAGACACGGTGAATCTGCGTCGCCGCCGACTGATCGGGACGACTGCTGCAGGCATCGGGCTGCTGGAACTGGGCCTCGGCAACCTCGCGCACGCGCAAGCCACGAAGAGCGCGCACGCCGCAAAGAAAGCGGCTCACCATACGTCGTTCGATGCGATCGAGCAGATCGACGCCGGCACGCTGAACGTCGGCTACGTGGACATGGGCCCGAAGGACGGCCAGCCCGTCATCCTGTTGCACGGCTGGCCGTACGACATCTACAGCTTCGTCGACGTCGCGCCGATCCTCGCGGCGGCGGGTTACCGCGTGATCGCGCCGTTTCTGCGCGGCTACGGCTCGACGCGCTTTCTTGCCAACGAGACGCCGCGCAACGGCCAGCAGGCTGTCGTGGCCGTCGACATCATCGCGCTGATGGATGCGCTGAAAATCGACCAGGCCATTTTCGGCGCATTCGACTGGGGCGCGCGCACGGCCTGCATCATCGCCGCACTGTGGCCGCAGCGCTGCAAGGGGCTGGTGTCGGTGAGCGGCTATCTGATAGGCAGCCAGGACGCGAACCGCAAGCCCTTGCCGCCCAAGGCGGAGTTCGCGTGGTGGTATCAGTTCTATTTCGCCACCGAGCGCGGCGAGCTGGGGTACGCGGCCAACCGCAACGACTTCAACCGGCTGATCTGGCAACTCGCGTCACCGAAGTGGCATTTCGACGATGCCACCTATCAGCGCACGGCGGCATCGTTCAACAACCCCGATCACGTGGCCGTGGTGATTCACAACTACCGCTGGCGTCTGGGCCTCGTGCAGGGCGAGCCGCAATACGACGAGATCGAACAGCGTCTCGCGGCGCTGCCCACCATCGGTGTGCCGACCATCACGATGGAAGGCGATGCGAACGGCGCGCCGCATCCCGATCCGTCCGCGTACGCGAAGATGTTCACGGGCAAGTATCAGCACCGCAACGTGAGCGGCGGCATCGGCCACAACCTGCCGCAGGAAGCGCCTCAGGCATTCGCCGAAGCGGTCCAGCAAGTCGTTCGCCTTTGATCCCCGATGCGTTCAAGCATGACACGCCAATCGTCGCCCCTGACCTGACATCATGGACAAACCCGACCACGTTCTGATCATCGACGAGGACCGCGGCATGCGCGAGTTCGTCGCCAGCTATCTGGAGAAAAACGGCATGCGCGTCTCGCTCGCGTCCAGCGGACGCGACATGCACGCCGTGCTCGACCGGCATACACCCGATGTGATCCTGCTCGACGTAATGCTGCCGGGCGAAGACGGCCTCGCGCTATGCCGCGGGCTGCGCGCCGGGCGTCATCGTGCCGTACCCGTGATGATGGTGACCGAGCATTGCGACGAGATGGACCGGATCATCGGCCTGGAGATGGGCGCCGACGACTATCTGTCCAAGCCGGTTGCCGTGCGCGAACTGCTCGCGCGCATCCGCGCGGTGCTGCGGCGCACGCGCATGCTGCCGCCCGGCATGCTGGTGGAGGAATCGACGGAGATGCTGAGCTTCGGCGACTGGCGGCTCGATACGACGGCGCGCCACCTGCTCGACACCGAGGATGCCGTGGTCGCGTTGAGCGGCGCGGAATACCGGCTGCTGCGCGCGTTTCTCGATCACCCGCAACGCGTGCTGACCCGCGACCAGCTGCTCAATCTGACGCAACGGCGCAACGCCGAACCGTTCGATCGTTCGATCGACCTGCTGGTCAGCCGTCTGCGGCAAAGACTCCGAGACGTCGCCCGCGTGCCGCGCTACATCAAGACGCTGCGCAACGAAGGCTATGTGTTTTCGTCGACGGTGAAGGCTGTCGAGGAAGCGCGCGCGCGGCAGCATGCGTGATGCGTGTGGCTGTTTCAACGTCGCTGGCGTCTTGCCCGGCATGACGGCGCATTAGGCGTATCTGCATTCACCAGACGGCGCCCGGCCGTCGTTTGTATCGCCATGTATCCGGCGGCGCAGCCGATACATCGCGATACGCAACCCTTCTCTCCTGAAATTCGCCGGATACATGTGCGGGCTTTAATCCGTCACAAGGGCACGCGCGAGATCGACATGCGCTGCGTGCAGACCGGTTGAATCAACCGTTTCCGGATCAGGAGGTCGATTCCATGTTACTCATCGTCATTGCGTTTCTGGGCGGGGTGCTCACCATCCTGAGCCCATGTATCCTGCCCGTCGTGCCATTCGTCTTCGCCCGTTCCGACAAGCCGTTCGTGACAGGCCGGCTGCCGTTGCTGCTCGGCCTGGCTATCACGTTTGCGCTCGTTACGGGCGTCGGCATTGCTGGCCTGAGCGGCGCCGCGCAACTGAACCACTACGGGCGCTGGGTGTCGCTCGCGCTATTCGGTGTGTTCGGCGCATCGCTGCTGTTCCCGACGCTGTCGGCGCGTCTGTCGCGCCCGTTCTTCGGGATCGGCAACCGCGTCGCCGCGCTGTCGCAAATGCGCGGCACGCGTTTTCAGATCGGCTCCGCGCTGCTGCTCGGCGTGGCGACGGGCCTGTTGTGGGCGCCTTGCGCCGGTCCGATTGTCGGCCTGATTCTCACGGGCGCCGCGCTGCATGGCGCGACCTGGACGACGGCGGCGGCACTGACCGCGTACGCGCTCGGCGCGGCGAGTTCGCTCGCCGTCGTGTCGGGGCTCGGCAAGCAGGCGCTCGACGGACTCAAGCGGTCGCTCGGTCTCGGTGAGCGTGTGCGCCGCGCGATGGGCGCGCTGGTGCTGTTGAGCGTCACGGCCATCGGCTTCGGTTTCGATACACGCGCCCTCGCGCAGTTGCCGTCGGCATCGACGACGGGCGTCGAAAGCCGGCTGGTCGGCCTGCTTGGTTCCGACCATACGCAACAGCCGCGCACGCTGAAGCCGCACATCCAGCGCATCAGCGCGAAGGTGCCGTCCGCGCTGCCTGTCGAAGGCCATCTGCCTTCGCTCGATGGCGCCGAGAGCTGGATCAACTCGCCGCCGCTCACGAGCGACGCGTTGCGTGGCAAGGTCACCGTCGTCAACTTCTGGACGTATTCGTGCATCAACTGCCTGCGCACGCTGCCGTATCTGAAGACGTGGTCGGACCGCTATCGTAACGACGGTCTCGTGGTGGTCGGCGTGCATACACCGGAGTTCGCCTTCGAGCACGATCCGTCGAACGTGAAGCGCGCCGTCGCCGACCTCGGCGTTCACTATCCCGTCGCGATCGACAACGGCTACAAGATCTGGCAAGCGTTCGACAATCAGTACTGGCCGGCGTTCTATATCGTCGATGCAGAAGGCCGCATCCGTTATCACCATTTCGGCGAAGGCGGTTATGCCGAAGCCGAGAAAGTGATCCAGCAGTTGCTGGCGGAGTCGGGACACACGATGCAGACGCGCGATCTGCCGCCCATTCAGGGCGCCGGTGCGCAGGCGGCCGCAGATAACCCGAACGTCGAATCGGGCGAGACCTATGTGGGTTACCAGCAGGCTCGCGGCTTCGCGTCGCCGGAAGACCTCCGGCCCGACGATGTCGCCGCGTACACCGTGCCGTCGCAATTGCCGCTCAATAGCTGGGCATTCGGCGGGAAGTGGATCGTGGGCGGCGAAGCGGCTGTGCTGAACGACGCGCATGGACGCATCGCCTACCGCTTCCACGCACGCGACCTGCATCTCGTGCTCGGCCCCGGCGTGAATGGCAAACCCGTGCGTTTTCGCGTCACGATCGACGGCGCGGCTCCCGGCGACTCGCATGGCGCCGATGTCGCCGCCGACGGCAGCGGCGTCGTGACGAGCGCCCGCCTGTATCAACTCGTGCGTCAGCACGACGCCGTGCGCGACCGGACCTTCACGATCGAGTTTCTCGATCCGGGCGTGCAGGCTTTCTCGTTCACGTTCGGCTGACACCTGGCGGCATCGCTTCAGGCAACGCCACTGCGCTTTCGCGGCGCAGTGGCGTTTGTCATTGGCAACCCGCTGCCCGAGATTTGTACCGCAATGTATA
Source organism: Paraburkholderia sp. PGU19 (assembly GCF_013426915.1). Classification (GTDB taxonomy): domain Bacteria; phylum Pseudomonadota; class Gammaproteobacteria; order Burkholderiales; family Burkholderiaceae; genus Paraburkholderia. Next base: position 1,232,061 of record NZ_AP023180.1, read on the forward strand.
TATCCGCGATAGAGAAATACTGGCTTACATTCCGGCGCGTTCTGGAAACAAGCCAGATACGTGAGCGGGTTCAAATAACGACACGCAAGGTTGATTCATGACAGTGCGACTGACCGGGCAGGAAAGCATAAGCAAAGCGCAATGACCGCCCGGGATGACATCAACGCAGACCCGCTTCACTACTGGAGAATACCCATGAAACTCGTTCAATCCCTCATCGTTGCAGCCTTGATCGCCGCTCCCGCTGTGTCGTTTGCGCAGTCGAACCAGCCCGTGACCCGCGCCCAGGTGCGCGCCGAACTGGTCCAGTTGCAGCAGGCCGGCTACAACCCGGGGAGCGACAACACGCAATATCCGACGAACATCGAAGCCGCGCTGTCGCGTATCCAGGCTGAAAAGGGTGCTGCGTATGGCGGCGTCGCAGCGGGTCAATCGAACTCGGGCGCGCATCGTGACACCGCGCAAACGCCCGCTCCGCAGCAAGACGTACTCGGCCTCGAACCGATCTACGCGCATTCGTAAGCGCCACGGCTCCGTTGCCGATGCATGCATGCGCATGCGTCGCAACGGAGCGCCCAACTGACGCAGCAGAAAAACATCCATCGATAACGCGGTACTCAGGGGCAACACAATGACAAGAAGCTTCAGGACCATCCTCGCGTTCGCCACGATGCTGTGCGGACTTTTGGCGTTGCAGACTGCGCACGCGGCCACGCAAGCCGACCTCAAAGGCACCAGTGTCGTTCTCGTGCACGGCGCATTCGCCGACGGGTCGAGCTGGAACCGCGTGATCCCGATACTCGAAGCACATGGGCTGCACGTCGTCGCGGTGCAGAATCCGCTGAGTTCGCTTGCCGTCGATGTCGCGGCGACGAAGCGCGTCATCGATCAGCAGAAAGGACCTGTCGTGCTGGTCGGTCATTCGTGGGGCGGCGTGGTCATCAGCCAGGCGGGCAACGACGACAAGGTCAAGTCGCTCGTCTACGTCGCGGCCTTCGCGCCCGACGCCAACCAGTCGATCGCCGACATCACGCAAGGCATGAAGCCACCCGCATGGGCGAATGAACTGCAAAAAGATTCGGCCGGCTATCTGACGCTGTCGGACAAGGCCGTGCGCGACGACTTCGCGCTCGATCTGCCCGCAGGTCAGCAACGCATCGTCGCCGCGACGCAAGGACCCTGGTTTTCCGGCAGCTTGAACGACAAGGTGACGCAGGCCGCCTGGCACGAGAAGCCGTCGTACTTCGTGATTCCCGGCCGCGACAAGATGATCGATCCGCGTCTGCAGGCGAAGATGGCGACGCAGATCCATGCGCAGGTGACGCGCGTCGACGCGAGCCACGTCGCGATGCTGAGCCAGCCCGAGGCCGTCGCCAACGCGATTCTCGCGGCGGCGCGCAACGCGCGCTAAGGCAGAGGCGCGCTAGATGAAGACCATCATGATGGACGGCCCGGGAGGGCCGGAGAAGCTTCGGCTGGTCGAATGCGACGAACCTGTTGCTGGCCCGGGCGAAGCCGTCGTCGAAGTGGATGCCGCGGGCGTCAATTTCATGGACATCGGCGTGCGGCGCGGCGGCATCTGGTCGACGATGGCGAATCCGAAACCGCTGGGCGTCGAAGGCGCGGGACGGGTGTCGAGCGTCGGCGACGACGTCGCGGATATCCGGCCCGGACAGCGCGTCGCGTGGGTCTATGCGCCCGGCAGCTACGCGCAGCGTGTCGCGATACCCGCTGCATCGCTCGTCCCCATTCCTGACGCGATCGATCACACCACCGCTGCCGCCGTGATGATGCAGGGCCTCACGGCCAGTCACTTCGCGACGGACTTCTACCCTGTCCGCCAGGGCGACATCGCGCTGGTGCATGCGGCGGCGGGCGGCCTCGGGCTGTTGCTCACACAGATCATCAAGCTGCGCGGCGGCATGGTGATCGGGCGCGTGTCGCATGAAGACAAGGTCGAAGCCGCGCGGCAAGCGGGCGCCGATCACGTGATCGTCGACAGCGAAGGCCGATTCGCCGACGAAGTCATGCGCGTCACCGACGGCGAAGGCGTGCACGTCGTCTACGACGGTTCGGGACCGGCGACGTTTCAGGGCTCGCTTGCATCGCTGCGGCGCTCGGGCACGTTCTGCTGGTATGGGCCCGTGCTGGGCGCGGCCGGCCCGCTTCATATCATGAGCCTGCCGAAGAGCATCAAGATCGGTTACGCGACGTTCGCCGATCACGTCCACACCCCTGCCCTGCTGCGCGCGCGTGCGAAGCAATTGTTCGACTGGATCATCGCGGGCGTGCTCGACGTGCGGATCGGTGGCGTCTATCCGCTTGCGGATGCTGCGCGTGCGCACGCCGACATGGAGAGCCGCAGGACCACGGGCAAGCTGCTGCTGATTCCCTAGGCGATGCAGTTCATCACAGGCGCATGCGATATTTGGCTTTCGACACGCATCACCGCCGCCGAAAACAGATAGCCTTCGTTGCGCAGCGTCTTGATGTAGCGTCCGTCGCGCACGCCGTCCTGGAGCCGTTGACGCACACGGCTCACGAGCAGATCGATCGAGCGGTCGAGCAGGTCGGCGTGACGGCCTTGCGTCAGGTTGAGCAACTGGTCGCGCGTGAGCACGCGGTTCGGATGATCGAGGAACACCCGCAACAGCCGATACTCCGCTCCGCTCAACGCGACCACCGAGCCTTCGGGGTCGAGCAGACGGCGCGCCGCCGTATCGAGCCGCCACTCGCCGAAACGCAGCACGGTGGCCGATTCCGCGACGCGCATGCCGGGCGGCAGCATGTTCGTGCGGCGCAGGACGGCGCGAATGCGCGCCAGCAGTTCGCGGATCGCAAATGGCTTGGACAAAAAGTCGTCGGCGCCCAGTTCGAGGCCGACGATGCGATCCGCTTCGTCATGACGTGCGGAGATCATGACGACGGGTATCGCGTGAAATTCGCCTGCGCGCAATTCGCGGCACAACGACAGGCCGTCCGCATCCGGCAACCTCACGTCGAGGACGATGAGATCGGGCGTGTCGCGTTCGAGCGCCGCGCGCAAGTCGCGCCCGCTGGACGCGTGCGATACCCGCATGCCGTTGCGTTGCAGATGGATGGCGACGAGTTCGCGGATCTCACGATCGTCATCGACGATCAACACGTGTTCGAGCTTCTTCATGACTGATTCAACGACTGCGGCTACGGCAAGGCGCGCTGCTTCCGGCTCGTACTGACGGCGTGACGTGCCGGAACAGCAGCACGGTCATCGCCTTCGTACGCGCATGTATCCGGCCCACACCCGCCGATACAAAACACTGTCTGCGAGCCACTTCACGACATGTGACGGATACATCCCGCTGCTCAAATGAGCAGCGTCGACACGCGTCACGCCGGGCCACCGGGTGCGGGTTAATGTGCCGCGCATGGTGGCAGGAACGCATCGTTGACACAACAGCAACTGTGCTCACTCTCCGTTGCCCTGCGGGCAACACTCGGGATTTCATAGGTCTGACAACGATGCGAACAATCAATCACCAGCGCCTGAGATATTTCTACGCGGTCCTGACGCAAGGATCGATTCGCGGCGCCGCCGACGACATGAACACGTCGCCGTCGGTGATCACACGGCAGATTCGGCTGCTGGAAGAGGAACTGGGCGTCACGCTGTTCGAGCGCGGTGCCCGAGGCGCGCGGCCGACGGAACCGGCGGCGCATCTGCTGGAGTTCTGGGAGGGCTATCAGTCGCAGCAGGAGAAACTCGAAGACCAGTTGCACGCATTTCGCGGGCTGCGTCATGGGCGGGTGCAGTTGGCCGTGAGCGAAGGATTCGTCGATACGCTGACCGAGGACGTGCTCGCGCCGTTCTGTGCGAAGTATCCCGCGCTGACGATCGAGATGAGCATGCTGGCTCGCGATGGCATTGTCGAAGAGGTGGCTGAAAGCCGGGCGCATATCGGGCTGGCTTATAACCCGCCGCCGCATCCGCGGCTTGAGTGTCTTGCGAGTTCGGTTCAGCGGGCGGTTTTGCTGATGCGAAAGGAGCATCCGCTTGCGATGCGGAAGCGGGCCGCTACGATTCACGATTTGCGGGCGTTTCCGCTGGCGTTGATGCCGCAGACGTTTGGGATCGGGCATGCGGTGAAGATGCTGGAAGTTGCCGAAGGCGTGCAGATCGAACCGGCGGTGACGAGTAATTCGCTTGCTGTGCTTAAACGGATGGTTGCTGCGGAGAACTTTGTCACGTTGATTGGGGAGTTTGCGGCGCGGCGTGAAGTCGCAAGCGGCGAGCTTACGACGTTGCCCGTCGACCATCCTGTTTTTCAGGGTACGCACGCGCGGTTGATCGTGAAGATGGGGCGTGTGCTTACACCTGGGCCGATGGAATTGGTCAAGTGGATTCAGCGGAGGCTATCGGTGTTTGCGGTGGAAGGTGTCCACGTGCACTAGTGGGGGCTTTGTCTGCGACTGCCGGGCGGGGTTGCTTTGCTCTCTGCGCAGGCATGAGGTTTCGTGGCGCGGACGGTTTTGGTTTGCTTGTGTTTGCGCTGGCATCCGCGTTTTGTTATCTGGCTTCAGGCGTCGCCCCTGTGCGGGGCGGCACCTACTTTTCTTTGCCGCCGCAAAGAAAAGTAGGCAAAAGAAAGCGGCTCACACCGCCAGTTCTTGTGTTTGCCTGAGGGCCCCCAACCGGTCTTACGCTTCACACGGCAACGTGTCTGTTCAGCTCGTTGCCAACGCTTCGAACAGATGCCTCACCCGCTTCAGATCTCCGCACAAGGGCAAGCGGCAGCGAATGGTTTGTGCCGCCCAGGTGGCAAACTGTGTGTAGGTTGTCGCGTCGTACAGGGTAGCGCTCTTACAGGGTGGAACGCGTGCGCTATCGGTCCGAAGTGAGGCGTGCGAGGCACTACGGCCTACACACAGTTTACCACCTGGGCGGCCGTGGAATATCTGGCACGGCATGATGCAGCGCGGGTGACTGAAGCGGGTGAGGCGCACCGCAAGAGCGGTGGCAACGGACATGGGTCACGTGATTGCCGGGTGAAGCGTAGGACCCGTTGGGGGCCCTCAGGCAAACACTAGAACTGGCGGTGTGAGCCGCTTTCTTTTGCCTACTTTTCTTTGCGGCGGCGTAACTATTCAGCGGTAACCAGAGGCGAAACGACGACTCCTGTAAAGGCCAGGGCGAGCGCGTCGATCAGCGAACGGCTCTGCTTGCGTAAGGTGGCAAGGTAGGAGCGGATCGTGCAGAACGCCTCCATACCCGATTCCGAGCGGAAGCACCCGGAGATCTTCTGTTTGAGTTTGGGCATGCGGATATCGCGTTCGGCCTGGTTGTTGTCGAACGGTACGCGGTGATCGGCAATGAAACGCCACACCTCATCGGCATACTTGTGAAGCCGTGTGAGCAGGTTGCAGGTAAAGCTTTGCCTGATCCTGCCGCGGCGTTCCCGGCGCCCGGACTCACGTGCCTGCTGCGGATTGAGCTTGCGTGCCTGGGCGATCAGGGCGCGGCTGCGCCGTGTGTAATAGCGTTGGCGCGCCTGACTCAGCGAGGTGTTTCCTGCAGCCTGACTGAGGTCGACCTCGCGCTTTGCCTGGCAAAGCAGGTCAATCATCTGCTGGGCCCAGCGTTGCTGCGTGGACTCCAGGACAAACACCAGTTCGCGCAGATGATGAGCATTGCACAGCGCATGCTCACACTCATAGCCGGCATACGGCCGCCAGCCGTCATGGACCGCGACTCCCCTAAAGCCGGGAAGAATGCCGAAGCTGTCCAGCGCCTCGCTGCCGCGCTTGCGGTGCGCGCCATACCAGCTCAACGCGTGCGTCGAGGCGACATGCAGCCAGCGGGACTCGCGCCCCACGCGCATGCAGCTCTCATCGAAATGCACCACGGGTTGCCCGCGTAGCGCCTGCCGGATCTGCTCAACGGCTGGCACCAGTAACTGCGCGGCCTGATCAATGCTGTGCTGGACGGTTCCCGTAACCACATGCAGACCAAACAGGTCCTTCAGCGCCTGGGCGGTGCGCGCAACCGGCAACTGCTGGTATTGCGTCAGATAGACGGCTGCGGCGCGAATCTGGGGGCCGTACTGAACCGCCTGGCTCACGCCCTTGGGAAATGCGCCCGAGTGATGCTTGCCGCAGCGGCACTGCGCGATCTGCACGCGATGCTCGGTCACCTCAAAGCGCGTGGGTGGCAAATCGATCACCTGACGGCCTTCGGGCAACACGGCCACGCGGGCTGCTGCGATGCGTTGGCCACATGCATCGCACACCAGCGCCACCGGGTGAATCTCGATGTGATCGGGTTGCGCGACGCGTTTGAGCGTCTTGCCCTTGTGCCCCGGTTGCGCGCCAGGCCTGGCCCCGCTCGTGCCGCGCAATGACTTCGGCTTGCGCCTTGGACCATCGCTTGACGGCGGCTTGCTGGAGTTATGACTGTCCTTCTCAAGCTTTGCCTCGAGCTCGTTCAGACGCCTCACCAGATCAACGATGAGTGCGTCCTTCTGCTCCGGTGTCAGGTCCTTGAGGTCGGGCATCTTCGTCATGTCCCTCACTATGCACAGCCTGGTAGCAGTTTACAAGCGCTGAATAGTTACGCGGCGGCAAAGAAAAGTAGGTGCCGCCCCGCACAGGGGCGACGCTTGAAGCACGCTAACAAATCGCGGATGCCAGCACAAACACAAGCAGACCAAACCGGCGACGCCACGAAGTGAAAGCAACGGAAGCCAGCGCGCGCCCACAAGCAACCCAAACCGCCCGCGCCGCGAAGGCGCCACACACTAAACCCTCTCTAAAAGCAGATCCTCAATCATCACCGGCAACCTCCGCACTCTGACACCCGTCGCATGATGCACAGCATCCGTAATCGCCGCCGCGACCCCAGCCAGCCCAATCTCGGCAATCCCCCGAGCGCCCAGCTCGTTAAACACAGGATCGGGATAATCCAGAAACGTCACATCGAGCGCCGGCGTATCCGCATGCGACGCGACAATATAGTCAGCAAGATTGCTATTGATCGGCGCACCGCTTTGCGCGTCATACATCGTATGTTCGAAAAGGGCCATGCCAACACCCATCACGACGGCCCCTTCAATCTGATTGCGCCCCGCGCGCGGATTCAGAATCCGCCCCGCGTCGATCACCGTCACGATGCGGCTCACGCGCAGCCGCGCCGTCTCCGGCTGCCACGTCACTTCGGCGAAATGCGCGCCATACGAGTAGATCGAATAGTGCTTCTTCAGCGGATCGTCGAAGCCGCCCTGCGCGCTGCCCTTACCCGACGCCGCATGCATCTTCGCGGCCTGCAAAATCTGCGCAAACGGCACACCCTTCTCCGCCACATCCGTCTTGCGATGCACACGTCCCGCGCCGAACGCGAGCGCGTCCTTTTCGGCACCCTTAAATGGCGACTCGTCGACAGCCACCGCGCGCGCCAACACCATGTCCGTTGCGGCGCGCGCCGCCTGCAGCACTGCAGGAATCACGGAAGCCGTCGCCGCCGAGCCGCCCGATATTGGCCCCACAGGCAGCATCGTATCGCCGAGCACGACTTCGATCCTGTCGAGCGGAATGCCCGTGTGCCCCGCAACCAGTTGCGCGAGGATCGTGTACGTGCCCGTGCCGATGTCCTGCGTGCCGCACACCACACGCGCCGTGCCGTCCGCGCGCAGATCGACGCTCGCGTCGGCGGAAAAACGCAGCCCCGGCCACCCGCATGCGCCAACGCCCCAGCCGAGTGTCAGCCCGTCGCGCGTCATCGAACCGACTTCGGACGTGCGCTGTGCCCAGCCAAACTTCTCCGCGCCCGTCGTCAGACACTCGACCAAATGCCGCGACGAAAACGGCAAGCCCGTCGATTCGTCCACTTTCGGCTCGTTCCTCAAACGGAATTCGACAGGGTCGATATCGAGCTTGCGCGCCAGTTCGTTCATCGCCGATTCGAGCGCATACAGACCCGGCACTGCGCCCGGTCCACGCATCGCGGTCGGCGATCCGACATTACGCCGCACGAGACCTGAACTCACACGCAGATTCGGCACGCTGTACAGAAACGGCGTGATCTCGCCACAGCTTTCCTCGTAGTCATCGGCGATCGCGGTGTGATTCACGTAGTCGTGGCGAATCGACGTGAGCTTGCCGCCGCGATCAGCGGAAAGACGCATGCGCTGCTGCGTCGTCGGACGATGGCCAACGTTCTGGAACATCATCTTGCGGCTGACGACCAGCTTCACCGGCTGCCCCGTATGCCGCGACGCAGCCGCCGCGAGCAGCGAATGCGGCCACATCCACAGCTTGCCGCCGAAGCCCGAGCCGAGATAACGCGAGATCACACGCACTTTCTCTTTCGGCAGGCCGAGCATCTGCATCAGCGTGCCCTGATGGTTCGACACGGCCTGCGTCGTCTCGTAGAAGGTGTAGCCCTCGCCGTCCCACTGCGCGACGGTCGCGTGCAGTTCGATCGGGTTGTGCGTTTCGACGGGCGTCACATACGTCTCGTCGAGCGTCACTTCGCTTTTGTCGAATGCGGATGCCGCATCGCCGCGCTCGCTCTGGACATGCGGCTCGCCCTTCGCTTCGAGTTCGTCGCTGACGTCATGCGCCGTCTTTTCATAGCCGACTTTCACGGCGGCCGCGGCGTTGCTCGCCGCCTCGAAAGTCTCGGCCACGACCGCGGCCACGTACTGGCCGTAATAGCGGATCACGTCGTCCTCGAACGGTGGGCGCGCTTCGTCGACGAAACCCGTCTCCATCGAATTACCCGAAATGCGATAGAAGCGGCCGACGTTGCCGCGATGCAGAACCACGCGCACGCCGGGCATCGCCTGCGCGGCGGCGAATTCGATCGACGTCACACGGCCGCTCGCAATCGTCGCGCACACGGGCACCGCGTACAGCATGTCGGGCAAATCGATATCAGAGGTGTACTGCGCGCGTCCGCTCACTTTCAGCGGACCGTCGATGCGCGACTGCGGCTGCCCAATGACGGACAGCAAGGAATCGGACACAGTGGACATGGAAAGAGTCCTCGAAAAAGTTTCAGACGGACTGCATGACCTGCGTCAATGCATGTATCAGGCAGCGCCTCGACAGTTCGATCTTGAAGCCGTTCTGGCTCTGCGCTTTCGCATTCGCGAGCGCGGCGTCGGCGGCGCGCGCAAAGCTCGCCGCATTGGGCACGGCGCCCGCGAGTTCGGCTTCGGCTTCGCGCGCATGCCACGGCTTCGTGCCGACGCCACCGAGCGCAACATGCGCGCGCGTGATACGCCCGTCGGCCACATTGACGACGACGGCCGCCGACGCCAGCGCGAATTCGTACGACGCGCGGTCGCGCAGCTTCAGATACAGCGAGCGACTGCCCGGAATCGGAGGCAAGGTGACATGTGTGACGAGATCGCCCGGTTCGAGCACGGTTTCGCGTTCCGGCGTGTCGCCCGGCAGCAGGTAGAAATCGTCGATCGGAACACTGCACGCGCCCTTCGTCCCCTGAATCTGAACCGTCGCGCCGAGCGCCGTGAGCGCGACGTTCATGTCCGACGGATTGGTTGCAATACATGCATCGCTCGTACCGAGTATCGCCATCGTCCGGTTGAAGCCGGTGATCGCGGCGCAGCCGGAACCGGGCGCGCGCTTGTTGCACGGCATGGCGGTATCGCGGAAGTAGACGCAGCGCGTGCGTTGCAGCAGGTTGCCGCCCGTCGTCGCCATGTTGCGCAATTGCGCGGACGCGCCCGCCAGCAACGCCTGCGACAGCACCGCATACGGCTCGTGAATCAGCGGATGCAGCGCGAGGTCGGCATTGCGCACCAGTGCGCCGATACGCACACCGCCGTCATCCGTCACCTCGACACGATCGAGCGGCAAGCGGCTGATATCGACCACGCGCGCCGGTTTCTCCACATCGAGTTTCATCAGATCGAGCAGCGTGGTGCCGCCCGCGAGGAAACGCACCTGCGCGCCCTGCTGCGCCGTCTGCGACGCGGCGCCCGCGACGATCGCGTCGCGCATGTCGTTCGCGCGCGAAAGCTGGAACAGTTCCATCGTGGCCTCCTAGCGCTTGCCGCGCACGGTCTGGATGGCCGTCACGATGTTCTGATAGGCGCCGCAGCGGCACAGGTTGCCGCTCATCGCTTCGCGCACGTCGGCGTCGTTGGGGCCGATCGCTTCGTCGAGCAGCGCGACGGCCGACATGATCTGGCCGGACGTACAGTAGCCGCACTGATAACCGTCGCATTCGACGAACGCGGCCTGCATCGGATGCAGCGCATCGGGCTCGCCGATGCCTTCGATGGTCGTGATCGTGTCGCCTTCGTGCGTGGCCGCGAAAGACAGGCACGCGTTCACGCGGCGTCCGTTCACGTGCACCGTGCACGCGCCGCACTGGCCGTGGTCGCAGCCTTTTTTCGTGCCCGTCAGATGCAGATGCTCGCGCAACGCGTCGAGCAAGGTCGTGCGCGGATCGAGCGCGAGCGCGTAAGACGTGCCGTTCACGTTCAGTTCGACGGGAATCGTGACGCTCGACGACGGCTGCGCGTGTGGCGTAGCGCCGGGTTGATTGGCTTCCTGCGGAGGGACTTCGGGTCGGGCGATGATATGGGGCATCGGGAAATCTCCATGCAGCAATCGGAAGGGGACGATCGGGAGGAAGACGGTCGAATGCCAGATGGCGCGTGTCACGATCGCGCGACGCCGTCGCCGTACCGTGGAGCACCGATGGACAAGCGGAAAGTATAGGCGCCGATCCGAGGAAGCGCCGGTGGCGTGCCTGCTTTAAATCCTTCGCGTTTCAAACGTTCCGCGCTTCTGACCGCCCGGATGCCGGATCGACCGACCGGCAGACTTATCAGGCGCAGCAAGCGCAATGCCCGGCCTCGTGCGCGCCGCTGCAACAATCCGTACCCGGGACATCTGCCCCTTACAGCGACGCTCGGCTTCGGCGCGGGCGCGTACGCCGCGATCCATCACGGTGAGCACCCGGACGAACGCCCGACAGCCGACGGCATCGTGTCGGGCATCGTGTCGGTGTCAGCGTCGTATCGTTTCACGCAGCACTGGGGGCGCGCGTGACGTGGAATCGCGTCGTCACGCGCTATGCCGCGATACGGATGTGCTGATGGGTGGTATCGGCTATCGGTTCCAGACGCGGCGCGCGTTCACGCCAGCGCCTGCTCCTCGCCAAGATCGGCCAGCGGATGCGCCTGCGCGCGCCACGGCGACGACAGGAAATGCCGCACACGCTCGGGCCGCACTTCGGCCAGCGTCGCGGGCGCCCAGCGCGGCTTGCGGTCCTTGTCGACCAGATGTGCGCGCACGCCTTCGCTGAAATCGCCCTCTTCGATCGCCCGCGTGACGATGCCCAGTTCCATCCGGAAACATTCGGCGAGCGTCATCTGACGGCCGCGCAACAGCGCGTCGCGCGTGACGTACAGCATGGTCGGCGAATGCGACGTCAGCGCTTCGTACGTTGCTTGCAGCCACTGACGCACCTCGCGTGGATGCTCGCGCTCCAGATCCTGGCGCAGCGTCGCAACGATCCGCTCGACGCCCGAGCGCCGGTCGAAGTGCCGCAGGATCAACTGCGTGAACACGCCGAGCCCCGCATGCGGGACGATGTTGCACGGCGGCTCGAATACGGTGCGCAGGGCGCGCAACAGATCGTCGGCGGCGACGTCGGCCGTTGCGATTCGCAACAGACGCTCCTCGAACGTATCGAGCCATTCAGACGGCACGCACAGATCCGCCAGCTGGAAGCGCAATGCCTCCGCGCCCGTCAGCGTCACGCCTGTCAGTCCGACATACAGTTCGATCTCGGCGGGCATCACGCTCAGAAAACGCGTCGCGCCGACGTCGGGTAGAAAGCCGATACGTGTCTCGGGCATCGCGATCTTCGTGCGCTCGGTGACGATGCGCAGCCGCGCCGCCTGGCCGAGCCCCATGCCGCCGCCCATCGTGATGCCGTCGAGCAGCGCGACAACGGGCTTCGGGAAGGTATGCAGCGCGTAGTCGAGCCGGTATTCGTCGATGAAGAACTGCTGCCAGCTTTTTTCGTTGCGCTGCCGCATGCCGAACAGCGCGCGCACGTCGCCGCCTGCGCAGAAACCTTTCGCGCCGGCACCGCGCAGCACCACGGCGACGATCTCGCTATCGGTGCGGCAGCGCTCCATCAGCACGGCCAGTTCGCGCACCATCTCATGCGACAACGCGTTCAGCGCAGCCGGCCGGTTCAGCGTGACGATCGCGACGCGATTGACGACGCGAAACAGCACGTCGGGTTCGTGCATGCTTGCCTCTTTGAGAACAGCGTTCATCGCTGCGACTCCTTCGATTGCGCGCCTTGCCACTTCGGCGCGCGCTTTTCGAGGAACGCGTTGACGCCCTCGCGCTGATCGGCGCCGTCGAACAGATCGACGAAGCGCTCGCGCTCCACGGCCAGCGCCGCCGCGCGCGGCACGCCGTTGCGCGCCTGCTGGATCAGTTCCTTGCTGAACGTGACAGCCTGCGGGCTCAGGCCCGCAACGCGCGCCGCCATCTGCAGCGCGAATTCGCGCGCTGCGCCTTTCTCGACCACTTCCTCGACGAGCCCGATGCGCAGTGCCGTCGCCGCGTCGACGCGTTCGCCCGTCAGCACGATGCGCTTCGCCCAGCCTTCGCCGACGAGCCACGGCAGCGTCTGCGTGCCGCAACCGCACGGCAGCAGGCCGACGGCTGTTTCCGGCAAGGCCATCAGCGCGTGCTGCTCGGCGATGCGTATATCGCACGCGAGCGCGCACTCGAGCCCGCCGCCCATCGCATAGCCGTTGATCGCCGCGATCACGACGGGCCGCGCGTTTTGCAGCGTCTCGAACGCCGCGCCGAAGCGCGATGCTGCTTGTCGCGCGACTTCCTTGTTGCCGTCGGCGAAAGTGTTCAGATCGGCGCCCGCGCTGAAGAACTTCGGGCCGTCGCCCGTGATGACGATTGCGCGCACTTGCGCGTCGCTATTCAGACGTTCGATGCTGTGCTGCAGCTGCAATAGCCCTTCCGGTGTGAATGCGTTTGCTGGCGGGCGCTTCAGGGTCAGCACGGCGACGCTGCCGTCATGCGCGTAGTCGAGTTCGATCATTTACGCGTCTCCATCCTTGCGATACAGCTTGATCACCGCCGAGAAGTCGAGCTTGCCGGCGCCGTTCGTGCTCATGGTCTGATAGAGCTGTTGCGCTAGCGCGCCGAGGTAGACGGGTTGGCGCGCGAGTTTGGCGGCATCGGTGGCGAGGCCGAGGTCCTTGAGCATCAGGTCGGTGCCGAAGCCGCCTGTGTAGCCGCGCGTCGACGGTGCGGTGTCGATGACGCCGGGGAACGGGTTGTAGGTGTCCGAGCTCCAGCAACGTCCCGTGGATGTGTTGATGATCTTGCCCAGTACCTGGGGGTCGATGCCGAGTTTTTCGCCGAGCGCCATCGCTTCTGACACGCCCGCCATCGTGATGCCTAGCACCAGGTTGTTGCAGATCTTTGCGACCTGGCCCGTCGAGGTTTCGCCGCAGTGGACTATGTTTTTGCCCATTGCTGAGAGGATTGGTTTTACCTGTTCGTATGTTTCTGCGGTGCTGCCGACCATGAATGTCAGTGTGCCGGCTGTTGCGCCGCCTGTGCCGCCTGAGACCGGCGCGTCTACGAAGGTGTTTCCGTTCTGTGTCGCCAGTTCGGCGAAGGCTTTTACGCTGGCTGGGTCGATCGTGCTCGAATCGATGATCGTTACGCTCTTCGCGATGCCCGCGAGGATGCCGTCTTCGCCTGTTAGCACGGCTTTTACATGTGCTGCGGCTGGGAGCATCGTGATGACGTATTCGACGTCCGTCGAGGCTTCTTTTGGGGTTCTTTTTGCTGTGGCGCCCGCTTCTGTTAATGATTGCACTGCGTGCGCGTTCAGGTCGAAAACGTTCAGTACATGTCCCGCTTTCAGCAGGTTTAGCGCCATCGGCGCGCCCATGTTGCCTAGTCCTATGAAGCCGATTTTCATGTTCGCTCCTGTGGTTTTGTCTGCGATTGCTATGGTGGTTTTAGGGTTTTAGGGTTTTAGGGTTTTAGGGTTTTAGGGTTTTAGGGTTTTTGGGTTTCTGCGCTGGCATCCGCGTTTTGTTAGCGTGCTTCAAGCGTCGCCCCTGTGCGGGGCGGCACCTACTTTTCTTTGCCGCCGCAAAGAAAAGTAGGCAAAAGAAAGCGGCTCACACCGCCAACACTTCTTCTTGCCTGAGGGCCCCCAACGGGTCTTACACTTCACACGGCAATCACATGACTCATCTTTGTTGCCAGCGCTCTTGCGTTGCGCATCACCCGCTTCACGCCCCCACGTCGCCACATGCCGCGCCGGACATTCCACCGCCGCCCAGGTGGCAAACTGTGTGTAGGCCGTAGTGCCTCGCACGCCTCACTTCGGACCGATAGCGCACGCGTTCCACCATGTAAGAGCGCTAACGTGTATGCCGCGACAACCTACACACAGTTTGCCACCTGGGCGGCACATACCATTCGCTGCCGTTCGCCCTTGTACGGGCGGTTGAAGCGGGTGCGGCGTTTATTCAAAGCGTTGGCAACGAACGTGGGTCACGTAATTGCCGTGTGAAGCGTAAGACCCGTTGGGGGCCCTCAGGCAAAAACTAGAACTGGCGGTGTGAGCCGCTTTCTTTTGCCTACTTTTCTTTGCGGCGGCAAAGAAAAGTAGGTGCCGCCCCGCACAGGGGCGACGCTTGAAGCACGACAACAAAGCGCGGATGCCAGCGCAAAGACCAAAACACCACCCAGCGTCGCAGACAAACAAAAACCCTTATCGAAGGCTAATGGTCGTATTCACACCATCACTAACAGTGGCATCATCAAACCATCTTGCGGTAACAGTCTTAGTCTGCGTATAAAACTGCACAACCTGCTTGCCATAAGGCCCAAGATCCCCAAGCTTCGACCCGCGAGATCCAGTAAAACTAAAAAACGGCACCGGCACGGGAATAGGAATATTGATCCCAACCTGCCCCACGTCGATCTCGCTCTGAAACTTCCGCGCCGCCGCGCCGCTCTGCGTAAAGAGCCCCACACCATTGCCCATTGGATTGCTATTCACGAGCGCAATGGCATCATCCAGTGTCGGCACGGTCATCACACACAACACCGGCCCAAAGATCTCCGTCTTATAGACATCCATCTCGACTGAAACATCACTAAAAACCGTCGGCCCGATGAAATTGCCAGCCTCGTAGCCAGGCACACCAACACCACGCCCATCCAGTGCAAGCGTCGCCCCCTCCTTAACACCTGCCTCGATGAGGCCCAAAATGCGCTCTTTCGCAGCACGCGAAACCACCGGCCCGATATCCGTGCCAGCCTCATGACCGGCATTCACCTTCAATGTCTTCGCCTTCGCGACAAGGTCCGGCAACCACTCCTTCGACGACCCCACCAGCACCACGACGGATGTCGCCATACACCGCTGTCCCGCCGCACCAAAGCCGGCGCCCGCCAGCGCATTCAGCGTCTGTTCGCGGTTCGCATCAGGCAACACGACAGCGTGATTCTTCGCGCCCATCATCGATTGCACACGCTTGCCGTGCTGGCTGCCCAGGTTGTACACATGCGTGCCCACCGCCGTCGATCCAACAAACGAAATCGCTTTCACCAGCTCATGCGTGCACAACCCATCGACGACTTCCTTCCCGCCATGCACCACGTTCAACACGCCCTTCGGCACGCCCGCTTCGATGGCCAGTTCGACCAGTTGCATCGTCGATAGCGGGTCCTGCTCCGACGGCTTCAGCACGAACGTGTTGCCGCATACGATCGCCATCGGGAACATCCACAGCGGAATCATCGCCGGGAAGTTGAACGGCGTAATGCCCGCGCACACACCAATCGGCTGGCGCAGCGTGTACGTGTCGACGCTGCCCGCCACGTTCTCCGCGAACTCGCCCTGCTGCAACGTGCCGATCGAACACGCATGCTCGACCACTTCGAGGCCACGGAAAATGTCGCCTTCGGCATCGGGCAACGTCTTGCCCTGCTCCGCCGTCAACGTCTTCGCGATGCGCGGCATGTGCTCGCGAATCAGTGCCTGGTACTTCAGCATGATGCGCATGCGCGCGCCAATCGGCGTGTTCTTCCAGGTCGCGAACGCGGCATGCGCGGAACGGATCGCCGCGTCCACTTCCGCTTTCGTCGCGAACGGTACGCGCGCCAGCACTTCCTGCGTCGCCGGATTCACGATGTCGCGCCACTCGGTCGCGCTCGACTCGACAAATTCGCCGTTGATCAACAGCTTGACCGTGTCGACCTTGCGGTCAGCCAGAGTCGAAGGAATTGCGCTCATTCTGCATGTCTCCTGAAGTAGATATCGTGGCTCGTTTGCCGCTCAGTTTCCGTTCCCATTGCGAAGCTCGGGAAATCCTCTTCCCAGTACTCATCCTGCAGGCGCGCCGGCTCTGCCGTGCGCTCCAGTTCGCGCCGCCTGAGTTCGACGCGGCGAATCTTGCCGGAGATCGTCTTCGGCAGATCGCTGAATTGCAGGCGGCGAATACGCTTGTACGGCGCGAGCTTTTCGCGTGAAAAGCGGAACACGTCGCGCGCGAGTTCGGGACCCGCTTCGAATCCATGCCGCACGGTCACGAATGCCTTCGGCACCGACAGTCGCAGCGGATCGTTGCTCGGCACCACAGCCGCTTCGGCAATCGCTTCGTGCTCGATCAGCACGCTTTCGAGTTCGAATGGACTCAGCCGGTAATCGGACGACTTGAACACGTCGTCCGCGCGGCCGACATACACGAGATAACCATCGTCGCGCCGCATCGCGACGTCGGACGTGTGGTAGTAGCCGTTGCGCATCGCGTGTTCGGTGGCCTTCGCGTTGTTCGCGTAGCCCGTCATCAGGCCGAGCGGACGTGAGCCAAGCGGCAGTGCAATTTCGCCTTCCGTCACGGGATGATCGTCGGCATCGACGAGTTCGACGCGGTAGCCCGGCAACGGACGCCCCATCGACCCCGGCACGACAGGCTGCCCCGGCGGGTTGCCGATCTGGCAGGTGGTTTCCGTCTGCCCGTAGCCGTCGCGAATCACGATGTTCCAGGCATGCCGCACGCGCTCGATGATCTCCGGGTTCAACGGCTCGCCCGCGCCGACGACCTCGCGCAGCTTCACGGGATACGACGCGAGCGGCTCCTGCACCAGCATGCGCCACACGGTAGGCGGCGCGCACAGCGTCGTGACGTTGTAGCGCACCAGCACGTCGAGCGTATCTTTCGGCACGAAGCGCGCGAAGTTGTAGACGAACACGCACGCCTGTGCATTCCACGGCGCGAAGAAGCAGCTCCACGCGTGCTTCGCCCAGCCGGGCGAACTGATGTTCCAGTGGATATCGCCCGGTTGCAGGCCGATCCAGTACATCGTCGACAGATGGCCGACGGGATAGCTTTGGTGCGTGTGCTCGACGAGCTTCGGCTTCGACGTCGTGCCTGACGTGAAGTACAGCAGCATGGGATCGGTGGCGCGCGTGGCGCCGTCCGGCGTGAAGGTCGGCGACGATCCGTAGGCGGCTGCAATATCCGTCCAGCCTTCGCGCGGCGCGCCAACCGAGATCCGCTTCAACGGCGTATCGAGCGCGTCGAACTTGCCCGTCTCCGCGCTATCGACCACGACGAAATTCGCCCCGCCGATCTGCACGCGGTCGCGCACGTCGTCGGGCGACAGTTGCGTCGTGGCAGGCAGCACGATCGCGCCGAGCTTCATCGCCGCGAGCATCACGTCCCACAGTTCGACACGGTTCGGCAGCATCAGCAGCAGACGGTCGCCGCGCCCCACGCCTAGCCCGCGCAGAAAATTCGCCATCCGCGACGAGCGCTCCGACATCTGCGCATACGAGAGCTTCAGGCCTTCTTGCGCGGGGTCATCAACGATCCACAGCGCCGGGTTGTCGTTGCCTCTCGCGACGACGTCGAAATAATCGAGCGCCCAGTTGAACTCCCCGAGTTCCGGCCATCTGAACTCGCTGTACGCGCGCTCATAGTCGGTGCGATGGCGCAACAACAGGTCGCGCGCGTCGAGAAAGCTCTGGGCTGCTGTCATGGTTGTCTCCTTTAACCTGTCGGCGCGGGTGCGCTCTATTGGCGGATTATTCTGCGCTCAAACGTGCCGCGCGATAACCATTCTTTGTACTTCGCTCGTGCCTTCGTAGATTTGCGTAATGCGTGCATCGCGATAATGCCGCTCGACGGCGTAGTCCTCCAGATACCCATAGCCGCCGTGAATCTGAATCGCCTTCGAGCAAATCTCTTCAGCCATCTCCGACGCATACAGCTTCGCCTGCGATGCCTCCGACAGACACGGCCGCCCCGCGCTGCGCAGCCGCGCCGCGTGATGCACGAGCAGGCGCGCCGCGTTCAGGCGCGTCGCCATGTCGGCGAGCATGTTGGCGATGGTCTGATGTTCTTTCAACGCCTTGCCGAACTGGATGCGCTCGTTCGCATACGCGCGGGCTGCATCGAAGGCCGCGCGCGCAATGCCGATCGCCTGCGCCGCGATGCCGATGCGTCCGCCTTCCAGATTAGACAGCGCGATGCGCAAGCCCTCGCCCGGCGCGCCGAGCAGATTCGCTTCGGGCACGGCGCAATCGTCGAGCGAAATCGGGCAGGTATCCGATGCGCGAATGCCGAGCTTGCTCTCGGGACGCCCGACGTTGAAGCCCGGCGTATCCGTCGGCACGATAAAGGCCGAGATGCCGCGCTTGCCCGCCTCGGGATCGGTGACGGCGAACACGATCGCGATACTGGCGCGCGCGCCGTTCGTCACGAACTGCTTGCTGCCGTTGATGATCCACTGCCCGTCGCGCAGCACGGCGCGCGTGCGGATGTTGTTCGCTTCGCTGCCCGCATGCGGCTCGGTCAGGCAGAACGCGCCGATGCGCTTGCCCGTCGCGAGATCGGCGAGATAGCGGTCCTTTTGGGCGTCGGTGCCGAAGTTGAGGATCGGGCCGCAGCCGACCGAGTTGTGCACGCTCATCAGCGTCGCGCAGGCGGCGCAGCCGGCCGCGATCTCTTCGAGCGCGAGCGCATACGCGATGTAGTCGGTGTACGAGCCGCCCCATTCGGGCGGCACAATCATGCCGAGAAAGCCCAGCTCGCCCATCTGCCCGACGACTTCCGCCGGCAACTGGCCATCGCGGTCCCACTGCGCCGCGTTCGGCGCGAGGCGTTCGACCGAGAAGTCGCGCGCCGCGTCGCGGATCATCCGTTGCTCGTCGGTATAGAACTCGTCCATGTGTCTCGCTCCGTTTGTCTCTGCGCGCCTGCTGCACTGCACACTCGGCGCGTCTGTTGGAACCCAGTGTAGGTGGCGCGAAAGCCGGATTCGATGCCGCGTCCGCTCAATTTTTGTGAGCGCATTTGCCATGACTGCATTTCGTGCATGGCGCCGATGCGGCAGAATGGCGGTTCCGGCAGGCGCTGGCGGCAATTCACGTGAGCGCATTTGCCAGAATTCATGGAACGCCCACTTTCGCTCTGCGCGAGGAACCTGGACCGGATGAAAACCGAAAGAGGCACGATCTCCGTGAGTCTCGTCGAAGAGACGCTGGCGCTCGCCCGCGCGCGCGGCGTCGACCTGCAGCCGATCGTCGAGGCGGCGGGCATCGCGCCGCAGGTGCTCGCGAGCCCGAAGAGCCGCGTAACGCCGGCGCAATACGGCGCGCTGTGGGCCAACATCGCAAGAGCGCTCGACGACGAGTTCTTCGGCCAGGATGCCCACGCAATGAAAAGCGGCAGCTTCATCGCCATGACGCAGATGGCGCTGACGGCGCGCAACGGCGGCCAGGCGCTTACGCGCGCCGTCAATTTCATGCGCCTCGTGCTCGATGACATGCGCGTGCAGATCGTCATGCGCGATGACCGCGTACGCCTCGCATTCATGCATCGCGACGGCGCGCCGCAGCCCGCCATGTTTGCTTACGCAACGTACTTCATCCTTGTCTACGGACTCGTATGCTGGCTCGTCGGGCGGCGCATCCCGCTGATCGAGGCGCGCTTCAGCTGCGCCGAGCCGCCCGCCGCGCATGAGTACCGGCTGATGTTCTGCGACGACCTCTCGTTCGGGCAGAGCGAGTCGTACGTCGATCTCGCGCCGGATTTTCTGGAACTGCCCGTCGTGCAGACCACCAGGTCCATCAAGCCCTTCCTGCGCGACGCGCCCGCGAGCTTCATCATCAAGTATCGCAATCCCGGCTCGCTCGCGGCGCGGGTGCGCAAGACGCTGCGCGCGCTGCCGATGTCCGCGTGGCCCGGCTCCGACGAGATGGCGCAGCGCCTGCACGTCGCCGAGGCGACCATGCGGCGTCATCTGAAGCAGGAAGGCTATACGTACCAGTCGATCAAGGACGACTTGCGGCGCGACATCGCGATTTCGCAGTTGCAGCGCGGCGGCCAGTCGGTCGCCGACATCGCGGCGACGCTCGGGTTTGCGGAGCCGAGCGCGTTTCACCGGGCGTTTCGCAAATGGACGGGGATGCGGCCGGCGGATTATCGGGCGGTGAACGCGCATACGGCAGGCGCGCCCGTGGCGGGCGCGGGTATCTCCCGCCGGGCGGAACGCACGGAATCCGACTAAGCTTAAGACAGGCCAGCTCTTTTCAGGCCTGGCGCGCCGCCATGCGAACGTGATCCGTCGCAGCGCGGCGCACCGGCCGTCGACGATGGGAACGTACCGGCTTCTCCCGATCCGGCAAGCGGGTTCGCGACGCACGCCGCGCCGCGCGCATGGCGCTTTCATGGGCGCCGCGCCCCGTGCCGCATGGGCTCGCGCTCCGCGCGTCATCTCCGGCGCGGCGGGCAGGCTGTTGCAGCGCGCGCTGCTGCTCGTGCTGGCGTTCTGCGCCGCGGCAGCGTTCGCGCCTTCCGCCCACGCTGCGCAACCCCCTGTTACGCCTGGCAGCGTGGTGGTCATTCCCGTCGCAGGCGCCATCAGCCCCGCCACCGCCGATTTCATCGTGCGCGGCCTCGCCCGCGCCGCCGACGATCACGCCCAGCTCGCCGTCCTGCAACTCGACACGCCGGGCGGGCTCGACACGTCGATGCGGCAGATCATCAAGGCGATTCTCGCGTCGCCCATCCCCGTCGCGACGTATATCGCGCCTGGCGGCGCGCGCGCCGCGAGCGCCGGCACCTATATCACCTATGCAAGCCACATCGCGGCGATGGCGCCGGGCACCAATCTCGGCGCGGCGTCGCCCGTGCAACTGGGCATCGGCGGCCAGGATGCGCCAAAACCCGGCCAGCCGCCCGCATTGCCGGGCGCGACGCCCGCATCCGGACCGGCCCAGAAGGACAACGCCGCATCCGGCGCGCTCCCGCTCGACAGTCAATCGACGGAGCTGCGCAAGCAGCTTCAGGACGCGCAGGCTTATATCCGCGGCCTCGCACAACTGCGCGGCCGTAACGTCGACTGGGCTGAGCGCGCAGTGCGCGAAGCCGTGAGCCTGTCGGCACGCGACGCGCTCGAACAGAAGGTCGTCGATTTGATTGCGCGCGACATTCCCGACCTGCTCAGGCAACTCGACGGCCGCACGTACGACACGGCCGCCGGCGCGAAGCATCTGACGACGGCGCACGCGCCCGTCGTGACGCTCGAAGCCGACTGGCGCAGCCACTTCCTCGCCGTCATCACCGATCCGAACGTGGCCTTGATCTTGCTGATGATCGGCATGTATGGCCTGTTCTTCGAGTTTGCGAACCCCGGCTTCGTGTTGCCTGGCGTGGCGGGTGCGATCAGTCTGCTGCTGGGTCTGTTCGCGCTGCAATTGCTGCCCGTCAACTACGTGGGCCTCGGTCTGATCTTCCTCGGCCTGGCGTTTCTGATCGCCGAAGCCTTCCTGCCGACCTTCGGCACGCTGGGTTTCGGCGGCATCGTTGCGTTCGCGATCGGCGCGCTGATGCTGATCGACACCGACGTGCCCGGCTACGGCGTGCCACTGCCGATGATCGCCGCCGTCATCGTGTTCAGCGTGCTGTTTATCTTCGGCGTGTCGGGGATGGTGCTGCGCTCGCGGCGCCGGCCCGTGGTGACGGGCGCCGAGGCGATGATCGGCAGCATCGGCGTTGTGCTGGACGACGGCCTCGTCGCCGCCGATACGGCGCAAGGCCGCGCCGATGGCCTGCAGGACAGCCAGCCTGGCGGCCCGCTCAACAGCCCGCTCGACAGCCTTCTGCACGGCGAGCCTGACCGCGTCGGCTGGGCGCGCGTGCATGGCGAGCGCTGGCGCGTGCGCAGCACGTCGCCGCTCGCGGCGGGACGCTCCGTGCGCGTGACAGGGCGGCGCGGCCTGATGCTTACCGTGGTTCCCGCAAGCAATCCATCACAAGAGGGAGAACACACATGATCGGTTTCACTTTCGGCTTCGGCAGCATCCTGATTGTTCTGGCGATCGTGCTGGTCGCTTCGGCGGTGCGCGTGTTTCGCGAGTACGAGCGCGGCGTGGTGTTCATGCTCGGCCGCTTCTGGAAGGTCAAGGGGCCGGGTCTCGTGCTGATCATTCCCGTCGTGCAACAGGTGGTGCGGATGGATCTGCGCACCGTCGTGTTCGACGTGCCGCCGCAGGACGTGATCACGCGCGACAACGTGTCTGTCAAGGTCAATGCCGTCGTGTACTTTCGCGTCGTCGATCCGGAGCGCGCGGTGATCCAGGTCGCGCGCTACTTCGAGGCGACCAGCCAGCTGTCGCAGACCACGCTGCGCGCGGTGCTCGGCAAGCATGAACTCGACGAACTGCTGTCCGAGCGCGAGCAGCTCAATACCGACATCCAGCGCGTGCTCGATGCGCAAACGGACGCGTGGGGTATCAAGGTATCGAATGTCGAGATCAAGCATGTCGATATCAACGAAACGATGATCCGCGCGATTGCGCGTCAGGCGGAAGCCGAGCGCGAACGCCGCGCCAAGGTGATTCATGCCGAAGGCGAATTGCAGGCGTCGGAGAAATTGCTGCAGGCGGCACAGATGCTTGCGCAACAACCGCAGGCGATGACATTGCGGTATTTGCAGACACTGACAACCATTGCCGCCGACAAGAATTCGACCATCGTGTTTCCGTTACCCGTCGATCTGTTGACGGCCGTGATCGACCGGATGAGCAAGCCTTCTCAGCATATGGGCTAGGCGGCGCCTGTCCGTGCAAACCACGCTACAACGTTCGAAGGCGAAAGCGCGCGGGGCATGCATGAACCACGCCTCGTGTGCGGACATAGATGCAAACTGAGCAACGGTTCATTTCAGTTACTAGCCTTACTCATTGCAAATACAGAACCTAGAATAAAAGCGTCATCCTAACTTTTCAGGCCCTTTCCATGAAGCTGATTCCTCGTATGGTTCTGGGCGCGATTATCGGCGTAGCAGCCGTATCGTCCGCTTTTGCGCAGAGTTCGCGCGCCTATGATCAGAACACCCCCAAGACCCGCGCCGAAGTGAAAGCGGATCTCGTCGAATGGCGCCAGGCGGGCTACGATCCGCTCGACTGGATCAACTACCCGGCCAATGCGATCGCCGCAGGCCGCGTCGTTGCACAGCGCCGCGCGCAGGCTCAAGGCGCGCAACAGTAATATCGATCGATGCGAGACGCGCTCAATCGACGTGCGTCCCGCATTGCATTGCCCGTTGAAACGTTCAACGCTGGTTCGCGTGCGGCCTTCGTCATGAGATCGCGGGTCGCCGCTTTCGGCGCGCTTCCTTCCTCTCCGCTCCCCTCGTAATCCAGCCTGATGCGCCGCGTCAGGTATCATCACGCCCCTTCGCCAGCAAAACGCATCTGGCCGCCCGTTGCCGCGGCGCACCGTGCACACGTCCAGAGTGTTGCATGGGCTCCACGCGCGCGCGGCAATTGCGGTATTTACTGACCAATCGTGATTAAATCCGCCCGTGGCGTCATGATGGCCGACGCGGCGGCAAAGCCCGCGTGCGTCGCCACACGGGACGGGGCGTCATCGCGCGGCAGACGAAGCGCGGAAACTGGCAGAGACAGGCTGCACGACAAGCAGTGACCAACGACATTTCAAACGACGAGAGACTCGGCTCATGGACTCCGTAAAACGGTATTTCGGCTTTGACGAAGCGGGCACGACCCTGCGCGTGGAAGTGCTGGCAGGCGTCACCACCTTCCTCACAATGGCCTACATCATCTTCGTCAATCCGGCGATTCTCGGCGATGCGGGCATGCCCAAAGACTCGGTGTTCGTTGCGACCTGCCTCGTGGCGGCGCTCGCCTCGCTCATCATGGGCTTCTACGCGAACTACCCGATCGCGTGCGCGCCGGGCATGGGCCTGAATGCGTACTTCGCGTACACGGTCGTCAAGGGGATGGGCTTCACGTGGCAGGCTGCGCTTGGCGCGGTCTTTATCTCCGGCTGCCTGTTCCTGATCGTCACGCTGTTCCGCGTGCGCGAGGTGATCGTCAATGGCATTCCGCATTCGATTCGCGTCGCGATCACGGGCGGCATCGGTCTCTTTCTCGCGATCATCTCGTTGAAGGCGGCGGGCATCGTGACGGGCAGTCCGGCGACGCTCGTCACGCTTGGCAACCTGCACGATCCGCATGTGGTGCTGGCCATCATCGGCTTCTTTGCGATCGTCATGCTGGATGTTCTGCGCGTGCGCGGGGCGATTTTGATCGGTATCGTCGGCGTGACGATTTTGAGCTTCTTCTTTGGCGGCAACCAGTTTCACGGCATCGTGTCCGCGCCGCCGTCGATCTCGCCGACGCTGTTCCAGCTCGATGTAAAGGCTGCGTTGTCGACGGGTGTGCTGAATGTGATTCTGGTGTTCTTCCTCGTCGAACTGTTCGATGCGACGGGTACGCTGATGGGTGTCGCGAATCGCGCGGGGCTGCTGGTGCATGGCAAGATGCACCGGTTGAACCGCGCGCTGCTTGCGGATAGTACGGCGATCCTCGCCGGGTCGATGCTGGGTACGTCGTCGACGACGGCTTATATCGAAAGCGCTTCGGGCGTGCAGGCGGGTGGGCGTACGGGTGTTACTGCGATTACGGTTGCTGTGCTGTTTTTGCTGGCGCTGTTCTTTGCGCCGCTGGCGGGGGTTGTGCCGGGTTATGCCACGGCGCCGGCTTTGCTTTACGTGTCTTGTCTCATGTTGCGGGAGATGGCCGACTTGCCTTGGGACGATGCTACTGAAGTCGTGCCTGCTGCACTCACCGCTCTTATGATGCCGTTCACCTATTCCATCGCGAATGGGGTGGCGTTTGGGTTTATTTCCTATGCTGGGCTTAAGTTGCTTACCGGGCGCGCGCGGCAGGTGAAACTCGTTGTGTGGGTTATTGCTGCTGTGTTTTTGTTTCGGTTTTTTTATCTTGGGTCGGAGTGACGTTTTTGGGTTTTGGTTTTGGTTTTGGTTTTGGTTTTTGGTTTTTGTCTGCGACGCTGGTGAGTGTTTGCGCTTGCGCTGGCATTCGCGTTTTGACTTCGTGGCGCGGCCGGTTTGGTTTGCTCGTGTTTTCGCTGGCATCCGCGCTTTGTTAGCGTGCTTCAAGCGTCGCCCCTGTGCGGGGCGGCACCTACTTTTCTTTGCCGCCGCAAAGAAAAGTAGGCAAAAGAAAGCGGCTCACACCGCCAACATTTCTTCGTGCCTGAGGGCCCCCAACCGGTCCCTCACTTCACACGGCAACCTTCCTGTTAGCGTTCGTTGCCAACGCTCTTGCGCTGCGCCTCACCCGCTTACGCGCCCGCGTCGCGGCACGCCACGCCAGACATTCCGCCGCCGCCCAGGTGGCAAACTGTGTGTAGGCCGTGGAGACACACATGCCTCACTCCGGACCGATAGCGCACGCGTCCCACCCTGTAAGAGCGCCGCGCCATACGACGCGACAACCTACACACAGTTTGCCACCTGGGCGGCGCATACCATTCGCTGCCGCCAGCCGTTGTACGGGTGTTTGAAGTCGGTGAGGCGTTCATTCGAAGCGTTGGCAACGAACGCGAACAGGAAGGTTGCCGTGCGAAGCGTAAGACCGGTTGGGGGCCCTCAGGCAAACACTAGAACTGGCGGTGTGAGCCGCTTTCTTTTGCCTACTTTTCTTTGCGGCGGCAAAGAAAAGTAGGTGCCGCCCCGCACAGGGGCGACGCCTGAAGCACGCTAACAAAACGCGGATGCCAACAGCAAAAACAAGCAAACCACCCAGCGTCGCAGACAACCAAAACCCCAACGGCATCGCCGCACCGCAGGTCCCATTCACATACGAAAAAAGCAAAACCAGAACCAAAGCAAAAACAAAAACAAAAGCAAAAACAAAACCCTTGCCCCCATCCCCGTTGCACCGCACAATCCCCTTCAAACCCCACCCTTCTGGTGCCACCCATGGCATACGCCTCCTTCGCCACCGGCGTGCTCCTCGCGGCCGGCTACGGATCGCGCTTCGACCCGGAAGGCATCCACAATAAACTCCTCGCCCGCCTGCCCGACGGCACCCCCGTCGCGTTCGAATCCGCGCATCGACTGCTGCTGGTCGTCCCGCACGTCATCGCGATCGTGCGCCCCGGCTCGGAGATGCTCGCCCGCGTGCTCAACGACGCCGGCTGTCACGTGATCTTTTCCGCCGACGCCGAGCGCGGCATGGGCGCAAGCCTCGCCGCCGGCATCGAAGCGAGCGAGGACGCCGACGGCTGGATCGTCGCGCTCGCCGACATGCCCCGCATCGCCACGCCAACCATCGAAGCCGTCGCGCGCGCAGTCGACGGCGGCGCGTCCATCGTCGCGCCCTACTATCAGGGGCAGCGCGGCCATCCCGTCGGCTTCGGCATCGAACATCGCGACGCGCTGCTCACGCTCGACGGCGACACGGGCGCCCGCGCGCTCTTCGCCACGCATCCCGTGAAGCGCATCGAAGTCGACGATCCCGGCGTGCTCAGCGATATCGACACGCCCGAAGACCTGCGCAACGTCTAGTCTCTTCGCGCTCACATCTTTGACATATCCGCGCGCTTGAATCGGAAACATGCCGCCGCGCACGGTGAGAACATCCGGGAGCGCGACGCCGAACGAGGTGAGCCGATACGGGAAACATCACTGGATCATGCGCTTGCAGGCACGGCGCTTGCGCTCTGCTGCGCCGCGAAAACCAGCGAGCACGCATCGCATCGTTGGTCTAAGCTGTCCACGTTGCCGCGCGCCGACCTGGTGCGCGCCGCCAATGCGTCACGTCGCCCAGCGCCCCGTCCCGCCTCCAGCCCAGGATCTCATGAGCGAAACCAGCCCGCGTCTGTTCATCGTGTCGCCGCATTTCGACGACGCCGTCTTCGGTTGCGGCGCGCTGCTCGCCGCGCACCCCGATGCTGCCGTCTGCACTGTGTTCGCCGCACCGCCCGCACAGGACATGCATACCGAATGGGACCAGAAGGCAGGCTTCGAAAGCGCGTACGAATCGATCCACGCGCGCACGCGCGAAGACAACAACGCGCTCGCCGTGCTCGACGCCATCCCGCTGCGGCTGCCGTTTTGCGACGCGCAATACGGCGATTCGCCGTCGATCGGCAAGCTCGCCGCCGCGCTGGAGGAAGCGATCTACGGCTCGACGTCGAACACGCTGCTGATGCCGCTTGGCCTCTTTCACGACGATCACGGCCGCGTGTTCGAAGCGTGTTGCGAGATCCTGCCGCGCATGTCGCACCTCGAATGGTTCGCGTATGAGGAAGCGATCTATCGTCCGATGCCGGGGCTCGTCCAGCAGCGGCTCGTCGATCTGGCCGGGCGCGGCATCGTCGCGACGCCCGCCAGCCCCGCTGCGGAACACGCGCTCGACCGCGAGCGCCAGGCGCTGCTCAAGCGCGAAGCCGTGTCAGCGTACGAGAGCCAGTTGCGCGCGTTCGGGCCGCACGGCTACGACGACGTGTACGCCGCGGAGCGCTACTGGCGGCTGACCGTCGACCGGCAGCGCGCCCGCCGGGCGGGACATTGAGCCGTATCGAACCGCACCGAACCGCGTTGAAGCGTGGCATCAGACGATCACACCAGCAGTCTTCGCGGTCATCGCCTACGCTTGTGAATGCAGGACGCTTCGTACCTTGCCGCGAGAGCAGCGCGAATGCGTCCACTGCCGGTTGCGGCATAGGCCACATCGGTCGCACCGGCCGCACCGACTACAACGCCACGAGGTCACACCATGCACACCAGTCCGATTCCCGACCCGAACGCCGATCCCACGCGCGACCCCGAAGGGGACCCGCTCACGCCGCCGTCGCCGGGTCATCACAATGACGAGCCGCAGCGTCCCGAAGGCCCACCCGACAAGGACCCTGTGGTTCGATGACAATCGCGTGACGCGCCGGGACGCTCAGTCCAGCTCGATCGGCTGGCCGTGCGGCGTGCGGCGCGCCGCCGCGTCCCACGCGTCCTTGCGCTCGATCAGCCCCTCACGCGTCACGCAGCCTTTGGCCGTCGCGATGCGTTCGAGCGCCGTCAGCCAGTGCGTGTAGTAGGTGTCGCCGCGATCGGGGTCGCCTTGGGCCTGCGCATCACGGATCGCATCGGCGAGGATTGCGGCCCATTCGGGCCATGTGAACACGCCGCGCTCGTGAAGCGCGAGCGTCATCGCGAATGCCGCGGCCTGCCACGGCGCGGCGAAGACCGGGCCGGCGCCGTCGCGCGGCATATCGGGCAGCGCCTCGAGCAACGCGGGCAACTCGCGCGAAACCGCCGCTGACGTCACGCCAGACGAAGTGAAGGCGGGCGCGCTCATGCCGACCCGGCCGCTTCGAGATACGGCTCCCAGCAATCGGCGCACACCGACGACGCCGTCGTGTCCTTGCCCCACAGCTCGACGGCATCGAAGCGCACGGTGTACAGCCATTGCGGGTCCTCGCCGCGTCCAAGCGCGTTCGAATCGGGGAACACATGCGCGCCACGCACCGCGACGATCCGGCCGCGCTTGCCCCGGCAATAGCGCGGCAGGCGCGTGTGCGTGGACGGATTGAGCGCCAGCGTGCGCACCGCGTCGCCCACGGCAAAGCACGCAGGATACGGCTCGGGGCGAGACACAGGACTGCCGCGGAATAGCATGGGATTGACCTGGTCGGCGGCGAGCACGCGCGGCACGGGCGCACCGGCGCGCTGCGACACGCCGCTGTCGATCTCGTCGCGCGTCGCGAGTCCCGTGTCGATCAGCAGCTTGCACAAGCCCGCAAACCAGATCTCGTAGTAGCTGCTCGACAGATACTGCGCGGGCGGCAGGCTTTCGCGCGCGGCGCGCGACATGTCGATATTCCATTTACCCGTCGAGCCCATCGCGATCGTCAACGCCAGCGCTCGACGCTCCCAGTCCGCGTGGAAATACGGCTCGTCGGGTTCGGGCGCGATAGGTCCGAATGACTGCATGCCGCCCATGTCCTGTGCGCCGTTCATGGCTGGCCTCCCCTTGCGGGCTTCGCTTCGTGCGGCGCGAGCGCGAGTCCCGTGCCGATCATCGAGTCGCGCGTGACGAGACCGGCGAGTTCGTCTTCGTTCAGCGTGTCCGTGTTGGGCGGGCGCATCGGCAGCACGAGATAGCGCACTTCCGCCGTCGAGTCCCACACGCGGATGTCCGTGTCGTCGGGCAAGGCCACGCCGAACTCGGCGAGCACGCCACGCGGATCGATCACCGCGCGCGAACGATACGGCGCCGACTTGTACCAGATGGGCGGCAAGCCAAGCACGGGCCACGGGTAGCACGAACAGAGCGTGCACACGACCATGTTGTGCACGCCCGGCGTGTTCTCCAGCGCGACCATGTGCTCGCCCTGCCGCCCCGTGAAACCGAGCGATGCAATCGCTGCCGTCGCATCGTCGAGCAGCCATTGGCGAAAACCAGGATCAGACCACGCCTTAGCGACGACACGCGCGCCGTTGCGCGGTCCGACCTTGTGCTCGTAGGTTTCGATCAGCACATCGAGCGCTTTCGGATCGACGTAGCCCTTTTCGATCAGCAGCGACTCCAGCGCGCGCACGCGCAGATCCATCTCGGGCAGCGCGCTGCCTTCGTGCGCGTGCTCATGTCGGTGCTCATGTTCATGTTCAGCGTCATGGCTCATCTGCGTTCCGCCTGAAGGGTGCGACACTCGCGCAGTATGGTCGGGCAACCTGCCGAATGCAAACGCATGCTGACCTGCTGCGCGCTGGATATGCCTCGCCGCAGCCTCATATCTCCACCCGCGCGCCGACCTCGATCACGCGATTGGCGGGCAACTTGAAATACGCCGCCACGTTGCCGACGTTATGCAGCATCACCGCGAACAGACGCTCGCGCCACATCGCCATGCCCGCGCCCGGCGTCGGCACGACAGTCGCCCGGCTCAGGAAATACGACGCCTCGCAGGGATCGAAATCGAGACCCAGCGCCCCTGCGGCTGCGAGCGCTTTCGGCAGATCGACTTCGTCCTTGAAGCCATAGCGGATCGTCAACTGGTAACAGTTCTCGCACACCGTGCGCAAAGCAACGCGCTCATGCTCGGCCACCCACGGAATCTCTTCGTTGTTCACGGTCAGGAACACGACGCGGTTGTGCAGCACATGGTTATGCATCAGGTTGTTGACGAGCGCATGAGGCACACTGTCCGGACTCGGTGTGAGAAAGATCGCCGTGCCGGGGACGCGCACCGTCTGACATGCGAGCAGCTTCTCCAGATACGCCTTGAGCGGCATCGTGCCCGCGTGCACGCGCGCTTCGGCCCGCAAGATCTCCCCGCCGCGTCCCCATGTCGCCATGATCGTGAACATCACGAAGCCGATCATCAGCGGGAACCAGCCGCCTTCGACAATCTTCAGCAGATTCGCCGAGAAGAACATCGCGTCGATCACGAAGAAGAACGCGGTCGCGAACACACACAGCAGCCAGTTGTAATGCCATGCATAGCGCACCACGAAGAAGGTCAGCAGCGTCGTGATGAGCATCGTGCCCGTTACCGCAATGCCATACGCGGAACCCAGCGCCGTCGACGAGCCGAAGCCGAGCACGGCGGCCACCACGGCCGCGAGCAGCGTCCAGTTGATGCCGGGCACATAGATCTGGCCGATCTCCTTCTCCGATGTGTAGACGACGTTCATGCGCGGCAGGAAGCCCAGTTGCATCGCCTGCTTGGTCATCGAGTACGTGCCGGAGATCACGGCTTGCGACGCGATCACAGTGGCGACCGTCGCGAGCACGATCATCGGGTACAGCGCCCATTGCGGAAAGAGCAGATAGAACGGGTTCTGCAGCGCGGCGGGTTGAGCGATCAGCAATGCGCCCTGCCCCAGATAGTTCAGCGCGAGCGCGGGAAACACGAGGCCGAACCAG
This sequence comes from Paraburkholderia sp. PGU19, assembly GCF_013426915.1. Classification (GTDB taxonomy): domain Bacteria; phylum Pseudomonadota; class Gammaproteobacteria; order Burkholderiales; family Burkholderiaceae; genus Paraburkholderia. The sequence continues at coordinate 1,263,358 of NZ_AP023180.1, forward strand.
GTAATGCGGATCGGCCGCGCGCCGAAGTGGCCCATGTCGGCATAGAGCGCCTCGGCGCCCGTCAACGACAGCACGACGGCGCCGAGCGCGACGAACGCCAGCCACTCGTGACGCAGGCAGAACGCGAGTCCGGCTAGCGGATCGAGCGCGGCGAGAATCGCGGGCGCCGAAATCACATTGGTTACGCCGACCACGGCCAGCACCACGAACCAGACCACCATTACGGGCCCGAACACCGCGCCGATCCCCGACGTGCCGTGCTTCTGCATCAGGAACAGCGTGATGATCGCGACGAGTGTCACGGGTATCACGCAGGTTTTCAGAAACGGCGCGGCGACTTCCAGCCCTTCCACCGCGCTCAGCACGGAGATGGCGGGCGTGATGATGCTGTCGCCGTAAAAGAGCGCTGCGCCCATCACGCCGACGATCAGCAGCGTATGACGCAAACGCGGCCGGTCCGCCACCGATGACGCCGCCAGCGCGAGCAGCGCCATGATGCCGCCCTCGCCGTGATTGTTCGCGCGCAGGATCAGCGCCACATACTTGAGCGACACGACGATGGTCAGCGACCAGAAGATCAGCGACACGATGCCGATCACATTCAACGGCGTCAACGGCAGGCCGCCCGCTGTCGCGAAGACGGTCTGCAGCGTGTACAGCGGACTCGTGCCGATATCGCCATAGACGACGCCCAATGCAGCAAGCGCCAGCGAACGGAGCGCCGGTTTGTGCGGCGCAGGCGCACCGATCGCGCCCGAACCGGGATGCGTGGCTGAAACGCTCATGTCTCCCTCCAGTGATCGCCTCGTCGTTAGCTGCTATTGAGCGATCTGAAAGCCGGATGAATGGTCGGATCTTTAGTACGCGTGATCCGTTGTGCTGACGGCTGATCCCAGTATAGAAAGCGCTTCGGGAAAAGCGCAGCGAACCTGCGTGGACATCGCGCCACGCCCGATGTGCGCTTCACCGCATATTTCGGTTCTGCTTAAGAAAGTGCATTGACTCGGCTTTGCGGGTGGGCATAAAATTCTCTTATCTTGAAATTTGAGGGGCGTTGCCTTGGACAGTTGCAGTAGTACGTTTTCGAACAGTTTCGCCGCCTGAACGGCAGACGTCCGCGCTTCCTCATCTAGCCGCCGTCTTGCCAGCAGGCAGACGGTGCGCGTCGCAGTTTCATTCCTCGTGCATCCTGTTTAGCGTCGTTGGGCTCAGCACCCGGCGCAGCGCGTTCGCGCGTGATTCGTAGCCGCTTTTTTCGTATGCGGCTTCGCATCGCGAGCCTGCGTCCGCGTGCGTGTGCTCGCCGTCAACGCCGTTGCCGCGAAAGTTCGACCTGTCCATCGCCACGTATCTCGCCGACGTGCGTTTCGCCCATCGCGATGCGTTCTTTCAATGAACCGGGAGCCACCATGCCCGACAGTGACAGTCATCCTTTGAACCCAGAAATGCCTTTATCGACCTGAGGCAGGCAAGCCGACCGCTTTCGATTCCATCGATTCTCCAGCGCCTGCCGCCTCGCATGCACGAGCCTTCGTGCCGGAGAACCGACATGTACTTCCTGCTTCTTTCGACCTTGCCGCAAATCCGCGAAGCACGCGCGCACTACGACGCGTTCCTTTCGCTGCATCACGGGCGACGCCACGTATTCGCGCCGCTCGCCAGTACGCTCAGCAGCATTGCCGCCCGCCTGCGGAAGCGGCAAGCCGCATAAACGGAAATCATTCGACCTATATCCGTTCACGGGAGAATAACAATGGCAACGCCACCACAAGCACTGCCGACGCGCACCGCCGTTCTCGACGACGCGCATGTCGGCGATATCCGCGGCGCGCTCGGCACGATCGCGCATCACGACACTGCACCCCGCAACAGCTGGGGCGCGCGGTTGCGCACGCTGCTCGCGATCGTCGGACCCGGCCTCATCGTGATGGTCGGCGACAACGACGCGGGCGCCTTCGGCACCTATACGCAGGCCGGCCAGAACTACAGCACCACGCTGTTGTGGACGCTGTTGCTGCTCGTGCCCGTGCTGTATGTCAATCAGGAGATGGTGCTGCGCCTGGGCGCCGTCACGGGCGTCGGTCATGCGCGCCTGATCTTCGAACGCTTCGGCAAGTTCTGGGGCGCGTTCAGCGTCATCGACCTGTTCATCCTCAATGCGTTGACCATCGTCACCGAGTTCATCGGCATTACGTTCGTGCTCGACTTCTTCGGTGTATCGAAAGTGGCGGGCGTGTGCATCGCGGCCGCATTGACGATGGCGGCCGTCAGCACCGGCGACTTCAAACGCTTCGAGCGCTTTGCGATCGTGCTGTGTCTGTTGAGCCTGTTGCTCGTGCCCGTGCTGGTGACGATCCATCCGCCCGTCTCGCAGATGGCGCACCATCTGTTCGTGCCCGCCTGGCCTGCGCACGCAAAGCTGTCGGACGTGATGCTGCTCGTGATCGGCATCGTCGGCACGACGGTCGCGCCGTGGCAGTTGTTCTTCCAGCAGAGCTACGTGATCGACAAACGCATCACGCCGCGCTTCATGAAGTACGAGAAGGCCGACCTGTGGATCGGCATCGTGTTCGTGCTGATCGGCGCCATCGCGATGATCTCGTTCAGCGCCGCGCTGTTCGGCGGCAAGCCGGAGTTCGGCCAGTTCACCGATGCGGGCGGCGTGATCGCCGGACTCGAAAAGTATGCGGGCCGCACGCCCGCCGTGCTGTTCGCGATTGCGCTGATCGACGCGTGCATCATCGGCGCGGCGGCCGTGTCGCTGTCGACGGCCTATGCGATCGGCGATGTCTTCAAGATCCGTCATTCGCTGCATCGCGGTGTCGCCGATGCGAAGGGCTTCTATCTCGTGTACTTCGGCATCGTGGCGGCGGCGGCAGGACTCGTGCTGATTCCGGGCAGCCCGCTCGGTCTCCTGACGGAAGCGGTGCAAACGCTCGCGGGCGTGCTGCTGCCGAGCGCGACCGTGTTCCTGCTTCTGCTGTGCAACGACCGCGCGGTGCTGGGGCCGTGGGTCAACTCGAAAGGGCTGAACCTGTTCACGGGCGGCGTCGTGTGGGCGCTGGTGCTGCTCTCCGTCGTGCTGACGGCGTCCGTCGTTTATCCCGACATCAGCGGACACGCGATCATCGAGATTCTCGCGGGCGGCACACTGCTCGCCGTGGTGGCGTTCGTCGCGGCGACGGCGCTGCGGCGGATGCGGGGCGCGCAGAGTGCGTACGGCGCGCCGTTCGTCAGCAAGGCCGAGCGCGCAACGTGGCGCATGCCGCCGCTCGACTCGCTGCCAAAGCCCGCGATGACGCTCTCCCGCCGCATCTGGATGAGCGCGCTGCGCGGCTATCTGGTGGTGGCCGTCGCGCTCGTGATCGTGAAGGTGGTGCAGATCGCATTGACGTAAGTCAGAACACGCTCACATCACTTTCGAGGAATCCTGATAGTCCGCCTTGGGCGGTTGTGACAGAGTAGCGGCGGCCGATCCGCGTGCAGATATCTGCCGACGCAATGCGAAGCGACATCGCATGCCATGAGCGTCGCATTGCGGTTGATGGGGCGTGGATCGGCTCCTTCCTGTTTGTGCTCTCACACCCGCACCATCAACACGACGAGGCGAGCCACGCAACATGGCTCGCCTCCGTACGCCGAACGCGCGCTGATCATTGCAGGCGCGGGTCCGTCGGCGCGGTGTCGTGATACGGAACGATGACAGGTCCGCCGCCGCCCGCATACACGGGCGGAATGGGTAGGTTCACCGGCGGCCAGGGCATCGACGGCTTGCCAGGGAAGCCCGGCCACGGGCTCGGCTCCGTCGGCTTGCTGATGGTGAGGATGCCGCCATGTACGGCCTTGGCGGTTTCACGGTCGAGTTCGTCGACCCTCGACAGGTCTTTCACAAGCAGGTGGGTCATGATGGGTCTCCAGCAACGGTAAAGGTTAGCGAGCGAGCGGTACGCCGCGCCCGATAACCGTGCTGCACGCACCATGCCAAACGCGACAAAGCCCGCTGTCACGGGCCTGTCATCGATACAGGAGCAGCCGACTGAACGATCCGGACCAACTGTCGGCCGTCAAGGTGTTGGCCGTCCGGATGCGGTTGGTCTTGCGGTTGGTCTTGCGGTTGGTCTTGCGGTTGGTCTTGCGGTCGGCCTTCTTGTCCGCCTGTCGCCGGGTCGCTGTGCGATTCAGCGCGGCAGCCACCCGAGCGGATCGACTGGCTTGCCATCCTTGCGCACTTCGAACTGGATGGACGGCACGCCGTTGTTGTCGACGCCGACCTCGCCGATCGGCTGACCTTGCGTGACGGCATCGCCCTCTTGCACGAGCAGCCGGCTGTTCTGGCCGTAGGCCGTGATCAGCGTGTCGTCGTGCTTGATGATCACGAGCGGCCCGTAGGCCTCGAGCGTGCCCGCGTAGACGACCCGCCCGGTCGCGGCCGCTCGCACGGGATCGCCCGGACGCCCGCCGATCACGATCCCTTTCGACTTGCCCGGCATGAACGGCTTGAGGATCGGACCGCGCAGCGGCCACGCAAGCGTCACCTGCGCAGGCGCAACGGGCGCGGGCTGAACGGGCGTGGTGGTGGGTGCGGGTGTTGGCACGGGCGTGGTCTGCGCGTAAGCGGGCGGGCCGACCCGCAACAACTGCCCAGGCGCAACGGGCGACGATAACGTCAGACCGTTCCATGACGCGATATCCTGCGCGCGCTGACCGTAAGCGCCGGCGATGCTTTGCAGCGTATCGCCCGGATTCACGCGATAGAACCCGGCCGGCACGCCAGTGGCGGCCGCGCCCCCCGACGTCCGGTAGGTAGGCGCCGGCGACGAAGTCGGTTCCCACGGGTACGTGGTGCACGCGCCGAGCATGCTCGCGACGGCGAGCGAGACCAGCGCCTGCGTGACGACGTATTGCCGTTTTACTGTCATTTTTGTGGCCCTCGACGCGGTATGGGACGGCGGTTCACAGGGACCGCGCGTCATTTGAACGTGCAGCGGGATATGCAGTGCAAATATTATGCCTCGACTGTCCGTCGAAAAAATGACGAGCTGACAAGCACTGACGGCACCGCCCCAACACGCCTCTCGCCGACGGTCAACTCGCGCGCACTGCGGTTTCGGCCTGCCCTTTGATTCATTCTGCAATCCCAATCAATTTCGCCCGATCAGCGAAAGCGACAAGTCATACGCTGCCTTCCGACTCGATCACCAGAATGCGCGCCTCGCCGATCGGATGCGCAACGTGTTCCGTGCCGACCGACGCATAAAACACATCGCCCGTCTCCAGCACCGTTGAATACTCGATGCCCGCTTCGCGGTAGCGCATCTCGACGCGCCCGTCCAGCACGGCGAATACTTCCTCGCCATCGTTGACGTGCCATTTGTACGGCTGGTCGGTCCAATGAAGACGCGTGGTGATGCCGTTCATGTTGGCGATATCGAGCGCGCCCCATGGACGCTCTGCCTTGAACGTGCTGCTGCGGACGATTTTCATGACGGTCTTGCGCAATGACGATTGTCGGACTGGTCATTATAGTGGCGCTCGCGCGCATGCATGCGTCTTGCTCACATGGCTGGAGAAGGCCGTTACATGCGGCTCGCGAGCCATTGCATAGCTGGAGTGCTCGCCTATACTGAAACTTGCTGCGGTCAACAAATATGCGCATACCCGCAAGCGCGATGCGCGGCGAGACGGTTCATTCCACTTCAGCGTTTCCATCTGACGAGGAGGTTCCATGAACAAGGCGGTGTTTCTTGCCGTACAACTGAATGTCGACGAGATGACTGCATCGCCTGCTCTGGTCGAACTGCTCAACGCGCATCTCGTGTTCGCTGTCGATGTCGCCGAGGCCGCCGATGCCCTCGTGCAACTGGCAAGCGTGAGCCGCCTGTCGAGCGGTGTGGAAGCGAGCGTCGAGATTCCGGCGGTCGCCCTCGAACAGTTGCGCCAGGCGCTGGAAGCGCTCAGTGACTACGACCAGTCGTGGCTCTTCGCGCTGGAACCTGGCCATGCATTATTCGACGATATCGCGCGCGGGCAACGCACGCTGCATTGATGCGCCCGCAACCCTGAAGAGGTACGGCTTCCCGGCCGCCTACCGAGGATCGATCGTGAAAAATCTCTTGAACATGCGTCGCGCTGCTGTCAGCAATGGGGCCGCGGCTCACTTTCATTTCCCGCCACAGAACGCCCCGCAAGCTGAACCCGCCCGACTCGACGACCTTCCCGCCAGCGAAAGCGATGCGGGCACAACCATCGAAGCTCGCCCCGCCAGCTCGCCGCCGCGCCCCGTCACGCCGCTGCATGCGGTGCAGGTCACGCCCACGGCGCCGAATGGACGCGCGGTGCAGCTCGCGGACGCAGCTGATGTAGAACGCATGAGCGACAACGCGGAACTCACGACCTTCCATACGTTTCGCACTTTTGACTATTCGGTCAGCCTGCTGTTTTACCCAAAAGAAATGAAATACTTCGCCGCACTGTTTCAGAAGGACCGTCTATGGCGTGTGCTGAGCACGAGCGACATCAATACGGCCAGGCAGCTGTTTCATCATATGCAGGACCAGGCGACACGGCTTTCCGACGGCGAGACGCGCCGCTTGCAGCTCGAAGCGCAGAACGAGCAGTTGCAGCGGGCGATCGCCGAGTCCGAAGCGCACGCGGAACGGCTGCGTCAGGGCTTGCAGCGCACGACCGAGCAGGATCAGGCGGTGTCGAGCCGGCAGCATCAGTTGCGCAAGGAACTCGCGCAACTCGAAGCGCAACGCACGGCCGCGCAGGCGCAATTGAACAAGGCGCATCGGCAGGTGCATCAGTTGAACGTCGCGAACAACGACGCGATTCCGCATATGCCGCGCTAAGGTGACGCGCGGCCTGATCCGACTTCGCCCGCGCCGGACGCAAAAAACGCCGCCCAGGTTTTACCTTGGGCAGCGTTTTTTTACCTGCACACGTCAGTTGGGGCTCGCGGACCCCAACGGGCGCATTCGATCGGTTACTGCGTCAGCTTGGGCGGAAATCAGTTGCCGAAGAAGACGGAACGCGGACCCTTCTCATCGGCCAGCGAACGGCCAGCTTGCGACGTGCCGTTCGTCTGCACGCCATAGCCGCTTGCATTGGCGTCTTCTGCGTGGACACGCGCTTCCGCGGCCTGGATGTTGTTCGGGTAGTTCTGGCGATCCGACAGCGGATCGTAGCCGGCCTTCTCCAGACGGGCGAGATCGGCGCGAACTTCGGCGCGGGTGACCGGCTGCTGGCTCGATTGGGCAAACGATGCGACAGGAGCGACAACAGCGGCAGCAAGAACGACTGCGGAAATCAGGGCTTTCATGGACAACCTCCGAGAACTTGTTTTTGGATTCGCTGCGAACATCGTGTCCGTCAGCGTTGATGCAAGTTTATGGAAGGTAAGGTCCTAGGGAAATCCCTGATCTCGCTAAACTATGTTGCGCGAATTGAAATAATCCACGAAATACGGCGCTCGGCTCGCTTTTTGAGATCAAAAAATTGCAACACTGTGTTCCAAAAAATGTGCACTCTTTGAAACAATGAGCCGCCCAAAGCAAACGCCCCGGCGCCGTGGGGCGCCGGGGCGTTTGAAATCAGACCAGCTTTCGCTTTACGGAGCGAAGGGAAGCCCAGCCGCTCAGGACCAGTTCGCGTGGAAGCTACCCGGCTTGTCGAGGCGCTCGAACGTATGCGCGCCGAAGAAGTCGCGTTGCGCCTGCACGAGGTTGGCGGGCAGACGCGCCGAGCGGTAGCCGTCGAAGTACGCGATCGCCGACGAGAACGCCGGCACGGGCACGCCCGCCGCCGTCGCCGCGATCACGACGTCGCGCAGCGCCCCCTGGTAGTTCGCGGCGATGTCGCGGAAATACGGATCGAGCAGCAGGTTGGCGATCTGCTTGTCCTTCGAATAGGCGTCCGTGATCTTCTGCAGGAAGCGGGCGCGGATGATACAGCCGGCGCGGAAAATCTTCGCGATCGTGCCGTAGTCCAGATCCCACTTGTATTCGTCCGACGCCGCGCGCAGTTGCGCGAAGCCCTGTGCGTACGAAATCACCTTGCTGAAGTACAGCGCGCGGCGCACGGCTTCGATGAACGCGGCGCGATCGCCCGAGAACGGCTTGGCGGCCGGCCCTTCGAGCACCTTGCTGGCAGCCACGCGCTGATCCTTCAGCGACGACAGCACGCGCGCGAATACGGCTTCCGTAATCAGCGGCAGCGGCGCGCCGAGGTCGAGCGCGTTCTGGCTGGTCCACTTGCCCGTGCCCTTTTGCGCGGCGCGGTCCATGATGATGTCGACGAGATCCTTGCCCGTTTCATCGTCCTTCTTGTCGAAGATCTTCGACGTGATCTCGATCAGGTAGCTGTCCAGCTCGCCCTTGTTCCACTCGGTGTAGACCGCGCCCAGTTCCTGGTTCGACAGCCCCAGCACCTGCTTGAGCACCGCATAGCTTTCGGCGATCAGTTGCATGTCGCCGTATTCGATGCCGTTGTGCACCATCTTCACGAAATGGCCCGCGCCGTCAGGACCCATGTACGCGACGCACGGCTCGCCGTCCGGTGCCTTCGCCGCGATCTCGGTGAGGATCGGGGCGACGAGGTCATACGCTTCGCGCTGGCCGCCCGGCATGATCGACGGGCCCTTGAGCGCGCCCTCTTCGCCGCCCGACACGCCCGTGCCGATGAAGTGCAGGCCCGATTTCGCCAGTTCCTGATTGCGGCGGATGGTGTCGGTGAAATGCGTGTTGCCGCCGTCGATCAGAATGTCGCCCTTCTCCAGCAGCGGCTGTAGGGACGCGATCGTCGCGTCGGTGCCTGCGCCTGCCTTGACCATCATCAGGATGCGGCGCGGCTTTTCGAGCGACTGCACGAATTCTTCGAGCGTATAGGTGGGAACCAGCTTACGGTCGGGAAACTCCGCGATCAGTTCGTCGGTTTTCTCGCGGGTGCGGTTGAACACGGAGACCGCGTGACCACGGCTTTCGATGTTCAGCGCCAGATTCCGGCCCATCACCGCCAGCCCCACTACGCCGATTGCCTGTTTGCCCATGTGAATTCTCCTGATTCCAGTGAGTCGTGAAGCCGCGCCCACCATCAGGGCGCGGCGTCGAGGATGAAAGAATAAAAGAAATGACGGGATGACGCTCGCGTACTCCCCGCCCGCCGTGTTCATGTCCGGCACAGTCGATGCGTGCGGGCTTTCGCCGCGCTTTCGCGCCGCGCTGCTTGTGCAGCTCGCTGCCGGCACTCTAAAGCTTAGTCCGCGAAACGCGCTGCGAGCGTTTGTCGTGTGAACGCAGAGTCAAGCGCAGAGTCAAGCGCAGCGCCACGCGCGGAGTGAAGCGTCAGACCCGGCGAGTGCGCTAACGTTTCCTGAACACGAGGCTGAAGTTGTTGGCGGGCATTTCGATGGGCTCGTCGGCATCGAAGCCAGCCGCGTCTGCCATCGCCATCACGTCTTCCATGTTGCGCACGCCCCATGCGGGATTGCGGCGTTGCAACTGTTCGTCGAACGCGGCGTTGGTCGGCGCCGTATGCGCGCCGCCGCGCCGGTACGGCCCGTACAGAAAGAGCACGCCGCCCGGTCCGAGCAGCCGCCCCGCGCCGCCGATCAGCGCCTGCGCCGATGCCCACGGCGAGATATGAATCATGTTGATGCAGACGATCGCAGCGGCGGCTTCGATGCCCCACGACGCGTCGCGCACGTCGAGCGCGAGCGGCGGCCGCACGTTGGCGAGCCCGCTATGCGCCGCCCACGCGGCAATCGACGCGCGCGCCTCGTCGTCGAGATCGCTCGGCTGCCAGACGAGATGCGGCAGCGCCGCAGCGAAGTGGATCGCGTGCTGGCCCGTGCCGCTCGCGATCTCGAGCACGGTGCCCGTGGCGGGCAACACACGTTCGAGCACGGCGAGGATCGGCTCGCGGTTGCGTTCGGCGGAAGGCGCGTGCTGGCGCAGGTTGAGATCAGGCGTAGTCATGGTGGTTCAATCAGTACAGACCGGTTCGCATCCGTTCAACGAGGTCGCGATCATACGCGAGCGCGTCGAAAGTCTCACCGAAAATGCGCTTGTGCATGTCGCCCGCGCTCGGCAGCCGCGAGCGCTCGACATGGCGCGATGGGTCCCACAACTTCGAGCGGGCCAGCGCTTTCGAGCAATGAAAGTACACCGCGTCGATATCGACGATCAACACCGTGCGCGGCTTCTTGCCATCGACCGCGAAGCTCTCGAGCAGCGCCGGCTCGGCCGAAACGCGTCCATGCCCATTGACGCGCAGCGTCTCGCCGACACCCGGCACGACGAACAGCAGCCCCACATGCGGATTGACGATTACGTTGCGCAGACTGTCGACGCGATTGTTGCCGACGCGGTCGGGAATCGCCAGCGTCCTTTCGTCGATCAGCCGCACGAAGCCTGGCGCATCGCCGCGCGGCGAGCAGTCGAGTCCTTCGGGGCCCGCCGTCGCCAGCACGATGAACGGCGATTGCTCGATGAACGCGCGATAGCAGTCGTTGACGTACGGAATCTCCTTGCGTATCGAGCGCTCGTGCGGCTGCCCGTATAGCGCTTCCAGTTCTTCTATCGACGTGAGCATTCGGCGTTCCTTGTGAATTGACATGAAGCTGGCGCGCACCTGCGTGCCGCACCTGCGTGCATCAGCTGACCGCGAGACGCGCCGCGAGCGCAGAGAGCGCATCGCCGCATGGCGCTTCCACTTTCAGCGACAGCAACTCATCGGCGCGCGTGCGTCCGAGATTGATCGCGGCGACCGGCTTGCCCATCTTCTGCGCCCACACGCAGAAACGGTAGCCCGAATACACCATCAGCGACGAGCCGACTACCAGCATCGCGTCGGCGGCATCGAGCGCGTGGGTGGCCGCCTCGACGCGCGCCTTCGGCACATTCTCGCCGAAGAACACGACATCGGGCTTCAGCAGCCCGCCGCAGTTCGGGCACGCCGGAATGCGGAACGAGCCGAGGTCGTGCCATTCGAGATGCGCGTCGCCGTCGGCGGCCGGCTCGGCGATCACATCGAGCAGCGCCGGGTTCGTGTTGATCAGCGTTTGCTGGATCGACGCACGCGTGTGATGCGAGTTGCAATCGAGACACGTCACGGCGCCGATGCTGCCATGCAGTTCGATCACGTCGCTGCTACCCGCGCGCTGATGCAGTCCATCGACGTTCTGCGTCACGAGCCCGCCGACGTGCCCGGCCGCTTCGAGCCGCGCGAGCGCGTGATGCGCGGCGTTCGGCGCGGCCTTCGCGACCACGGGCCAACCGACCGTGCTGCGCGCCCAGTAGCGCTGGCGCGATGCGACGGAGCCAAGAAACTCCTGCAACGTGATGGGCGGCGAGCGTTTCCATTCGCCGTTTTCGTCGCGATAGCCGGGGATGCCGGAATCGGTGCTGATGCCCGCGCCCGTCAGCACGAAAAGCCGCGGATGGCGTTCGACGAAGTCATGCAACGCGGCAAGCGCGTGAGGTTCGATCAGCGTGGACATGAGGTCAATGATGCGTCGATCATGAAGCGGCGCGACAGAGTGCGTGCGGACGTGGGCGGGTCGTCAGGCAAAGGGCATGGCAACAGTTCAGCGCTTTCTGCGCGGCCTGCTTTCGCGCCCGACCGGCTGCGCGTGCCGCGCTTCCCACGCAGCCAGCGCCGCGCGATACCGCGTCACCTCTTCCTCGTACAGATCGAACACGCACGGATCGCAGCCGCTATGACAGCAATCGCCGGGGTCGGGCCGTGTGGGCGGCGTGGGGCGCGGATCGTCGGCGGCCGGCGCGCTCGGGCGCGTGGCCTCGTCAGCAGTCACATCCACTTCCAGGGTTTGGGGAAGCGTCCAGTATATGTCGAGTGTCCGCGCCGCGTTGTGTCACATGCGAGTCATCCGCGCCCGACGAACGGCATCTTGCTTGCCATGATCGTCATGAACTGCACGTTCGCCGACAGCGGCAGATTCGCCATGTGCAGCACGGCATCGGCGACATGTTCGACGTTCATCAGCGGCTCGACGGCGATCGTGCCGTTGGCCTGCGGCACGCCGCGCGCCATCCGCTCGGCCATTTCCGTCCCGGCGTTGCCGATGTCGATCTGGCCGCACACGATGTCGTAAGGCCGGCCATCGAGCGAGACCGATTTGGTGAGACCCGTGATCGCATGCTTGGTCGCCGTGTACGCGATGCTGAACGGCCGCGGCGCATGCGCGGAGATCGAGCCGTTGTTGATGATGCGGCCGCCGCGCGGCGTTTGCGCCTTCATCATCCCGAATGCGGCGCGCGTGCACAGGAACACGCCCGTGAGGTTGGTATCGACGACGGAACGCCAGTCGTCGAGTTCGATCTGGTCGATTTCGACGGGCGGCGCATTGCGGCCCGCGTTGTTGAACAGCACGTCGAGCCGCCCGTAGCGCAGCCGGATCGCGTCGAAGAGCGCGGCGACGCTCGCGGCATCCGTCACGTCGCAGGCGACGGCGAGTGCGTCCTGGCCGCGTGCTTGCGCATCGGTTGCGAGCGCATCGAGTGGGGCCTGCCTGCGCCCCGTCAGCACGACGCTATAGCCATTGGCGAGCAGCTTGAGCGCCGTCGCCTTGCCGATGCCGCTGCCCGCGCCCGTCACGAGCGCTACTTTGTTTGCTTGCGTTGTCTCTGCTGTCTGCGTCACACCGTCTCTCCAGGTCGTGCTGCCCGCGACGCGGCGCGACGCAGGCCCGTCAATCGAGCGCGCGGTCGTTCGGCTTCGCGAACAGCTGTTTCATCTCCGCCGACAGCGGGTAGTTCAGGTTGATGCCCTTCGGCGGAATGGGTTGCGTGAACCACTTCTGATAAAGGTTCGCCGCTTCGCCGGAAGTTTGCAAGCGCGCGATCACGCCGTCGACCAGTTTCTTGAAGCCCGGATCGTCCTTGCGGAACATACAGCCATACACTTCCGACATCGGCGACGTGCCTGTGATCACGTAGTCGTCCGCGTTCGCCTCTTTCGCTTTCGCGCCGTACAGCAGCGGATCGTCCATCACGAACGCGACGGCGCGCCCCGTCTTGACGTTGAGGAAAGACTCGGCGTGATCCTTCGCGCTGATGAGGCGCATGTTCATCGACTTCTCGACGTTCATCTGCCGCAGCAGACGCTCTTCCGACGTGCCCGCCGTCGTCACGACCGTCTTGTTGGCGAGATCGCCGAAGTCTTTCACGCCCGAGTCCTTCTTCACGATCATGCGCACGCCGTACTGGAAGAAGCTGTTCGAGAACGCGGCCTGGTTGTCGCGCTCTTTCGTGTGCGTGGTCGAGCCGCATTCGATATCGATCGTGCCGTTCTGCACGAGCGGAATACGGTTTTGCGACGTGATAGGAATCTCGCGCACCTTGAGGTCGGGTAGCTTCAGCTCTTTTTTCACCTCGTCGACGATCTTCAGCGCGATCGCCTGCGAATAGCCGATCACGTGCTGCTCCTCGTCGTAGTACGAGAACGGCACCGACGATTCGCGCACGCCGAGCGAAATCGCGCCCGTTTCGCGGATCTTCTTCAAGGTCGCGCTCGAGTCCTGCGCGTGCGCGTTGCCGCCCGCGAGGGTGACTGCGATCAGTGCCGCGAGCGTTGCGTGCTTCGTCATCGTTGTTTTCATGGTCTCTCCGGTGATGGATGTGTGTGCAACGAAATCAGCGGTCGTATGCGTAGGCATCGATATCGACGGAAGGCGCGCGGCCCGCGATCATATCCGCGATCACGCGCGCGCTGCCGCACGCGAGCGTGAAGCCCAGCGCGCCGTGTCCCGTGTTGAGCCAGAGGTTGCGATACGGCGTCCTGCCGATCAGCGGCTTCGAATCGGGCGTCGCGGGACGATGGCCGCACCAGGTCTGCGCGCTCGCGTAGTCGCCGGCGGCGGGGAAGATTTCCTGCGCCTGGCACTTCAGCAGTTCGACGCGCCCTGCCCGCTGCGCGTCGCTCAGACCCGCAATCTCGACCATGCCCGCAATCCGCAAGCGCCCGCCAAGCGGCGCATAGACGATCTTTCGATGCAGGTCCGTCACGCTGACGCGCGGCGTGTGCAGCGGATCGGCGTTGTGAATCGTCAGGCTGTAGCCCGTCAGCGGGTAGACGGGCAGACGCATGTCGAGCGCATCGAGCAACGGCACGCTGCCAAGCCCGAGCGCGACGACGAACGCATCGGCTTCGATATCGCCTGCCGCTGTGCGCGCCGCGACGATCCGCCCGCTTTCGCTGACGAGTTCGCGCACGGGCGTCTCGTAGCGGATCGTCACGCGATGCCGCCGCTGCAGCGCATCCGCGAGCGCAACGCCGAAGCGATGACAATCGCCCGCTTCTTCCGACGGCGTATGGATGCCGCCCGCAATCAGCGGCTGCGCGTGTGCAAGCGCAGGTTCGAGTGCCACACACGCATTGCCGTCGAGCGCACGCTGATTCGAGCCCGCCGCGACGAGCAGTTCCATCTTGCGGCGCGCGCGCTCGAACTCGTGCGGGTCGCGATAGACGACGAGCTTGCCGTTGCGCACGTAGTCGAACGCAATCGACTCGCGCTCGACGATCTCATGCAGCGCCGCTTTGCTGAGCGCGCCGAGGCTCAGCATCTCCAGCGCCGTCTGGCGCGCGCGACGACTGCGGCACGCGAGCAGGAACGCGATGCACCAGCGCCACTGCTGCACGTCGAAACGCGGAATGAAGCGCAGCGCGGAATCGCGCTGCCACAGCCACGCGGGCACCTTGGGCAGCACGGCGGGATCGGCGAGCGGCGCGACGTAGCTGTAGCTTAGCTGGCCGCCGTTCGCAAAGCTCGCCTCGAGCGCCGCGCCGCCGCGCGCCTCGACGATCGTGACGTCGTGGCCGTCGCGGGCCAGGCTCCAGGCCGTCGTCAGTCCGACGACGCCCGCTCCGAGGACACAGACATGCATGAATGCTCACTACCTTGCGATGACATTGCAGGCGAGTGTCGCGCGCCGAAAACGGCGTATCAAATGACCAGATGCATAGCTGCATAACCTGCGGTTAAGGGCGCGCAGGCCGCGCCGCCCACGCCTATGCAAAATGCGCGCGCAACACGTCGACGAACGCGTTGCCCGCCCGCGACGTCAGACCGCCGTCTCGCCACAGCGCGAACACGCCGACCGACAGCGCCGGTGTAACCGGCCGCACGGTCACGGCTTCCGCGCCGCTCTTCGCGGTCAGTTCGTCGAGCAGCGCGTGGCCGATGCCCCGCGCTGCCAGCGCACGGGCGACGTGCCAGGTGTGCGCCTCGACGGCGGGCGCGTGGCCGTCGAGACCCAGTGCTTCCAGCGCATTGCCGATCATCTCGCCAAGCGGATCGGCATTGCCAATGCCGATCCAGTCCCCTTCGACGAACGTTTGCAGCGTCATCGGCGCGTCGCCTGCGGCTTCATCGCGCGGACCGACGCAAACGACGGGCGTGCGCCCCAGTTCGGCGGACGCGATGCCCGGCCGCGCCGGTGGATTCAGCGCGACGGCCAGATCGAGATCGCGCGTGAGCAGCGCGTTCAGCAGTTCCTCGGTGTGACGCGTCTGGATGCGCAGCGACACACGCGGATACGCCGCGCGAAACGCCTCGACGGCGGGCGGAATCAGGCTCAGGCCAAGGCTCGGCAGGCAGCCGATGCGTAAGTGCCCTTCCGGTTGAAGTGCGAGATTGCGCGCGAGATCGCGGATGCTGTCGAGATTGGCCTGCAGCTTCTGCGTTTCGGAGAACAGTAGCTCGGCCTCGCGCGTCGGCTGAAGGCGGCCGTGCACGCGGTTGAAGAGCGTCAGGCCCGCGCTGCGCTCCGCGTGCGCGAGCACCTTGCTGACGGCGGGCTGCGAAACGCACAGCAGTTCGGCCGCTTTCGACAGCGAGCCGGTGCGCATGATGGCGTGGAAAACTTCGATGTGGCGCAGGCGCATGGCGCGGGTTCGGGTTGGCGGATCGGTGGAAAGGGGTCAAGGATACTGGCTTCGGCTCCGTTACGGTTCCGTTACGGTTCAGTTACGATTCAGTTACGGTTCAGTTACGGTTCCGTTACGGCTCCGTTACGGTTCCGCTGCGGTGTCTGTCTCCGCGTCAGTTCCGCCGTGCCGCGATCTCTTTCCAACTCTGCCAATTTCAAGACAGGACGCGCGCCAATGGTATCGTTCGCGTTTGACGAGCATCACGACAGTCCTGCCGGTATGACGAATCCGATCCGGCAGACGAAACGCATCATGAATCAACCGAATCCGCCGCTGCCGCGCGCCGCCGACCATGCCGCGCCCGCGCGCCGCTGGCCCCGCACAGGCAATCCGCCGATGTTCAACGCCACCATCGCGTGGCATGCCGCGATGGTCGCGGGCTGGGTGCTCACGCCCGTCGCCTGGCCGTGGTGGCTCGCCGGGATCTTCGCCAGCCATATGGTCGTCGTGACGATTGGCTTGTGGCCGCGCTCGTCGCTGCTCGGCGCGAACTGGACGCGCTTGCCGGACACGCCGCGCAATGCCGACGCCGTCGCGCTGACGATCGACGACGGCCCCGACCCGGTCGTCACGCCTCAGGTGCTCGATCTGCTCGACGCGCACGGCGTGCGCGCCACTTTTTTCTGCATCGGCGCACGCGCGCAGCGACATCCGGCGCTGATGCGCGAGATCGTCGCGCGCGGACACGCGGTCGAAAACCACTCGCAGGTCCACGTTCACACGTTCTCGGTCACGCTGCCGCGCGGCCTGACGCGGGAAATCGACGCCGCGCAGCACACGCTCGAAGCGCTGACGGGCGAGCGCCCGCTGTTCTTCCGCGCGCCCGCCGGCCTGCGCAACGTGTTTCTCGAACCGGTGCTGCAAAAGCTCGACTTGCGGCTTGCCGCCTGGACGCGGCGCGGCTTCGACACCCGCGAGCGCAACCCGCAGCGCGTGCTGGAACGGCTCGTCGATGGGCTCGCGGCGCGCGACATCCTGCTTCTGCACGACGCGAGCGCAGCAAAAGACGCGACGGGCAGGCCCGTCGTACTGGACGTACTGCCGCGTCTGATCGAGACCGTGCGCGCGCGCGGACTGCGTTTCGTGACGCTGCGCGAGGCACGCGACGCCTGAAGAACAGCGCCGCGCGCCGAAGGTGGAACGCCTAGGCGCGCCGCCGGACCATGTGGTAGATCACGAGCAGCACGATTGCACCAATGATCGACGCGATCCAGCCCGCCGCCTGCCCCGGCTGGTACCAGCCAAGCGCGCGCCCGACATAGCCCGCAATCAGCGAGCCGGCAATACCGATAATGATCGTCATGATCAAACCCATGCTGTCGTCGCCCGGTTTGAGCGCGCGCGCAATTAGACCGACGATCAACCCGACGACTATCGTGCCAATGAGGGAAAGCATGCAAACCTCCGATCAGAGTTAGCACTACGGTGCGCTGCTACTGCTCGCTACGGACGACATGCGGCCAGATTACGCGCCGCATGCCGCGACTGTACCGTTTCGGGGCGCGCGCCATCGGACACAGTCCGGCGACCGCGCGCCATCGTCGTCGGGATTCCGGCGCAAACGCCGGACGCCCTATGCCGGTCAAATACGGAAATCGGCGGACATGTCCTCGTCGGTGCGCGCCTCGATCTCGCCGCTTCGGCACGCTTTCATGAACACGTCATAATCGCGCTCGACCTGATCCGCATACGCCCCCGCATACTCGGCCAGCGCTTCCGCGAACTGGTCGCTGCGTCCAATATACGCGCTGATCTCGACCGCCTTGCCGCCCGCCTTCGCGTGCGCGCGCGCCAGCGCCCAACCGCATAGCCGCGCATAGCCGTTCAGCTGATCGATGTCGAACAGGTCGACGCTCGCTGTCAGTTTCATGTCGCGCAATTGCCGAAAGTAAAAATGCCGGCCCGCCGGCCCCGTCGACCAGCCGAGAAAGATATCGCTAGCCGCCTGCAGCATGCGCTGGCCTAGCACGACGCGCTCGCCCTCGTGCTTCGGCTCGGACTTGCGCGGCCCCGCCTTGAAATGCTGCGCGATCACCGAGCGCCGCGCCTCCTTGATCTGCAGAAAGAGCGGCTTGCCGTGCGGATCGACGGTGAGCAGCACGAGACAGCGCGTGCCGACACTGCCCACCCCGACCACTTTGAACGCGAGATCGTGCGGCACGAACTGCTCCAGCAGTTCGCGCCGATCTTCATTGAGCGTCTTCAGATACCCTTCGTACGTCTCGTGCATCAGCTTGCGCCAGTCGCCGACCCGGAACCAGTCGTCCTCGACATCGAACAGCGTGCCCGAGCCATGCACGTGGAACAGGCTCGGCGGCATGTCGCGCATCACGTAGCGGTCGCCTTCGCGCTCGCACAGCTTGTCGAGCATGCTTTCGTGCGTGCGGGTGGCCGCCTTCTCCATCCCTCGACGGATCAGCCGGCGATTTTCGGCGTTTACCGCCATATCGACCATCCGGTCGAACGTGATCCGCTCGTACCAAAGTTCCAGCGCGCCGCATTCGGCGTACTGCGCCATGCGGTCGCGATACTGGTTGGCTGCCGTCATCACGAGATCGTAGGCGGCGCCGCGGCTGAAGCGCATGTGCCGGGCGGCGACCACGAAGCTCGCGACGAGCCGCTTCAGGTCCCATTCGAACGGCGCGGTCGACACTTCGTCGAAATCGTTCAGATCGAAGATCAGCTGACGCTCGGGTGTTGCGAAGCCGCCAAAGTTCAGCAGATGCGCGTCGCCGCAGATGGGCAGCGTCAGCGGCGTGTGCGGCGTCATGCTGAGATCGTGCGCCTGCAGGATCGCGCTGCCGCGATAGAACGTGAATGGCGACACCGCCATGCGACCGTAGCGCAGCGGCACGAGGCGCTCGACGCGGCCTTCGCTGCTTTGCCGCAACAAATCGACGGGATTGCGGTGCATATGGCCGATCGCGCGGTGACTGGATCGTTTTGCGTGTTCGCGGGCCGCGCGCCCGATGGCTTCCCGTTCCGCGATGGTGCTGGCCTTCATGCTTTTCTCCGTTCTTGTAAAACAGCTTGCATCGGGGCGCACTGCAACCGCGTGCCGCCAGGGCGCATCGTGACGTTGACCGCTTCGGGCTGGCGTGGATGGATCGTTCGAGGCGCGACGCGTGCGTCGCCGATTCGCGCAAAGGGTGCCGGACCGCAAACGTCCATCGGATCGACTGTATTAAATCCTGCAGCGAACGGGCGCGCAAGTCCGTACGCCGCGAAAGCGCAGCGGCACAGGAACAGACGGGAAAGGAAGAAGCGACGGCGCAGGGGGCGCGCCATCGCGTTGCCGCGTCAGAAGAAGCGCGGCGACTGGAGAATCAGGGCGATCCGCACAGCCGGCGACGGCAGCGCCGCAAGGCTCGTGCGGGCGGCCTCGGCGCGCTCGTTGAAGGCGACGCGCGCGGCGCCCGACAGCGGCGCGACGAACTGATGCGCGGTCAGCGTCAGTGGATCGACGGGATGGTCGTCTTTGCGCACTTCGTAGTGCAGATGCGGCCCGGTTGCCGTGCCCGTGCGGCCGACATAGCCGATCACCTGCCCCTGCTCGATACGCTGACCGACCTTCAGCGCGCCAGCGAAAAGGGAAAGATGCGCGTAGTAGGTCGAATAGCCGTCGCCGTGGCGCAAAACGATGTGCTTGCCGTAGCCGCGGCCGTTGACGGCCATTTCGACGGTGCCCGCGGCTGCCGCGTAGATCGGCGTGCCGGCAGGCGCGGCCAGATCGACGCCCGTGTGAAAGCGCGGCTCGCCAAAGACGGGATGGATACGCATCCCGAACGGCGAGCTTACGCGCCGGTAGTCCAGCGGCATCGCGAATGGCTCGCTCGCGATCAGGTCGCCGTCGAGCGTGTAGTACGCACCTTGCGATGCGCCGGGCGCGGTGAACCAGAGGGCATCGTACGCGCGGCCATTCAGACGGACTTCGAGCGACGCAATGCGCGATGCGCCCGATTCGCTCGTTGCGTCCATCACGATCCGGTATTCGTCGCCCGCCTGCGCAGGCGCATCGACATCCACCCGGCCAGCAAAGATCCCGCCAATCTGCGCAACGATGGTCGCCGGAAAGCCCGCTTGTGCGAGCGACTCGCGCAGCGTGCTGCCGATCGGGCCGGCGCTCGAGCGAAGCTGATCGTCAACCATGCCGAAGCCGGTGGCGTCGCCGAATGGCGTCGTCGCCTGGGCGAGGTCGCCGGATGCGCCTTCGGGCGTCACGCGGCCCGACCATTCGTGACCATCGTCGGAACGATCATGCGCAACGGGTACGCACATCGTTGGCGTGGTGGCGCAGACCGTGCCGAGCACCAGTTCGTTCGACGGCATACGCACGTTGATCGAAGCCGTCGAGTAGGCGGGCGCTAATGTGGCCGCGTCGTCGGGGTGGGCGGAGGCCGGTGCAGGCAACGCATCGCCTTCAGAATTGGCAATGGATTCAGACAGCGCGCGATGGGCGTCGCGCGACGAAGCCTCTACGGCATTGAACGAAGTGGCGGGTTGCGCGCCCGGCAATGTCATCTCGTGTGCAAGTGCATGATGGCGCCGCTGCGTGTGAGCGGAACCATGCTTGTGCGCCTTCGGAGCGGCCACAGCGATGGACGTGCCAGGCACGACCGAAGCGCCGATCCACAATGCCGAAAAAGCGGCCACGCTCGAAAGCGTCTTGCGTTTGACGGACAGCGGACGAACCGCTGCCGTAGAGGTGCCCTGCCTGCGCGCGAGGAATGATCGCAGATGCTTCACGTCAGGTTCTCGCGTTGGAATCAAAGGGCGGCGGGCATGAGCGGCTGTACCGGGAAGGCACGGCTACGGCGCGTGGCGAGGCGAAGACGGATCGATCGATCCCGCGACCGGCTGGTCGCTCCATCGCGCCGCGCAGCCCGACAAGTGATCTTTAAAGTTTAAGGAACGGAGGACGTGGGCTGAATCGCCTAATTCTTAATTTTCTTAAAACTTTCTTAGGCTGGATACGTTTGCATTGAGAAAAGCGAGCCGTCATCCGTTGCGGACGACGGCTTCAGGCTGCAGCCGCTCGTTATAGCAAGCCGCGCAGATAGGCATCCCATTCGCCGATGCGCCTGTCCCACGAATAGAAGCGCGTGAAATATTCGACCTGTTGCGCGCGCAAGTACTCGTCTTCCGCCTTGCGCAGCCGGACCGTTTCGATTGCCTGGTCGAGCACGACGGCAAAGCGCTGCGCGTGAGCCTGCAGGTTTTCAGTGAACGGATAGAGCCTGGCGAAATTCGCACAGGTTTCCGGCAAGCCGCCGTACGCCGCGCAAACCGTGAGACAGCCCGCCGACATCGCCTCGATGGCGGCGATGCAGCTCGTTTCCGGCTCGATGTTCGGATACGCGAAGATGTCGCATTCGCCCAACGTCTTGCGCACGACGGCATTCGGCTGCGCGCCGTGATAGCGGATATGCGGATGCGCGCGGCATCGCTCGAATAGCGGCTGATATGGCGTGTCGCGCTCCGTCCAGTCGTAGATGCTGAAGCTCGAAAAGACGTCCAGTTCGATGTCGGGATGGCGCGCAGCGAGATATTCGAAGACCGGAACGAGGATTTCGAGGCCGCGATCGGGCGTCGTGTGATAGATCAGGCGGATGCGCTCGCTGCGTCGCGCAAGATAGGCGCCGAACGGCTCGATCGCGTTCTGCAACACGGTCATCTCCGCGTAGGGCACGCCAGGGATCATCTGATACAGCGCCGCCTGATAATGCGACACACACACAATCCCCGCAAACGCCGCACGATTTTCAGCCAGTTCCAGGAAGCTGGATTCTTCGCGGCTTGGTTTGTCGTGCAGCCAGAGAATGCGCTTACGGTCGGGGTCGACTGCGCGCACGCGGGAAGGAATGATCTGAAACTGTCGCACCAGTTCCGGATCGAGTCGCGCGTGAAGCGCTCGCAGCATCAATTCCGTGCCACCACGCGCGCGCGCGCTCAGTTCGTTGGTTTCCATGTTCATGCGTCGAGTCCGTTGCGCATCAGCACTCGCCGCCAATCGCCATCAGCGGACTCGCCGCAAGCGACGCGCCGAAATCGCCGTGCCACGTGTAGCAGCCCTGATGCGACAGCTTCGATTGCGTATCGACGAATACCTGCCCACCGATATCGCGCCAGCGCCGGCAAAACGCATAGTCTTCCGACAGATAACGGCCCGTGGAAGGCTCGACCATCACGTCGAAGAAGCGGTAGCAGAGATCGTAGAGCGGCGAGTCCGGCGCACCGTCGGGCACGTACTTCAGTTCGGGCAGCCGCGCGATCATCGTTTGGATCACGCTGCGCTTGATGCACATGAAGCCCGTCGGCGCTTCGCTGACTTCCAGAAAGCCGTCGCTGTCGATCGCCGGCGAGACGCCATCGTGCGCATTCACGGGGTAACGCAGGTAGCGCGCGGCAAAGGTTTCCTGCGTGAGTCCGCCGGGCAGCACGCCGGGCCAGTCGAAACGCTTGAGGGGATACACGCCCGCCGCGACATCGCGATCGGCAAGCAGTAGCCGCAACACCTGATCGACGGAAAAACCGATGTCCGCGTCGATCCAGAACAGATGCGTGTAGCCCGGATCGAGCAGAAATTCCGCGACGGCCTCATTGCGCGCGCGGGTAATCAGGCTTTCGCCTGAACGGATTCGCACCGAGCCCTGCATGCCCGTCTGCCACATCGCGTTATTGAGGGCGAGCAGGCTATTTGCGAAGTTCGCCATGACGTTGCCGCCGTAGCATGGCGTCATGAAAAGCGGTTTCATCGATTGAAGTGCGGACGAGTCAAGCATGGAAGGTCTCTTGGTCTGGATGAAAATGAGCGTCGATGAGTATCGCGGACTATCCAAAAAAAGACTGTAAGAACACTCTTAATGCGATAAGACGGGCACTGGATTGAGATACGGAGTTGGCACATTGATGCCGCTCAAAAGACTCGCCGCGAACACAGCCGGATGACCGGGAAACAGCCTCCCATCAGTGTTCCGATCCCGCCGCGCACGTATTGACCGTGGTCAATCGTTCGACCGCTTGCGACGCCAATCCCACGCAGCGGCCATATTTTTAGGACACGTCTCATATTCGCGCTCAGGTCCGCGCGACACACTCTCGGGTTTCGACTTTCATCCCGCAGCGTCACACCTGCTGCGCCATTGCCGTGAACCCCCTTCTGCTCAAACGATCCAGCATCGCCTGCTTCGCGCTCCTCAGCTCCGCGTGCTCCTTCTTCGTGCCCCGCTCCGCCGCGTCGACCTCGACGCCCGCGGACAACGCGCTCGTCATCGCCTCCGCTCGCGACTTCGCGTACATGCCCGCGCGCGATGGCTACGTCACCTTCGATCGCATCGCCAACACGGCGACGACGTCGATCCTGTTAAAGAAAGGCGTCGAGTCGACGGTGCGCGACGCCGTCGTGTCCGCATGGCGCAAGTCGGGCATCGCCGTGACGACGCACGACAAACTGGTGCTGAGCGGGCGGATCGAGGTGTTGTCGGTGGACGATGCGCGGCCGCGGGCCACGTGGACGATGACCATGCGCTACTTCGTCACCAATGCGTCGACGAAACAGACTGTCTACGTGAAGAGCAATACGGTCCATCTGTTCCGGCAGAAGTTCACGAACGCCGCACTTGCACTCGACGACGTCGTGAAAATCAGCGTCGATACGATCGTCAGAGATCCGTCGTTTCATCAGGCGCTACAGCCCGTCGAGTAGCACGCGCCTTTTCCTCCGCGCTGGCGCCGCCGGGTTGCGGCCCACATTCCTTCCGCTGCGGCGCGGCCGCAGCCGGCATTTCGCTACAATCTGATATTCCCCACCTGAATTCGCCACCGCGCGCCATGCGAACCCACGCCGCGCGGTGGCCCGTCCGAGCGAGCCGTCATGTCTCTCACCGCCTGGTTGTTTTTTCTTCCCGCGTGCTTCGCGATCAACATGGCGCCCGGGCCCAACAATCTGCTGTCGATCAACGTCGCCGCCCGGCACGGCTTCATGACGGCGTTCGTCGCCGGCAGCGGACGGCTGGTCGCCTTCGCCGGCATGCTGGTGCTAGCCGCGACGGGCCTCGCCGTCGTGCTGCACGCATCGGAATTGTTCTTCCTCGCGATCAAACTGGTGGGCGCCGCCTATCTGATCTGGCTTGCTATCCAGCTGTGGCGCAGCGACGCCGGGCCGATGGACGCACTGAAACAGGACGACGCATCGCTGTGGCGTATCGCGCGCCAGGAATGCTTTGTCGCGGCGGGCAATCCGAAGGCGATTCTGGTGTTCACCGCTTTCCTGCCGCAATTCGTCGATATTTCGAAGCCGATGCTGCCGCAATTCGCCGTGCTCGGCGCGAGCTTTCTCGTGCTCGAATGGTTTGCGATCGCGCTGTATTCGTGGGCGGGCATGTATCTCGGCAAATGGCTGACGCGTGCCACCGTGCGCCGCTGGTTCAACCGCTGCTGCGGCGCCTTTCTCGGGGCAATCGGCGTGAGCTTTTTGCTGGTGCGGCGCTCAAGCTGAGTCTTCGCTGCGGCACATGAAAAAACGGATCGGACGCAAAACGTCCGATCCGTTTTTCATTGCAGCGCCGCGATCAATGTTCGAGCGCGAGCCAGATCGACTTCGGCTCCGTGAAGTTTTCGATCGCGACATCGCCGTGTTCGCGGCCAAAGCCCGAATCGCCCGAGCCGCCCCACGGCAGCCGCACGTCGGTATAGCCGTAGGTGTTGATCCACACCGTGCCCGCCTTCAGCGCATGCGCGACGCGATGCACTCGGCCGATATCCGCGCTCCATACGCCCGCCGCGAGGCTGTACGCGGTGCCGTTCGCGATGCGCACTGCGTCCTCTTCGTCGTTGAAGCGCACGACGCTCGCCACCGGCCCGAAGATTTCCTCCTGCGAAATCCGCATCTCGTGCTCGACGTTCGCGAACACTGTCGGCTCGACGAAGAAGCCCTTCTGCCCGATGCGCGCGCCGCCCGTCACGAGCGATGCGCCCTCGTTCCTGCCGATGTCCACGTAATCGAGCACCGTCTTCATCTGCGCGGCCGACACGAGCGGCCCCATGGTCGTTTCCCGCTCGGACGGATCGCCGACCTTGAGTGCTTTCGCGCGCGCAGCAAGCCGTTCGACCACTTCGTCGTAGACATCGCGATGCGCGAGAATGCGCGAGCCCGCCGAACACACCTGCCCCGTGTTGAAGAAAATCCCCGAGGCCGCCGCGCGGACCGCGTTGTCGATATTCGCATCGGCGAAAATCACGTTCGCCGATTTGCCGCCGAGTTCCAGCGTCACGCGCTTGAAGTTGCCCGCCGCGCCCTGCAGAATGCCGCGCCCGACCGACGGCGAACCGGTAAACGTCACCTTGTCGATGCCCGGATGCGCGACGATCGCATCGCCGACCACGCGCCCCTTGCCCGTCACGATGTTCAGCACGCCAGGCGGCACGCCCGCCTCCAGCGCAAGTTCGCCGATGCGCAGCGCCGACAGCGGCGTGATCTCTGCGGGCTTCACGACCATCGTGCAGCCGCATGCGAGCGCGGGCGCGATCTTCCACATGCCGATCATCAGCGGGAAATTCCACGGCACGATCGCGCCGACCACGCCGACGGGCTCGCGCACCGTGTAGGTCAACGCGTCGGGACGCACAGGCACGACCTGGCCGTTGATCTTGTCGCACCAGCCGGCGTAGTACGCGAGCGTGTCGATGGCGGCGGGCACGTCCTGGCGTTTGACGGCGGCGAGCGGCTTGCCCGCGTCGAGGCTTTCCAGCGCGACGATTTCGTCCTGGTGTTCGCGCAGCAGTTCGGAGAAGCGCATCAGGATGCGGCCGCGCTCGGCGGCGCGCATGCCGTTCCACACTTTCAGCGCGGCGCGCGCCGCCTTGACGGCCGTATCGACATCCTGCGCGCTGCCTTGCGCGACGAGCGCTATCGGCTCTTCTGTCGCGGGGTTGATGTTGACGGTGTATTCGCCGGTGCCGGGCGGCAGCCGCTTGCCGTCGATGAGAAGATCGTAGCGTCTGAGGTCGGTTTCAGTGTCCATCTCGTACTCCTTGCGATTGCGATATGGCTGCTTCGCGAACCGTTGGCTGAACCGCCCGCACCCTCGCGCTTATGAGGCACGCATCAGCGCCTCGTCGGGTACGCACGGCATCGGTTCGTGTGTGACTCCTTTTATGGCTGGATTGGCAGATACTGCGCCAGGCGTCGCGGACGCGCCAGCATGGTCGGGCAATTCCTTGCCGGCAAACAGCGCCCAGACGGCTTCGGCATTGGGTCGCAGCGAGCGGTTGCGGCGGCGCACCAGCATCGTCGTGACGGACACTTCAGGCACGAGCGGAAGCGCGACGAGCGACGCCGGCAGCGCGGCGGCATGCATATCGACAGGCAATACGCCAATGCCGAGACCGAGTTCGATCATGCGCAGCGCCGCGGCGAGATGCCCGCATTCGTTGGCGCGTGCCCCATCGATACGATGCATGTTCAATGCCCGCTCTGTCACGTTGCGCGTGCCCGCTTCCGCATTCAGCGTGACGAGTTGCGTGACGGTCCTGGTATTGCGCAGCGCTTCCCAGTGCAGCGCGGCACCCGAGGCGAGCGGATGCGCGAGCGGCAGCACCGCGCACAGCGGCGTCGAGACGAGCGGCTGCGTGTGAAAGGCATCGGCGCCCGCGACGTGCGCGTCGCACAGTACGCCGAAGTCGACTTCGCCCTGCTCGATAGCGGCGAGCACGGCATGCTGAGGCTGTTCCTTCGCGGTGACGATCAGATCGGGGAAGATTGCAGCGCTGCGCGCGAGCCGCTCGGGCAGCCAGCCCGACGACGTCACGGGATCGCACGCGACCACCACGACGCCCGTGTGCTCTTCGTGAGCGGCGCGCTCTTCGCGCAACGTCAGTTCGATTTCTTCGATCAGCCGCCCGATGCGCCGTTCGAGCCGCGAGCCCGCTGTCGTCAGTTCGACCTGACGCGTCGTGCGATCGAAGAGACGCAATGCAATCGCCTCTTCGAGTTCACGCACGCACCGGCTCACGGCCGACTGTGTCAGATCGAACTCGCGCGCCGCGCGGGTGAAGCTCCGCTGACGCGCGACGGCGACGAACACCTTCAATTGCTGCAACGATACGTTCATGTGTTCAGGTCGCCATGTTGAAGTGATACGGGTTTATTCGCCCGTCTGTTCCGGCCAGTGACGCAGGCCCGGTCCGCTTGCCGCCAGTTCCGGCTCGAGTTCGCGAGATGCCTCGTTCGATGAAGCGATCCAGCGCGCACGCATCGGCGCCAGCACGAATTTCGCCGACACACCCGCCGCAATCGTGATGACGGCCGAGACGATGAACACCAGGTTCCAGCCGCCCGTCGCCGCGAGCACGGAAGCAATCGGCACGATCAACGATGCAGTGCCCTTCGCCGTATAGAGCGTGCCCGCATTCGCCGCCGCGTACTTGCTGCCGAACGTGTCCGCGCAGATGGCCGGGAAGATCGAGAAGATTTCGCCCCAGAACAGGAAGATCAGCGCCGCGAACGTCATGAACGCATACGGGTTCTGGCCGTACTGCATCAGCCCGAGCAGCGCGAGACCTTCGCCGATGAAGATCGCGAACATCGTGTTTTCGCGGCCGACCTTGTCGGAGATGAAGCCGCACAGCGGACGCGTGAAGCCGTTGCAGACGTTGTCGATGGAGAGTGTCATCGTCAGCAGCGGCAGCGTGGCGCCGAACAGTGTCATCGGCAGTTTCGCGAGACCCCAGTCCTTCGCGATCGGACCGAGTTGCGCCGTCGCCATCAGGCCACCTGCGGCAACTGCAACGAACGACGCATAGATCACCCAAAACACAGGCGACTTGATCATCTGGCCTGGCGTGTAGTCCTGCTTGGTGACAGCAAACTTGCGCTTCGCGGCCGGTGCCTTTGCGCCGTCGGGTTTTCTCAGCAACAGCGCGAGCACGAAAATGCAGACGCCCTGCAGAATGCCGAAGAACAGGAAGGTATGCTCGTAGCCCGTACGCGTGATCATGTTTGCAATGGGAATCACCGTGACGGCCGCGCCTGCACCGAAGCCCGCTGCCGTCAGACCCGCAGCGAGACCGCGCTTGTCCGGGAACCACTTCAACGCATTGCCGACGCACGTGCCGTACACGCCGCCCGCGCCGATACCCGCGATCACGGACGCGGCGTACAACTCCGGCAGTGTCGTCGCATAGGAATTCATCACCCAGGCAAGGCCCGCGCAAATCGCGCCGCCCGCGACGACGGGACGCGGACCAAAACGGTCGACGAGCCATCCTTCCACCGGCACCAGCCATGTCTCGGTCAGAATGAAGATCGAGAACGCGAGCTGAACTTCAGCCTGCCCCCAATGATGCTTTGTGCTCATCGGTGTGACGAACAGCGTCCACGCGTACTGAAGGTTGGCGACGAGCGCCATGCACAAGATGCCAAATGCTAGTTGCCACCACCGGTTGCGCCAGAACGCAACGGGAGCTTGCTGAGAAATGCTGTTCATGTGCCTGTCTCCGCTATCTATTTAGGGCAGCCGGCCAAAGCGCCGGTCTGTATCCATGCCACCTTATAGTTGTGTCCCCAAACGGACTGCTTCGGGGTATTGCGCAATGCCAATTCCACTACTTCTTTTCTATAAATCCTTTAATCCGATTTACCCGGTTGCTTTATTTGCCTGTTAAAAGTACCTGTTACCGGATCTTGTCTTTGCCGCATCGGAGCCTTGTTTTAAGCGTTAACCCGATGCTCGCGCTGCGAATCGTCCATTACAGAATCCATGCTAGGGTCAATGCTGAATTACTGATAATTAAAGTTTGTTACCATGAGGATTCACCTTCGCTTATACATCCGCCATGACAATGCGTAACGCGACCCTCCGCCAGCTGAAAGTCTTCGAAACAGTGGCGCGGCATCTGAGCTTTTCGCGCGCGGCGGAGGAACTGCACCTCACGCAGCCCGCCGTTTCCACCCAGGTCCGGCAACTCGAAGAACACGCGGGCTTGCCGCTTTTCGAGCAGCTCGGCAAGAAGATCTACATGACGCCGGCGGGCACCGAAATGCTTCACTACAGCCGCGCGATCATTCAGCAATTTCATGAAGTCGACGAAGCGATGGGCCAGCTCAAAGGCATATCGGGTGGCAAGCTGAACGTCGCGGTGATCAGCGCGGGCGACTACTTCTTTCCGCGCCTGCTTGCCGAGTTCACGCGCCGCTATGCGGGTGTCGAATTGAATCTTGCCGTGCACAACCGCGAAGAACTGCTGCATCAGCTGTCGACGAATCAGACCGATCTCGCGGTGATGGTGCGTCCGCCGCAGGAAATGGATGCGATCACCGAAGTGTTCGCGCCGCATCCGTATGTGATCGTCGCGGCGCCCACGCATCCTCTCGCCAACAAGCGCAACATCAAGATCAATCAGCTTGCGAGCGAGGCCTTCGTGGTGCGTGAACGCGGCTCGGACACGTGGAATTCGATGGAAGAAGGCTTTGCGGGGCGCCTCACCAACCTGAAGATCGCCATGGAGATCAAGAGCACCGAGACCATCAAGCAGGCCGTGATCGCGGGCATGGGCATCGCGTTTCTGTCCGCGCATACGATCAGCCTCGAATTGCAGGTCGGGCATCTCGTCGTGCTGGATGTCGAAGGCTTTCCGGTGATGCTCAACTGGTACGTCGTGCATCGCAAGAACAAGCGGCTGCCGCCCGTTGCCGTGGCGTTCAAGCGCTTTCTGATGGAAGAAGGCGCGGCCCTGATCGAGCAGATTACGCGCGTGAATCAACTGGCCGTCCATAAGTGACGCGCTATGGATAGCCAATAAAACTTTAACTATTGCGGATTCATTTCGGCTCCTATGCTTCTGACGAGCCTCGTCACTCGACATGGGAGTCCTGCAATGAATCAGTCTGCCGATCTGCACAATGAAGCGCTCCTGAGCGCCTACAACGCCGCGTTCAGTGATCTGGGCCTGCGGTTTCGCTGGAGCCAGGCCACGCTCGATTTCTTCGACGACGTCAGCAATGAAATGGCGCGCATTACCGCCTATATCGAGCGCTTTCAATCGCATCTGCTCAACGCCTATGACGCCGACTTTCTCGCGCAACTGATCTTCGACCGGAAGAACCAGTTCTATCGCGGGTCTGTCGCTCAATGACGCAGGGTTGCAGTTCATCGATGACTCTCTCCGACGGCTGTGCTTCGTGAATCCGACGATTCACGAAGCACAGCCGTCCCGTGTTTTGTTCAGTGACTTCAGTGACGCTTCAGTGACGCTTGAGCTGATAACGTTGGCGGCTGCGCACGCGCATCGCCGCGTGCGTCATATGCATGCCCCTTGCAGCTGACAGGCAGCGCGCCTGCGTGCGGCGCGGATTGCTCGTCCATGTCCAGCGCTGCGTGAAATCGTCGGCGGCTTGCATGCGCGCAGGGTCGCCGTCCCACGCGACGCGCAACGACACACCACGCCGGGCCAACATGCCGCAATGCGCAGGGGCGCGCACATCGTGCTCGTGCGTGGTCAGCATCACGTGCGCGCCCAGCGCGGCCGCCAGCAGGCTCACGGCGAACAGCGCCGCGATGCCCGGCAGTTGCGCAGGCTCGTTGACAAAAGCGTAACCAAGCCAGATACACAATCCCATCGCCAGCAGATCGACGAGCTTGTCGCCTGCCGCGACTTGCCGCATGTTCCGCCCGCGATGCGTGAGCCGGTTGACGAGCGCGGTCGACGCGATCGCCAGCAGCAATGCGCCTGAAAACACGAACACATACAGCTCCAGGCGCTCGAGTCCCGACCACGCGATGAAGCCCGCACCATCCGGCATGTCATCTCCTTGCGTCGCGCATATGCGCTTGTTCCGCTTGTTCGTTTTGTGCTTCGCTCAGATAGCGCCGACTGTTCTGAGCGCTTCGATCTGTTCACGCGAATAGCCGAGTTCGGCCATTACTTCGTCCGTGTGTTCGCCGAGCAGCGGCGAGCGCGTCACGTCCGTCGGGCTGTCCGACAGCTTGATCGGGTTGCCCACCGTCAGATACTTGCCGCGCACCGGGTGATCGACCTCGACGATCGTGCCCGTCTTGCGCAGCGAGTCGTCTTCCGCGATCTCCTTCATCGACAGGATCGGGCCGCACGGAATGTCGTATTTGTTCAGGATCTCCATCGCCTCGAACTTGGTCTTCGTCATCGTCCAGCGTTCGATCTCCGCGAAGATTTCCTTCAGGCGCGGCAGGCGTGCGCCCGGTGTCGCGTACTCGGGATCGGTGGCCCACTCTTCCTTGCCGATCACGTTGCAGATCTTCACCCACACGGGGGCCTGCGTGATGAAGTAGATGTAGGCGTTCGGGTCGTGCTCCCAGCCCTTGCACTTCAGGATCCAGCCCGGCTGTCCACCGCCCGATGCATTGCCCGCACGCGGCACCGCTTCACCGAATGTACCGTTCGGATACTGCGGATATTCCTTCATGACACCCGTGCGTTCGAGCCGCTGCTGGTCGCGCAGCTTCACGCGGCACAGGTTCAGCACGCCGTCCTGCATCGCCGCGAGCACCTTCTGGCCGCGGCCCGTCATGGTGCGCTGATAGAGCGCGGTGACGATGCCCAGCGCCAGATGCAGACCCGTGCCGCTGTCGCCGATCTGCGCGCCCGTCACGACGGGCGGGCCGTCATCGAAGCCCGTGGTGGACGCTGCGCCGCCCACGCACTGCGCGACGTTCTCGTAGACCTTGCAGTCCTCGTACGGCCCGGGGCCGAAGCCCTTGACCGACGCGACGATCATCTTCGGGTTCAGCTCCTGGATGCGCTCCCACGTAAAACCCATGCGGTCCAGCGCGCCCGGCGCGAAGTTCTCCACCAGCACGTCGCACTTCTGGATCAGCGCCTCGAGCACGAGCTTGCCTTCGGGGTTTTTCGTGTCGATGGTGACCGAGCGCTTGTTGTGGTTGAGCATCGTGAAGTACAGGCTGTCGGCGTCGGGGATGTCGCGCAGCTGTTCGCGCGTGATGTCGCCCGCGCCCGCGCGCTCTACCTTGATCACGTCTGCGCCGAACCACGCCAGCAACTGCGTGCAGGTCGGGCCCGATTGCACGTGGGTGAAATCGAGAATGCGCACACCGTCGAGTGCCTTGCCCATGTTATGCCCCTCCGAGCACCTGACGCTCTGTTTTCGATCGTCCGTGTTCTATACGGTATGTGATATATCTAATCGCTGCAAGCGCTTTCACCTCCGTAAGCAGAACCGATGAGAATCGCCTAAAGCCTTACAACACAAGGCGAAGAGGCGAACTTTCGCATTAAGAGCCCGCTTCACAAAGGGAAAACCCCGATCCATTTATCTGCTTGAGCATATCTGATATATCACATACCATATTTCTACCCTGAGCCGACCGCCCTATCAATTGACGCCTCCGAGCGTCGAATCCACTCAGCGAGGAGACAGGTGAACATTCACGAATATCAGGCGAAGGAACTGCTGAAGGGCTATGGCGTCGCCGTGCCGAATGGGCGCGTCGCGTTCACGCCGCAGGAGGCCGAGGACGCGGCGCTCGCGCTCGGCGGCTCGGTGTGGGTCGTGAAATCGCAGATTCATGCGGGCGGGCGCGGCGCAGGCCGTTTCGCCGACGATCCGAACGGCAAAGGCGGCGTGCGCGTCGTCAAGTCGGTCAGCGATGTCGGTCTGAACGCGGCGCAGATGTTGTCGCACGTGCTCGTCACGAAGCAGACGGGGCCGGTGGGACGCGAAGTGAAGCGCGTCTATATCGAGGAAGGCTGCGCGATCGAACGCGAGCTGTACCTCGGCATGCTGATCGACCGCAGCACGTCGCGCATCACGGTGATGGCGTCGACGGAAGGCGGCATGGAGATCGAAGAAGTCGCCGCGCGCACGCCCGAGAAGATCCTGAAAGTCGCGATCGATCCTGCGACGGGTCTGCAACCGTTCCACGCGCGCCAGATTGCGTTCGGCCTCGGGCTGACGGGCAAGCAGATCAAGTCGGCGGCGCAGTTCATCGCCAACGCGTATCGCGCGTTCGTCGAACTGGATGCGTCGATTGTCGAGATCAACCCGCTCGTCGTCACGCAGCAAGGCGACGTGATCGCGCTCGACGCGAAGATCAATTTCGACGATAACGCCCTGTTCCGCCATCCGTCCATTGAAGCGCTGCGCGACGAAGCGGAAGAAGACGCCGCCGAACTGGAAGCCGCCAAGCATGGCCTCAACTATGTGACGCTCGACGGCAACATCGGCTGCATGGTGAACGGCGCGGGCCTCGCCATGGCGACGATGGACATCATCAAGCTCTATGGCGGCGAGCCGGCGAACTTTCTCGATGTGGGCGGCGGCGCGACCAAAGAACGCGTCGCGACCGCGTTCCGCCTGATTCTGCGCGATCCCAAAGTGGAAGGGATTCTGGTCAACATCTTTGGCGGCATCATGCGTTGCGACGTGATTGCCGAAGGCGTCGTCAGCGCCGCGCGCGAAGTGGACTTACGCGTGCCGCTCGTCGTGCGGCTGGAAGGCACGAACGTCGAACTCGGCAAGCAGATTCTGCGCGACTCGGGGCTGCCGATTCTCTCGGCCGATCATCTCGCCGACGCGGCGAGCAAGGTCGTCGCCGCAGTGAAGGAAAACAACGCGACGGAGGCGAACTGACATGGCCGTACTGATCGATCGCAACACGAAAGTGATTTGCCAGGGCTTCACGGGATCGCAAGGCACGTTTCACTCCGAGCAGGCCCTCGCCTACGGCACGCAGATGGTCGGCGGCGTCACGCCCGGCAAGGGCGGCGCGGCGCATCTCGGGCTGCCCGTGTTCGACACCGTCGCCGACGCCGTCGATGCAACGGGCGCGAACGCATCCGTGATCTACGTGCCGCCGCCCATGGCCGCCGACGCGATTCTCGAAGCCGTCGATGCGGAGATTCCCCTCGTCGTCTGTATCACCGAGGGCATTCCCGTGATCGACATGGTGCGCGTGAAGCGCGCGCTCGCAGGGTCGCCGACGCGCCTGATCGGGCCGAACTGTCCGGGCGTCATCACGCCGGGCCAGTGCAAGATCGGCATCATGCCGGGGCATATTCACCGTCCGGGCAAGATCGGCGTGGTGTCGCGCTCCGGCACGCTGACCTACGAAGCCGTCGCGCAAACCACGGCGGCGGGCCTCGGGCAGACGACCTGCATCGGCATCGGCGGCGATCCCGTCAACGGCACGAACTTCATCGATTGCCTGGAGATGTTCCTCGCCGATGACGACACGCAAGGCATCATCATGATCGGCGAGATCGGCGGCTCGGCTGAAGAGGACGCGGCGCAGTTTCTGAAGGATTCGGGCTCGAAGAAGCCGGTGGTTGGTTTCATCGCCGGCACGAGCGCGCCGCCCGGACGCCGGATGGGGCACGCGGGCGCGATCATCTCGGGCGGCAAGGGCACGGCGGGCGCGAAGATCGACGCAATGCGCTCGGCGGGCATTCACGTCGCGCAATCTCCCGCAGCGCTCGGCGAGACGATGCTCAAGGCCATGCAGTCATGATGTGAAAAAGGCCAGCGGACTGTTGGTTTCGCTGGCCTCTGGATACATCGAGCAGCAACGCTCAGTCCAGAAAATCGCAATTCGCTTCGACGAAAGCCGCCAGTCCAAGCGAGTGATCGCGCACGAGGCGCTCCGCGAGTTCGGTGTCGCGCTTTTCCAGTGCCTCGATGATGCGCAAGTGATCGACGATCGAGCGCGACGCGCGGTCGCTCTGCGAAATCGTCATGCGGCGAATCGCGCGCACGTGGATAAAGATGTTCTTGATCGTGTCGAGAATGATCTGCGACTTCGACAGTTCGACGATGGACTGATGGAACGCGATGTTCGCATTCGAATACTCGGCGATATGTTCGGCCGGCGTCGAATCGCGGAACTGATCGAACATGTGCCGCAGCCGAGCGATCTCTTCGTCCGTTACGTGCTGCGTGGCGAGACGCGCGGCCATGCTTTCCAGCGCGGCCCACATCTGGATCATCTCGACGATCTCACGCTTGCTCTTGCGCACAATATAGATGCCGCGCCTCGGCACCATGCGCAGAAAACCTTCCTGCTCCAACAGCGTCATCGCCTCGCGCACGGGCGTGCGGCTCACGCCCAGTGATTCGCTCAGCGCCCGCTCGTCGAGGCGAATCTCTTCGCTCGACGCGTAAATGTCGGCATCCGCGATGGCCTGACGCAATAAAGCGTAGGCCTGATCGCGGAGGCTGGCGCTGTTGCCGATGGGCTGCAGCGCCAGAGGCAGGTTCAGTGCGGGTGTGGACACTGCTTAGTTCGACGAGCCGACCGCGTTCATCGCGGCTTCGACACGCGCGCGGTACGGCGTGGCTTCACGCACCGTGGCTGCTTCGAGACCGGCGAAACGGCCATGCTGCGATGCCAGTTCGGCGACATGCTGCGGAATCCACCTGGTCAGCAGCACGGTTGCGGCCGAACCCAGTCCCACGACAGCCACGGCGAAGAATGCAAGCGACACGAAATCCATTTGCTGCTCCCGTTATTGAGTGATTCGATGACTCAATCATATGCTGCGTCGCGGAAAAAATCAAGTATGTTGTATGTGGTATATCAGATACAGTTGTTCAGCGCTTGCAACAATTCCAACGTAGCACGCCGGGCCCGGAACCGCGATGGCTGGCCGTCCCAGCCGATACTGTGCTGTTTTCATTCGCTGCAAACTGTACTTCTAGAAGCGGTTGTCAGTACCAAAACGGCGTCCAACGCTGTTCCAAAAAACCACACGCGAGCCTTTCTATGTGCATACGCAGCAACTGACACGCCCAAATCGATTCCGCCCCGAAATGAATACGGGCGACTGGCGCGTCACGCCGTCACCTGCGGCAGCATGTCGCTTGAAATCGCTGTATCCCGCTGCGCACAACGGTTCCAGCGATTTCCATATGCATTTAATTCTCATATTGCCAAGCTGATCGCGGGCACCTATCGTCTCGCCATTGCCGAATTTGGCCTCCAGGTAGCACGTTTCTAAATATGTTGCAGCCCAGCATATCTCCTGAAATTTGCGCGACCTCAAGTTTCGGCAATTGCAACCGATAACCAGACGTTTAGCCCGATTGGAGACCGACCATGAGCAGCATCACTGAGCCCGGCGGTAACGCCAGCTCGCCATCATTCTTTTCAAAACAGGCAACGATCGCCCAACCTGGCTTTTCCCGCTGGATGGTGCCGCCTGCCGCCCTCGCCGTGCACCTGTGCATCGGCCAGGCCTATGCTTTCTCCGTGTTCAACGGGCCGCTCACCAAAGTCATCGGCATCACGCAGTCCGCGCCGGATGACTGGTCGCTGACCACGCTCGGCTGGATCTTCTCGCTCGCGATCGTCTGCCTCGGCTTGTCGGCGGCCTTTGCCGGCAAGTGGCTCGAAAAAGTCGGCCCGCGCCGCACGATGTTCACGGCCGCGTGCTGCTTCGGCGGCGGCTTCATCGTCTCGGCGATCGGCGTGTGGACGCACCAGATTGCGCTGCTGTATCTCGGCTATGGCGTGATCGGCGGAATCGGGCTCGGGCTCGGCTACGTATCGCCCGTATCGACGCTGATCCGCTGGTTCCCGGACCGTCGCGGCATGGCGACGGGCATGGCGATCATGGGCTTCGGCGGCGGCGCGATGATCGCCGCCCCGCTGTCCGTCGCGCTGATGAACCACTTCAAGAGCGCAACGAGCATCGGCGTGGCTGAAACGTTCATCGTGCTGGGTATCGCGTACTTCATTTCGATGTCGATCGGCGCGCTCGCGATCCGCGTGCCGCCCGCCGACTGGAAGCCGGCCGGCTGGACGCCGCCCGCGACCACGACGCAGAAGATGATCACGCGCAACCACGTGCACATCGACCAGGCGCTGAAGACGCCTCAGTTCTATCTGATCTGGCTGGTGTTGTTCCTGAACGTGACGGCCGGCATCGGCATTCTCGGCCAGGCTTCCGTGATGATCCAGGAAAGCTTCAAGGACACGGTGAGCGCCGCTGCTGCTGCCGGCTTCGTCGGCCTGCTGTCGCTCTTCAACATGGGTGGCCGCTTCGTGTGGGCATCGGCGTCGGATTACGTGGGCCGCAAGAACACCTACTTCATCTTCTTCGCGCTGGGCGCCGTGCTGTACTGGCTCGTGCCGAGCTTCGCTTCGGCGGGCAACATCGCGATGTTCGTGCTGTGCTACTGCGTGATCCTGTCGATGTACGGCGGCGGCTTCTCGACCGTGCCCGCCTATCTCGCGGACATGTTCGGCACGGCATTCGTCGGCGGCATTCACGGGCGTCTGCTGACGGCTTGGGCGGCAGCGGGCGTCGCGGGCCCCGTGCTCGTCAACTACATCCGTGCCTATCAGGTCGCGCATGGCGTCGCGAAGGCGGACGCGTACACGATGACCGTGCACATCATGACCGTGCTGCTCGTGATCGGCTTCATCTGCAACCTGCTCGTCAAGCACGTGCACGACAGGCATCACATGACGGACGCGCAACTCGCGGCCGCCAAATAAGGTCAGACAAAGGAGAAACACAATGTCGACGCAAACGCCTCATCCGACGAACAAGGGCCTGCTCGCCGTGTTCTGGGTGTATGTGCTGATTCCGCTGACGTGGGGCGTGGTGAACACGCTGCTGCAGGCGATGAAGCTGTTCGGCTGAGCCGATTTCAGCACCGCAGTTTGAAGAAGGCTGGGCATCGCTGCCCGGCCTTTTTTATTGCGCTAGCGCTTTAGCGCGTCCGCGGTCCCGGCGGGCGCAAGCTGCATCGGGAACGTGATCTCGAACGTCGTGCCGACGCCGCGCTGCGAGTCGAAGCGCAATTCACCGTCGAGCATCCGGGACAATTCCTTGACGATAGCGAGGCCGAGACCCGCGCCGGGCACGTCGTCGTCGTTGGCGCGCTCGAATTCCTTGAACACGCGGTCGCGATCCGATGCACCGATGCCCACGCCCGTATCCGACACGCGCAGACACCATGCGTCGTTGCCGCGCGCCCTGATTTCCAGCGTCACCTCGCCCGCCTTCGTGTACTTCGACGCATTCGTCAGCAGATTGATCGCGATCTGCTTGAGCTTGAGGCGGTTCGACTGTACGGACGCCAGTTGCCCGTCGAACGATGCATTCAGCTTGAGCCCTTTCTCGCGGATAGCAGGGCCGCATGAAGCGACCAGTTCCTCGAACAGCGCGTGCAGATCGACGGTTTCGACAGCGGCCTGATTCGTGTCGCCGAGCACGACCGAATACTCGACCAGTTCATCGACCAGCACCTTCATGTCGGCGGCCTGCCGGTTCGCGAGCGCAAGCGCGGCCTCGGTTTTTGCCGGCGCGCGCGCGACGAGCTGCAACGCCATCGAAAACACATTGAGAAAATTTCGAAGATCGTGCACGACGCTGCGTGTGATCTGCATGCGCGACTCGTACAGTTCACCGACCAGCTTCTGCTTGAGAAGCAGTTCGTGGTTGGCGCGTTCGAGCCGCCCCGTATATTCGTCGATTTTGCGATCCCGTTCAGTGACGACTTCACGTATCGACGTCAGCGTGACGAAGCTGACGGCCTCGTCGATGAAATAGCGTGCACGTTCTTCGTGACGCCGCGTAAAGGCGGGATGCGTCTCCGCGTACTGGACGACCGCGCCCATCAGCACCTGGCGGAACAGATCGAGTTCGCGCGCCAGTTCGTCGATGCGGTAGCCCTGCCTCCAGCGCATCTTGCCGTGCAGCTTCGCCTTGCGCTCGATTTCGGGCTCGACCTCTTCGAGGTCCTGCTGCTCGAGCGCGCTGCACATGGAATCGAGAATGTCGGGTACGTGGTCCGTCAACTGCTCGTTGGTCAGACGGTCGGGTTCTGTCAGCTCGACATCGCTGAACACGGCCTTCAGCCAGCGTTCAGTCAGCTCGACCTCGTTATTGCGGACGTGCGCGGCGAATGCGCCGAGCGGTCGTGATTGCGTCGTGGCCATGGTTGTCGCTCGCGTCTCGCTGAATGCGCCATGCTGCGATATCGAACGGCTGCGATGCGGTGTCCCGCAGCCTCTCCCATGTCGGCTTCGCGCCAACGACGTTCATCGTACTACGACTTCAGGCGATAGCCCGTTTTGAATATCCACGCGATCACTGCAAGGAAGATGCAAAGAAACAGCGCGGTCATGCCGAGACTGATGCCGACGCTGACATCCGCCAGCCCGAAGAAGCTCCAGCGAAAGCCGCTGACCAGATAGACGATGGGATTGAACAGCGTGACGATTTTCCACGCCGGCGGCAGCATCGCGACCGAGTAGAAACTGCCGCCGAGAAACGTCAGCGGCGTGATGATGAGCAGCGGCACGAGTTGCAGCTTCTCGAAGTTGTCGGCCCAGATACCAATGATGAAACCGAGCAGACTGAAGGTGACGGCCGTCAGCACCAGAAACGCGATCATCCAGACGGGATGCTGCACCTGCAACGGCACGAACAGCCCCGCCGTGGCGAGAATGATCAGACCGAGAATGATCGACTTGGTCGCCGCCGCGCCGACATAGCTGATCACGATCTCCAGATACGACACGGGCGCGGACAGCAATTCGTAAATGGTGCCCGTGAAGCGCGGAAAATAGATACCGAACGACGCGTTGGAAATACTCTGCGACAACAGCGACAGCATGATGAGCCCCGGCACGATGAACGAACCGTAGCTGATGCCCTCCACTTCGCGGATACGCGAGCCGATCGCCGAGCCGAACACGATGAAATAGAGCGATGTCGAAATGACGGGCGCGATCACGCTTTGCATCAGCGTGCGCCCGGTGCGCGCCATTTCGAAGCGGTAGATTGCGCGGATGGCATGGATGTTCATCGCACGCTCTCCTCTTGTTGTTGCTTATGCACGAGACTCACGAAGATGTCTTCGAGCGAGCTTTGTGTGGTGTGCAGGTCCTTGAAGCGGATACCCGCTT
This sequence comes from Paraburkholderia sp. PGU19, assembly GCF_013426915.1. Lineage (GTDB taxonomy): Bacteria > Pseudomonadota > Gammaproteobacteria > Burkholderiales > Burkholderiaceae > Paraburkholderia. The sequence continues at coordinate 1,303,215 of NZ_AP023180.1, forward strand.
CGCTGAGGTCGTTGAGCAGCGCGACGATGCTGCTGCTCTTCTCGCGTTCGGCGTCGTACGTGTAGATCAGTTCGCCGTTGTCGTTCGCAAGCTCCAGCCCATAATCGGCCAGCGACGCCGGAACGCACGCGAGCGGCGTTTCGAGTTGCAGCGTCAACTGCTTCTTGCCGAGCTTGCGCATCAACTCCACTTTGTCTTCGACGAGCATGATCTGGCCGCCGTTGATCACACCGATGCGGTCAGCCATCTCTTCGGCTTCTTCGATGTAATGCGTGGTGAGGATGATCGTCACGCCGTTCGCGCTCAACGAGCGCACCAGCTTCCACATATCGCGGCGCAGTTCGACGTCGACACCCGCCGTCGGCTCGTCGAGAAACAGGATGCGCGGCTCGTGCGACAACGCCTTGGCGATCAGCACACGCCGCTTCATGCCGCCCGACAACTGGATGATGCGGCTATTGCGCTTCTCCCACAGCGAGAGATCGCGCAGCACCTGTTCGATATGCGCCGGATTCTTCGGCTTGCCGAACAGGCCACGGCTGAACGAGACCGTCGCCCAGACGGTTTCGAAGGCATCGGTGGTCAATTCCTGCGGCACCAGTCCGATCAGCGAACGCGCGGCGCGGTAGTCGGTGCGGATATCACGGCCGTCGACGGTCACGGTGCCTTCGCTCGCATTGACGATGCCGCAGATGATGCTGATGAGCGTGGTCTTGCCCGCGCCGTTCGGCCCGAGCAATGCAAAGATTTCGCCTTGGCGAATGGAGAGGTCGATACGCTTGAGGGCCTGGAAACCCGATGCGTATGTCTTCGACAGATTCGAGACCGAGATGATGGGTAGCATAGACGCGAACGATAGCAGATACCGCCCCGCCACGCCGTTACTCTGCCCGATTTGACGTTCCAGCGCCGCCCATGCGCGCGGTTTTGTCAAACACCGTCGTCTTCCTGACTTTCGATCACCATCCGCGCTTCGACGCGCACGGGCACGCGCGTCAATGCTGCGCCAAGGCAAGGCCCATCGACGCACACGCCGTCCTCGAAGCGGAACATCGCGCTGTGATGCGCGCACATCAGATGCTCGCCGTCATAGGTCCAGAAAGTGTCCGGCTCGTAGTTGAGCGGGATCGAGAAGTGCGGGCATACATTACGATAAGCCCACGCGCGATCGCCGCGCCGCAGCACGACGATGGCAGCCTCGCCCGCTCCGGTAGGCGCGACCTCCCTGCCGCCGCCATCGGGGATGTCATCGAGCGGACACAATGCCATTGCCGTCATCATCATGCCGCTCCGTCTGAGCGCGTCAGCACGAAGTCGCGCTGCACGTCGAAGAACGGGCTCGGCAAGTCCCACTCTTTCGCGTCGGCGCGGCTCTCGTTCGTGACGTACTCGACCACGAGCGAAGGCTTCACGCCGAACACCGCATCCGAATCCACATACGGGTCGTCGGAACTGAACAGCGCCGTGGTGAGCGTGTCATAGCCGGGCGCCTGAATCAGGAAATGCACATGCGCGGGCCGCATCGGATGACGGCCGAGCGCGAGCAGCATCTGGCCGACGGGACCATCCGTCGGAATCGGATAGGGCGTCGGCTTGATCGAACGGAACGCGTATTCGCCGCTTGGTCCCGAGCGGAAGCGGCCGCGCAGATTGCTTTCCGGCTGGTCCGGGTCCTGTCCTTCATACATGCCGTTATTGGCCGTTTCCCACACTTCGATGAGCGCATTCGGCACGGGCTTGCCCGACTCGTCGACCAGCCGCCCGCGAAACAGCGCCGGCTCGCCTTCCGTGCGGGCGATGTTCGCGCCGAACGCTTCATCGTGCGCGCCTTCGCGATAGAACGGCCCGAGCAGGCTGTGCTCCGTAGCGGCCGATTCCGTCACGTCGTGCCGGCGATGAATCGCGTCGAGCATGATCGACAGGCCGAGCGTGTCCGACAGCAGAATGAACTCTTGGCGAATGCCATCGCACTTCTTGCCCGTCTGCGTGAGGAACTCGATGCCGCGCCGCCATTCGTCGCCCGTCAGTTGCACTTCTTCGGCAAATGCGTGCACGTGTTTGATGAGCGCCGTCATGATCTCTTTCAGGCGCGCGTCGGCGCAGCCCGAAAGCGTGGCGAGCACGATGTCGGTAGTGGGATGAACTGAGTTGCCGCTTGTCTCTCTCATGATGTCCTCACGCTCTATTGGCGCTGGTTGCGTTGTTCATTGCTTCAGGAATATAGCGCCGGCGCTATGCGGGCCTGCGTCCTTCGTAAGCATTTTCCAGCAATGCGCGAAGCGGTTCGCGCTCCACCGCGCGCGGATTCCAATAAGGGCTTTTCAACGCGAGATCGAGCGCGACATCGATATCGCCTTCCTTCATGCCGATGTCTTTCAGCGCGATCGGTGCGCCGTTGTCGAGCGCGAGATCGAACACGGCCTGTGCGGCATCGTCCGCATGCAGGGCGCGCGCGATACGCTGCATCGCGTGCGGCGCCGCCGCGCGGTTGTACGCTAGCGCGTGCGGCAAAACGATTGTGTGCGTCTCGGCATGCGGCAGATTGAACGTGCCGCCAAGTGTATGACACAGCTTGTGATGCAGCGACATGCCGACACTGCCCAGCACCGCGCCGCACAGCCATGCGCCATACAGACATGCGGCGCGCGCATCGAGATCGTCAGGTGCCTTCATCACGCGCGGCAAGCCTTCGCCCAACGCGCGTATGCCCTCTTCCGCCATCAGGCTCATGATGGGATTCGCGTCCTGCGCGTACAGACCTTCGGCGGCATGCGCAATCGCGTTGATGCCGCTCGTCAACGAAAGCGCGGGCGGCAGCGATACGGTCAAAGACGGATCGTAGATGACCGTCTTCGGCAACACGCGCAAGTCACGGCCCGTCTTCTTCACGCCGCCTTCCGTGAGGCCGTAGATCGGCGTCATTTCGGAACCGGCGTAAGTGGTCGGAATCGCGATGATGGGCAGCGACGTTTCGAGCGCGATGGCCTTGCCGAGGCCCGTCGTCGAGCCGCCGCCGATGGCGATTGCGCAATCGGCGCCGACACGCGCCGCGTAGTCGCGCGCGGCACGCGCCGTTTCGATGGGTACGTGCATCACCGCTTCCGCATACACGCCCGCCGCGCGCGGCCCGATGCGTTCCGCGAGTTGCTCGGCCTGTGTGCGCTGTTGCGGTGTCGACAGCACGATGGCGCGTTGCGCGCCGAGCCATTCGATCTCGCGGCCCAGATGATCCAGACTGCCGACGCCGAATACGACGCGCGAAGGCAAGCCCTGATAGACGAACGGTTCCATGTCGTTAGCGTTCCAGCACGGTTTCAGCACAATTCAACGCGGATAATAAGGCGGGATCTGCGCGTCGACATTGATCCACACCGACTTGGCCTGAGTGTACTCGCGCATCGCTTCGAAGCCCATTTCGCGCCCGTAGCCGCTCGCGCCGACGCCGCCGAACGGTGAGCCCGGGCTCACGCGCTTGTAGCAGTTGACCCACACCATGCCGCTATGAATCTCGCGCGCAATGAGGTGCGCGCGTTGCAGATCGCGCGTCCACAGGCCCGCACCGAGGCCGTACTCCGTGCCGTTCGCAATGGCGAGCGCTTCTTCGTCGGTGCGGAACGTCGTCACGCTCATGAACGGGCCGAACACTTCTTCCTGCGATACACGATCCGTCGGCTTCGCTTCGACGATGGTCGGCTCGACATAGCAGCCATTGGCGAGCGCCGCATTGTCCGGCGACTTGCCGCCCGACAGCACGCGTCCGCCCTGCTCGCGCGCGATATCGACATACGACAGCACGCGGTCGCGATGCTGGCGCGAAGTGAGCGGGCCCATTTCCGTGGTTGGGTCGAGCGGATCGCCGATACGGATCGAACGCGCGAGCGCGACGAACTTCTCGAGCACTTCGTCCGCGACCGACTCATGCACGATCATCCGCGACGCGGCGATGCACGCCTGCCCTTGATTGTGGAAGATGCCGAACGCAGAACCTTGCACGACGGCATCGATATTCGCGTCGCTGAACACGACGTTCGCGCCCTTGCCACCCAGTTCGAGCTGCACCTTCTTCAGATTGCCGCTCGACGCCTGCACGATCTTGCGCCCCACAGCCGTCGAGCCGGTGAACGCGACCTTGCCGATCTCCGGATGTTCGGCGATGTACTGGCCCGCCACATGCCCAAGCCCCGGCAGAATATTGACGACGCCCGCCGGAAAGCCAACTTCGGCCATCAGCTCGGCAATCGCGAGACTGGAGAGCGGCGTGAGTTCGGCGGGCTTCATGATCACGCAGTTGCCCGCTGCGAGCGCGGGCGCCATCTTCCAACTGGTGAACATCAGCGGAAAATTCCACGGCACCACCTGCCCGACGATGCCCACCGGCTCGCGCGTCAGATAATTCAGAAAGCCCTGCTCGACGGGAATCACCGAGCCTTCGAACTTGTCGGCCATGCCGCCGAAATAGCGGAACGTCGCCGCCGTGCGCGGCACATCGAGATTGCGCGTGTCGCGGATCGGATGACCCGTGTCAATCGATTCGAGGCGCGCGAGCCGGTCCGCATTCGCTTCGATCGCATCGGCGAGCTTCAGCAGCAGACGCCCGCGCTCCGCGCCCGCCATGTTGCTCCACTTCGGGAACGCCGCTTTCGCCGCAGCGACGGCGCGATCGACGTCGGCGTGATTCGCCATCGCAACGTCGGCGATCACCGAGTTGTCGTGAGGGTTGAGCGTGGCGAGTGTTTCGCCCGAGAGCGATGGCACGAAGCGGCCGTCGATGAAGAGTTGCGTTTGCATGTCAGTCCTGCTCGATGAGGCGTTTGGGCGTGAGCGTCCCCGCGGCGCCACCTGTCAGGCGCCGTCCACAGGGAACACGAAAGGATGTGCTTAAAGCTGAATCGGATACGGCGGCAGTTCACCGCTCTCGTAGCGCTTCGGTAGATCGGGCGTTGCGTTCTCCCACACCAGCAGCATCGAACGCTTCTGCGAATAGCCCTTGTGGCGGATATCGGCGGGCATCGCGGCGATGTCGCCCGCGTTCATCGTGATGCGCGCACGCGGCTCGCCCGTATCTTTGTCGGCGACGTCCCAGATGATCTGATCCGACAGTTGCAGGAACCACTCGACGCGATCGTTGCCATGAAACACGGGCAGCACGAATTCTTCCGTCGTCGGGCAAAAGAGGCTCTGCTTGCACACCGACGTCACGGACGGATTCCACGTGACATCCGAGCGCGACAGATACTTGAACAGACTGAACGCATGCAGTTCCTTCTCGAAGCCAGGCGCAGCGTGAATCTCCGGCTCGTCCTGCGCGACATCGGCGAATTGCCGGTTGATGGGGAAATCGTCGCGCAGCGGCGAATCGCCTTCCAGTCCGGGCATGCGCTTCGTGGCAATGCGCGTGCGTTCGATCGCCGCGATGTTGTCGCCATGCTTCGCGCCGAATGCGGAACCCGTCTCTTCGGGGCGGCGAACGGGTCGAAGCCTTCGTTGACCCAGTCCCGCAGAATCGCCTTGAAGGTCGCCATGATGACGGGCGTATCGAACTGCTGCGTATGATCGACCGCGGCGTCGCGGAAGCTCGCGTTATAGGCGCCCGCATACATGTCGACCTTGCCGTAGTGATTGCGCGTGCCGATCACTTCGTCGAAATTGACCCAGCCGTAGAAGAAACCCCACGCGACGTCGCGCATCATCGCGCGCAGGAAGTCGTCGGCGTGCATCTGATGCGAGCGCTGCTCGCCTTTCGCGGGCCACTTGACGGTGACGAAGTAGGCGTCGCGTGAAAACTCGAAATCGCCGAGGCGAAACGTGCGATAACCCGTGGCGGCATCCGGCTCGCCGGCGCTGACGTTTTGCAGCGCGTTTTGCAGCGTATTGACTGTGCTCATGACCCACTCCAGAAAAAGGTTGTGCGTTACTGAATGCAGATGTCTTTCCACTTCTCGACCGAATAGCGGCCCAGAATGGTCTGCACCAGCAGCACGCCCTTCCCTGCCGTCTCGAAGCGATACGCGGCGCCCGCGGGCAACAGCGCCTGATGGCCGCGGCGCAGCCGCACGAAGCCCATGCTCTTGCCCGAAGGCGTGCCGTCGAGGCGCACACTGCCTTCCGTTTGCGCATCGACGAGCGGGCCGTCCGAAGGCTTGATGAAATGCACGTCGATCTCGCCGTCCATCACGACGCAGAACTCGTCGTGCGATGCCGTGAACCACGGCGACGCGCCTTCCGCGCGCAGCGTTTCGATCACGTACTTGAGGTTCTTGCCGACCACGATCTTCTCGTACGGCGCGGCATGGCTCGCGACTTCGAACACATTCGACATTGCGTAGTGCTCGGGCTTGCCCTTGATGATTTCGATGGAGCCTTTACGGTAGTTGTCGAGACTCCCCAACCAGGTCTGCTGCATGTCTGCCTCCTTGAATCTCCGTTGATTCTGTCGGCCACGGCTTGCGTGGTCTTGCGTGATTCCATGGACGCAAGAGTAAGTGCCGGGAGGCGCAACAGCAATGATCCGAGGTTCGGCAAATCAGAACGCTGGGTGCGGGTAGAAGACCCCAGGGAAATTACCTGGCGTCGGCGCTCGGGCCTGACGGGCGGGCCGTGCGGCGCTCACTGGTCGGCAAGCTCTTCGCCGACGCTCTTCGTATCTTCATCGTCGGGGGCGATGCCGAGCGCCTTGTCCCATTGCGGCTCGCGCAGATAGCGCCCCCGCAGGAAGTCGACGAACGCCTTCACCTTCGCCGTCGAGCGATGCGAGGCGGGGTACACGGCCGACAGCCACAGCGGCGGCGCCGCGTAATCGGGTAGCACGCGCTCCAGACGGCGTTCGAGCAGATCGGCGGCGGCGACCATCGTCGGCAGATAGACGACGCCCGCGCCCGCCCGCGCGAATTCGAGCAGCAAGTGCACGCTATTGGTTTTCAGCACCGGATTCAGCGCGATCTCGAAGCATTCGTTGCCCTTCATCAGCGGCCACTTGTCGCCCCACGGGTAGTACGAGTAACGCGCGAAATCATGCCGCAGCAAGTCGAGCGGCGTTTCGATCACGGGCTCTTCCTTCAGGTAGCCGGGCGCCGCGCACAGCACGCCACGCACGGGAAAGAGCCGCCGTTCGACGAGCAGGTTCGACGCGGGCGGATAGATCTGCAACGCGAGATCGAAGCCTTCCTGCACGGGGTCGATCACGCGGTCGTTGACGGTCACGACGAACTCGATGCGCGGATGCGCCTCGCGAAACTCGATCAGCGCACGCGAGAAATGACCGAGCGCGAAACCCGGCAACACGTGGACATTGAGCGTGCCCGACAGCGACTCGTGCTGCGCGGCCGAGCGGCCGGACAGATCGTGGACCTTGTTGACGAGTTCCGCGCATTCCCGGTAATACGTCTCGCCTATCTCCGACAGACGCACCGCGCGCGTCGAACGATGAAAGAGCGGCACGCCGAAGTGCTCTTCGAGCTGCTTCACACGCGATGTGACGACGGATTTCGCCACGCCCAGCTGGCGCGCGGCGCTCGCGAAGCTCTGGGCCTCGGCGGCCCGCACGAACGCTTCCATCGACATGAACAGATCCATGCTGTCTCCTGTGCAACACGTGCTGAATGACGGGCCTTTCTCTGCTGCGCCGCATGAAGAAGGCCGTTTCCGTTAATACGCTGAGTGTACGTTTTTTCGCGCGCGGCTTCGCGATGCGCAGCGAATCAGGATGCCGCGTAAAAACGGCAATGTCCCCGTGCAGTTTGTACAGAACACTGTGCGGCGCAACAGCGTGCGTCCTGGCGGCCGGCCTTGCTGCACTGCGAACACGAGCGAATCCCAAAACCTGGAACAGCCGTTGCTTGATCCGGCGAAAGCCATTGCCCTGCCGCCAGGTCCGGGCGGCTGCAAACATGCGGACATGGAGGGTTCATGCGTCTGTCGATTCTGATCAATACATCCGACCCGACCGTCAATCACGACTACGCGGTGTTGTGGCTCGACACGATCAACCACGCGTGGACGTCGCAGGATCGTCGGGGCGTCGAATTGCCGTCGTCGGGCGAGGTGCGCGAGGACGGGCACGTCATGTCGCTGTGCGCGCGCGGCAGCGAAGCGCCGCTCGTCACGCTGTACGGCGTGCGCGTCGACCGGCATGGCAACATGACGTCGGCGCAAGGCCAGGCGACGTGGATCTCGCACTCGCGGCCCAACGCCGTCGCGGGCTTCTGGCGCTTGCAGGCCGTCGAGCGTGAAAGCTCGCCTGCGATACGCCGTTAGCCGCACTCCCCATTGACGCACAGGCGCAGGCCTGCAGACATCGCGTGGCGCTTCGCGGAGACAAGCTTTGAGCCAACAGACAGACCTGATCGTCGCGCGTCCCGAAGGCCTGTACTGCCCGCCAGGCGACTTCCATATCGATCCGTGGCGGCCCGTCGAGCGTGCGGTCATCACGCATGCCCATGCCGATCACGCGCGCTTCGGGCATCGCCGCTATCTCGCCGCTGAACCCGGCTCGCTCGTGCTGCAGTCGCGGCTACCGGGCATCGCGTTGCAAACGCTCGCGTATGGCGAGCGCATCGCGATCAACGGCGTCGACGTGTCGCTGCATCCGGCTGGACATGTGCTGGGTTCGGCGCAGGTGCGCGTCGAATATCGCGGCGAAGTGTGGGTCGCATCCGGCGACTACAAGCTCGAGGCCGATCCCACTTGCGCGCCGTTCGAGCCCGTGCGCTGCGATACCTTCATCACCGAGTCCACCTTCGGCCTGCCCATCTACCGCTGGGACGCGCCGCAAACGGTGTTCGACGGCATCGACAACTGGTGGCGTCACAACGCGGCCACGGGGCGCGCTTCCGTGCTGTTCTGCTATTCGTTCGGCAAGGCGCAACATATTCTCGCGGGGATCGATGCGGGCATCGGCCCGATCTTCTGTCACGGCGCCGTCGAACCGTTGAATCGCGCGTATCGCGCAGCGGGTGTCGCGCTGCCGTCCGTGCGCCTCGTCAGCGAGATTCCCGCGAAGAACAAAGAGGCCTTCCGGCAGGCGCTCGTGATCGCGCCGCCGTCCGCGCAAGGCAGCGCGTGGCTGCGGCGCTTTGGCGACTACAGCGACGCATTCGCGTCGGGCTGGATGCGTCTGCGCGGCACGCGCCGGCGGCGCGGCGTCGATCGCGGCTTCGTGCTGTCCGATCATGCCGACTGGCCCGGCCTGCAAACGGCCATCGCCGCGACGGGCGCGCGGCGCGTGATCGTCACGCATGGACAGGTCGAGCCGATGGTGCGCTGGCTGCGCGAGCAAGGCCTCGAGGCGGGCGCGTTCGCAACCGAGTACGGCGACGATGCAATCGAAGCGGACGCGGCAGCGGCCAACGAAGGCGAGCCCGCGATGAGCACCGACGTATCGCCGCCCGAAGCATCATGAAGCGCTTCGCCACGCTCTATACCGCGCTCGACGCCACGACATCGACGCGCGACAAGCTCGATGCGCTGATCACCTATTTCCGCGCCGCGCCGCCCGAAGACGCCGCGTGGGCGTCGTATTTTCTCGCGGGCGGCAAGCCACGCCAGTCGGTGCCGACGCGTCTGCTGACCGACATCGCGCGAACCCGCGCCGGCCTGCCCGAGTGGCTTTTCGAAGAGTCGTATCAGGCCGTCGGCGATCTCGCGGAGACCATTGCGCACGTCTTGCCGCCCGCCGCGCGCACCTCGGAGCTCGGCCTCACGCAGTGGATCGAGGAACGCATTCTGACGCTGCGCGGCGCGTCGCCGGAAGTGCTGCGCGAACGGCTCGTCGCGTATTGGGACGAACTCGACTGGAGCGGCCGCTTTCTGTTCACGAAGCTGATCGGCGGTGGCTTTCGCGTCGGCGTGGCGCGGCACCTTGTGGTGCGCGCGCTCGCCGATGTGGCGGGCGTCGATCACAAGCTGATCGCGCAGCGCATGGTCGGCTGGACGGATTCGAGCCAGCCGCCCGACGCCGCGCGCTATCTGCGCCTGATCGCGCCCGCACCTTCCGGCGATACAAGCAATGACGCGCAAGCCGCGCCAATCCGCCATGAAAGCGAACTCGGCCTGCCCTATCCGTTCTTTCTTGCGCATCCATTGCAGGTCGATCCCGCGACGCTCGGCGAGCCGTCATCGTGGTTCGCCGAATGGAAGTGGGACGGCATCCGCGCGCAAGTGGTGAAACGCGATGGCCGCGTGTGGGTCTGGTCGCGCGGCGAAGACCTGATCACGGACCGCTTTCCCGAAGTCGTCGCGCTGGGCGAGACGCTGCCCGACGGCAACGTGCTCGACGGCGAAATACTCGCGTGGGAACCGGGCGCGCTCGCGCCGCTGCCGTTCGCGCGGCTGCAACCGCGTATCACACGCAAGTCGCTGACGAAGCGCGTGCTCGCCGAATCGCCCGCAACCTTTCTCGCGTACGACGTGCTCGAAGCGAACGGTGACGATCTGCGTATGCAACCGCTGCACGAACGGCGGGCCCGGCTCGATGCACTCGGCGCTACGCTCGCAGGCACGCTCGCGAAAGATCTGCTACGCGTGTCGCCGCTCGTCGACGCGCACGACTGGAACACGCTTGCGACGATGCGCGATGAAAGCCGCGCGCGCGGCGTCGAAGGTCTGATGCTGAAGGAGCGCGCGTCGATGTATGGCGTGGGGCGAACCAAGGCGTCGGGCACCTGGTGGAAATGGAAGATCGATCCCTACGCCGTCGATGCCGTGCTGATCTACGCGCAACGCGGCCACGGCCGGCGCGCGAGCCTCTATACGGACTTCACGTTTGCCGTGTGGGACGAGGCCGACGGCGTGCGCACGCTCGTGCCCTTCGCGAAGGCATATTCAGGCCTCACCGACGAGGAAATGCGCGAGGTCGACGCCATCGTTCGCAAGACCACCGTCGAAAAGTTCGGCCCGGTGCGCAGTGTCACGCCGACGCTCGTGTTCGAACTCGGCTTCGAAGGCATTCAGGCGAGTCCGCGCCACAAGTCGGGCGTGGCCGTGCGCTTTCCCCGCATGCTGCGCTGGCGCACCGACAAGCACATCGACGACGCCGACACGCTCGCGACGCTCAAAGGTTTCATCGACGAACGCGAACGCGCGCGTTGATGTCCGCATTTTTGTGCATTCTAGCCAATGGTGTCAAAATACGGTTTTAGGCATTTCCAGGACCGAGGCAAACCATGGCAGGAGTTCGTCAGTTCAATGAAGACGACGCTTTCGCGCACGCGCTGGACGTCTTCTGGCGCAAAGGCTTTCGCGCCACGTCGATGCTGGACCTCGCCGAAGCGACGGGTGTGCAGCGCGGCTCGCTGTACAACGCATACGGCGACAAGGAAGAGATCTTCATGCGCGTGTTCGAACGCTATGCGCAGCGTTTCGTCGCGGATGCGCGCAAGGCGCTCGACAAGCCCGATCTGCATGACGCGCTGACGTCGTTCTTCACGTTCGCGATCCGCTCGATCTCGCAGGGCACGCCCACGCGCGGCTGCCTGTCGACGAAAACGGCCGTCGAGATCGACCCCGACTCGCCGCGTCCGCGTGAGGCGTTGCAGGCCATGCTCGATGCGCTCGAAGCGGCCCTCCTGAGCGTGCTCGACACGAAAGAAGCCCGCGCGCAACTGACGCTGCCGCCGCAGCAGGCAGCGAACCTGATCGTGACGACGACGCGCGGCATCGCGGTGATGGAACGCGTCTACGGCGATCCGAAGAAGCTCAGGCAGACGGCGTTCGCACTCGTCGATGCGCTGGTGCGCAAGCACTAACCCACTCGCTTCAACCGATACGCGTACGTCACATACGGCACCGTCACCGTATCGTGCGCGGCCAGCGCCGGCTCCGACGCGATCAGCGCGCGCACCTCGCGCTCGACTTGCGCCCACTCTTCGGACGGCAACGCGAGGATGAAGCTCGTCGAGTGCACGCGCGTCACGATCACATCTTCGACGGGTCCCGTGTGCCCGTGCGGCATGTGCCGCTCTTCCAGATCACCGAAACCCTCGGCCGGGAACACGTTGCGCCATTCGCCCGTGTGGTAGCGCGGCGCATCGCCTTCGCGCGCGTTGACGATCGCGTCGAGCCGCTCGATCCACGGCACGCGCGCATCGCGCACATTCCACACGAGTCCGAGATGGCCGCCCGGTTTCAGCACACGGCGAATCTCGGCGAGCGCAGCGGACGTCGCGAACCAGTGAAACGACTGTGCGCACAGCACGGCATCGACGGAGGCGTCGTCGAGCGGCATGCGCTGCGCAGTGCCATCGCGCACATCGACTTGCGGCAGCGCAGCGGCGATTTTTTCGCGCATCTGCGCAACGGGTTCGACGGCGATCACGCTTGCGCCCGTTTCGACGAGACGCGGCGTGAACTTGCCCGTGCCCGCGCCGAGATCGACGGCCGTCTTGCCCGGCCCGAGCGCCAGGTCGCCTTTCAGCCAGCCTGCCAGTTCCGGCGGATAGTCGGGGCGGCCCTTCGCATAGGTATTCGCGCCCTTCGTGTAGCCTTCCGACGCGGCGTGATGAACGTGTGGCGTTTGGTCGGTCATAGCGGTATTTGCGGTGTTTGCGGTATCGAAGATCTTCATTGTGAACGATCCATTTACGCGCGAGCAAATGATCACGCTCATGACGCACTGCCGCATCGATCGGAGATCACCTCGTGCCGTAATCATGGCCATTCGAAGGCAAACGGGCATCGCTCTTGCGAGACTGTCGCGCGCGCGTTCACAGCGCGATAATGGTTCTCACACGTCGGCGCACAGCGCATGGAGGTCGGCATGCAAGGCAGCCAGCTCACCGTGTTCGCGGCCACGACCGGCCCGCGCAAGCACCATCAGACGACAGTCGCCTGGATACTCGACGAAGCGCGGCAAGCGGGCATCCATGGCGCAACCGTCGTCGATGTCAGCGAATGCGTGGACGTGCACGGCAAATATCACGCGGCGCGCTTTGTCGAACTCGCCGAGCAGCCTGTCGCCATCACGCTCGCGGGAGAAAGCGAGCGCGTCGATGCGCTGCTCGACCGCCTGCGGCAAGGCAACGTGCCGCTCTTCTATACGCGCTGCGCCGTCGATTACGAGGTGCTCGGCAGCGGTGTCCCGTGAAAGCGCGTAATCTGCTTTAGGTCTGACGCACACAGCGACGCACACGCTGACCGACCCACGCGCTAGCGGTGCAACGCGAATCCGGGCGACAGGAGAAACGCGATGAAAACAGAGCCAAGACTCTTGCATGATGTCGGACTGTTCGATGCGGTATTCGCTTACGTTCAGGACAAGGACCCTACGGTGCACGCGGGCGCGATGTTCGGCTGCCCGGCTGCGTTCGTCGGCTCGAATCTCGCGTTTTGCGTGTACGGCAGCGGCATCGGCATCAAGCTGCCCGCCGAACGCGCGGCGATGCTGGTGGACACGGGCCGCGCGTTCGCTTTCCAGCCGTATGGCCGATCGGCGATGCGCGAATGGGTGGAGATACGGATACCGCGCGAGCGCGTCGGCGAAATTGCCCCCGTGCTGATCGAAGCGGTCGAGTATGCGCGCCATCACGTGAGCCATGCGGGCGCCATGGCGCCGTCGGCTTCGGCGTCGCGGGCGTAGCGGAGTTGGCATCCAGCGTGCGAGTGTCACGATGAACGGCTGTCAATTGACTTTCTTCACTGAGCGCAACCGGCGGCACGGTCATCAGACCGTGTGCGAATGGCTGCTGCACGAGGCGCGCGGGCTTGGGATTCGCGGCGCGACGGTGGTCAGTTGCGCGCAAGGCGTCGGGCATGCGGGGGCGCTTCATGCTGCGCATGCACTTTCGCTGGGGGACCAGCCGCAGCAGGTGATTCTCGCTACCTCGGACGCCGATGCGGATCGTCTGCTCGAGATCGTGCGTGCGGCGAATGTTCATGTGTTCTTTACTCGCATGCCGGTGGAGTTTGGGTGGATCGGCGGGGATGAGGTGGACAGGCCGGATAAGCATCACGGGTTGTTCAGCCGTCACGGGAGGTGATCCGCTGCTGCGGTGGTCTTTGCTGGTATCTGCTGGCGCCTTCGCGGCGCGTGCGTTGCGCGTGCTTTGTCTTCGACGGTTTGCTGGTTTGGTTCGGGTTCGCTCTGGCGTCGGCGTGGCGCATGCGTTGTCCCTGTGCGGGGCGGCACCTACTTTTGATTGTCTGCGACGCTGGGTGGTTTGCTTCGGGTTTGCGCTGGCATCCGCGATGCGTTAGCGTGCTTCACGCGTCGCCCCTGTGCGGGGCGGCACCTACTTTTCTTTGCCGCCGCAAAGAAAAGTAGGCAAAAGAAAGCGGCTAACACCGCCAATCCTTGTGTTTGCCTGACGGCCCCCAACCGGTCTTACGCTTCACGCGGCGGCGCCTTTGTTTGCGTGCGTTGCCAACGCTCTCTCTGCGCGCCTCACCCGCTTCACGCACCCGCGTCGCATCATGCCGTGCCAGATAGTCCACTGCCGCCCAGGTGGCAAACTGTGTGTAGGCCGTAGTACTGCACACGCCTCGCTCCGGACCGATAGCGCACGCGCTCCACCATTTAAGAGCGCCAGGTTATACGACGCGACAACCTACACACAGTTTGCCACCTGGGCGGCACATACCAGTCGCTGCCCCTTGCCCTGTACGGGTGTTTGAAGTGGGTGAGGCGTTCATTCGAAGCGTTGGCAACGCACGCAAACAAAGGCGCCGCCGCGTGAAGCGTAAGACCGGTTGGGGGCCCTCAGGCAAGAACTAGCGCTGGCGGTGTTAGCCGCTTTCTTTTGCCTACTTTTCTTTGCGGCGGCAAAGAAAAGTAGGTGCCGCCCCGCACAGGGGCGAAGCGTGAAGCACGCTAACGCATCGCGGATGCCAGCGCAAAGCCAAAAAGCACAGGACCGACGCCTGAAGCACGAAGGCATAACGCGGATGCCAGCAAAAACACCAGCAAACCAACCACCCGTCGCAGACAAAGCAGCTACCACCCCGCGCACAGGGGCAACGCCTGCCCCGCGTAGGGGCCACGACGTCCCGCACCGCGCTCCTTACGAGTAGATAATTCACGCCGACGGCAGCTAGCCGCCCCACGGAAAATCCAGTTGCAACCACAACGTCATGGCATTTGCCCGACTTGCTATGCAATAATCAACATTCACTTACATCGCTCGCCGCCCGTGCTGCTTGCCATCAAGGCTTTTATCGCTCCCGTTATCGTCGCCTGCGCGATGTTCATGGAGAGCGTCGATGCGAATGTCATCGTCACTGCGCTGCCTGAAATGGCGCGCGCCTTCGGCCGGGACCCCGTCACGCTGAAAATAGCCGTCACCAGCTACGTGCTCGGGCTCGGCGTGTTCATTCCCGTCTGCGGATGGCTGGCCGACCGTTTCGGCGCGCGCTCGGTGTTCCGCACGGCAATCGGCATCTTCGTGGTCGGCTCGCTGGCGTGCGCGGCGTCGACGTCACTCGCGACATTCACGGTCGCACGCTTCATACAGGGCGTGGGCGGCGCGATGATGGTGCCCGTCGGGCGGATCATCATCTTCCGCGTGGTGGAGCGCTCCGAGTACATACGCGCGATGAACTACCTCAGCGTGCCCGCGATGCTCGGGCCCGCGGCGGGACCGCTGCTCGGCGGCTTCATCACGACGTATCTGCATTGGCGGCTGATTTTCTTCATCAATATTCCCGTCGGCATTCTGGGCATCTGGCTCACCAACAAGTACATCAAGAACACGCGCGAGCCGCATCCGGGTCCGCTGGACTGGCTGGGTTTCGTTTTGTCGGCGGGCGGCGCGTCGCTGTTTCTGCTTGGGCTTTCGCTCACCGATGGCGAACTGGTGACGGGCACGACGGCCACCGTGATGACCGTGATCGGTGCCGTGATGCTGGGCATCTATGTGCTGTATGCGCGGCGTGTCGAGCGTCCGTTGCTCGATTTGCGGTTCTTTCGCGTGCCGACGTTTCAGGCTAGCGTGCTGGGTGGGTCGCTGTTTCGTATCGGGCTTGGTGCTGTACCGTTTTTGCTGCCGCTCGTGCTGCAGGAAGGGCTTGGGATGAGCGCGTTCGAATCTGGGTTGATTACGTGCGCCTCGGCGTTTGGCGGCATGTTCATGCGGACGCTTGCTGCCACTGTCTTGCGACGCTGGGGGTTTCGCACTGTGCTGATGTATAACGCGGCGTATTCGGGTATTGCCATTGCCGCGTGTGGTGCGTTTTTTCCCGGGACGCCGACGTGGTTGATCTGGGTCATCGTGCTGCTTGGTGGGTTCTTTCCTGCTTTGCAGTTTACGAGTTTGAACTCGATGACCTATGCGGAGATTGAAAGCCGTGATGTGGGTCGGGCGACCAGCCTCGGTAGTGTCGTGCAGCAGATTTCTCTTGGGCTTGGGGTTACCGTTGCGGGGATTGTTTTATCGATTACTCGCGCTGTGCATGGGCATGCTGCGCTGCAGTGGTCGGATTTCTGGCCTGCGTTTGTTGTGGTTGGGCTCTGTTCGTTTGCTTCGATTCTTGTTACCAGGAAGTTGTCGGCTAATGCTGGGGATGAGATTGTGAGGGGGAAGCGAGAGGTCACCACGAAGTAGCGGTTTTTTTGTTGTCTGCGACGCTGGGCGGGGTTTTGGTTTTTTCTCTCGCGTTTTCGGTTGTGTTTTCTCGGCGCGGGTGGATTGGGTATGCTGGTCTTTTCGCTGGCATCCGCGTTGCGTTAGCGCGCTTCAAGCGTCGCCCCTGTGCGGGGCGACGCGTGAAGCAGGCTAACGAATCGCGGATGCCAGCGCAAAGGCCAAAACACCGCCCAGCGTCGCAGACATAGAGAAAAGGAGCCACTGCAATGCCAGAAACAACGATCAGCCGATACCCAGTCCCGACCCCGGGCGAATGGCCCGACGACATCCGCGCCCGGATACTGGAAGTCCAGGCCAAAGCGGGCTTCGTCCCAAACGTCTTCCTGACGCTCGCCCACCGCCCGGAAGAATTCCGCGCCTTCTTCGCCTACCACGATGCCCTGATGTTAAAAGAAGGCGGCCTCACCAAAGGCGAGCGCGAAATGATCGTCGTCGCAACGAGCGCCGTGAACAACTGCCTCTACTGCGTAGTAGCGCACGGCGCAATCCTGCGCATCTACGAAAAGCAACCGCTGCTAGCGGATCAACTAGCAGTGAATCACCGCAAAGCCGACATCACCCCACGCCAAAAAGCGATGCTGGATTTCGCGCTGAAGGTATGCCGCGACTCGGCATCCATCAACGACGAAGATTTCAACACACTGCGCACGCACGGCTTCAACGACGCCGACATCTGGGACATCACCGCCATCACCGCGTTCTTCGGCCTGTCGAACCGCATGGCAAACGTCATCTCGATGCGCCCCAACGACGAGTTCTACCTGATGGGCCGCATCCCACGCGAATAAGAGCCAAACGGGAGCACTACTGCTCCATCGCCCGCGAGCGCGGCGCCAACGGCGACGACATCAGCGCGCCCAGCGACATCGGCCGCGCCAGGTGATAGCCCTGCCCGTGCGCCGCGCCGATCGTGCGCAACAGTTCGAGCGTCGACTGATCCTCGATGCCCTCGGCAACCACCGTCAGTTCCAGCGATTCCGCCATCCGCACGATCGCGCGCACGATCGCACGGCTGCGCGCGCTTTGCGTCAATTCGAGCACGAACGACTTGTCGATCTTCAAGCCGCTGAATCGATACTGGTGCACATAGCTCAATGAAGAAAAACCCGTGCCGAAATCGTCGAGCACGACGCACATGCCGTTATCCGCGAGGCTTTGCATCGTCGTGCGCGCAAGGTCCGGCTCGGCAACGAGCGCGCCTTCCGTCAGTTCGAGCGAAATGCGCGAAGGATGCACGCCGTAGCGCTTCAACAGTTCGAGCAGTTCATCCGCGAACTCGGGGCGCGTGATGCTGTAGCTCGACAGATTCACCTGCACGGGCGGCCAGTCGATATGCTCCGGCTGCGCGAGAATCTCCGCCACCCGCGTGAGCATATACATGTCCAGGCGACCGATCAGCTTCAGCCCTTCCACCGCGGGCAAGAAACGCCCCGGCGCCCAGACCTCGCCGTTCGGTTGCTGCCAGCGGATCAACGCCTCCAGCGCGACCAGCTGCCCACTGCCAATATCAACGATAGGCTGGAAATACGGCACCAGCTCGCCATCGCGCTTGAGCGCATTGCGCAGCGCGCCCTCCGTTTCGATCTGATCGGACAGCTCACGGCGCATCTGATGGTTGAACACCGCGAAGCTGTCGCGGCCGCGATTCTTCACGCGGTACATCGCGGCATCGGCGTCGCGCAGCAGGTCGGCGGGTTCGCGGTGATGCGCGCTGTCCGCGCTCACCACGCCGACACTGCATGAGGTGAACACGGTCTGCTCGCCGATGTTGAACGGCGTATCGAAGGCCGCAAGAATGCGCTCCGCGAGCGACAGCACCGTTTGCAGGTTCGCCCCCGGCACGACGACAGCGAACTCGTCACCGCCCAGACGCGCGAGCAGATCGTCGCGCCGCAAGCATTCGCGCAAACGCCCCGCCACGTCGACGAGCAATGCATCGCCAAACAGATGGCCGAGACTGTCGTTGACCACCTTGAAGCGGTCGAGGTCGATGAACAGCACGGACAACGGATCGCCGCGCTTGCTGTAGCCATGCCACGCAGCTTCGAGCCGCTCGTACAGATGCGAGCGGTTCGGCAGGCCCGTCAGCGCGTCGTGATAGTTCTCGTGCAACAGCCGCGCGTTGGCGGCGTCGAGTTCCTGCGTTCGCGCCAGCACACGCGCTTCGAGTTCGAGATTCGCCGCATGCTGCGCTTCCGCGACGCGCCGCCGCGACAGCGCCGTATCGATGTGGCGCGACACGAAGGTCAGCAGTTCCTGATCGCGCCTGTCGTAACACACGCTCGACGAATAGCTCTGCACGACGAGCACGCCACGCACCACGCTGCCGTCGAAGAGCGGCACGCCAAGCCACGAACGCAAGCGGATGTTCTCGCTGTCGAGCTTGATCTCGCCCGCCTCGACGAGATGCAAGGCATCGCTGGTGTCGAGCAGACAAGGCACGCGCTGGCGGATCACATACTCAGTCAGCCCGCGCTCGTGGCGACGCGGTATGGGCACATCCTGCTGCGTTTCGTCGATGTAATACGGAAACGACACTTCCGCCGTCGCGGGCTCGAACAACGCGATATAGAAGTTCTTTGCATACAGCAGCGCGCCGACGATCGCATGCAGGCTGCGAAAAAACTTGCCGATATCGACGGATTGACTCGACAGCTCGGCGATCTCGAACAACGCCGCCTGCAAGTGCTGCGCGCGCTCGCGCTCGGCGATTTCCGCGCGCAGCGTGTCGTTCAGCCGCGACAGTTCGGCCGTGCGGCGCGCCACTTCGGCTTCGAGGCCGACGCGGTGCAGAATGCGGTCGAGCGCCATCGCCACGTGTCGCGCGACGACGAGAAACAGCGCGCGGTCCTCGGCGCTATAGATGCGCGATGCGTCGTAGACCTGCATCGTCACCATGCCGAACACTTCGTCCGACGCGTTTTTCAGCGGCGCGCCCATCCAGAACTTTGGCCGGTGCCCGACGCAGTAAAAGCGCCCCGTCGCGGCCGCGTCGATGATGCCCTTCTCGTCGATCAGCAGCGGCTGGCCCGTGGTCAGCACGTACCCCGTGAGCGACAGGCGCTCGGGGTCGACCATGTCCATGTGATTCGTATCGACGGCTTCGGTGTCGATCAGGTCGATGTAATACGGATACGTGACAGCGCCCGTTTCGCCGTCGTAAAGCGCGAGATAGAAGTTCTCCGCATCGATAAGCGTGCCGAGTCGCTCGTGAATGGCCCGCAGGAATTCACCGCGCTCGCTGATCGAACTCGCGAGATACGCGATGTCGTACAGCACGCGCTGGACGTTTTGCGCGCGCACCAGCGCATCCGCCTGCATCTGTTCGCCGATCGCGCGTCCGAGCGCCGCAAAGGCCGCGTCCGACGCGAACGACGCGGGCGCCAGCAGCCAGCCCAGCGCAAGGTCGCTGCGGCCCGTCGGCCACGCGAACCAGCCGCGCTCGACGCAGGCGTCGTGCAGCATCGCGCGCACGATTGTGCGCGGCCAGTCGAAGCGCGCCGCGCCTTCGCGCACCAGTTCGAGATGCTGGCCCGCGCGATACCACGCCCACGGCACGCCAAGCGCCTCCACCGCGCGCGCCGCCTCGTCGATCGATTGCGATCCCGTCCCGCCTGCCGATAGATCGGCATTCCACATAAATCAGCCCTCGTGCCGTCCCGTGATTGTTTTGCCCCTCGAACTGTTATATCGACGTAAGCAACTGCGAACTTAATGTATCTGGCCCGCAAAAAAATGCCGTAAGCACACGAAAACGTTTGCTTGAAGATTTTTCGAATGCGGTTTTGCCCTGATTGCTGCGGAATGGGATTTGCTGTTTAGCTGACGTCCGCGCCGCTCATGCGAGGCCGTCTTTCACTTCGCAAACACGGCGACTCAGCATCAGTTCGAGAGTTTGAGGAGGACACATGCAAGCACATACGAGGGGCCCCGTGCACGCGGACGTATTCCGGCTCGGCCCGCGCGACTGGGTGCCGAATAATGCACATCTCCCCGTCATCCTGTATCGGGACGTGCTGGACGGCGACGGCTCAGGCAGCGGCGAGCGGCTCGCCGACGCGTTCGAAGCGATGTTCCAGCGCAACGGCTGGCCGCCGAAATGGCGCAACGGCATCTTCGACTATCACCACTTCCATTCGTCAGCGCATGAAGTGCTGGGCATCGCCGGGGGCGCGGCGGATGTGATCGTGGGCGGTCCGGGCGCCCGTGTCGTGCATCTGGAAGCGGGCGACGTGATCCTGCTGCCGGCGGGCACCGGGCATTGCCTCGAATCGTCGAGCGGACCGCTCAATGTGATCGGCGCGTATCCGCCGGGCCAGCAATGGGACATCCGCCGCGACGCATTGACGGGGAAGGAACGCGCCGCGATGGAAGCCCTGCCGTTTCCGCACAGCGACCCTGTGCGCGGCGCACAGGGTCCGTTGATCGAGCACTGGTTGAACGAGGCGTAAGCGTTGTCAGCGCCGGCGTTGCATCGTCATGGTGCAGCGTCAGTGCTGCAAGCCCCAGCGGTGCACGGTCACGCGCTCCAGCGTGTCGAACACCAGATGCTCGACGAGCAACCCGATCGCGATGACGGCGGCGAGTCCCGCGAACACGCGGTCGGTATAGAGCTCGTTGCGGTTCTGGAAGATGTACCAGCCGAGTCCGCCGTTGCCGCTGCTCGCGCCGAACACGAGTTCGGCGGCGATCAGCGTGCGCCACGCGAAGGCCCAGCCGACCCGCAGGCCCGCGAGGATGGACGGCAACGCAGCGGGCACGAGTATCAGCACGACATGGCGCAAGCCCGTCAGGCCATAGTTGCGGCCCGCCATCCGCAAGGTCGCGGGCACGGCGCGAAAACCCGAATAGGTGTTGAGCGCGAGCGGCCACAGCACGGCATGCACGAGCACGAACAGCAGGCTGCCCGTGCCGAGGCCGAACCACAGCAACGCGAGCGGCAGCAACGCAATCGACGGCAATGGATTGAACATTGCCGTCAGCATCGACAGCAGATCGCGGCCGATGCGCGTCGACACGGCCAGCGAAGTCAGCACGAACGCGAGCGCGACGCCGAGCAGGTAGCCGCGTAACAGCACCGACATCGACACGGCTGTTTTCTGCAGCAGTTCGCCCGACGCGATGCCTTGCACAAATGCCAGGAAGGTCGCGCCGAAGGTCGGCAGCAACAGGTCGTTGTCGATTGCGCGCGCTGCGATTTCCCACCCGGCAATCAGCACGATCGCGATGATCGTCTTGCTCAGCCACGACTGGTTCGCAAGGCGCCGCGCAAGCGGCAACGGCGCTTCGACGGCGAGGTCGCCGACGGGTTCGAGCGGCCGCTCGTATTCGGCGCGCACGGGCGGCAACAAGGTGGAAGGCGTGCTCATCGGGCGGACTCCGTCTCTTCGAACAACAGGCGATGGATCTGCGCGACGCGATGCTGAAAGTCGCTGCGGCCAAAACTATCTTGCGTGTACTGGTGGCTGTTGAGTTCGGCGCGCACGCGTCCCGGATGCGGCGACAGCAGCAGAATCCGGCTGCCGACAATCAGCGCTTCCTCGATCGAATGCGTGACGAACAGCAGCGTGAAGCGCACTTCTTCCCACAGGCGCAGCAACTCTTCCTGCATCTTGCGGCGCGTGAGCGCATCGAGCGCGGCAAACGGTTCGTCCATCAGCAGCACGCGCGGCTGCATCGCGAGTGCGCGCGCAATCGCGACGCGCTGCTTCATGCCACCTGACAGCGTGTGCGGATACGCATCGGCGAACTGCGCAAGGCCGACCTTGTCGAGATAATGCTGCGCGCGCTCATTCGCTTCGGCGCGGCTCAGCTTCTTTGCCGCGCGCAAAGGGAATGCAATGTTCTCCAGCACCGTCTTCCACGGCGGCAACTGGTCGAACTCCTGGAACACGACGATGCGATCCGCGCCTGGCTCGCGCACCGTTTCACCGTCGAGCGTGATCGTGCCCGAGGCAGGCTTGATGAATCCGCCGACGGCCTTCAGCAGCGTCGACTTCCCGCAGCCCGACGGGCCGAGCAACACGAAACGGTCGCCGCCATACACGTCGAAGCTGACGTCGTGCGTGGCGCGCACCACGCGTTCGCGCGTGCGGTATTCGAGGCTCACGCGATCGACGGCAAGCAGGCGGCTCGAATGCGCCGGCTCGCTTGCCTGCGTCGCGGCTTGTTCAGGGAAAAGCACGGAAGGATTCGCGACCATTAGCGCGCTCCTTTGAGTTGAACTGCGTGCGAAATGACTTTCACGATGACGACACCGCATTAGCAAAACGACAACATACGGTGAGCCTCCGCAAAGACCAACCAATGAATGTAGATATTCAATACGCTGTGATGCATAAGCGCCGTAAATCGCGCCATGACCGCCGTCGCGTCTTGTTTAGCAGCGTCACTTCGTTCGCACCAGAAACGAAAAAACCCGCTGAAATAGCGGGTTTTTTGCATGTCGAAGGCAAATCTCAGCTTCCGGCCGCCGTCGCCGGATCGTCGAAGAAGTAGTCTTTCCACGACTTCGGTTCGTTGCGAATCGCGCCGACGCGATACATGAATTGCGCAAGCGCGAACGTGTTTTGCGGCGCGACCTTGAATTGCACCTGCGGATTGCGGATTACCGAAAGCAGCAGATTGCGATCCATCTTCGCCTGATTCACGCGAATGTAGATATCGGCGGCGGCTTCCGGATTCGCGGTGACGAATCGCGCGGCATCGGCAAGTCCGTTGACGAACGCGCGATACGTCTTCGGGTTCTCGCTACGGAATTTCTCTGTTGCATAGAGCACGGTTGCCGAACTCGGTCCGCCCAGCACGTCGTATGAATTCAGCACGATATGCGCTTTCGGATTCGCGGCCAGTTCCTGTTCCTGGAACGGCGGATTGCCGAAGTGCCCCGTAATCTCCGTGCCGCCCGCAATGATGGCAGCCGCTGCATCAGGATGCGGCACGGCCTGTGTGAGCTTGTCGAGACGGTTGTACTCCTTGTCGCCCCAACGCTTTGCAGCCGCAAACTGCAACACGCGCGATTGCACAGAAACCGTGACGGCGGGCAGCGCGATGCGATCCTTGTCGGTGAAGTCGGCAATCGTCTTCACGTTCGGGTTATTCGACACGAGGTAATACGGCAGATTGCCGAGCGAGGCGACGCCCTTCACGTTCTGCTTGCCATGCGTGCGGTCCCAGATCGTGAGCAAGGGACCCACGCCTGCGCCCGCAACGTCCACCGAGCCCGACAGCAGCGCGTCGTTCACGGCCGAACCGCCCGACAGATTCACCCAGTCGACCTTGATGTCGAGCCCTTCCTTGCGCCCTTCTTTCTCGATGAACTTCTGGTCGCGCGCGACGTTCAGCAGCAAATAGACAATGCCGAACTGTTCGGCAACACGGATCTGACCTTCAGCGTGCGCGTCGAGCGACATGCCCAGGCTGGTTGCGCCGAGCGACAACGCGAGCATCGTCGAAACGAAACGGCGAGCGAAAGACGGCCGCGCCGCGGCCGGGCGAATTGAAAACTGCATCGGAACTCCGGATGTCGGAAAACGGAAATGAGGACTGCGCGCGGGTCAGAACGGCGCGTTGCCTTCGATCGTCGTGCGATACAGCTTGCGGCGCAGATGATCGGGCGTACCTGCGGCGAGATGCATCAGCGAGCGGTTGTCCCAGAACACGAGATCGTGTTCCGACCACTGATGACGATAGATATGTTCGTCACGCACGCTATGCGCAAACAGCGCTTCGAGCAACTCGCGGCTTTCGTCTTCTGGCAGGCCGACGATATGCGTCGTGAAATGCTCGCTGACGAACAGCGCCTTGCGGCCCGTTTCCGGATGCGTGCGTACGATGGGATGCACGACGGGCTTCACTTCGGCGATCTGCTCGGCCGACAGGTTCGGCCGCCACGGGCTGCGCTTTTGCAGTTCCGCGTATTTGGCGAGGTACGTGTGCTCCGCCGAGCGTCCCTCGACCGCCTTGCGCAAGTGCTCGGGCAGCGTGTCCCACGCCAGATGCATGTTCGCGAACAGCGTGTCGCCGCCTTCCGAAGGCAGTTCCTGCGCGTGCAGCAGCGAGCCGAGACTCGGCTTTTCCTTGTACGACAGGTCCGAATGCCAGAAGTGGCCGGCGTCGCCGAGTCCGATCGGCTGACCGTTCTCGCGAATGTTCGACACGATCAGCACTTCAGGATGACCGGGCAGCTGAAACTGGTGCAGCACGTGAATCTGCAGCGGCCCAAAACGGCGGCTGAAGTCGATGTGCTGCGCAGGCGTGATCTGCTGATCGCGAAACACCAGCACGTGATAGTCGAGATGCGCGCGGTGAATGCGCGCGAAATCTTCGGCGGAAAGCGGCTGGTTCAGATCGAGCCCGAGCACTTCGGCGCCGACGGGCGCATTGAACGGAACGATTTCGAGCGGCCGGCGCACGCCGGCCGATTGCACACGCGGCGCGGCGTCTTGAGAGGACGAAACAGTGGTTGTCACGCTGAATGTTCTTTGTAGGGTTGCAACGATGGAGTCAATCTACGGCCCGCGTACGGGTGCGTCAACGAAGCAAATCCCATACTCATATCTGCTTTAGCGATAAACGGCAGGCTAGCCTGGATAGACGCATTTTTTGATTTCGCGCAATATTGCACGGTCGCTTCACCATGCTCGCGCAACCTTCAAAACAGTTGCGCTGCGTGGCGGCGCGGCGGCATCGCGCGCTAGCGCACAGACGTTGGCTGACGTGCGTGACAAGTTCGGGCTACCATCAGGGACCGGCCATTGCCGGCTCAGGGTCTCGCGCCAGTTCCATGACAAAGGATTGCATCCACTCGATTGCCGTGCTGGCCGCCCTGGGAGCGGGACTCTGTTGCGCACCCGCGCATGCGCTCGACCTCGACGCGCAACTCGTCTGCAAGACCGACGCGCACACCTTCATTCAGCCGCTGCTCGACGATCAATACATCGACCCGAATCCGATGCGGGTCGAATCCAACTCGGTGAATGCGTTTCGCCCGAAGCACGGTCGCGATCTCACAGCGTTCGGCTTTCACGTCTACGCCGTGCTCGGCTATCAGCGCGACGACGCGATCTTCCGGCAAGGCACCGGCAAGGTGGAAGCCGATTCGATCTATGGCGTGGTCGTATCCGGTCCTTCGGAGTCAGTGCGCGTGCGTGTGCAACAGGCCGGCAGCGAAGCGACCGTCAAACAGGTATTGCCCTTCATCCTGACAGCGATCGTGTGCAGCGCCGGCTAGAACTGTTGTTATTCGCCCAAACGGTGCACGCTGCCATCAAACGGAAATCCCCTCCCAGCTAATCTCATCCGCGCAATTCATGCGTAGCGGGTTGATCGCGCGCCGCTTCACGGCGAACTTTCCAGCGATTGTTTCGATTTGATGACTCTTTCCTGCGATATGACGCAAGAGTCTGCTGCAGCAACACGGCGTTAAATCGGACCCCGCGTTTTTCTATACTCGCCAGGCTGTTTTTCACTCATTGTCTGGAATAGCTGGAGCTTAACCATGAAAAGAATTCCCGCCGCAGTTGCGGTGCTCGGCGCTTTGGCCGCAACGGGCGCGCACGCGCAAAGCTCGGTCACGCTGTACGGCATCATCGACGCGGGCCTGATGTACACCAACAACGTGCAAAAGGGCGGCACGAGCGGCGCGCTGTTTCAGGCGACGAGCGGCACCATCAACGGCAGCCGCTTCGGCCTGCGCGGCGCTGAAGATCTGGGCGGCGGCTACAAGGCGATCTTCGTGCTCGAAAACGGCTTCAACGTGCAGAACGGCACGCTCGGCCAGCACAGCCGCCTGTTCGGCCGGCAGGCGTATGTGGGCCTCGCCAGCGCCAACTACGGCCAGCTCACGTTGGGCCGCCAGTATGACTCGCTGGTCGACTTCGTCGCGCCGCTGTCGGGCACGGCAGGCACCTTCGGCGACACGGGCTTCGCTCACCCGTTCGACAACGACAACCTCAACCACTCGGTACGGATGAGCAACGCCGTCAAGTACACGAGCAGCAACTACGCCGGCTTCAAGTTCGGCGCGTTGTACGCGTTCTCGAACAGCACCGACTTCGCGATCAACCGCGCGTACAGCGCAGGCGCGAGCTACCAGTGGGGTCCGT
Organism: Paraburkholderia sp. PGU19; assembly: GCF_013426915.1. GTDB lineage: Bacteria > Pseudomonadota > Gammaproteobacteria > Burkholderiales > Burkholderiaceae > Paraburkholderia. The sequence goes on from NZ_AP023180.1 coordinate 1,329,892, forward strand.
TGAACGTCGCGGCCGGCTATTTGCAGATCAACGGCTCGAACAGCACGACGAACACGGGCGGCGCGGTCGATACGGCTGAATCGGCCGCGAACGGGGTTGGCGGCTTCCAGGTCGGCGCAGGCGTCGAGCGCGTGTTCGGCGCGGGCATCAACTACGCGTTCGGTCCGGCGACGGTCGGCTTCGTCTACACGAACAGCCACTATCAGCAAACCAACGCGTTCGCGATGACGAACGGCTCGATGCACTTCGACAACTATGAACTGAACGCCAAATATCAGTTCACGCCCGCCATCACGTTCGGCATCACCGACACCTACACCGACGGCCACATCAGCGGCTCGCCGACCTTCGGTTCCGATCCGAAGTTCAACCAGGTCAATGCGCAGGCCATCTACGCATTCTCGAAGCGCACGGACGTGTACGCCGAAGCGATGTATCAGCACGCCATCGGACACCACTACGTCGCGTTCATCAACACGTCGGGCGGCGCGTCGTCAACGGCCAACCAGGTCGTCGCGACGATCGGCATGCGTCACCGCTTCTAAAGCGACACCGCTTCAACTATCCGGGATTTGCGTTTCGAAGCCCGCCGCGATCTGCGCGGCGGGCTTTTTTTGCGTGCGCGTCGCGCCGCATCGTTCTGCGAGACGGAAGGCTGCCTTCCAGATCCGGCCGTTTTTCTCCACGTGTGCGATCCGTAGACTTGTTTTGCCGGTTCATGCAATACGGCCGGCATCCTCGGATTGCTATTGGAGAACGTCTTGAAGTCCACAGTTGCCGCCGCTGTCGCCATGTTGGCAGCGGCCTTGCTCGCCGCCGCCCCCGCCCTCACGCAGGCGCAGGAACCCAGCACACGCGTCACGCGCACACAGGTCCGCCAGGAACTCGCCGATCTCGCGTCCGTCGGCTACCAGGCGGGAGGCGGCGAAGACCCGACCTATCCGTCGAAGGTGCAGGACGCGATGCAGCGGCTCGCCGCCAAACGCGCCGCCGAATCCACGTATGGCGCGGGCACGTCGGGCTCGTCGCAGACGGGCGTGCGGCAATCTGCCGCGCAGTGATGATTAGCGCAGTGCCGCGTAATTGCGGCACTTTCACGCGTTGCGGGCGCTGCATGACGTGCGCGCCCCGGCATCCTTATTGTACGAACGACCGTGCGTCAATATCGAAACCGCACGGTCGATCGCAGCAAATTCAGCCAAATCACGTCATTTAACGCGCAAACCGCGCGCTTCTTCTAGCTTCCGTTTAGCGCTTAATCACGCCACCGCAAGCGGATTGACTCCAAAAACAACGATTAGACCGCAAACTCAATCCGGCTTTGTGCATCGCACCATATTTTTGTCTATAGTGGTGGGTGGAGATGTCTTTCGCATCCGCGAAAACGCTGATTATTGACGGATAGTCCGCCCAAAGCGGACACCAGCCCGCCGCGGCCCATCAGGCTCGCGGTCGCTCAGGCGAGGAGAAATCACAATGTTCGATGCCGAAATCGCCGCAAAACTGCTGAACCGGTGGACGGTCAGGCCGCCGGCCGTGCATTGCGACAGCTATCTGGATCTGCTTCGCGAGGGGAACCTGAACTTCACCCATCAGATGGGCCGCGCGACACCGGGCGGCGTCGCTTCAGAGAGTCTCTTCGATCTCGAATCACTCGTATTCGTCGACGGCTCGCGCGCACTTCGCCTGAAAGCGCCTGGCGCGACGCCGGACTGGACGCAGTGGGCCGCGTTCGAGCCGCCGCTGAGCCCGGTGTCGAGTATGGCCGAGCCGTTCGCCGACGAGTCCTGCACGCTCGAGGCGCCCGAACGCTGAGTCACGCCTATACGCTGTTATTGCGCCGCCTTGATCCGCTCGATGAGCGCCATCGCGGCGGCGGGATTGTGCGCCTTGTGCCCGCTGATCACGAACAGGTAGACATCGCGCGCCTTCTTCGGCGCGGCGCGGGCATAGGTGTCGAGATCGTCGGGCGCGCCGCCCGCGGCCCAGGTCTGCGCGCGCTCGGTCCACTTGTCGAGCGCCTTCTTTGCGTAGCCGTGCGGATTCGCCTCTTCCGTGCCCATGATGCGCGCATAGACGAACGACGCCGTCGGATCGGCGATCTGCGGATACTTCGAATCGCCCGCTACGACAATCGCGACGCCATGCTTGCGCGCCAGCGCGACGAACGCCTCGTCACAGAAACTCTCATGACGCACTTCGACGGCATGGCGCAAGGTCTGCCCATCGACCTCCGCCGGCAACAATTCGAGGAAGTTGCCGAAGTCATCGGCATCGAACTGTTTGGTTGGCGGGAATTGCCAGTTGATCGGGCCAAGCTTGTTCTTGAGTTCGAGCACGCCGCTCGCGACAAAGCGCTCGACGGAATCGCGTGCTTCCGCCAGCACGCGCCGATGCGTCGCGAAGCGCGGCGCCTTTAACGCGAACACGAAGTCGTCGGGCGTCTCGTCGTGCCACTTCACAAAGGTGGCAGGCTTTTGCGAGCCGTAGAACGTGCCGTTGATCTCGATCGCCGTGAGCTGGCGGCTCGCGTATTCCAGCTCGCGTTTCTGCGCGAGCCCTTTCGGATAGAACACGCCGCGCCAGGGTTCGAAAGTCCAGCCGCCAATACCGACACGAATACGCGTTGCCTTCGCCGTCTTTTTTCGAGTAGTCATGGTTCACGCCTTGGCGCATGCCGCGCGAGAGCAATGATGCACAGAATAGACGATGCAGGCCGTCATTTCCGCAACGGCACATCGTCGCATCACGCCATTCGAAAGCGGACAACGCGCGGCGCGCTCGTTCCTTTGCGGCGCCGCGTGAACGAACCGAAGATCAGAACACCGCCGCCGCCATCGGCGCGCAACGCCGCGCCATTGGTCGCCGACGACAGTTCCGAGCACACGAACACGACCATGTTTGCAATTTCTTCGGGCGTCGTGAAGCGCTTTAGGATCGAGCTGGGCCGGGCCTGTTCGAAGAACTGCTTTTCGAATGCCTCGAAGTTCTGTCCGCCCGAGAGCTTGTCGATGAATTCCTCGACACCATCCGAACTGGTCGGCCCCGGCAACACCGAGTTGACCGTCACGGCCGTGCCCGTGCAGGTTTCGGCGAGACCGCGTGCGAGCGCGAGTTGTGCGGTCTTGGTCAAGCCGTAGTGAATCATCTCGGTTGGAATCTGGATGCCGCTTTCGCTGCTGATGAACACGACGCGCCCCCAGTTCTTCTGCTTCATGCCGGGCAGATAGGCGCGCGACAGCTGCACGCCCGACATCACGTTCACGTTGAAAAAGCGCAGCCACTCTTCATTCGAGATTTCTTCGAACGGCTTCGGATCGAAGATGCCCATGTTGTTGACGAGAATGTCGACCTGCGGAAAGCGCTCGACGAGCCGCGCGACTTGCGCCGCGTCCGACACATCGCCGGCGAATCCTTGCACGGTCGCGTCGGGCACTTGCGCGCGCAGTGTTTCGATGGCGTGATCGACCGATTGCTGCGAGCGGCCGTTGACGATCACGCTCACGCCTTCGCGCGCGAGCCCGACGGCGATCGCATGGCCGATGCCTTTGGTGGAGCCCGTTACGAGCGCAAGCTTGTTTCTGATCTTGAGATCCATCTGGTTTCCTTTCAATCGTGCGATAAACGGATCGCGGACAAGACGCGCGCAACGCGCTATCGTCCCGCATCATGACGCTGCATTCGCGAGTGTAGGACCGTGATAAAAATATTGCAGTCGGCGGGACGGATGTCGCGCGCGGCGCCCGCGATCACTGAGAAGTCGGCATCCTGGGCGATTTCTGGCACGATTGTTCAAACAGTACTAGCATCCGACTGACATTCGCCGGGCGCACGAGAACACATTCATGCATAACGCGTGACCATCCGGCGCAATGTCCAGATAACGAGTTATCCACGCATCGAGGATACGAAGAGACGCTCATGAAAACACGCACCCGGCTCGCCGCGCTGCTCGCGCTCGCCTCTCCCGTCGCGTTCGCGCAGAACAGCGTGACGCTCTATGGCCGCATCGATGGCGGCATCCAGTATCTAAACCACATCGCGACGCCTTCGGGCGGCAGCACCTCAAGCTGGACGGCCGAAGGCGGCGACTGGGGCACCAGCATGCTGGGCTTCAAGGGATCGGAAGATCTTGGCGGCGGGATGTCGTCGGTGTTCGATCTGGAAACGGGACTGCAAATAATGAACGGCACCACGAGCGGCGGCCGCTTGTTCTCGCGCCGCGCGTATGTCGGACTTGCTGATAAACGCTACGGTCAGATTCAGGCAGGCCGAAACCTGTTTATCGATAGTGACGGTGTGTGGGAATTCGATCCGTTCGTGCAGCAGGCTTTCTCGTCGGCATCGCTTGTGCGTGGGCGCAACTGGCAACAGACGAGCAATAACATCGAGTATCACAGCCCCGTCTTTCACGGCTTCGATGTGCAAGGACAATACGCGTTGGGCAACCAGGCCGACGGCTTCAATCGAGGCGCGCCCGGCGAGTTCGGACGCTCGGACGGCATCATGCTCACGTATCACTCGCAACTGTTCGACGTGCGCGGCATCTACGACGAACTGCGCGACGTGAATGGACGCATGACCAACGTCTTCACGAGTTCGCGCGAATACTTTGTCGGCGCGAATGTGCGTGTATCGAAGGTGAAGATTCAGGGCGCCTATACGCACCTCGCCGCGCCTGATACGCCAGCCGGCCTCGCCGACAGCGCCGACTACTACTGGCTTGGCGCAACGTGGGAAGCCACGCATCAATTCGCCGTGACGGCGGCGGCCTTCTACGTCCATCTGAGCGAAGGCTCCGGCGACGCGACGCACGACCCCGCCGGACACGCGACGATGTTCGTGCTCGGGTCCACCTACAACCTGAGCCAGCGCACTTTCCTCTACGGCACGGTTGCCTACATGCGCAACAGCAGCCACGCGAACTTCTCGCTGCTCGCGACCTCGCGCGATGCGACGGGCAGCGCGAACACGAACCCGTTGCCAGGCGAATCGCAAACGGGCGCCTACGTCGGCGTGATGCACGTCTTCTGACCGAGGCCGTCATTCGTATGAACAATGGCGGGCACATTCCACTTTGGCATCGACCTCATGCCAATGCCGGAATACCCCCCGCTGTCCCGCGATTCGAGTAGTACTTCGATATGCGGCGCTTGACCACGCGCAAGACAACCCGTATTTGCCTACTATTGAATCTCACACTGATTCAACCTGAGACGGAAGCCAGAGATCAACACGCGCATTCGCGCTCACCGCATCTCTCCAGGTCGATTTCGATCGCAGCAATCGCGCTCCTGCCACTGACGGGCTTGCTTCCGGCCCATGTTCAGTTTCCACAACGGCAATGAGAAAGAACGTGGCACGCACGACATCAATGTCGTGATGCGCGACACGCCAGCGAACGCTGCCGCAGCGATTTCAACCTTGAAGGAGGTGCCATGAAAAGCCCCATCTATGAAGAGCGTCTCGAACTGCTTGGCTTGATCGCGCGCGAAGCGCTCGGCATCGAGGAACTGAACGAGCATCCGGATGTGCTCGCCGCGCTGGAAGCGGCCTACGACGCCGGGCTGTGGGTCGGCCATAGTGTGGGCCGGCGTGAGGAAGCCTGTGTAGGCTGATGGGACTTGTGACGCGCGGGCCGTGCGGACAGCCCGCGCGCTTTGTGCACCAACACAACACCGCGCCAGTTACGCAGCCTTCGCGCTCGGCGCAGCGTGTTCCGGCTTGGCTGCTGGCGCGCCATCCTTCTGCTGCGCGATCTGCTCGCGCAGCTTGATCAACGCGAGAACGGTATCGATGGTCGGCGTTTCATGCCCGACCAGCCGACCCATTTCCTGCACGACGGTCAGCAGCGGATCGATTTCCATCGGACGTCCCGCTTCGAGATCCTGCAGCATCGAGGTTTTGTGCGCGCCCACCGCGCCCGCGCCATCGATACGCCGTTCGACATCCACGCGGAAATGCACGCCGAAGCGATCCGCCACGGATTTCGCTTCGAGCATCATCGTCTTCGCGACGGCGCGCGTGCCGACGTGACTCGTGATGACATCGAGCGTCGCGTGTGTCAATGCGCTGATCGGGTTGAAGCACAGATTGCCCCACAGTTTCAGCCAGATTTCATCGCGGATGTTGTCGCGAATGGGCGCGTCGAGCCCCGCTGCGACCATGATCTGCGACAGCGCTTCGACGCGCGGAGAACGCGTGCCGTCCGGCTCGCCGATTGGAAACTTCTTGCCGTATACATGCTTGATCACGCCCGGCTCGACGATCTCCGCCGCGGGATAGACGACACAGCCGATCGCGCGCTCCGGTCCGAGCTTCTGCCATTGCGTGCCGCCCGGGTCGATGCTTTCGAGCGTCGTGTTCGCGAACTCGCCGCCATGCTTGTAGAAGTACCAGTATGGAATGCCGTTGACGGCCGTCACGATGGCCGTCTCGGGCCCGAGCAGCGGCTGCATCGCGTCGACGACGCCCGGCACTGAATGCGCCTTCAGCGCGATGATCACGTAGTCCTGCGGCCCCAGCTCGCGCGGGTCCGACGAACAACGCACGTTGACGACACGCTCGGTATCGTCGATCAGCAGACGCACGCCGTTGCGTTGCATTGCGGCAAGATGCGGGCCGCGAGCGACGAAACTGACGTCCGCGCCCGCACGCGCCAGTTCCGCGCCGACATAGGCGCCAATCGCGCCGGCTCCATAAACACAGATCTTCATCTATCTGCTCCCATTCCAAGAAGTGATCAGTGAGATCGAGCCGGGCGCCTCGCGACGCAGCGCGCGATCGTCATTGTCGATTCATGGTCGACTCATTGGCGATGACGCGTCCGGCTCTCATTGCATGCTCGGTGCGTGTTCCTCAGTGCGCGTTCTTCAGGCCGCCGTCTCGAGCTGCCTTGCGACGGCGAGCTGATTCGGCAGCGCGCCGATACCGTCGATCGATACGACGACCGTCGAGCCGTCCTTGATCGAGCCGACGCCGATCGACGTCCCGCATGCGATCACATCGCCGGGCATCAGCGTCATGTCGTGCGAGATCATGCTGACCTGTTCGGCCGGCGTGAAGATCATGTCGGAGATCGGATAGTTCTGCCGCTCGACTTCGTCGAGACGCGTGACGACGTTCGCGTTGCGCCAGTCGAACTGAGTTTCGATCAGAGGGCCGATGCAACTGAACGTATCGAAGCCTTTCGAGCGGCACCATTGCGCGAAATTCGGGTCTTCGTTCAGCAGATCGACGGCTGTGACGTCATTGATGCAGGTGTAGCCGAAGATGTAGTCGTCCGCTTCTTCGGGCGAGACATTGGTGCAGCGTTTGCCGATCACGATGCCGAGTTCGCCTTCGTAGGCGATCTTGCCGCTATAGCCTTTGGGGCGGCGAATGGGCGCGCCGGGGCCGATCACGGACATCGGCGGCTTGATCAGAAAGAGCGGATGCGACGGCGCCGCCTTGCCGAGCTTCTGCGACAGCGCATGAAAGTTGTTCCAGAGCGCGACCACCTTGGTCGGCAGGCAGGGGCTCAGCAACTCGACGCCGTCCTGTTGCCACTGCTTGCCCGTCGCTGTTGCCTCGCCGAACATGTCACCTTCGAATTCGGCGATGCTGCCGTTGTCGAGCACGCCGAAACCGATATGACCTTGCGGCTGCCGGAAGCGTATCCACGATGTCATCGAAACTGTCTCCACAAATTTTTTATCGACCGACACGGTGAATACGCCCGCGTCACGAGTTTGAATCGGGTTTGATTCTTCAGATAGCGCCGACTGTTCTGAGCGCTTCGATCTGTTCACGCGAATAGCCGAGTTCGGCCATTACTTCGTCCGTGTGTTCGCCGAGCAGCGGCGAGCGCGTCACGTCCGTCGGGCTGTCCGACAGCTTGATCGGGTTGCCCACCGTCAGATACTTGCCGCGCACCGGGTGATCGACCTCGACGATCGTGCCCGTCTTGCGCAGCGAGTCGTCTTCCGCGATCTCCTTCATCGACAGGATCGGGCCGCACGGAATGTCGTATTTGTTCAGGATCTCCATCGCCTCGAACTTGGTCTTCGTCATCGTCCAGCGTTCGATCTCCGCGAAGATTTCCTTCAGGCGCGGCAGGCGTGCGCCCGGTGTCGCGTACTCGGGATCGGTGGCCCACTCTTCCTTGCCGATCACGTTGCAGATCTTCACCCACACGGGGGCCTGCGTGATGAAGTAGATGTAGGCGTTCGGGTCGTGCTCCCAGCCCTTGCACTTCAGGATCCAGCCCGGCTGTCCACCGCCCGATGCATTGCCCGCACGCGGTACCGCTTCACCGAATGTACCGTTCGGATACTGCGGATATTCCTTCATGACACCCGTGCGTTCGAGCCGCTGCTGGTCGCGCAGCTTCACGCGGCACAGGTTCAGCACGCCGTCCTGCATTGCCGCGAGCACCTTCTGGCCGCGGCCCGTCATCGTGCGCTGATAGAGGGCGGTGACGATGCCCAGCGCCAGATGCAGACCCGTGCCGCTGTCGCCGATCTGCGCACCCGTCACGACGGGCGGGCCGTCATCGAAGCCCGTGGTGGACGCTGCACCGCCCACGCACTGCGCGACGTTCTCGTAGACCTTGCAGTCCTCGTACGGCCCGGGGCCGAAGCCCTTGACCGACGCGACGATCATCTTCGGGTTCAGCTCCTGGATGCGCTCCCACGTGAAGCCCATGCGGTCCAGCGCGCCCGGCGCGAAGTTCTCCACCAGCACGTCGCACTTCTGGATCAGCGCCTCGAGCACGAGCTTGCCTTCGGGGTTTTTCGTGTCGATGGTGACCGAGCGCTTGTTGTGGTTGAGCATCGTGAAGTACAGGCTGTCGGCGTCGGGGATGTCGCGCAGCTGTTCGCGCGTGATGTCGCCCGCGCCCGCGCGCTCTACCTTGATCACGTCTGCGCCGAACCACGCCAGCAACTGCGTGCAGGTCGGGCCCGATTGCACGTGGGTGAAATCGAGAATGCGCACACCGTCGAGTGCCTTGCCCATGCTACGTCTCCCGTCTTTGTTGAATGTGTTGCTTGCGCATGCCGGGGGTGTTTTTGCCCGGGCTTTGAACACGCCTGATATGTGATATATCGTATTTACAGGCTGGTGTTTGAGCAAGCTTTTTTGCCAGGTTTTTTGTGGGGATAAACCCCAAGGTCTGGTTTGTCGCTGGCGCTTGGGGTTTTTGGTTTTTTTGCGGCGGTTGGTGGTGGTTTTTTTGCTCTTCGCGGCGCAGGCTTTTTCGCTGGCATCCGCGTGGCGCCTACGCGGCGCAGGCGTTGCCCCTGTGCGGGGCGGCACCTACTTTTCTTTGCCGCCGCAAAGAAAAGTAGGCAAAAGAAAGCGGCTCACACCGCCAATCCTTGACGTTTACCCACGGGCCCCCAAAGGCCCCGTACTTCACACGGCAACGTATTTGCCCACGTGCGTTGCCAACGCCCTTGTCGAGCGCCTCCCCCGTTTCACGCACCGGCGCCCTAACCCACGATATGGAATATCCACCGCCCCATAGCGGCAAACTGTGTGTAGGTTGTCGCGTCGAATAGCGTGGCGCCCTTACAAAGTGGAACGCATGCGCTATCTGTGCGGAATGAGACATGTGAAGCACTTGGGCCTACACACAGTTTGCCACCTGGGCGGCGGTGGAATAGCTGGCAAGACATGCCGCGACGCGGGTGATTGAAGCGGGTGATGCGCGGGATAAGAGCGTTGGCAACGAACGCGAACAGGAAGGTTGCCGTGTGAAGTGAGGGACCGGTTGAGGGCCCTCAGGCAAGAACTAGCGCTGGCGGTGTTAGCCGCTTTCTTTTGCCTACTTTTCTTTGCGGCGGCAAAGAAAAGTAGGTGCCGCCCCGCACAGGGGCAACGCGTGAAGCACGCTAACAAATCGCGGATGCCAGCGCAAAGGCAAAAACCAAACCTCAGGCGCCAACACAAATCCCTAGCGACGCACGGCAAAAGGTCTATACGGCCTGTGGCCCAATAACTGCAACAGCCACACCGCGCGCAGCATCAATAGCCGCCGCCTCAGTGGCAAACACAGTGTGATCAACAACATGTTGAAAAGGCAGAACATGAACACCCACTTCTGCCCCATCATCCAGTTTGCGAACGGCGGCAAACGCCGCCCACCCACCGTTATGAATAAACTGCATAGCAGACAACTCGACCTGATAAGGTCCAAACATTTCCACACGCATCGATGTTCTCCGTACCAAATCGCCGCAACGGCGATCGACGTTGATATTGACTGCGCGAGAGCAAAGCGCCACCTTCAAGGCACATTCAGGCGCCAACGCGCGCCTCAAGTTCCGCGATGCGCTTGCGCAGATTGCGGTCTTCCTGAAAGCGCGCGGTTTCATCGCGGATCACCGCGACAATGCCCGTCAAATCGCGCTCGGGTGAATACAACAGTGCAACCGTAAAAGCGATCGACAACGCCCGCCCGTCCTTATGAATCGCAGGCACGCGAAGAAGATCGTTGCCATAGCGCGTCTGTCCCGTCGCCATGGTCTTTTCATAGCCTTCCCAGTGACGCCCGCGCAAACGCTCGGGAATGATCAGATCGAGCGACTGACCCAGCGCGTCTTCCTGCGTAAAACCAAAAATGCGCTCCGCCGCGGGATTCCACAGCGTAATCGCGCCGTGCTGGTCGGAAATCACGACGGCATCGCCGATCGCGTGCACCAGTTGTTCAAAATCGATGGCTGCTTGCATATAGGGGCTCGTGTGTTATGGGCTCGCTGCCGCTCAGTAAAAACAGCGCCACGCGGGCGCTGTTCGAAGGGGCTCCGTTTCTCCTGTGCAACCCGGAGCCCGTTGATACGCCGGTGACAATTACACCACTTTCGCTTCCCGCAAGTTTGCGATCTGATCGAAGCTGTAGCCGAGGTCTTTCAGCACTTCTTCCGTATGCTCGCCGAGCAGCGGCGAACCCGTAATCTCCGGCTTCATGTCCGAGAACTTGATCGGGCTCCCAACCGTCAGGTACTTGCCGCGCGCCTTGTGGTCCACTTCGACGATCGTGCCGCTCGCACGCAGCGACTCGTCGTTGGCGATTTCCTTCATCGACAGAACAGGCGAGCACGGAATGTCGAACTTGCGCAGGATGTCGACCGCTTCGAACTTCGTCTTGTCGGCGAGCCACGCTTCGATCGTGTTGAAAATATCGAAGATGTGCGGCTGACGTGCTTGCGCCGTCATGTAGGCCGGGTCGTCGATCCATTCCGGCTTGCCGATCGCACGGCAGATCGGCTCCCACGCGTGCCCTTGAACCGTGAAGTAGATGTACGCGTTCGGGTCCGTTTCCCAGCCCTTGCACTTGAGCACCCAGCCCGGCTGACCGCCACCGCCTGCATTGCCGCCGCGCGGCACGACATCGGTGAACTCGCCGTGCGGATACTGCGGATATTCTTCCAGGTAACCGACGCGGTCCAGACGCTGCTGGTCGCGCAGCTTCACGCGGCACAGGTTGATCACGCTGTCCTGCATCGAGACGGCCACCTTCTGCCCCTTGCCCGTCTTGTCGCGGCCGATCAGCGCCGTGAGAATGCCGATGGCGAGGTGCATGCCCGTGTTGCTGTCGCCGAGCGCTGCTGCGCTGACCGTCGGCGGGCCGTCCCAGAAGCCCGTCGTCGAAGCCGCACCGCCCGCGCACTGCGCGACGTTTTCATAGACCTTCAGGTCGTCGTAGTGGTGGCCGTCGCTGAAGCCCTTGACCGATGCAACGATCATCTTCGGGTTCAGCTCATTGATGCGCTCCCACGTGAAGCCCATGCGGTCCAGCGCGCCCGGTGCGAAGTTTTCGACCAGCACGTCCGATTCCTGAATCAGCTTTTCGAGCACTTCCTTGCCATCTTGCGTCTTCGTGTCGAGCGTCAGCGAACGCTTGTTGCTGTTGAGCATCGTGAAGTACAGCGCGTCGGCTTCCGGAATGTCGCGCAGCTGGTTACGCGTCACGTCGCCCGAACCGGGGCGCTCGACCTTGATCACATCCGCGCCGAACCAGGCAAGCAACTGGGTGCACGCAGGACCTGCCTGGACGTGCGTGAAGTCGATGATCTTGACGCCTTCGAGTGGTTTGCTCACTTTGTATCTCCGTGGTTGGCTGATGTCACTTTTTCATTGCCGCGCTTTGCGGGTTCAGATTGGTCAAGCGTCCGCTTTCGGTGCCGGCCGCTTCGTCGATCACTGCGTTGATGAGCGTCGGCTTGCCGGATGCGATGGCTTCCTTCACCGCTTTATCCAGTTCTTCCGGCGTCGTCACGTTGTAGCCGATGCCGCCGAATGCCTCGATCATCTTGTCGTAGCGCGCGTCCTTCACGAACACCGTCGGCGCAACGTCCTTGCCGCCCGTCGGGTTCACGTCCGTGCCGCGATACACGCCGTTGTTGTTGAAGATGATCGTGCACACAGGCAGGTCGTACCGGCAGATCGTTTCGAGTTCCATGCCGCTGAAGCCGAACGCGCTGTCGCCTTCGATCGCGAGTACCGGCTTGCCGCTCGTCACGGCTGCGCCGATCGCGAAGCCCATGCCGATGCCCATCACGCCCCACGTGCCCGAGTCGAAGCGCTTGCGCGGCTGATACATGTCGATGATGGCGCGCGCATAGTCGAGCGTGTTCGCGCCTTCGTTGACGACGTTGATATCCGGGTTCGCCTTGACGATGTCGCGCAGCACGCGCAGCGCGCTGTGGAAGTTCATCGGCGACGGATTCTTCGCGAGCGTCGCAGCCATCTTTTGAAGGTTCGTGTTCTTCTTCTCGCTGACGGCGTCGAGCCATTCCTTCGGCGGCTGCGGGAAATTGTCGCCGACCTGATCGACGAGCGACGCCACGCACGAACCGATATCGCCGACGATAGGCGCCGCGATCGCGACGTTGCTATCCATTTCCTGCGCCGAGATATCAATCTGCACGAACTGCTTCGGCTTGCCCCAGGTCTTGCCCTTGCCGTGCGACAGCAGCCAGTTCAGCCGCGCGCCGATCAGCACGACGACATCGGATTCAGCCAGCACGAACGAGCGCGCCGCCGAAGCCGATTGCTCGTGCGTGTCGGGCAGCAGGCCCTTGGCCATCGACATCGGCAGATACGGAATGCCCGTCTTTTCGATGAACGCGCGGATTTCCTTGTCGGCCTGCGAGTATGCTGCGCCCTTGCCGAGCAGCACCAGCGGACGCTTTGCGCCCTTCAGCAGATCGATGGCGCGCTTGACGGAATCGGGCGCGGGCAGCTGGCGCGGCGCCGCGTCGATCACACGTACCAGCGACTGTTTGGCCTTCACGGCGTCGATGGTCTGCGACAGCAGCTTCGCCGGCAGGTCCAGATACACGCCGCCCGGACGGCCCGACACGGCAGCGCGAATCGCACGCGCCAGACCGATGCCGATGTCTTCCGCGTGCAGCACGCGATACGCAGCCTTCGCGTACGGCTTCGCCGCGTTCAACTGATCCATCTCTTCATAGTCGCCTTGCTGCAGGTCGACGATTTCGCGCTCGCTCGATCCGCTGATCAGGATCATCGGGAAGCAGTTCGTCGTGGCGTTGGCGAGTGCCGTGAGGCCGTTCAGGAAGCCCGGTGCTGACACCGTGAGGCAGATGCCAGGCTTCTGCGTCATGTAGCCCGCGATGGCGGCTGCATGACCTGCGTGCTGCTCGTGACGAAAACCGATAAAGCGCATTCCTTCGGCTTGCGCGAGGCGCGCGAGGTCGGTGATAGGAATGCCGACCAGACCAAAAATCGTGTCGATATCGTTCGCTTTGAGCGCATCAATGACGAGGTGGAAACCGTCCGTCGTTTGTTGTGCGTTCTCTTCAGCGGATTCTTGCGGTCTGATCTCAAGTACATCTGCCATGACGTCTCCTCCTTGGCCGGGTGTTGTGTGGCGTCTCGTGATATACAATATTCCAAACACAATATTAGTCAACGGATTTTTGCAGGTGCTTCAGGTTTCATCCGGTATTGCTGCATTGCAAAAGTTGGCTAGCGCTTTGTGTCTGAAGGGTCTGGGCGCCTGAATCGTGCATCGCATCAAGTGCCCGTTCGGGATTGTCCTGGGGTCGCTATCTGTTGGTGACGGCGGCCCTCAGTCCAGAAAATCGCAATGCGCTTCGACATACAGCGCGAGGTCGAGCGAGTGCTGACGCACCAGCGCTTCGACGCGCTCGGTGTCGCGCGCTTCCAGCGCCTCGATGATGCGCATGTGGTCTTCGATCGAACGCGACGCGCGGTCGCTCTGCGCGATCGTCATGCGCCGTATCGCGCGCACGTGCATGAAGATGTTCTTGATCGTGTCGAGGATGATCTGCGAGCCGGATAGCTCGACGAGCGCCTGGTGAAACGCGATGTTCACCTCGGAGTACTCCTCGATGTGATCGGTCGGCGTGGTCGAATGGAAGTCGTCGAACATCGCGCGCAGCCTCGCAATGTCTTCACTCGACGCGCGCTGTGTCGCCAGACGCGCCGCCACGCTTTCGAGCGCGGCCCACATGCAGATCATCTCGACGATCTCTTTCTTGGTCTTGCGCAGGATGTAGACGCCGCGGCGCGGCACCGTGCGCAGGAAGCCTTCCTGTTCGAGCAGCGTCATCGCCTCGCGCACGGGCGTGCGGCTCACGCCGAGCGCCTCGGTCAGCTCCTTTTCATCCAGCCGCACTTCGGTGCGCGAGTGATAGATATCGGTGTTCGCGATCGCGTGCTTGAGTCGCGCGTACGCCTGATCCCGCAGCGAAGCTGTCGCGCTGATCGGCGTGAGATTCAGGCTCAACGGGATCGTGCGGACATTTTCTTGCGTGTCGGTGGACATGGTCGACGTGTCTCCTCAGTGTCGAAAACGGTGGTGGCCCGCTCGACGGAAGCGCCGGATAAGGCGCGACCGTTCGGCCCTTCTGCATGTCTTAAAATACCGTCTTGCATATGTGCAATACTGTATATCACATATCTCGTGGTCACCAATTCTCCTGCACCCTAGGTCTGTAGCAGGCTTTCCATAAACGTTAGCGAATAGTTTTCAAAGAAAACTTTAACTATCGTGAATCCATTGACGCGCCTAAGCTGTCTTCACGCAATCGATGAACTGGAGAGCATGATGCGCAACGCACACGATCAACACCGGACTCACTACGAGCGCGCAATCGAGGCGCAGCTCTGCGCGTTCAATAGCGCCTTCGCGGACCTCGGTTTGCGCTTCCGCTGGGACGCGCAGACGCTGACGTCGCTTGCGACGATCGACGGCGAACACGCTCGCGTCGTCGCTTATCTGGAGGCGCATCAGGCGCATTTGCTCAATGCGTACAGCGCCGAGTTCCTGAGCGCGGCGATTCTCGCGAAGAAGAGCGCCCATACGCCCGAAGTGCTGCCGACGCGCATCGATACGTCGAGCGATGCGCAACGTTCGAATCGTTCGGGCTTTTCGTTTTCGCAGTACTTTGCCGATGACGGCGTGCCGGCTCTTGCAGGCGCCTGAAGAACGGCAAGCCGCACAAGAAGCGAAACAGGACGCAAGCAATCTCCCGCGCTGATGAAGCGCGGGAGATTTTTTATTGGCTCGTAGATTGTTGAGAGAGCGGGTTCGGCGCAAACCCGCGAGAGTCAAGCGGACAAAAACAACAAAGCGGTGCGCCGCCCTTTCAGGCCACGCACCGCTTCAAGATTTCAATGATGAACCCGCAGCGCCGGAATGGCGCCCTGCCTCACTCGCCCGAGCTTGCGCTTAATCGCGACGCATTGGCCGACGAAGAGGACGCAGACGTCCCCGACTCGATCAACCGTGCGCGCATCGGTGCCAGCACGAACTTCGCCGACACGCCCGCCGCAATCGTGATAACAGCCGACACGATGAACACCAGGCTCCAGCCACCCGTTGCCGACAACACCGACGCGAGCGGCACCAGCAGCGCCGCCGTGCCCTTCGCCGTATACAACGTGCCCGCGTTAGACGCCGCAAACTTGCTACCGAACGTATCCGCGCAGATGGCCGGGAAGATCGAGAAGATCTCGCCCCAGAACATGAAGATCAGTGCCGCGAACGTCATGAACGCATACGGGTTCTGGCCGTACTGCATCATGCCGAGCAGCGCGAGCCCTTCGCCGATGAAGATCGCGAACATCGTGTTCTCGCGGCCGATCTTGTCGGAGATGAAGCCGCACAGCGGACGCGTGAAGCCGTTGCAGATGTTGTCGATGGACAGCGTCATCGTCAGCAGCGGCAGCGTCATGCCGAACATCGTCATCGGCAGTTTCGCGAGGCCCCAGTCCTTCGCGATCGGGCCAATCTGGGCCGTCGCCATCAGGCCGCCCGCCGCGACCGCGACGAACGCTGCGTAGATCACCCAGAACACGGGCGTTTTGATCATCTGCCCCGGCGTGTAATCGATCTTGCTGACCGCGAACTTGCGCTTGATGTTCGATGCGGCGCGCGTCGTCGGCTTGTGCAGCAGCAGCGCCAGCACGAAGATCGCGACGCCCTGCAGGATGCCGAAGAACAGGAACGTGTGCTCGTAACCTGAGCGCGTAATCATGTTTGCAATCGGAATCACCGTGACGGCCGCGCCCGCGCCGAAGCCCGCTGCCGTCAGGCCCGCCGCGAGACCGCGCTTGTCCGGGAACCACTTCAACGCATTGCCCACGCACGTGCCGTACACGCCGCCCGCGCCGATCCCGGCGACGACGGAGCCGATATAAAGCTCAGGCAGCGTCGTCGCATGCGCGAACAGCATCCACGCGAGGCCAGCGCAAATCGCGCCGCCCGCGACGACAGGACGCGGACCGAAACGGTCGACGAGCCATCCTTCAATCGGTACGAGCCACGTCTCCGTGACGATGAAGATCGAGAACGCAAGCTGAATCGATGCTTCGCCCCAGTGGTGCCGCGCGTTCATCGGCGCGACGAAGAGAGTCCATGCATATTGAAGGTTGGCAACGAGTGCCATGCACAGCATGCCGATCACCAGTTGACACCAACGGTTCGAAAATAGACCGCTTCCCGTCGCCTGTCGGGTGTTTCCATTCATGAGCATCGTCTCCGCATTTCTAGTGTTTTCGATGCAAGCCGCGCGATACGTGATCGCGTTGCCCGCATCCGCCTTGCTGTTTTCTGCTGTGTTCTTCTACCCGGCGCTGGGGACTTTTGACAGACCCGTGTAGTTAACCATTCAAACATGTTTCAGTCTTTACATTTTTATTCCAGCGGCCTGCGGATTTTCCCCAATGCAATGCGCTTAAAAGCGTTGATTGCACGCGTTAACCCTTAAAGCAGAACGCATCCGGGCGAACCCATCGTACGAGCGCGCAGGGGATTGGGAATAATTAAAGAAAGTTATCGAATGCATTCGCGATCGTTTATGGATGCGATGGCACGGGGCGCGCAGAGAAGCTCGCCGGTTGGCAATGAGGGAAGATGCGGACATCCGGGAACGGATGCCCGCGATAGATCAGGGAGAAGCGACTGCTCTCAATCGAGAAAGTCGCAATTTGCCTCGATGAAGGCGGCGAGGTCGAGCGAGTGCTGGCGCACGAGACGCTCGGCGAGTTCGGTGTCGCGCTTTTCCAGTGCCTCGATGATGCGCAGATGGTCGACGATCGAACGCGACGCACGGTCGCTCTGCGAAATCGTCATGCGACGAATTGCGCGCACATGAATGAAGATGTTCTTGATCGTGTCGAGAATGATCTGCGACTTCGACAGCTCGACGATGGCCTGATGGAACGCAATGTTCGCATCCGAGTACTCGGCGATATGCTCCGCCGGCGTCGAATCGCGGAACTGGTCGAACATATGACGCAGCCGCGCGATTTCTTCGTCCGTTGCGTGCAGCGTGGCGAGACGCGCGGCCATGCTTTCCAGCGCGGCCCACATCTGCACCATCTCGACGATCTCGCGCTTGCTCTTGCGCACGATGTAGATGCCTCGGCGCGGGATCGTGCGCACGAAGCCTTCCTGTTCGAGCAGCGTCATCGCCTCGCGCACAGGCGTGCGGCTCACCCCCAGTGATTCGCTCAGCGCGCGGTCGTCGAGGCGTATTTCGTCGCGCGACGCATAGATATCGGCATCGGCGATCGCCGCGCGCAGCATCGCGTAGGCGCGATCACGCAAACTGGCGCTCGTCCCGATGGGTTGCAGTGACAGGGTGAACGGCGTAGCCGCTGGCTGACTGTCAAGTTCTGACGACATGCATCGCCTCTGATCCGGTCGGTGCGAATGAGCACCGTAGTTGGCTCGAGCGGCGCACTGCGCCGCTCCCGTATCCGCGCCCGTCAACTGGCTTCAATGTCACGCGGACTGTGAACGTATTTAGTATATCAGCGCGTGAGGTATTGTCGATCAAAGCCGCATCAGTGCTGGCTGCGCAGCTTCGCCACGCGAGTCGCGCAGTGTAGCGTGCGCCCGGCAAAAAAGCCTAAGGATTCGGAACTGTCGATGCGGCGCCCGTCGCGGCTGCCGTCAACGCCTCGGGCGCCGAGGACGCTTCGCGCGGCGCTTCCTGCGCGATCGTGCCGCATTGCAGCTGGCCGTTGTCGCTGGATTCGAGTTCGGCGGCGTTCAGGTTCGCGCAGGCAGCTTCGACGATCGTGCCGATGTCGTGCCGGTTGCGCTCGCGCGCGGCGTGCTTCATTTCGCTCTGGAGCCAGCCGCTGAAACTGACGACGGCGAACACGGCAACGGTGAGCAGTACGGACTCGGTCTTGGACACACGCATCTTTAATAGGGCTTTGCAGGAGGGACGGCCAGATACGTTATCGGCAGCGGCGCGGAAAGCTTGAATGGTTTGAATTCAGCGCGCGCGATAGAAGCCATCGAACCCGGCGATGCGTGCATTAACGACGAGCAATCGAGCGATTCAGCTTCATGCAAATTGTGTTGCGCCAATCGTCTTGGTGTTAGCCGAATTGATCCATTAGCCTGTCGCCTGCTTCAAGCTTCCATACCGCGAACATTACTCCCGGCTTTCGCATTCGATTCGAAAAGCCGCAATATGCAATACGGATTTCGCCTATCCGATCATTGGAGACCACCATGGCCGTCGAACCCGCGAGCTTCCGCGATCAATTCGTCTCGCTGTTCCAGTCAGCCGTCGATCAGGTCGTGCGCAGCACGACGCCCTCCGCGACGCTCGCCTCGCGGCCTGGCACGGACAACGCGCTCGTCAACGCGGCAGCGACGATTGCGTCGCTGAAGTCGCAAGGCGAATCGGCCTTGCCCGACGTCGCGCCGGACGAAGTCGCGCAGGACGCCTGGACCTGCGCGAAGATGGGCTTCGCGCTGATGGAAGCGCGCGCACGCGGCGACGCGGCCGGCGCCGACAGCATCGAGAACGATCTGCGCTTCAACGTCTGCGATCCGGCGTGGATCAAGGTCATCGAGAGCTACATGCAGTACTTCGGCCCGGACGGCAAGCGCGCGTCGATTCCGTACCGGCGCGCGGCCGCGATTGGCCCCGTCACGGTGCCGCTGAAAGCAGGCGCAACAGTCGCGCTGATCGCCGACTGGGGCACGGGAACGGATGTCGCCGTGGACTTGCTGAAGCAGGCCGCGCTGCAAAACCCCGACGTCGTGATTCATCTCGGCGACATCTACTATTCGGGCACGCCGCAGGAATGCGATGCAAACTTCAGGAACATCGTCGACAGCGTGCTTTCGCGCAGCACGAAGGACGTACCCGTCTACACGCTTTCGGGAAACCACGACATGTACTCGGGCGGCGCCGGCTATTACGGGCTGATCGACACGCTCAACGATCACGCGCGCCTTCAGCCTGCCAGCTTCTTCTGCCTGCGCAACGACGACTGGCAGTTCATCGCGCTGGACACAGGGCTGCACGACTACAACCCGTTCGACGGAACGGAAGTTCTCACGTTTATCGAGCAGGACGAAGAGGACTGGATCGTCGAGCGCATCGCCGAATTCAGCGGCAAGACGATCCTGCTTTCGCATCACCAGCTGTTTTCCGCGCTGTCGCAGATTGGACCGTTGCAGACGGGCGGCAAGCTCATCGCGCACAACCCGAAGCTGCTCGCGAGCTTCCAGCGTTTCGCGAAAGCCGCCAGGCAGCCGGTTAGCGCATGGTTCTGGGGCCACGAGCACAACCTGAGCATCTATCAGCCGTACCTCGGATTGAATCGCGGACGCTGCATCGGACACGGCGCGGTGCCTGTGATCGTCGACGGACCGGAGAATACGCCGGACGCACGCATCGTCAATCCGCCCACGCTGCAAAACGTGCTGCTGAAAGAAGCGGACACGATCTACATGCACGGCTTCACGATCATCCGGCTCGGGCAAGGCGCGCAGAGCGGGCAGGCGTCGGCGGAGTACTACGAAAGCAGCGACGGCACGACGCCCATGTTCACGGAAACGCTCTAGCGCCCGCCGAACGCCGTCACACGTCGACGATCACTTCGAAGCCGCCGTAGATCAGCCGCTTGCCGTCGAACGGCATCGTCATCACATCCGGTTGAAGACGCGGATCGGCCATCACCTTGCCCATGCCTTCGTCGCGCTTCGCGCGCGAAGGCCAGACGACCCACGAGAACACGACCACTTCGTCCGGCTCGCGCTTAACGGCCAGCGGAAACGACGTGAGCTTGCCTTCGGGCACGTCGTCGCCCCAGCATTCGACGACGTTCAGCGCGCCGAACTCCTTGAACACGCCCGCCGCCGTCTCGGCGTGCTTGCGGTAAATGTCGCGATTCTCCGCCTTCACTGCCACCACGAATCCATCCACGTAGTTCATGCCGCTCTCCTGTACAAAGTCGTCAGATGCCGGGCATAAAAAGCGCCGCTGCCCGGTTCTACAAAGACGACGATCGACGCGACAGCAAATCGACAGTTTCGCGAAGATTTTCATGTCCAGATGCGCGGCGGGCGTTCACTGCATGCCGCGCCGATGTCATAATCCGCGCAGGATCCCACACACGTTTTCAATCAACATGGCGAGCCGGTTCCATCGGAAGATTGGCTGCATTCTCGGATTGCTCGCGATCCTGATGGCGGCGCTCGCACCCACCGTCTCGCAGGCCATTGCGGCGAGCCGCGGCGCGTACGATCCCGCCGCCGCGCTCTGCTCCGCCCAAACGGCCAGTCCCGCCGACACGCAAGAGGACGACACCGGCAATACGCACACGCTTGCCTCGCACTGGCATGCGTGCGGCTATTGCAGCCTGCTCGCGCATACTCCCGTGCTGCCCGCGTCGCCGTCGACGTTCGCGCTGACGGTCGCCGCGATCACGCAGCGTGTAGCGGTTCGCTTCGAAAGCGTCGCGCTCATCACGCCGTTCGAAAGCGCGCAGCCGCGCGCGCCGCCCGTGCATCTCTGAGTCGAACCCGCGTACCCGCAACGCCGTCACGGCGTTGCTGTATTCGCGCACGCCGCGTCGCCGCCTTCTGGCGCGTACGCGGCCGGCGCGCGCTCCCACTCAGGATGACCTACATGAATATCCGATACGCCAGGCGCGGCATGCTGCCGTTCGCCGGCTGCATCCTTGCAGCCCTGCTCGTTCCGTCCATTTCTCACGCGCACTCCATTGCAGGTGACCGCGTCTTCCCCGCCACGCTGGCCGTCGACGACCCCGGTGTCAGCGACGAACTCAATCTGGAATATGGCCACCAGCGCGTACGCGGCGACAATGGCGACCAGAGCGTCAACAGCTTCAGCTTCGAATACGACAAGCTGATCACGCCGCGCCTCGCGGTGTCGATCGGCGGCGCCTATGTCGGGCAGAACAATCCGACCGCGCACGGCTTCGACAACTTCAGCGTCGGCCTCAAGTACCTGCTGTATGTGAACGAGGCGCACGAGTTCATGACGTCGGTCGGCGTCAACGCGGACCTGGGCGGCACGGGCAGCCACGCGATCGGCCAGAGCTTCTCGACCATCTCTCCGACGATCTTCGCCGGCAAGGGCTTCGGCGACCTGCCCGATTCGCTCGCGTATCTGCGCCCCATCGCGATCACGGGCGAAGCGGGCCCCGCGTTGACGACGGGCACGGGCCAGCCGAATGCGTTCGACTACGGCGTGACCGTGCAATACAGCCTGCCCTATCTGCAGCAGCACGTGCGCGACGTTGGCTTGCCGCAGCCGCTCTCGAATCTGATACCCATCGTCGAAATTCCGTTGTCGCGCAGCCAGGGGCAAACCACGGGCACGGTCAACCCGGGCGTCATC
Source organism: Paraburkholderia sp. PGU19 (assembly GCF_013426915.1). Taxonomy (GTDB): domain Bacteria; phylum Pseudomonadota; class Gammaproteobacteria; order Burkholderiales; family Burkholderiaceae; genus Paraburkholderia. The sequence continues at coordinate 1,352,049 of NZ_AP023180.1, forward strand.
TGGATCAACCGTTATGGGCAATTCGGCATCGAGGCGCAGATCCCCGTGAATCACGCGAGCGGTTCGCATGTCGGCGTGCTGGTGCAGGCGCATCTGTTCTTCGACGACATCGCGCCCACGACGATCGGCAAACCGCTTTTCCCGTAACGAGGACACGACTATGAACACGACACGACTCGTGGCGGCGCTCGCGCTGTCACTCATGCTGACGCCGCTCGCGGCGCTCGCCCATGTGTTTCCGCAGAAGCAGGAGCCCGGCGCGGGCACGACCGTCGAAGCACCCGCCAAGGTGACCATCACCTTCGATGGCCCGCTCGAACCCGCCTTCAGTTCATTGACCGTCACGGATGCGGCGGGCAAGCAGGTGAGCACCGCGAAATCGACGGTTGATGCGCAGCAGCCGAGCATCGCGTCCGTCGCGCTGCCCGCGCTGCCTGCGGGCAAATACACGGTGCATTGGGTCGCGGTGGCATCGGACGGTCATCGCACGCACGGCGACTACTCGTTCAATGTGAAGTGACGCGTGAAGTGGCCGCCCGCGCCGAACCCCACGTACGCTCTGCTGCATCGCGATTAAAAATGTCGTAAAAACTGGGCTGAATGCGCGGCGCGCGGCGCCATGAAACTGGACATGGCGCCGCGTTGCACGAGGCCGTGCTACTGTCGCAAACAGTCGTTACCAACGACGATTGCATGCGGCTGGTGTACACATCGCTTTGACCGTTCAACCCCGCTATGGAGTGTGCGTGAACAATCCGCTGATTTTTGGCTTTGCGCTCGTCGCAGTCGATGTCGTGATCTGGCGTTGCACCACACCCAAAAACGAAGTCGCGCGGCTGCTGGTGCGCCTGTGCATTTACGCGGCCTTTAGCGCGCTGCTATTCGGCTCGGGCCTGAGTCCTTTCTCGCAGGCACCCTATGCGGATTCGAAGCCGCTGCACGTGCTCGGCCAGGTGCTCGAAATCATCTGGTGGCTGATGGGCGCGCGCCTGCTGAGCCTTGCGCTCGACACGCTGCTGTTGCCGCAGACCTGGCGCCGTCAACGGCTCTTCTCGGACGTGTTCGGCGCGGTGGTGTTTCTTGCGGCTGTCGTTGCGGCGCTTGGCTTCGTGCTCGAGCTGCCGGTGCGCGGGCTGGTCGCGACCTCGGGCGCGCTCGCGATCGTGCTTGGGCTTGCGATCCAGAGCACGCTCAGCGACGTGTTCGCCGGCATCGTGATCAACACGACCGAGCCGTATCACATCGGCAACTGGGTGACTATCGACGGCGTCGAGGGCAAGGTGCTGGAGATGAACTGGCGCGCGACGCATCTGCTGACATCGCAAGGCAATATCGTGATTGTGCCGAACGCTGTCGCGGCGAAGGCGAAGATCACGAACAGCAGCCGGCCGCCGTCGCTGCACGGCGTCACCGTCACTCTGGAGATCACGCCCGAAGCGCGTCCGAGCGTGGTGCTGGCCGCGCTCGAACGGGCGCTTGCGGGTGTGCGCGCGGTGATCGCCGATCCGGCGCCCTATGCGCTTGTGAAGCGGACCAGCGTGATGTCCGTCACGTACGAGGCGACCGCGTATGTCGACGACATGGGCAAGAAGCTTGCCGTTACGAATGAG